>JAYPLE010000011.1:108717-112917 GCA_038129245.1 Flammeovirgaceae bacterium | reverse complement strand
CCAATGGGACTACCAGCTGCAATGCTGAACTCACAGACAAGGTAACCATTACCGTCGATCCTACAAGTGTAGGTGGCACCATCAGTTCTAATCAAACTATTTGCTCCGGTTCCAGTCCCACTGATATCAGCATCTCAGGCAATACCGGAAATGTAGTGAACTGGGAAAAATCTACCACTTCGGACTTCTCTTCCGGTGTGTCAGACATAACAGGTACTTCTACAACTCTGACAGGTGGAACCATCGGTAACCTTACCACAACAACTTATTTCAGGGCTGTTGTACAATCAGGCTCTTGTTCTGAAGCAACTTCTGCTATTGTTACAATAAATGTCAATGACGTAACCGGAGGAACTGTAGGTTCTAATCAGTCCATCAACAGCGGAGATGATGTGGCAGCATTTACACAAAGTGTTGCTTCTACTGGAAGCGGTACGCTTAGCTATCAATGGGAAATTAGCACTACTGGCTCATCTTCAGGGTTTAGTGATATCAGCAGTGCAACAAGCGCTACGTATGATCACGGTACTGTCACTCAAAATACTTGGTTTAAACGTACCACAACTTCCACTCAAAATTCTATCGGGTGTACTGCTGAAAGTAATATGATTTCCATAGCTATCGCCACCGTTAATAACCCTCCCATTACCAACGATATCACCAATTCAGGTATCATCACCTATGGAGATGGAGCCACAGACATCGACAATCCAACAGGCGCTGATAGTGATGGAACAATCGATAGCTACAGGATAAAATCACTCCCTTCACTGGGCATCTTGTATTTGGCTGATGGCGTTACCGCTGTGACTGATGAGCAAGTACTGACCGTCGCTCAAGCTAATGGATTAAAATATGTACCCGGAAATGCCGGAAGTGATACTTTTACGCTAGCTGCTATTGATGATGATGGATCTGAAGATGCTACCCCCGCCACGTTCACTATTACTATAAGTCAGAAAGCGCTTACTGTCAATGCAACTGCTGACAATAAAGTCTATGATGGGAATACTTCTGCTACTGTAACACTTGGAGGAACCCCTCTTTCTGGCATTGTAAGTGGTGATGTCGTTTCTATAGACGCTTCTCCTACTGCCTGGAACTTCGATGATAAAAACGTTGGGACTGGTAAAGCTGTAACGGCTAACGGTAACTATACCATCACAGGAGCCGATGCTGCAAACTATACGCTAACGCAACCTTCTGGATTGACTGCTGACATCACACCCAAGATATTGACCATCACTGGCATCACTCCAGAAGATAAAGTGTATGATGGAAACGCTACTGCTACCGTCACCGGAACACCTGAACTTAGTGGTGTGATAAGTCCGGATGCAGTCATCCTGAACTCCGGATCGGCTACCTATGCCTTTGCTTCTGTAGATGTGGCAAATGACATCACGGTGACCGGCTCAGGTTTCACCATTTCCGGAAGCGATGCCGGAAACTATTCCCTTACGCAACCAAGCTCTGGTTTGGATGCCAATATTACACCTTTGGCGTTAACTGTTACTGCAGAAAATACAAGTAAAACAGAAGGAGCTACAGATCCAGCATTAACATACTCGATCACCTCAGGTTCATTAATCACGGGAGATTCTTTCTCGGGAGATCTTACCCGCGCTACCGGGGAGTCCCCCGGTGAATACACAATATCACAAGGAACATTAACTGCAGGAGCTAATTACATTCTAACATTTATTAATGGCAAACTAACCATTTTTAACTACGGCAATGTCGCACAATTCACAGACAATTTTGTGAATGGTATTTCCTATGAAACCTCCTCAGGAGTCACAGGACTTACGGGCGATGCGGGAAGTGCAGGTTCATTCGGATATAACGATGGTGATGACATCACGTTCAAGATCGGGAATATAACTGTAGCACAATTCAATGCCAGTGCAATTGACAGTTCCATTGTCTTTATACAGGACATGGTCAACAAAGGATTGAATGATGTCAACACCAATGCAATCGAAAATATTGCCATCTTTTTGCAACTTTTGGATTCAGATATTGAAGATGCAACACCGGGTGATGGAACCCTCACCTCGAATGATATCCAAGATGGAACAACAAGTTATTCGAATAATATCACCATAAGCGAAGATGTACGAAATGCCTATACCACCTATATTGATCCCACCACCTCTGAGCCGCTAAATATCGAAACATCGGGTAAGAAGATGATTTCCGATGCATTAGCTGTTAGAAGCATCAACTTCACACGGCAATCCGAGGCCTCTACTGACGGAAATAATGTCTTTGAAACGCAGGCAATGCAACATGTGGTTACCACAATTGAAAACCTGGCCGGCAGTAGAAAACCTGCTGCTTTCGACAGTCGGACAAAAGATGTGATCGTTGTTAACGACGCTGAAATCAATTACCATTTCGTCGATGATGCAGTATCCGGAAACCTGGTAGTCAAATTCAACGCAGCCGATCTTCTTGCAAATGCTACTCCCCAACAAGAAGCTTATGTAGGTAATCTGGAAGTTACGGATGTTGCCATCAATGCCTCATTTGCCGCGCTGGGCACCCTGACGAATCCATCAGGTAATGAATACGAATTCACTTTAAATTCTGGTGTTACTCCTTACGATATTGAAGGTTTAAGTATTGATTACAACGCCTGGGACTGGACTGCAACTAAAAACGTGAGTTCTACAGCAATTGACACCTATAAGTCACATTTATCAGCAAATATCAGCAGTGTTCCTGAGAGCACTACGTACAATCAATTTACTATTAGCAGTGCTTTAGATTTTGGGACAGATCAGCTACTAACAGTCAAATTTTCACCCGAGGGCTCTGGAGACAACTTCGCAGAATATTCAGACGACTTCATGGTTCCGATTCAATATTCAAATGATGGTGGAACTACCTGGAATAACATGAGGGTCATTGGAACCTACACTCGTGATGATTATGATAAGCCATTACCGTTATTCGAATTCACCTTAACTGCAAATAGCAAAACCGTAGATATCAGGATTCCAATATTTGACGACCCCTACACAGAGGAGACTGAGTACATCGACATGCTCATCGAAGGAGATAACTTCTACGATGAAAAACTGCAAGCCGGAATCATAGATGATGATCCAAGCAGCTCATTACCTGTTGTAGAAGTCAATTTTGCAGTAGTTAGTGAAGCAGACAACGTGGCAACTTTGACATTTAGTCTGGTAGACAACAGTAAAGCACCCATTACGGCAACTAATGATGTCAGCATCAATTATGAAACAGTAGGATTAAACGCCACAGCCGGTGATGATTACACCTCGATTGACGGTACTGTTGCCATATCAGCAGGGCAATATTCTACCTCTGTTGAGATTCCAATTGTAGATGATAGCTTGGTAGAGACAACTGAATTCTTACAACTGATTATCACTTCAGTCTCGAGCAACGCCGTGCTGGGGGACCCGGAAGCCTCTGTCCGGATTTATGATAATGACGGCATTTCGATATCAGGATATGAAAATTTTGAGGGTAAGAATGTTCTTTTTAAAGTCAATATATTCGAAAGCCTGCCAACCAATGCAGCGTTGATTCTAAGACCTACCAACTCCGGTGCCTCAGCAACCGTAGACGTAGATTATACAAGCAATACGATCCGGGCATATTACGAAAGCGGAGGTAGTGATCTTACCTTAATTTCAGCAGTGGACGAAGAATTTTCACTTCCAAATGGAGTGTCTGAATTTTATGTCAGCTATGAAAGCTTGACAGATAATATTGAGGAGGTAAATGAATCTGTGAGGATTCAGGTAATTACTGCTATTACTGATTCCGATGGGACAGAAGTTCAACGAATAGGACTTGGAACGTCATGGATAAAAGATGCAGATCTTGATACAGATAAAGATGGAATACCTGACAGCAAAGAAGATTTAGATGGAGATGGAAATCCTGATAATGATGATACCGATGGGGATGGGATTCCTAATTACCTTGATACAGATGACGATAACGATGGGGTAGACACCGCTGACGAAAATTACAATGGAGGGTCTCCTGAAGACGATGATACCGATGGAGATGGAATCCCTGACTATCTGGACACGGACGATGACAATGATGGAGTAGACACCGCTGACGAAAATTACAATGGAGGGTCTCCTGAAGACGATGATACCGATGGAGATGGAATCCCTGACTATCTGGACACGGACGATGACAATGATG
>JAYPLE010000011.1:72349-108617 GCA_038129245.1 Flammeovirgaceae bacterium | reverse complement strand
GGAATCCCTGACTATCTGGACACGGACGATGACAATGATGGAGTAGACACCGCTGACGAAAATTACAATGGAGGGTCTCCTGAAGACGATGATACCGATGGAGACGGAATCCCTGACTATCTGGACACGGACGACGATAACGATGGGGTAGACACCGCTGACGAAAATTACAATGGAGGGTCTCCCGAAGACGATGATACCGATGGGGATGGAACTCCTGACTATCTGGACACGGACGACGACGGGGACGGAATCAGCACAGAGGACGAAGACATAGATCAGGATGGTAGTCCTGAAAACGATGATACCGATGGGGATGGACTGCCAAATTATCTTGATGTGGATTCGGATGGGGATGGTATACCTGATGAAGACGAAGGAAATGGTGATTCCGATGGAGATGGTATCCCGGATAATCAAGACACTGACTCGGATGGTGATGGTATCCCGGACAGTGAAGAAGGTGACGTAGATACAGATGGTGATGGTGTGCCTGATTACCAAGATACTGACTCAGACGGCGATGGGATTGACGATGAAGACGAAGGAAATGGTGATTCCGATGGAGATGGTGTCCCGGATAACCAAGACACCGACTCGGATGATGATGGTATCCCGGATAGTGAAGAAGGTGACGTAGATACAGATGGCGACGGCGTGCCTGATTACCAAGATATTGACTCAGACGGCGATGGGATTAGCGATGAAGACGAAGGAAATACGGATACAGACGGTGACGGCACTCCCGACTACGCAGATACGGATAGTGACAATGATGGCCAAGCTGATGGAGACGAAAATCCTGAGGGTGATTGTGACGGAGATGGTATTCCTGATCATCTGGATCCTTTCAGTTGCGAACAGCTACCCGTAAATGAAGTGTTCACACCTAACTTCGATGGGTTCAATGACAACTTAATCTTCGAGGGAATTCAAAACTTCCCTAATAACTCAGTTCAAATTTTTAACAGATGGGGTAATGTGGTCTGGGAGATCAAAGGTTATGATAACTCAAGTAATGTTTTCAGTGGAACCGTAAATGCCGGAGGCACACTGAGGAATGGATCTATCCTGCCTGACGGCACCTACTTCTATGTGCTGGACAGGGGTGATGGTAGCGCACCCGATAGAGGATTTATCACAATAAAAAAGTAATTGAATATGAGAAAAATATACCTAAGCATATCCGCACTTCTTATTTCTCTCTTTGTCTACGGGCAGCAGCAAGTACTTTTTACGCAGTACATGTTCAACCAAATGGCCATCAACCCGGCATACACCGGCATACACGAAGGAATAAGTACCAGTATGCTTTGGCGTGAACAATGGGTGGGGTTTGAGGGAGCTCCGCGGACCCAGACAGCCACTATTCACGCACCCATTTCCTTTAGACCTATTTCACTTGGCATGATGTTACTGCGGGATCAACTTGGGGTGACAACACAAAATGGGATTAACCTGGACTATGCCTATCGACTCCGCTTTGGAAATACCCGATTGTCTTTCGGACTTCAAGCCAGCCTTAATTTTTTCAGTTCCAATTACAATCAAGATGCCATTATTGATCCTATTTTAGCAAATGCCAATGTAAACGTCACCAGACCAAATTTTGGAACAGGGATCATGTGGCACAGCGATAAATTCTATCTAGGTATATCTGTTCCTCAGTTGATAAATCAACGTTTTGACCCGAGCAATCCGGATTCTGAGTCCGAACTTATTCGACATTATTTCATGAGTGGAGGTTACGTATTCGGACTCCATGAAAATCTGTTAATAAAACCTAATTTTCTCTTAAAGCGAGTAGAAGGGGCTCCCATTCAGGCAGACCTTAATGTCAATGTACTACTACAAAGAGTAATTTGGTTAGGAATTTCTTATCGATCTCTAGAAAGTCTGGCAGCTCTACTGCAACTTCAATTAGGTCCTAAAATGCAAATAGGCTATGGTTTTGATTTTACTACCTTTACTGACCTTGCAGATGTGCACTCGGGCTCACATGAGATCATTTTGAACTATATAATCCAAATGCCTAAAACCAAGATTCTGACCCCAAGATATTTTTGATTATGAAAAAGTTAATATCCTTTTTAGCATTAGTTACGCTTGTTTCGTCCTACTGTTTATCAGCCGATGATTCCGACAAAAAGCAGCAGCGGTTAATCATGAAGGCCAATCGTTTCTATGAGAATTTTGCTTATAACAAAGCAGTCAAAAAGCATCAACGATTAATCATGAAAGCCGATCGTCTCTACGATAATTTTGCATACAGCAAGGCCGTAACTGTTTATGAAAAAGCTGTTGACCTTAAACAAGAAGAAAATGACCTGTTTGATATGCAATCAGCGCTCAAGATTGCTGATAGTTATCGACTGATGAATAAGCCGGTAAGTGCAGAGAGATGGTATGATCGTGTAACCGAAGACGAGCTGTGGACTGATGAAGACAAAATGAATTATGCCCAGGTGCTACTAAAAAATGGTAAAGATGTAGCTGCTAAAGGAATCATAAGTCAAATAAAAAGTCCGGGGCTAGCTGACATCGAAAGACTCAAAAAAGTTGAAGACGTAGAAAAATATTTTACTGACTCTCTTGCCTATCTGGTTAAAAACTTAGATATCAACAGTGAGGAAGGAGATTTTGCGCCCACCTATTTTGAAGATGGGCTTGTATTTGTCTCAAATAGACCTACAAAGGGACTTAGTCAATCTACTTACTACTGGGATGATACCTATTTCCTGGACCTCTACTACACTAAAAATTCAGAAGAAGCAGAATCGCTTCCAGAACCAATGTCAAAAAGAATCAACAGTATCTTTCACGAGGGACCTGCAGCTTTTATCAACAACGATAATACAATTATTTTCACCAGAAATAATTTTAACCTGGGGGAATCTAAAACCAGCTCTGATGGAGTAGTAAAAATGAAACTGTTTACATCAAACAGATCCGCAACGGGAAGATGGGAGAAGCCTCTCGAGCTTCCTTTTAACTCTGACGAGTATACAACATCCAGCCCAAGTTTTTCGGAAGATGAAAAAACAATGTATTTTCACTCAGATATGCCCGGAGGAACGGGTAATTCCGATATTTATAAGGTAAGCTATACAGACGGAGAATGGGGTGCTCCTGTAAATTTGGGTGATCTGATCAACACAAAAGAAGATGAGATGTTTCCCTTTATTTCTAGTGAGCAAATTCTCTACTTTGCGTCTACTGGTCATCCGGGTATTGGCGGTCTGGATATTTATAAGATTGACTTAAATGACCCTGATGCCCAGGTAGAAAATATGGGATATCCCATCAATACCGCCAAGGATGATTTCGGCTTGATCATAGACGATAAAACTGGCTATTTGTCGAGTAATAGGGATGGAGGAAAAGGCAGCGATGACATTTATGGATTTAAGCTATACATCCACCAACTTAATGTGATCCTGCTAGATGAGGAAACTCTGGAGCCTTTAACCGGCTTGATCAGTGCAAAAGCACTGATCAATGAAGAAATTAACTTCGAGGAAGAAAACACAAACCAGCTCTCTTTTTCTACTTATAGGGGAAAGACCTTTAATCTGAAGGGTCAAAGTGAGGGTTATTATGATAACAGCTTCGATTTTTTTAGTGGAAATATCCCATATGAAGCTGAATCTTATACTGTTGAAATTCCCTTGAAAAAAATCAAACTTAAAGGAGATATTGTTATCGTCAAGAACTACGGTCATGAGGATCAAATTCTGGACATAAGAGAAGAAACAGTAGCATACGATGGTACATTAGAGGAACTTAAGTCAGAATTTGAGACTGATTATTGCGACATAGACAAACTATTCGAATTATCGGCCATCTACTACGATTTTGATAAATGTGAAATAAGAGAAGATGCCGCTGAGGGCCTTGACGACTTGATAAATGTACTTGAGAACTACCAAGATTTGAAAGTGACGCTATCGGGACACACCGATATTAGGGGTTCGCGATCGTACAACGAGCGGCTTTCCAGAGATAGAGTAGAATCGGCAAGGGAATACCTACTTGCAAAAGGAATACCTGCAGATAGAATCGTTGCTGATTACTTTGGGGAACTCAATCCGGTTGAGGATTGTGGTTCTTGCACAGAGATTGCGCATCAGTTAAACAGAAGAACAGAAATATATTTAAGCTGATACCGGCTTTTTTACTCTTCACTAACTTACTTTTTACGAATAAGAGGCATCCTGATGGGTGCCTTTTTTATTCAATTTCCTGACTTTAATTTTCATAACTTGCATTAGAGTATCCGTATTTACCTTTTGAATATTTTTGATATAACCCTTCTTACTGAGGATCGATACGAAGAACCTTCTGATGAAAATCCTTATGTTCAAAATGTAATGAAAGAAGACTTCATGTTGCTCGATGCGCTTGTCGAAAGAGGATTATCGGTGGTCAGGAAGAGTTGGGCATCAAAAAGTTTTGACTGGACTAGCACCCATTATGCTATTTTCCGCTCAACCTGGGACTATTATGAGCGTTTCGATGAATTCATACGGTGGATGGGAAGAGCATCCCGTTCTACTCACCTGATCAATCCATTTAAACTTACCCAGTGGAACCTGGATAAACATTACCTACTTGATCTGGAACAAGGAGGTATTCCGACAGTTCCAACAGTGTTCATAAAACCTCTTACCAAAACAAGTCTGGTAGATGAGATACTAAAATCTGGTTGGACTAATGGTGCGGTTCTCAAACCTTCCATCTCGGGTGCTGCCCGACATACCTATCGCTTAAAAGCTCATAATATCGAAAATCATGAGGCTATTTTCCAACGATTGCTGAGATCCGAATGCCTGATGATACAGCCATTTCTCAATAGCATCCTTGATAAAGGGGAGGTTTCTCTCATGGTAATAGACGGACGGTTTACACATGCTGTCCTAAAGAAGGCTAAACCTGGTGACTTCAGGGTTCAAGATGATTTCGGAGGGACCGTTGTCCCCTACCAACCTTCTGAAGAAGAAATACAATTAGCAGAGAAAGCCGTGGCCGCCTGCCCGTACCACCCTTTGTACGCTAGAGTAGATTTGGTTTGGGATATTGCAGGAAACTTGGCACTGTCCGAATTAGAGCTTATCGAACCGGAGCTTTTCTTCCGAAACCATCCGCAAGCTGCTGACTTACTGGCGGATGCAATTGTCATACATATAGATCAAGAGAGACATCATTAAAACACAAAAAAAGGTCTTTTTCCACGTTGGGCTTGAGCGCACGGGGAGCACATTTCTTCAGAAAAGTATCTTCCCTGCATTACAGGGGATAAAATATATCCCAAAAAGGAATTTTGCGACTGCGCACGATATCATCAAAAGCACTACTATCGACAAGCTTCTGGTTTCCAATGAGTTTAATAGATCATTTTATACCAGTATTCAAAATTTTGCAAAACAAGCAGATTGTGATGTCCATCCAATCCTAATACTAAGACAGCAAGATCAATGGTTAGTCAGTCAATACAAAAGACATGTTAAAAATGGCTATAATAAATCCATCGAACAATTCTTTCCAATCTATGGATCAACAGGCTACCTAAATGCAGATGCACTGGACTTTTACAAAAAAATAGAACTCCTTAAAGCTGAGTTTAGAAATGAACCTATCGTCCTTTTTTACGAGGATCTTCAAAAAGATGCTACCTCATTTATAAAGAAGCTTTTGGATCATTTTCAAGTAGAACTTGATTGGAAAAAAGTAAGTTTACGACCCGTGCATACCTCTTATTCAGATCATCAACTGAAATTCATCTACTGGTCTTACCATCGCTTTCTTCGAAATAACCTGAGAAAAAGTAAAATATACAGGTACCTGATACTTTATCTAGCGAGACTGATTCCTGCTTCTTGGATGAAAGATATCCGACTTTTCCCGAGACAATACCTTCAGCAAATTAGAGATCACTATCAAAAGGATTGGGAAAAATGCGTTGAATATGCAAAAAATCAATCTAGGTAAAACTCTCTCAGGTCTTTCATATAGACGTCTGCCCAACCACTCTTGATATCGTCAAAAGCTTCTTCAGGGATATTCGAATGATTCACCTCTACTGAGGTTCCTTTTTTATCCGGATGGAGTTTAATGTTTACAATAGATGGTTCTGTCTGATCTCCAAAATACCACTCCTGCTGTATTAAACGTTTTGGTTCCAGTTTCAAATTCCTACCTGAAATACTTTCATCCCACATAGAAAACTCAGTTCCCTCTTCCGCCACAAAGCTTGCAGGTGAGCCGGTCCACAACTCGATGGTAGGTTCGAATGTCAAAGCAGCATACACCTCCTCAGGAGGAGCAGGGATTGCAAAATACTTCTTAAAGTCAGGCATTCAACAAAGATAAAGGGAATCATCGATCACCAAATCATTACCTACTACTGAAACACTTTAAGCAATTATCAAGGCAAGATCGGCTGATACCGAATCAACCTTTGGCAACAACCAATTAAACATACTGCTTTTATTATCAATTTCTTAGCAGGAAAAAAAGGAGCAAAGATTGTTGATCGCCGATCCTTTAATGTATCAAGAGGATGACTACTAATTTCTTGCTTCTCTGATGTCTGCTCCACCGCTACTGTCCACGTTGACGTATTCAGGTCTTCCGTAATACGTAATGTCACTTGCCCCTGAAGCTCTGGCGTAGATGCGCTTACTAACGTTTACCCTTGCATCTGATCCACCACTGGTGTTTATATCCGCTTCTTCAGCTACTAAATCGCCTCCATCAAAATCACTACCACCGCTGGTCTGGAGTTCTAGAAAATCAGTGTTCCCCATTAATTCTACATCACTACCACCGGAACAATTGATCTCAAGTTCTCCATAGTTCAATACAAGTTCTACATCCGAGCCGCCGCTGGCTTTAATCTCCAACCCGTTTCCTGTCAGCGTATTCTTATTTTCAACATCTGATCCACCGGAAGTATTTAAGAAATCTAGATACGGAAGCGATACCCTCACCTCCACCTGGTCATTCCATTGAAACCAACTGCTGCTTCTTTGTCTGATTTCCAGTATACCCCTAGCCACACGGGTTTCTACATCTTCTAAATCGCCAGCTGTGATTACTTCGACACTAAATTCATCCGACTGAGATATTATTAAATCAACGCCTCCACCTACACTGATACCAGAAAAGCTGTCGTGATTGCGCATTTCACGATCTTGCGCTAAACAAAGTATGGCTGTAAAAAGTCCTAGAAAGGAAAAGAGTACAGTTTTTTTCATAATCCTATTTATTTTGGGTTTTTGTATATACAGTAAGGATGCGCAAAAACAAAAAAGGTTGCGCCTGTAATCTCTTACGAAAAAAAAAGTTTTCTGATTCATTAAATCACGTTTATGCAAGCAGCACCTATCAGCCTTCTGAAGAAAACACTCAGAGAATACGACAAACCAGAGCTGATCGAACTTTGTCTGCGGTTGGCAAAATTTAAGAAAGACAGTAAGGAGCTCCTCAGCTATTTACTTTTTGATGATCACGACAAAGAATCTTACATAGCGACAGTCAAGCTGGAAATTGAGGATGAATTCGAAGAAATCAACACATCAAGTTACTACTACATCAAGAAGTCTGCGCGAAAGGTACTGCGCAACATCAAGAAATACATTCGCTTTACACAATCCAAGGAGGTAGAGGTCGAATTACTGATGTATTGGTGCATATGTCTAAAGGAAATCACCCCATCCTATGTAGGGAACATTGCTTTAACTAACCTTTATGATCGACAGGTCATCTTGATTAGAAAAGCATTGAGCACACTCAATGAAGACCTGCAATTTGATTACGAACAGCAGATCAAAGAATTAATACAACATTCATCTTAAGGGCTTTCAATGCCTTTCAGATTTTACTTAGTATTGAATGAGAAAAGCTGTAAAACTGGCACTAGATTAGTTGAATGCAGCATAAAAATGATATTATGACGATCAAAAGAAGAAAGTTTTTAAAAAACTCATTACTAGGAGCTTTGCTCGGTGGCACTTCGTGTACTGCATTTTCTCAGCCCGAATCTAAAACCCAAATTCCCGGTAAATTCATGCACATGGTATTCTTTTGGCTGAAAGAGAGTACTGATCTAACTGAATTCAAATCATCCACAGCAGCTCTTATGAATGCTATACCTGAAGTGGTAAGCTACCATGTGGGTGAACCCGCAGGAACGCCACGGGAAGTTGTAGATAACAGCTACTCAGTTTGCCTCATTGCGACATTTAAGTCCAAGGAAGATCAAGACAAATACCAAATAGATCCCATTCATGAGGCTTACGTGCAAAAAAATAATGATAAGTGGAACAAAGTACAGATCTACGATTCCTGGAACGGCAATTAAAACGTTAAAATATCGAATGCGACGCCGAATACTTACGGAAGTAGTAAAAGGGTACCCTCGTCGAGAAACTCTCCGTGATCAATTATCAATCAGATGGACAAACTGAAGAGCTCATTGCCCATTATTTTGCTAAGAACGTTACTAATCATCGTGTTATGTACGAGCCGGGTCTCGCTAATTTATTTCCAGACAAAAACTCATGACCTATCCTAGCCAGTAGTAATGGTTATGATTTTGAGCTCTCAAAATCCCCACAGATCTTTGGCAATAACTGGCAAAAGCGTTATAGACTTACCATCTCTTTTAATGGCTCTTTTCCGTTTGATTACGCAAACAGTAAAGCATCGGGTGCATTAAGGAATCTATCAGTACCTGTATCAAGTAGCATATCGATCTACAAATTTATATACATCTAGTTCTGTCTCTATGTCATCCTGTCATACAATGGAACTTTGGATTGCTTTTTGACCATTGTCCCATCACATGTCTACAAACAAGAAAAGTAATAATATCTCCATTAGCCAGGTTTTTAGGACGATTATCTGGCCAAGAAGAAAGCTGGTGTTTCTAGGTTTATTTTTTATTGTCATCAGCAGATTGGCAGGACTGGTTACGCCAAAAGCAACTCAATACCTAATTGACGACGTATTGACGAAAGGTGACCTTGCAATGCTAAAAGTAATTCTAATGGTAGTGGTTGGAGCGGTAACCATTCAGGCAATCACATCTTTCCTACTAACTAAAATACTAAGTGTAGAGGCACAACATTATATTTCACAACTACGGGTTAAGGTACAGAAGAAAGTCATGTTTCTTCCCACCAAATTCTTTGATAATGCAAAAGCGGGAGAGCTGGTTTCACGGATCATGACAGATGTAGAAGGAGTCAGGAATCTGGTGGGAACGGGATTGTCTCAAATGATCGGTGGCGTATTAACTGCCTTAGTATCCTTGGGGTTTTTGATTAGTATAAGCCCGATGATGACCTTATACGTGTTGCTGCCTATGGGAATATTTGGCTTTATATCCATGCGTTCATTCAGCAAGATCCGACCGATCTTTCGCGAAAGAGGTAAGATTAATGCGGATGTAACGGGAAGATTGACGGAAACGCTTAATGGAATCCGTGTAATCAAAGGATTCAATGCAGAGGCACAGGAAGTGAAAACCTTTGAAGCTGGTGTTGAAAGACTCTATGAAAATATTAAAAAATCGCTAACCACTACTAGTTTGGTAACTAGCTCCGCTACCTTTCTTCTTGGGCTTGCAAGCGCAGGTATCATGGGAATCGGAGGGTATATGATCATTGCACAACAATCACTAACATTAGGTGAATTCTTCTCCTTCACGCTCTTCCTCGGTTTTATGATTGCGCCTATTCTTCAGATGAGCAACATTGGGAGTCAATTAACGGAGTCATTTGCAGGCCTCGATCGGACGGAGGAGCTAATGAACATGGAGGAAGAAGAAGACCCGTCGGTGCGTACCATAGAACTAAATGACATCCACGGAGACATTAAGTTTGACAACGTCAAATTTGGATACGAACAGGAAAAACACGTACTACATGGCATCTCCTTTGATGCACCAAAAGGTTCAGTAACTGCTTTGGTGGGATCTTCAGGATCAGGCAAATCAACCATTGCGGGCTTGGTAGCCACATTCTTAAATCCAGAAGAAGGTCTCATCACATTAGATGGTCAGGACCTATCCAAAATCAAACTCCAGAGTTATCGAAGCAATCTAGGTGTGGTACTCCAAGATGATTTCTTGTTTGAAGGAACCATCCGAGATAACATTCTCTTTCCACGACCCAACGCAACAGAGGCACAGCTACTCGACGCGGTGAAAGCGTCCAACGTAAGCGAATTCACTGATCGTTTCGAGGATGGATTGGATACTTTGATCGGTGAGCGAGGTGTCAAACTTTCCGGAGGTCAGCGCCAACGAATTGCGATTGCACGAGCAATACTTGCTGATCCACAGATTTTGATTTTAGATGAAGCTACTTCCAATCTTGATACTGAATCTGAAACTTTCATACAGGAAAGCTTGGAAAGGCTAATGGCAGGACGTACCACATTTGTTATAGCACACCGACTTAGCACAATACGAAAAGCAGATCAGATCCTTGTCATTGAGAAAGGGTTGATACATGAGCGAGGAACACACGATGAGCTAATAGAAAAACAGGGCAGATATTACGAACTATACACCTACCAAGCTAGGATTTAATACAGTAGATGACTGGAAATTAAAAACAATCATTTTTTTTCTACATAGTATTTCTTAAGCATTTAAAATATATTATTAAGGGAAAGATCAGGACGATCTCTCTCAAACTGCTCTCAGAAAATCAAAAAATGTATAGAAATGAGATCAGCTAAACAATGGCTGACCTATCTAGAGATGAAATTAACTTGATATCTAGCGCACATTATCCTGAATTGTTCAAGCTAAAAAGTCACGATTTATTAACCCCTGAGAGCAGGGTGGCAGATAACAAAGCCACCAAATACTATTCTTTGACTGAAGCAGCAACTAAGAAAAACTTTCAGAGTTTTAATAATTATAAAAGACCATTGAACATCTAATATAACCTGATATCGAAGGAAACCCAGCGAATAAAAATGGGGAATGTAACAAGTCAAACTATTCATTTTATTAAAAAAAATCTTAATAAGTAAAAATTCAGTTTCCACCCTAAAAAAGGAACTACTTGATCATCATTAACTTAACATCTAGTCTGATATAAGAAGTATAAGTTCATCTGAAGAAGAATTCAATTACTCCGAAACTCGGATAATATCTACAATTGACCATAGAGTACATAACCAATAGAAGAAATGCCAAAACAAGCTACTGTTACAACACGGATCACGTACATGGCCTTGAGTTTACTTCTTATAACTACGGCCTTTAAGTTACTTCACCTGCCAGGCACTACACTAGTACTTTTCACTAGCATCGGTGCCTTTACTCTTGCTTTATCAACTGGTGCCATCACAGGCATCAAAAGAAACAAGGACAAGCTTGGCTCAGGGCTGCTGCTAGCGGTCATTGGATCTGTGATCTTACACATCATAGCGTGGGTTTTAATTCTCCTTCAATTACCTGGAGCAACACCGACCAGCATGATAAGCTTAGTTGCGCTCATCCTTACATTCAGCACCGCCTTCTATCAACTCGCAACAACTGATAATTATGCCAATAATATACTGAGCTTTCTTCATGATAAATACAGCCCCGGCATTGAACGAGTGTTGTTGATTATACTTGGAGTGGCTGGCCTGCTTAAAATATCAGCACTTATAATGGGGTATCCTCCAAATGTGGGAATGGTACTACTTGTCTTTGTGATTAGTGGGGGCGTGCTTCATTATTTTGCTTCCCAGTGGCAAATGACCTTATCGCGCGACATGGTATTCTTACTCATTGGAACCTTCATAATTGGTGAACTTCCTGCGTTTGGCCCCTTAATTCCGTACGAAACCAGAGCTGCCTTGGTCACCCTTTTTTACATTTTGATTGGTAGCATTTCATGGACGCAATCTAATACTTCCTATGTACAGAAATCAGGTATACTGTTGACCATCGTTTTCTACGTCTTATTTCTACTGTATTCCTGGAATCTACTCGGAAATAACATGGAAAGGTTCTTATTCAATCCTTTGAATCTTCTGGTGCTTATTTCATTTTTAGCATTCTGCTGGAACATTCGCCTCTTGAAAGTCTTTTATATTACTGTAATTGCGCATTACCTATTAGAATATCCAATAGCATTAGGATTTACATTTTAAAAGGTTACAAATAAAAAAGGGGATCGACTTGATCCCCTATATGTTTAATCTTTTCTGGACTAGGCATTAACTGTCATCGGCATATCCTGAAGTATGTCAACAGGACCAAAAGTCTGCTTTTGAATGACTTTATTTTTTCCCCGTATTAACTGAACCTCAGCAGGCGAAAAACCCATCTCTTTCGTCTTCTTAACCACCTTATCAAAAAACTCCTTTGCCTCTTCCTGCGCTCCTTTTTCGAAATCATGTCGGTTTTCGTTCTTGTTCACAGGAATACCCGGGATCACAAAATATGTGATGGCATTTACCGAATAAGTGGGTTGAAAGGATTTAATGAAGTTTTGCCAGGCCTTTTTCATATGTTAAGGGTAGTTGCGCTAGGGTAAATCTATCACGATTTGTATTTCCTTGCAAACAGTAGATCAAATTCAAGAGCAAATTGTATTTGAACATATCCTTTAGGAGATTTAATTAGACAGTCTTTCACTAAGCTCCAACCATCTCATTTCACGCTCTTCAAGCTTTCTATCAACATCCTGCAAGTCCTCAGCAAATAGCTGTAGCTTGTCATAATCCGTTGTCATAGACATCTCAAGAGTAAGTGCAGCTTTTTTTTCCTCAAGCTCTTCCACTTCAGTTTCCAAGGTTTCCATTTCTCGCTGTTCTTTGTAGCTGAGCTTAATCTTGGCAGGAGTCTTCTGCTTTTCTTCTTTTTTGACCTTTTCGGTCACAGGATTGACCTGAGCCGTAGTTTTCCTGATCGATTGGTCATTTCGTAGATCCGTATAATTGCCTGGAAAATCTCTTATTTTTCCTTCCCCTTCAAAGACGAACAAATGATCTGTAAGTCGATCCATGAAATAGCGATCATGAGAGACAATCATCAGACAACCTTCAAAATCTTCGAGATACTCCTCCAGAACATTGAGTGTCATGAGGTCCAGGTCATTGGTCGGTTCATCCAAAATGAGAAAATTAGGATTGCCCATTAACACTCTCAATAACTGCAATCGCTTACGCTCACCACCGCTTAGTTTTGACGCAGGCTGGTGCTGTACCTTAGGAGGAAATAGAAATTGTCCTAGTAGCTGCGATGCTGTGACCGTAGAACCGTTAGACAATTGGATTACCTCAGCCACTTCCTGGACAACTTCTAATACCTTCAAGTCCAAATCAAAGGGAAACTCCTCCTGTTTGTAAAAACCAAAGGAAGTCGTCTTACCAACAGCCCTCTTACCACTATCTGCTACAAGGTCACCGGCTAGCACATTAAGAAAAGTGGATTTGCCTACTCCATTTGGTCCTACGATACCTATACGGTCTCTTTTTTTGAATACATATGAGAAATCACTGATGAAAAATGATCCCTCAAATGACTTTTGAATTTTATCAAGTTCAAGAATCTTTTTTCCCTGTCGGTCTCCTGTGATCTGCATTTCAAGCTGATCTTTTATCAGGTTCTTAGCAGCTGCCTCCTTTGTTTCGTAGAATGCGTCAATACGATACTTTGCTTTTGTACCTCTCGCTTTCGGTTGCCGACGCATCCAGTCGAGCTCTTTTCGTAGTAAGTTTTTAGCCTTAGCAACCGTAGCAGCCTCCTGCTCCTCTCTCAGAGCCTTTTTTTCGAGAAAATTCTGATAGTTTCCCTTGTATTTATAGATCTGACCCTGATCAATTTCCAAAATTTCATTGGTGACTTTATCTAGAAAATAGCGATCATGCGTCACCATCAGCAGCGTCATATTAGCGGTAGCCAGATATTGCTCTAACCACTCGATACTCTCCAAATCCAAGTGGTTAGTTGGCTCGTCCAAAATCAGAAAATCCGGTGAAGTAACCAATGCTTGCGCTAATGCTATTCGTTTTTTCTGTCCTCCACTCAGCTCATCTATTTTTTGCTCCAACTGGTGGATTCCTAGTTGTCCCAGAAGGGAGCGAACTTGAGATTCGTAGTCCCATGCATTCAACTGATCCATCTGACCAATGAGATCACTGATCCGTGCGATAGCCTCTTCGTCCCCAAATCTCTCCGCTCGCATCTGATTCCACTCGTAAGCTTTTATCAGCTGTAACTCTTCAATTTCGGAATCAAAAACTGCATCCAAGACGGTGTGTTCAGCCTCAAAAACAGGCTGCTGGGTCAAAAAGGAAACTTTCACATCTTTTCGAAAAGAAACGATACCCTCATCTGCTGATTCGAGACCTGCAATGATTTTCATCAACGTAGATTTTCCACATCCATTGACTCCAACTAAGGCAGCTTTTTGACCCTGATCTAAACCAAACGTTATTCCTCCAAATAACTGTTTTTCATTGTAACTCTTGGTTATCTTCTCTATAGACAGGACATTCATCTCGGATATTAAGCTTGATATCTACTAAAAAGAACCGAGGCATTGTGTCCTCCGAACCCGAATGCATTGCTGATAACATGTTGAACCTTAGCTTCAATAGATTTACCAATCACAAGGTCCAGCAACGCTTCAATTTCAGGATCCACTTTTTTTGTATTGATAGTACCCCACACTATTTGATTCTGAATACTTAAAATAGAAGCAATAGCTTCGACAGCTGCAGCTGCACCTAGTAGATGGCCCGTCATAGATTTGGTCCCGGAGATCTTAGGGCGATGTGAACCAAAAACCCGAGAGATTGCTTTTGCTTCACTTAAATCTCCTGATGGAGTACTGGTAGCATGTGCATTGATGTAATCTATCTGCTCAGGTTCTACTCCAGCTTCAGACATAGCCATTTTCATAGCTCTTTGTGCCCCTTCTCCTTCAGGATGACTAGCGGTTAAGTGATAAGCGTCGGATGTCATGCCTCCACCCCCTACCACTGCTAAAATATTAGCTTCCCTGGCCTTTGCATGCTCAAGTGACTCCAAGATTAATGCGCCGCCTCCTTCGCCCATTACAAATCCATCTCTGGAAATATCGAAAGGCTTCGATGCTGTTTCCAAGGCTTCGTTTTGAACAGAAAGTGCACGAATTGCATTGAACCCTCCTATTCCTGCAGGCGTGATGGCAGAGTCTGAACCCCCAGCTATGATTACATCAGCATGTCCCCACTTGATATGATTATACGCTTCGATGATGGCGGTATTGGAAGATGCACACGCTGAAACGGGCGTGTAGGTAATCCCCTTGCAGCCATACTTCAACGCAATGACACCACCTGCCATGTTAACCAATAGCTTGGGAATAAAGTAAGGGTTAAACCTGGGCTGACGGTCGTTTTCGACAAAAGAAGTTACGCCTTCTTCAAATGACTGAAATCCCCCATTTCCCGAAGCCCAGATAACACCCACTCGTTCTGCATTTTCTTCACTGACTTGAAACTTGGCATGTTTCAATGCCTCACCGGCAGTAATTAAACCTATATGGGTAAACCGATCATAGATTCTAACCTCTTTAGGGGACAGATGCGCTGCCGGATTAAATTGTTTCAGTTCGCAGGCAAATTGAGTCTTAAAACCTCTGGCATCAAATAAGCTGATGGGATTTGCGCCACTGCAACCTTCCATTAAGCCTTCCCCAAATAATGTAACATCGTTTCCTATGGGTGAAAGTACACCCATACCTGTGACCACTACTTTATCTTTCTCTGTTTTGCTCATGAAACTACAGACAAAACTAGTCGCTGAAACACCCTAAAACCTTACCAATGACTCCTTTTTATGTACCAAATTGGTTATTGTAACTACCCACTTCTGGGTATTTTTATCACTTTTCCATCTAAAAATATAACTCTTCATAGTTTATTGCGTTACATTCACATACAAGTAATCAAAGCAGCTAGATTAAATGAATGCCCGAACCATACTACACTTGTTAAGACTAGGACTGGTCATAATCATCATTGTAGCTGTTACGATCATAAAGAACTCGAAGCAACAAACTGAAAATACGCAGGCTGCTGTTACCACTCAGCACGCCGCAATTTGAATACTCACTCTTCATTTCGGAAGCGATTCCGAATTTTGCAATAATTGGTTTAGTAACGAAACAGCCAGACTCACAAGGGTCTGGTTGTTTTTTTATGGAATCACTGCTGTTGCATCTTTCTCAATCAACCAATCTGATACTGCTGAGGCCGTTACCCCAACTAAAGTACTTGCAGGTGTGATCTCGGTTCCAAAATCCTCTCTTCTTACACGGGGAAGAACAATCTAACACGAACTTAATCCCTTAAAATACTTAGATTAAGAAGGTACTACAATAAATAAAGCTGGCTGTCTTGAGTTA
Source organism: Flammeovirgaceae bacterium (assembly GCA_038129245.1). Classification (GTDB taxonomy): domain Bacteria; phylum Bacteroidota; class Bacteroidia; order Cytophagales; family Cyclobacteriaceae; genus JAYPLE01. The sequence goes on along the minus strand of JAYPLE010000011.1, from coordinate 92,208 downwards.
TCCCTTATTTGCTGACTTCAGTATCCAATTATTAATATTTTGCCGCTTCTCCAGGGCCAGGAGTACTCTTCTGTATAAACTCTCTCAAATGATCATTTGCACTGATTAGATCCTCATTTCTTAAATACATCATGTGGCCACTTCTGTATCCTTTAAACGACATTCGGTCTCGTAGCTTACCGCTAGGATCCATCTGCCACATGGTATACTTTGCATCAAAATATTGAGTTGCCCCATCATAAAAACCTGATTGAACCATCATATGCAAATAGGGATTCTGAGCCATTGCCTGTCGCAAATTTTCTCCGGTATTGTCCCCAGTGCGGTCCCATGGCCTTACCGGGCCAAACATGTTGTATTTGATGTCGCTCTTGTAGTTCAGAACGTTGCGATAATAATAATTGATTGCCGGGGTAAAGGAATGTAGCCAGCTAGTCAACTCTGAATTGAAGTCAGGCCTTGAACCGGCTTCCATCCTATCCAACCCTTTATATCTACTATCTAATCTACCGACGGTGTATCCTTCATCTCTCAGAAGCTCCTTCCAGAAGTAGGAAGGTGACATGTCAAGGTTATGCTGAAGTAATTCTTTCTCACTTATCCCTGAGTACATTGACATCATTTTAGCTGCCTCTGATCGCTCTTCCTTTTTTACAAAACCTCCCTTTGCTAATACGGGTAATAAATCATTAATGGCATAAGACTCAGATTCAGCAAGTACCTCATCAAGGTCTTTGGATTGAAGCTTCTCAGGTAATTGCTTATGGTACCATGCTGCGGCGGTGAAATAAGGTAATCTTGTGGCGGCTCCAACAGGTCCATTTCGGTCAATGCCTAAGCTTGTGGGCGAAACCAGTATAACACCGTTTAAGTACATCCATTGTCTATTTTGTAATTCTAGCGCAAGGCCTGAAACACGTGTAGTTCCGTAGCTCTCACCTATCAGATATTTAGGAGATTCCCATCGATTGACCCGTGTTACGAATGTATTGATCCATTCCGCTAAATATGTGATATCGGCATTGACGCCAAAAAACATTTTTTTATCTGTCTCTTTGTCAAGGATACGAGAGTATCCCGTATTCACCGGGTTCACAAAAACAATATCTGCGACATCCAAGATAGAGTTTGGATTGTCCTTTACCCCATAAGGTTGTATTGGAAAACCTTCATCATCCACTTTTAATATTTTGGGTCCTGTGTAGGCCAAATGCATCCAGACTGATCCCGACCCGGGGCCACCATTAAATGAGATGATCAATGGTCTGGAGGCTCTATTCTTGACATCATTCCTTAAGTAATAGGTGTAATGCACGGCTGCAACTGCTTTACCTTCCTCATTCCATACTGGCTGCGTGCCGGTGGTAGCTGTGTAAGAAACAGACTTTCCTTTGATGGTGACAGAATGATTGGTGACCACTGTCTCGTCAGCAACCTGCATGCGATCCTGCGCTGTGACGACCATCGTCATTACCAGCAGGCAACTTACCATTGTAAATTTTTTCATTTCTAGTAAAGATTGTTTTAACAGACCAAAGTAATGGACCTAATGCAGTCGCCCAATGCAAAATACAAGAACACAATGATCATTCAGATAAACGGCTGAAATATATCTATTGATCGACTGATTATTTCCACCTGTCGAAATACTGTTACTAACGGTTTGTTTTGTCATTACTTTCGCTATGAGTAAATTTTTACTCGGCTGATTCTTAATGACGACGGTACTCTACAATTGAGTGCCGTTTTTTTTTGCTTGTTACACCAAAGGTGACCAACGGGTTTTCATCATATGTTATCTTTAGAGACTTACCCAAATAAGATGAAAAGAAGAAAATTTCTAGAGAAAAGTGCGTTGGGAGGATTAACTATTGGTTCTGTTGCCGTCACCTCGGCATGTGCTTCTAAAGAGATCACATCCCCTTTACAGAATCAGAACACGTCTCATTCAGACTTGAATCAATTTGAGTTACTAGAAACAACGGTAGCCGAGCTACAAGACGACTTCCGATCAGGCGCGGTGAGCATTGAGCAGGTAACCAGACTATACCTTGACCGGATACAAGCCGTTGATCAAAATGGTCCTAGACTTAACAGTGTAATCGAGGTCAATCCCGAAGCGGTTGCAATTGCAAAATCATTGGATTTAGAGTTAAAATCAGGTACTGACAGGGGTCCTCTTCACGGTATTCCAATACTCATCAAAGACAACATCAACACAGCTGACCAAATGATGACTACAGCAGGTTCCTTGGCACTTGAAGGAAATAAAGCTAAAAACGACGCTTTTATCGTATCTAAATTGAGGGAAGCAGGTGCTGTGTTGCTTGGAAAAACAAACCTAAGTGAATGGGCAAACTTTAGATCGACGCGCTCCAGTAGTGGCTGGTCCAGCAGAGGTAAGCAAACGAGAAATCCATTCATCCTTGATCGAAATCCTTGCGGTTCAAGTTCTGGAAGTGGCGCAGCAGTTTCGGCTAATCTTTGCTCCATCGCAATTGGAACTGAAACTAACGGATCCATCGTTTGTCCATCTTCTGCTAACGGTGTGGTGGGAATCAAACCGACGGTAGGCCTGTGGAGCAGAAGCGGCATCATACCGATCTCCTTCTCTCAGGATACTGCAGGACCTATGGCAAGGTCAGTTGCTGATGCAGCTATCTTGCTTGGTGCTCTAACAGGTGTCGATGCTGCAGATAGCAAAACAGAGGATTCCATTCCTGCGGGTAGTCAAGACTATACAGAGTTTCTGAATAAGAATGGATTAGCTGGTAAGCGAATAGGTATATGGAGATCACCTTTTGGCTTTCATGAAAAAGTGGACTCGATAACGGAAGAATGCATAGCCATAATGAAATCGAAAGGTGCTGAAATGGTGGACTTAGATGCTGTTATTCCTAATATCCAGGAATTATATGGGCCAAGCAGGGTCATACTTGAGTATGAGTTCAAAGAAGGTCTCAACAGCTATTTATCGAATGCACAGGCTATCAGCGGCGTCAATTCACTCGCCGATGTGATTAGCTTTATGGAAGCAAACGCGGACATCACCATGCCGTATTTTCAAAAAGAAATACTGGATAGTTCCCAGTCAAGAGGTGACCTAAGTGATAAAGAATACTTAGATGCAGTCAAGCTGGTACAAGGTAGATCCAGAGAGGGAATTGATGCTACCATTCAAGATAATCAGCTGGATGCCATCATGGGACCCACTGGTGGCCCTGCCTGGATGATTGATGTCGTCAATGGTGACCATTATGGTGGAGGAAGCTCGAGTCCTGCTGCTTGGTCCGGTTACCCGAATATTTCCGTCCCGGCTGGGTTTGTAAATGATCTTCCAGTCGGTATTTCCTTCTTCGGAAAACCATGGCAGGAAGGACCACTCATCTCGATAGCCTACGCTTTTGAACAATCACGAAAAGCAAGGAAAATACCCGAATTTAAGCCCTGCTTGGGTTTTAATGATTAGATTAAAGAGGTGTACTAGCTGTTCGAACCATCATTTAATCGTAAAATGATCGATATAAAGCAAGAATATTTCTTCCCTCCTATGTTCCGTATTTTTGGAGGTGTTCTATGCCTCCTAGGACCACTTGTTTTGATTACTCAGCCGCACACGTTGGGGTATTACGTACTTACAGTCGTCTTTCTCTTAACAGGACTAACCATGGTCTTCCTTAGATATGGACTTTCAATTGATGTGGCAAACACAAACTACAGGATATATAGGAAACTTTTTTGGCAGCAATTTGGAAACAAAACACCTTTTCGCTTCATCGAAAAATTTTTCATTAATGAAGTCCGAGATACCATTGTGATGACTACCCGAGCCGGAATCACACATAACATCAGAAAATCTGCTTTCAAAGCTTACATGAAACTAGACGATGGAAGTAAGGTTCATGTGGATACAGACCAAGACAAGGAAAAACTGAAAGAAAGAGTAGAAAACTACATAGCGTTGAGCCACACTATTTTAAAATCTAAAACACTCGAATGGTGAGTTATTCTAACCTATGAACTATTCTTAGGGAAAATGCAGGTAGTATCCCACGCCTGCAGGTGCTCTTTTTCGGAATCGAATTTCGCTTCGAAGATGAAATAAGAATAAAAATTGAGGCTCTTGAACATCGATTCTAAAAAATAAGAACGCTTGGTCAACGGTACAAAATAAAACCACCCTACAGCCAATGGAAAAAAATGAAATAAGACAAGGTCTTTCTACTGATATATCATGTGCTTACTCTTCAGCTAGCTTCTTTTCCCATGCTTGAAGTTCTTTTTCTAATTCATCGGAGATCAATGATGAAATGTTCAGCCAGTCATAGGCCTCATTCATCAAGTGAAAAGTTTTGACGGTAGTAAAACGTGAGGTATCTGCTGCGGCTGCATATTTAGAAATTATCTCAGAGTCTTCCTTTCGACTGGGATTGGTTATTAAAGCTAATTCAACATGCAGGTTTTGTGGAATCAGTTTGGTGAAATTCATACCAAGATCCCATCCTTGACCTAAACTCATTTTTCTGAATGATGCATCCCTACAATCTGAGATAATGGCCAAATTGTCTTTTACACTCAGATCAACAATGTATTCGTCAGCTACCTCAATTAAGTCAGCAGTCACATCTCCCACCATTTTCTCAAAGATGAAGCAGTTATCGTCCGACTGCCATTTAAAGTACCTCATAATTAAGCTCTTAGGCTCTTATAAGATACAAATCTTTTTCCAATTTATCAGGTAAAAATTCCATGAATGGGGGCATCACCATATGCTGAACCTCGATGACTATATCTTAAAGTTGTATGCCATTTAACTTCAGCAATCAAAATACCATACGCTTGCAGGGTTACTTATTCCCCAATATCTCCGCGTTATAGTGGGAATAGAACCGCACCAAATCTTCTGGTTTAGTGAAATTTACTTTTCCTTTTTTTGCATACTTCGACATGACCTCCTGCTGCTCTTCTGAAGTAGCATTTAGGAATGGTGTGCTCTTCTTAGTGATCATTGTAGCTGATTCGGCATCCATCGATTTAAAATAATAAGCCTTAAGGTCAGCGAATTTAGCGGGCCAGGAACCGGTAAGCGAAGTGGTTGCTTCCTTTCCTTCCTTGAATTCTTTTTCTTCGTTTTCGTATATGACAAAATCAGGCGCTGCAAACAAGATTTTCAGGTATCCGTTTCTGGGTTCTTTTTTTGCAGGTGTGTAGTTGACAAACATGTACTTGAATCCTCCTAATTCACAGCTAATGTTAGGTGTTCTCACCAGGTACTGGACTTTATCCCCGTCCTTCACCTCAAATTCATCACGATGGGCATTGTACCTGAGCATAGCAGGAGAAGCATCATTCTTTGATTCCATGATAACCTTCCCCTCACGAAATTCTTCCACAAAATACTCACTACCCTCGATATTGGATAAGTCTAAGTCTCGTTCACTCCGACTTGCATCGCTTACAATATCAGCTATTCGATCTCTTAATCGATAATCCCACTCTCCTCCTGCTTGCGTGAAGCCTAAAAACGGAACTGTGAGCAGTAAAAAAACTAAAGCTAAAGGTGCTGTCAATCTTCCCATTTTGTCTACTGATTCTGAATCCTGCCAAATTACAATAATGGTTCCGTAAATAACAAAAGAAAAAAGAATTGAAAATGCTATTTCAGTATTTAAAATCGTGTGTAGACCTTTTTGAAAGCCTATGGTGGGAGGCAGAGAAGTTAAAGCAGCCTCTGTTCAGTGTGAATGACCTTCTGCTGGCACTGAAAGCTTTCAAAATTTTTGAGGGAAATTGCCACAACCTCTACTCTACCGAGGAGCAAATCATACGATTGACGGATGGTTGTATGATACCTATTGTTCGTTATTTACAAGTCAGCATTGCATGATAATACGCTATCTTTACTCTCAACTGGTTTGATCTAGTGCTTCATAATGAAAAAATACCTTAGAATTAAACACCGGTTATGGATTCTGATCCTTTGCATTCAACTGGTAGTATTCGCGATAGTCTACATACTCAATAAAAATTCTGAAAAGTTAATTGAAAGTACGGACTGGATTATTCATACACAAAGAGCACTCAGAAGTATCAACGAAATAGAATTAAGAACCGTTGATTTAGAAACAGGTCAGAGAGGTTTCTTAATCACTGGAAAAGAAAACTATTTAGATCCTTTTAATTCAAGCATTCAAACAATCTATGAAAAATTAGAGGATTTCAAGTTGCTAACTTCAGATAACCCCAAACAAACTGCTGAAACTGAGATACTCAAAGGTCTACTAGATCAGAAAATCGCAGAGCTGCTGGAAACCATCCAATTAAGAAGAGAAGTTGGTTACAAAGAGGCAAAAAAAGTGGTTGACTCTGATTTGGGAAAAAATCTTATGGTCGAAATACGTCAAAGTGTCGAGAGGTTAAGAGAAGAAGAACTCAGACTACTGGAGATCAGAGTGATTCAACCAGATAAAGCCCTGGAACAAAGCAAAATTTTGCTGTACTTCGTTTTGTCTGTTAACTTCTTGTTTATTGGGCTCTTATCATTTGGATTTCTGAAATCCATTACGGACCGAATTGCACATATAATCACGGTGATTAGAAAAATTTCCGACGGTCAAAAAAACCTAAGAATTACAGGCAAATCATGGGACGAAATGGACGAACTGGCCCTTTCATTTAATCAAATGCTGGATGAAATAGATAAATCAACCACCTCGATTAGGCAACTTGAAGAGGAAATTGCTTCAAGAAAACGTGTTGAAGAAGGTCGTAAAAAGGAAAAAGATAATCAGAACGTATTTTTTGAAAATATCCCGGTCGGCATTGCCAAGTTTTCCTCTGAGGGCACATTCAATGAAATAAACCCTGAATTCGAAAAAATTACCGGCTACACAAAAGACGAACTTGACGGTATAGTATTTTGGAATCTGATTCCACAGAGCTATAAACAATTGAAAGAACAGCAAAAGGAGTCATTAGCGCGTACAGGAGTATACGGACCTTATCAAATGCAACTCAGCACTAAAAACGGCAAATTGCTGCCCATTTTGACATCTGGAGTGAAATTACAAGATTCAGAGGGAAGGGATTTTGTTTGGTCCATGGTCCAGGATATATCTGAACAGGAAGATTACAGAAATAGACTTCAACAAGATATTGATAGGTTTAAAATAGCCCTAAAAAAGGGGAAGCTAACCGCTTTTGAAGTTGATTTGAAATCCAATGCAATAGCGTTGATTCGGGATGAAGCTGAAGCTGACGGCACTTATTCGGGATTTTCCAAAATGGAAAAATTTGAAGATTTTCTTACCGCTGTAGAAGAAAAATATCAACGAATTTTAAGGCAAAAGTTGAAACAAGTTTTTTACAGCGAGACGATGGAAATCAGTTATGATTTTCAAATGAAACATGGTGAAAATTACCTCTGGTATCAAGGTCACTTTGCAGTTCTTGAATACGAATCAAAAGCACAACCATCCAAGCTGTTTATCACACTTCGAAATATCGAGGAGGATGTAGACGAGGAGAAAAGAAGTCTCAAAATTCAGGAAAAGGAACGCATAAGGATTTCAAGAGATATCCACGACAGTATCGGACAAATGCTTGTCAGTATTAGATTAATGCTGGGCTCACATTTGAAAACGAGCAATGACTTAAAACTTGTCGACGAATTATTAAACGAAACAATCAAGGAAAGCCGTATGCTCATCAATAATCTTAGTATTAGTGTTCAAGAGAGCACGCTAAATAAAGCTTTTCTTCTACTGAGCGAAAGAATGAATAAAACCTTTGCCGGTGATATTTCGCTAAACTGGACTGGAGATGAAAATATTGAAGATGTGCGGGTGGCTACTCATATCTTCAGAATTTATCAAGAAGCCTTATCCAACGCAGTCAAATATTCCAAGGCTGAAAAAATTGATATTACTGTAAAGACCGAAAATGGTTTTGAAATGGAGATCCAGGATGACGGTGCCGGTTTTGATACCACAAAATCACGTCATGGATTCGGAACAACCAACATGTCAGAAAGAGCTCAAGAAATAGGAGCAGAAATAAAATTAAAGTCCGTGATTGGCAAGGGGACACAGGTGCGCTTACATGAGTTAAGTTAAGTTTTTCAAGAGATCAATCGATGAATCACGCCGACACTGAAAGAAGGTGATAAAAGCTGATACCTTTTAAAGACGAATCACAATAAGAGCTGTTGCGTTTGAACTATTTCGCCAGGCTCCCGAAACAATTGAACCACTACCTGTCTCATCCTAGTTCAGTATCACCCGATCTATCTTCATTTAAGTCATCCCTGCAAACATTATGAAACACTTGGTTGGTTCCTCCCGGAATTGGGAGTTTCTGAATTGAATCAATCCGCAGTGTAATTTGCAAATATTTGATCCAGCGTAAAAAGCAGGTCTTCGTACGCTTGATCACTGAGTCCTCTCCATCCCACTTCTCGGGAAGCAGCAACCACAGGAATTGCTTTGTCTATGATCACCTGGCCTGCAGATGTAACCTCAATGATGAACTTTCGTCGATCGTCACCGTCCGGATTACGTTGTACTAGGCCCTTATGAACAAGTAAATCAAGAATTCTTGAAACAGTAGGCTTATCCTTGAAACTTATAGCAGCTAACTCTGTCTGGCTCAGCGACCCCTTTTCATGAAGTTTAGATAGCAAAACCCATTGTTCCGGAGTCAGACTGATCTCCGCTTGCTTGAAGCGGTTGATAAGGTCTTGTCTCACAACCTTGTACGTTCTATCGATGTAAATCCCTATCTCCGGCCGGTCCATGATAAACTTATGTGGTATTCAGCAATGATAAAAAATCATTGTTTAGGCAACTAAAAATTCTTCTTTTAATTCTTCTTTCATTACATCATACCACGCAGTACATGATGTGCTCGAATTTAATCTTTCGCACACCATAAACACATGTTATCCTGCTGCCACTTTAAAACACTTTACATCAAATAACCTGGGTAATACTGCGAATGGTCAAAGAAAAAATGTAGCGTTCCTAAACTGCAAACTTAATTCTAAGGATTGTAAGCTGAGTTTTTAAGTCTTTTTTGTATTTTTCGATTCCAATACAATGTACTAACCAACCATATCAATGACGAATACCATCAAAAATTCGATCGATCTATCAAGGTTCACCTACTTATTAATCTCACTGATTGCACTTGTTGTGATACTGGTTTATTCCCAGACTTACATTGTTCCTTTCATCATTGCAATGATTATCTGGTTCATCATTCATGAATTAAGAGAGAACATTCAGCAAGTCCCATTTATGAGAAAAAATTTTCCTATGTGGCTTCAAAGTATGATTGGCTTTTTTATCATCATCGGAGTACTGATCGGTGTGGGGCAGTTGCTTTACATCAGTATGTCGGGACTGACTGAAAACATTGAGGAATATCAGACTAATTTTGAGATTGTCATGTTTCAAATCAGTGCAGAAGTAGGTATTGATGTAATGGGGCTCATGACAAATTACAGCAGTGACACAGACTATGCTGCACTCGCTACCGGAGCAATGGGTAGCGTATCTTCAATCCTGGGAGATAGTTTTCTGATTCTACTGTATGTATTGTTCTTACTAATTGAAGAAGCAATCTTTCCACAGAAACTAAACGTGCTCTATGGTGACCGGGAACGATACGATAAGACACAGGGCCTTTTCCAAAAGATGGACAAGAGTATCAGCAAGTACCTCTCCCTTAAAAGCTTCGTCAGCTTCTTAACAGGACTATTCAGCTACTTGGCTTTTTTGATATTTGGCTTAGACGGAGCGATTTTCTGGGCTTTATTGATTTTTGTTTTGAATTATATTCCTACAATCGGTTCCCTTATTGCCACTATCTTTCCTGCGGCATTTGCTATTCTACAATTTGCAGAGATTACCCCATTCTTCTACATACTTGTAGTTGTTGGGTTGATTCAGGTGGTAATTGGAAATGTATTGGAACCTAAAATTATGGGTAACTCACTTAATATCAGTTCTTTGGTAGTGTTACTATCGCTGACCATATGGGGAGCCATTTGGGGAATAGCTGGAATGATCCTGTCTGTTCCCATTACGGTGATGATGATCATCGTATTTGAAGAAATTCCAAGTCTACGTCCAATTGCAATCATGTTATCAGAGAGCGGAAACCTTGGAGTTGGAAATGAAGAAGAAGCTGAGCCGTCGGAAGAAATGGCAGGAGAATTCAGTTAACACACTACATAATTAACTCATTATCAATTATTTGTGTTTTGTAAATAAACGCCTGTCGAGAATTGTAATCAACGAGTAGGAATAGGAGTTTTCGAAGTTCTTGCTTACCTTTAGAGATACCTCTTCGCTTTTGCAAAGTCTCTCATGAAGAACGCCAACCTTCTCATAGCGCTCATTATCATTTTCGTGTTGCTTCTTGGTATCAAATCCTCCTACTACGATAGGCAAGAGCAAGAGAAGCATCCTTCTGTCAACGATGTTGCCATCCGTCCGGATGATATGCTTAGAAACGCAATGCATTATTATCGTGATTATGGCCAACATCTGACAGCCATTGACTTCATCAACCGTGCAATAAGTACCATGAGGATAATAGAGAAAGACATGGACTCCACTTCAAATCATATTATCGAAACAACCATAACGGACCTTCAAAGCTTAATAGTTGAATTCGAGGAAGAACATGTGGATGAAGTTCATATGGAGCATGCTTTTGCGAATGCCATGAATTCGCTCGCATTTGCACAACTGAGAGTCTCGGAGAAATACCTGGCGCAGGGATTAGATGACGATGCAGCCGCCGCAACTAAATACGCCTTCAAACATCTGCTTACAGCAATGTATTTTTCGGAGGCAGCTGAGCTTGAAGCTGAACGTCATGTCATGGAAATGATCAAAGGACTGGAGCTAGATGATGACATGGGTGATCCGGCCGTGCGACAAGTCTTGCATTCAGCCGTACTGGAATTAGACGACCTCTTAGCAGCATCTCAAGTAATCCCTGAAAAGATCCCTGAAGATCAGCTTTGATCTCATTCAACAAATGATTTTTTAAGTCACTATTGCTTTCAAAATCAAGGCCGGTAAAGCAAAGAAAATATCCAGGAACAGCTAAACAAACTGAACGCTTTCGCTCACTCTAAAATAACTGCTACAGTATCTAATTCTTTCTAGCATGTCCTTAGATAGGAAAGCAATGAAAACTTAGTTTGTTGAAATGAATCCAACATATTCATAGCATTTCATCAACCACCTAATGCACTGTAGTCAGCATCTGTCATAGTAAGATAAAAAAGCAGCTTACTTGCTAGAATATTTTTTGTTTAAGGAAGTAATTGTAAGCTACTGAAAGTCCCAAAACAAATAATCCTGCAATCAATCCTAATATCACATTAACTCCGGGACCACTGGATAGCGCTAGTCTGACAAGTATTGTCGCAAAGGCAAATGAAGAATAACGAAAGATATTGTAATAGCGAGAGGCGTACCTCAAAGAATAAAGAAGTATGGCTACATCTGTGAAAATTAGAAATAGGTAAAAGGTATGAAAAGAAGGATGAAATGATCCTGTCTTGAATAACTGATAGATATCGTGAGCACCTATTGCTATGAAAATCAAGAACATCACAAACGCCAACAGTTGCTTGAACTGAATGAACTGCAGTTGTTCATTTTCAGAATCCGTGATGCGCTCATGTCGCTGCACCTTATAGTACACACCTATCACAGCGAAAATTAATAGGGCACCAAAAGCATCATAATACATGTAGAAATGCTCCACTTGAGTAAAGGACGAGATCGTGATGGCACCTTCTGTGGCTCCAAATTCTTTAAAAGCAGATCTAAGTAATATGATAGAAAATATCTCAAACTGCTTCCCAACTGCATCTGCGACGGATTTTGGAAGTATAAAGATCAACCCTAAGATTTCAACCAAGAGCAGTATGGTGAAAGCGAAATCAATTGAGAAAAAAAAGGATACTTCGTATGGGATTATATTCAAATACGAAAAGGTGGCTATTATCAAGCCAGTTACGAAACTTAGAATCAATACATTACTAATCCAGCGTGTAGTGGTTGGTCTATGCCAGTAATGTTCGGCAGAGGAAAATATCTTAGTGAACGACTGAATCAATTTCGCTGCTATGAGCCTGAATTGGCTTAATCTGAATTTGTTTTATCGAATTTAACGAAAAAACACATCCAAATTCATCTTACTGGTCCCACAATTACAGGGGCATACAGTAAGAACTGTTGTACATATTCTCTAGTTGCCTTTGGCACTTATTATAATTTCTTCTGATTGTGCACCCCCTTTACCCGTCAACCACAACATTGTGACATACAGGGTGTTTTTCATTGAGTCTGTTGTAGGCACTGCTATCTGCAGATCGTTAGTATTAACAGTATGTTTTCATTTTTGTAACCTAGTTCAACCAAGTACCTGATTACAATGCTGCTTGATATGGAGCTGCTAAGGAAATAGTATCATTAAAAACGTGACGGTTATCACGATCCACTTTACAATTAGCAACACGGTATCCACTTTATGAATTATTTGCTTATCCATGATCTATGTTTTTGATAGATCAAAGGTCGAACCGAAATTCCTCGGAAAAAGGAGTAAAAAACGTATTTCAGGTAATTGGTAATCTACCAACCATCATCAGGTATTTACCTAAGTGGAAGACGGCTATTTGCTGCTAATTTTCATTTTACCCCTATTGCTCGCACTGTATAAGGCAGGATCTTTAAATACACGTGCCTCGAACGTAAAGAAATCAAACTGATCGTTAAATGGATGAACTTTAAAGAGAAGTCTATGACCTGACTTACGTGCTATGTCTATAAAACCAAGACCAGCGGTACCCTTATCAGAAAACTCTTCCTCAACCAATGACCTCTTGTAAATGTCTCTCAGCTCATCCTGAGAGTAGCTATTGATCTTCTCTAATTTTTCCGTTAGTCGTTCGCTTTGAGATTTTTCAATCAGGTTTTGAGTGGTAATTTTGTAATAGTTATCCATTGAAATCACCATTACTATATCTGCACTCGGCAACAGTGGAGATTTAACCGAATGATTACCCACATTTTGAAAAGCCTCGATAAAAACGTTTGTAAGCTTCATTTTAATCTTTCTCTCTGACTCCAGGTCAGTTACACTTTGCTCCAAGGCCTCAATTATAAGTTCAATCAATTGAGGTGTAACATTCCCCTTATGAAGTAGTAGTAGTTTAGGATCGTTTAAATCGAGTTTCATCGGAGTGAACTATTTAAATCTAACTTCAATTTACAGCAAGATATAAAACAAAAAGCTATCAGTAATTTAAAATATTCATTAACAGGCATTTAAGTGGCGTATCAGGAAGTTTTAATGAAGCTTAAACCTAAAGTATCACGACTGCATTTAAACCTTTGATCCTATCCTTTTAGTAAAAACTGGTAGTTTGATCAAGCAAAATGAAAAGATACGGAAGGCTTCAATTGAGTTATTTGCCAAAAAGAAAAAAGGCGTCTCCATAACTAAAGTGGATCAAGTAGGTCGAACAACACGGCTATGGTCGAAATTTTGATAGTCGCTTGAACAACATAATGAATTATTAAATTGGAGTTAAAAACCTCTAGCCTGTGTGGATGGTTACCTAATTAAATCTTGTCAAGTTCTGCAGAAAAACACATAGATGTTGTCAAAAAATGGATTCAAGCAAACCCCATCATACAGAACGAAAATTAAGCGAAATATGAAGATATCTTTCGAATTAAATCATCAACCCGTGACCGTTGATGTGGACAAAAACACCCCGTTACTTTGGGTGATAAGAGATGAGTTAAACCTTAAGGGCACAAAATTTGGATGTGGGCAATCTGCATGCGGAGCCTGTACATTACATGTGGATGGTGAGGCGGTACGATCATGCTCTTTTCCCATTCAATTCATTGCAGGCAAAAAGGTGACAACCATCGAGGGATTGGGAACTAAAGAAAACCCGCACCCTGTACAGCAAGCTTGGGTTGAAGAAATTGTTCCACAATGCGGTTATTGTCAACCTGGGTTTATGATGGCAGCGGCGGCACTCCTTGAAAAAAAGGATTACATAACAGATGATGATATTGATAAAAACATCAGCAATATCTGCAGATGTGGTACTTATTACCGGATGCGAAAAGCGATCAAAAAAGCTTCTTCAATGATGTCAAATACAGTCAGCTAGGTCCGAATGGCAATATCAAGAAGAAAATTTGTTCTCAGGACTTTTTTAGGTGGTACTGGTATAGTCCTGGGAAGTACTTATCTGGTACGGAACCCGGTCAGAAGGGCCATCATCGATATGGTCGACAGCGCAGATGCGCCTATTTATAATGGCAATACCGATGATCCGTTGTTGTGGTTTGAAATAAGCCCAGGGACCAGGATAAAACTATACAGCCCTAAAGTAGAGATGGGACAAGGAACGTTTACAAGTCTCGTGCAGATAGCCGCTGATGAACTTGAGATCCCTATCGATCAAATAGAAATAGTACACGCACCAACCGCTACTGGTAACATTGACCGGTTAAGCACGGGAGGAAGTAACTCTGTAGCTGGACTTTTCCAACCTCTTAGAGAGCTATCAGCTACCATGCGGGAAATGATTCGCATTCAGGCTGCCAAGCAGATGGGAGTACCTCCAGGTGATGCTAAAGTAGACCAGGGTTTCATAGTGGCTGGCTCCACCAAAAAGAGCTTTGGAGAAGTTGTTTCTAACGCATCAGAATGGGAAGTGCCCGAGACGCCTGCATTGAAAGACCTTGACAGCTATCACTATGTTGGTAAACCCATACCAAGAGTGGACTTGGAGGACAAAGTATACGGCATCCCAATGTTTGGTATTGACGCTGAACTACCTGGCATGCTGTATGGATCAGTTGTGAGGCCTGATAAAATTGGAAGCACACTAGTAAATGCCAATATCTCCAAAGCGGAAAAAATGCCCGGCGTAGTGAAAATCATCCAAGAGGACGACTTTATCGGAATAGTAGCTAAGAGCATGCTCCAGGCCGAAAAAGCAAAATTAGCAATCTCAGCAGAGTGGAAAACCGAGAAAAATTGGCAAACAAAAGATATTGAGGACTTAATAAGAGCTAGGAATGACAGGTCCATGGTCATTCAGACGGAAGGTAGTGCAGCAGACTTTTTAAAAACTGACAACGATGGATATTTTGAATCCTCCTACACTTCCCCTTTAGGTGCTCACGCACAATTAGAACCGAATGGAGCAGTCGCTCACGTGGAAAAAGACAAAGCCACCGTCTACATTTCCACTCAGGTGATTAATCTTACCCGAAATGAAATTGCTGAGCGACTAAATTTAGAAGAAGAAAAAGTAAACATCATCCCAACCTACCTGGGAGGTGGGTTTGGGCGAAGGCTGCATACCCCTCACGCGGTTCAAGCTGCACTGCTTTCTAGAGCTGTGGGTAAACCTGTGAAATGTTTCTTTAACCGGAAAGAAGAGTTTCAAAACGATACCTTCAGACCCCCTACGCATCATACCATGAGAGCAAAGGTCTCTACAGAGGGCAGGATAGAAGCTCTTGAGCATGATTTTGCTAGCGGCCATGTCATGTTTGGGTCTGCACTTCTTCCACCCATTGCGGGAACTATACTGGGAGCTGATGCCGGAGCTATCAGAGGTGGCCTTATTCAATACAAGGAGATTCAAAATTATCGCGCTATTTCTTATGTCACAGAACTTCCCTTTGCTACCAGCTGGTGGAGAAGTTTAGGATTATTGGCCAATACTTTTGCCATAGAGAGCTTCATGGATGAACTCGCTGAAAAGGTTGGAAAGGATCCAATTCAGTTTAGACTGGATCACATCCAAAACGATGAAGACGGTCGACGACTGAAAAAAGTGATCAAGGTAGCGCAAGAAAATAGTAATTACACAGACGAGGTAACTGGATCACGAGCGATGGGCTTTGCTGCTTCAACCGATGCAGGTACACCGTGTGCCCAGGTAGTGGAAGTTAGTATTGAAGGCAAGAGGATCAAAGTTGAAAAAGTAACGTGTGTGATCGATCCGGGATTTGCAGTAAACCCGGATCAGGTAAAAGCACAATGCGAAGGCGCTATCATCATGGGAATCAGTGCCTCGATGTTTGAGAAGATGAACGTAGAAAATGCAGAATTAAAGCCTACTAACTACGGTCCTTACCAAATGGCCATGATGCGAGATGCCCCGAGAGAAATCAATATTGAAATCATCAATGGCACTGGCAAGCCGGGTGCAGTTGGAGAACCACCACTTGGACCCATTGGTGCAGCGATAGCAAATGCCGTATACCGAGTTGCGGGCCGGCGCTTACGAGATATGCCTTTGAAATTAGCGTAATAGAATTTCCATGTAGCTCTATTCAGCACAGGTTAACTTACAGATTATGAAAGTAATTGTTACAGGAGCCACCGGTATGGTAGGAAAAGGAGTCCTTCTAGAATGTCTCGACCACCCCGAAATAGCAAACGTTCTGTCTATTTCCAGAAGAAAACTGAATATGCATCACCCTAAACTCACAGAGCTGATTCATGCTGACTTCACCGCTTTTGAGGCTATTTCTAATCAATTGACCGGATACGATGCCTGTTACCATAGCATGGGTGTAAGTTCAGCTGGTAGGAGTGAGCAGGATTTCAAACGATTGACCTACGACGTCAGTTTGAGTCTGGCTAAAAGTTATCATGCTGCTAATCCGGAAGGTATTTTTACCTACGTGACAGGGGTAGGTACCGATTCAACTGAGAAAGGCCGAACAATGTGGGCTAGAGTCAAAGGAAAAACAGAGAACGACTTACTTAAACTTGGCTTCAAAGCGGCTTATATGTATCGTCCTGGAGGTATAATCCCTCTACGAGGGATCAAATCAAGTACACGTTTGTATCAATTCTTTTATGATTACTTCATGTGGCTGCTAAACCTGATAAAATGGCTGTCACCAAGTAGCGTGGTCAATACCACTCAAATTGGCTTCTCTATGATCAATGTTACTTTGAGCGGCTATCATAAATCAATATTGGAGCCGGCGGATATCATCAAATCTTCCGAATAATTAGATAGTTTCAGCAAATAATAATACCGATGTATTTTATCATTTCTTTTCTTTTAGCAGCTATAAATATGAGCACTCCGACATCCTTGCATGATTTCAAAATCCAGAGACTGGATAGCGAAGAAACTTTACACCTTAGCGATTATGCTGGCAAGAAAATACTGATTGTCAATGTAGCTAGCAGATGTGGCTACACTTCCCAATATGAAGACCTTCAGCAATTATATTCAGCGTATCAGGATAAGCTGGAAATCGTTGGGTTTCCCTGTAATCAGTTTGCCAATCAAGAATCAGGTTCTGAAGCCACCATTGCAGCATTTTGTAATGCCACCTACGGTGTCACTTTCCCTATGACCACTAAAGTACACGTAAAAGGTTCCGACCAGCACCCCATCTATCAGTGGCTGACGCAAAAGGAGCAAAATGGGGTTAATGATTTTAAAGTCAGATGGAACTTTAATAAGTTCTTGATTGATGAACAGGGACAGTTACTTGCCTACTTTCCATCAAGTGTTAACCCCTATGATGATGAAATATTGAAGTATTTTAAATAACCTGTTATTTAATAGATCATTTTTTTCGATCCTTTCTTTTATTTAAATGTATTTCCATACCCTACATATAAGAAATAGAACGCTCATCAAATATGATTAAACAATTCATTCTGTTATGACGTCTTACGTGGGTCAACACAAAGAACAGCATGAACAAAAGGCACATACTCTTTCTACTAGCGATTACTATTAGCATGTCACTAGTTGCTCAACCTCCTGGAAGAGGTGGGTACGGTAGACCGAGCCAACCATCCATTAAAGGAAAGATCAGTGGTCAACTGATGGATGAAAAAGAAAATACAGCAGTAGAGTTTGCTACTGTCGCATTAAAAGATCCAAAAACAGGAAAAGTTATAAACGGTGGATTGACAGAAGCTGGCGGAAGCTTCAAACTTCAAAATGTTCCGATAGGTAACTATTCTGTGGAATTTTCATTCCTTGGCTATGCTACCAAAAGCATCACAGTAGAGATGACACCCAAGAAACCTGACGTTGATTTAGGGAAGATAGCATTAGCCGCGGATGTTAAAGCATTGGAAGCTGTCGTGGTAGAAGGGAAAAGAGAAGTCTTCGAAAATAAGATCGACCGTTTAGTGTACAACGCTGAGCAGGACATCGGAAATGCAGGCGGCGATGCTACAGACGTTTTAAGAAGAACACCATTATTAAGCGTTGATCTGGAAGGAAATGTCTCATTAAGAGGTTCTCAAAATATACAAATCCTCGTAAATGGTAAGCCATCGACCATGTTTGCTACGAACCCGGGAGACGCGTTAAGTATGATACCCTCTGATCAGATTAAGAGTGTAGAGGTTATCACTTCTCCTTCAGCAAAGTACGATGGTGAAGGCACGGCAGGTATCATTAACATTATCACGAAAAAAACCGGACCGGAAGGATTTACAGGAAATGTCAATATGGCATTTGGGAACCTAAATAGCAGAGGCAGTGCCGGCATGACAGCAGGTAAGGGAAGATTTGGTTTTAATGCAAGCGGAAGTAGCTATTGGAGCGTCCCCCGTGATGGAACTTCCATGCTGTACAGAGAAGATGGACTGGCTGGTGGAGAGGCCCGCGTGCTTAGAGAAAATGGGGTTCAGGAATCCCAGCGAATAGGTTTCTTTGCAAATGCAGGCGCTTTCTATGATTTCAATGCCTACAGTAGTTTGACTACCTCGTTTAGGCTAAGGGGTTTTTCGAGTAGCAGAGACGGAAATTTCCTTACTACCTACCTTGATCCAACAGCATCGATAAGGCAGGAGTACGATCGATACACCGATGCCCAAACCTTATTTAGTGGTTATGAATGGAGCTTTGATTACATAAAAAAATTCGCGCAGGAAGGACGAGAATTTTCTATGGCTTACAAAATCGATGGAAATGTTCAAGATCAGAACTCTGTGATCACACAAGAGGACCTGACCGAAGTGAAAGATCCTCGTCTATTCAGGGACGAGCGCAATTTCAACGACGGTAACAATCAAGAGATCACCTATCAAGCTGATTACGTGCATCCATTCACTGATAAATTCAAATTGGAAGCTGGTGCTAAGGCCATAATCAGGAATGTGGACAGTGACTTCTCCTTCAGCACCAGGAATCAGACTAATGTCGAATATCAGAAGATTGCGGACCGGACCGACATATTCTTCTATGATCAGGACGTCTATGCAGGCTACGTTTCAACACAAACAAACCTACCCGGTAAAATTGGAATGATTGCAGGAGTTCGCTACGAGACAACAGAAATTGCCGGTTCTTTCCGAGACATTGAGAGTCCTTTTGAAAATACCTATGAGAACTGGCTTCCTTCTGTTACCATGAGTAAAACATTCGGAAGAGGGAAAACAGTGAAAATGGGCTACAGCAGAAGAATTCAGCGTCCTGGTCTTAGACAGATCAACCCTTTTATTCAGGTAGACAACAATCGCCTCATCTCCTATGGAAATCCTACACTTGACCCGGAATTGAACGATCAAGTGGAGGTTAGTTTTAACACCTTCAAAAAAGGAACCGTGCTAAACCTGTCCGCGTTTTACAGAAAGACGACTAATCTCATTGAAAGCATCCGACTAGACACAGACACAGACATAGCGGAGACCACTTTCCTAAATGTTGGCGAAAACAGAAGCGTAGGCCTTAACCTCTTCTCATCGACAAAGCTTTTTAAAATTTGGACAGTTAGAGCCGGATTTAACGCATTCACCTACAA
>JAYPLE010000011.1:350-72339 GCA_038129245.1 Flammeovirgaceae bacterium | reverse complement strand
GTTTAATGCAAACGGTAACAGTACCATCCAGCTCAAAAAAGATTGGACGATTGAGGCCTTTGGCTTTTATCGTGCCCCAAGACAGACAATACAAGGAACGAACCCTTCTTTCTCCCTTTGGAGTTTAACACTGCAAAAAAAGATCTGGGAGGAAAGAGGTAAACTTGGAATTAGAGTTGTAGAACCTTTGAGTGCTAATAAGAGTTTTGGGAGCAAGCTATCAGGAGAAAACTTTTACCAGGAGAGTGATTTTACCATTCCCTTTAGATCTTACGGTGTTACCTTCAGCTACAAATTCGGAAAAATCGATTTTAGTCAAAAAGCTCGAAGAAGTAAAATCAATAATACAGATCAAGAGGGTGTTTCTGAGCCAAATTTTTAGAATAAACGAAAGATTCTATATGTAAAGAAAGGGGAATGACGATTACGTATTCCCTCCCGTAATTTCATCGCCTGATGGTGAAACACTTGTCTATCAATCAGAAAATAGAGCTTAAATTGTGGGATTCATCCAGTCAAGACTTAAATCAAATCGAAGGATGAGATGAAAAAATTTACTTGAGGCTTACTTAGATTGAGCGGCAAGTTGATGCACACTCATCGCAAGGATATCGTAACACAGGATTGGAACCGTACAATTTGATAGGATAAAAGGACGAGGCTCAAACATAAAATTAGTTGTCTAGATAAGGCAAAGATACTATTGATTTTGAAAGGTAAGGAAAATTGGACACGAATAAGGCTCTGAATTTCAATTAAATACCAAAAAATCCTATTGTAAACGAATCAATATAGACTGTTGACATAGTTTACAAATTGTAAAAAGCTTTGGTTTGCATTATCTAATCTATTATTCTTCACATATTTTGTCAGCTCTGTGGCTCTATCGGGGAATACTTCCCTGATGGTCCCTTTTTTCAACTTGAAGTTCATATACCACACACCCTCTTTAAGTAGTACATATTGCGAACGACGCTTCAGCATGGTATTCTTGCTTCCCGTATTCAACGCTTCATTATAGTTTGGTGGAACTTCGTTGATAAACCAGTATTCCCATGCAGAAATAGGCTTGTTCTCATCGTAGTAAATTTTCTGCAGGTAGGAGGTCTTGCCTTCAAATTGCCGGGCTGAAAGCAAAGTCGTATGAATAAATTCACGTTGCAACCCAGCTGACTCGAGTCTAAAAAGCTTGATTCGTTCAAAATCAACACTTTTCTCTTCCCCATCTTCAACAAATACAAACTGGTCCAAATACAAATGATAATTACCTGCGTCCGTCACTGAAGAATCACCGCCAACCTTCCATACCACCGTCGCCTTGACGTATTCGTCCAGTAAATGCATAGGACCTTCCAGACCTCGCTCAGCCAAATCAAAAGTCCTGAGGATGTTGTTTCCCCAGGCAGTTTGTGTGTTTGCATTAGTAGGTGGAGATTGGCCATTAGCCGTTATCATACTGATCACAAAAGACACCGTTAAGAGTAGCCGAAAATGATTCAAAATGCTATATGTTTTAAATACGGTATCTGCAAACATATTGTATAAAAGATAGGTGCCTGCGACAATAATCAAATAATTGCTCACACGGCATCAAAGATTCTACTCATCTAAAAAATCAGGGATACTATTTGGATTCATTTTTAATTACTTGATTTTCTTACAAAAGGTTTTGCCAATGAATCAAAGTCTATGTTTATTAGTGCGATATAAATCCACATAACCACTAGTTATCTTGCAGTCCCCATCAAAACACGTTTTCCGTACGAGTGCTCTAGTATCAGTGATTTGTACATTTCTCTTCGTGATTACGCTATTCATAGGCTGCCGTCCCTCAGGAAATGCTACAAAACCAGAAAGAAACAGGTTTACAGTATCGACCATTACAGAGCCTAACTCCCTTGACGAGCCGATGGCTTTTACCTTCTTGAATGATCAAGAAATGTTGATTATCGAAAGAAAAGGTGGTCTAAAATGGCTTAACGTCGAAACGCAATACATGCATGAAGTCGGTAAAATAGCTGTTAATACGATTTACACAGATAAAAACGGGAATTCACGTCCTGCTGAAGAAGGATTGATTGGAGTGACCGCACACCCAAACTTCAAAAGGAATAACTGGATCTACCTGCTGTATGCACATCCAGATGAGCCTAAGCATACCTTAGCGCGCTTCGATTTTAGAAAAGGATTTCTCTATGAAGAAACTAAGAAAGTCGTGCTGGAATACCCTGTCCAACGTGAAGAATGTTGTCACACGGGAGGCGGCATGACGTGGGATGTCCAAGGTAATCTCTACATCACCACGGGAAATAACACTGTGAACCCCCCTGCAGGAACTTCTAACCTTGACGAAAGACCCGGTTACAAAAACTCAGATGACCAACGAACAGCAGGAAATACAAATGACCTACGAGGTAAAATTCTTAGAATTCATCCTGAAGACGACGGAACCTACACCATCCCGGAAGGAAATCTTTTCGCTCCTGGTCAAGACAAAGCAAGAGCAGAGATTTATACAATGGGACATCGAAATCCCTGGAGGATAAGCATAGACTCTAAAACTGGCTATATCTATTGGGGAGAAGTAGGTCCGGATGCACGCCAAAATACGGAGCGTGGCCCGATGGGCTATGATGAATTCAATCAAGCAAAAGGTCCGGGATTTTTTGGATGGCCTTATTTCATTGGTGATAATAAACCCTACGCAGACTTTGATCATGTAACAGACAAGGTTGGGGAGCTATTTGATATCAATAACCCGATCAATACCTCTGTAAATAATACAGGTCTTGAAAGTCTTCCTCCTCCTCAGCCAGCTATGATCTGGTATCCTTATTCGTTTTCAGATGAATTTCCGCTCATGGGCAGCGCAGGACGGAGTGCTACTGGAGGGCCTGTGTTCAGAAAGCAAGACTTTCCCATCTCAGATAAGCGTTTTCCTGCCTACTTTGAAGGTAAATGGTTAATTGTAGAATTTATGCGGGGATGGATCATGTCCGTTTCCATGGATGAAAACGGTGATTTTTCCGGAATGGAGCATTTTCTGGAGGACGAAAAATTTATCAGTGCTATTGATATGCAATTTGGGCCCGGAGGAGATTTGTATGTCTTAGAATATGGATCCGCCTGGTTTCAAGGAAATGATAACGCACTTGTAAAACGGATCCGGTTTAACGGAGGAAACAGAGAGCCCATTGTTAAAGCAAGTGCTGATAGAAAGGCAGGTGCAGTGCCGTTTGAAGTGAACCTATCTTCAGAAGGAACCATCGACTATGATGAAGATGAACTCACATTCCGCTGGGTAATAACTTCAGATAATGGATTTAATCAATCTATAGAGGATCCAAATCCCAAGTTGACGTTAAATCAACCGGGAAACTACAAAGCAGACCTTCAAGTAACCGATGAAGCAGGGAATAGCAATCATCAGGTGCTGGAATTATTAGCCGGTAATGAGCCGCCGGTTGTAAAGTTGCAAATCATCAAAGGGAATCAGACTTTCTTTTTTCCTGGTCAGGAGATCGAATACGCCATCTCTGTCGAAGATGAAGAAGATGGAAGCAGTGCCATAGGAACGATAGCTAAGAAGGACATAGCCATAAACTTTGATTATGTTCCGGAAGGCTTTGACCCGATTGGAATTGCACAAAATCACAATGCCTCAGACGAGTGGATTACATTTTCAAGGGGTAAAACATTGATTGAAGAAAGCGACTGTTTCTCTTGTCATAAAACTGAAATGGCTTCCATCGGACCTAGTTATATCCAGGTTGCCGAGCGATACAAAAATGATCCAGCAGGCCAAGCCGGTCTCCCCTCCAAGATCATTAACGGTGGAGTTGGGGTTTGGGGTGACCATGGCATGAGCGCACATCCTGATATCTCAGAAGGTCAGGCACAACAGATAGTGGATTACATCATGAGCTTAAATGACCCCTTGATGGCACCAAAAGAATTCGAATTAACGGGGACTTTCACACCTGATGTGCCGCAGAAAGAAAATGGAAAAGGTGGGTACTTACTACGTGCTGCCTACACCGACAAAGGGAAAACGAGTCTGTCTTCGCTTACCCGAGAAAAAATAGTTTCACTTAGAAATTCTAATGTTCTACCAGAGGAAAATGATGAAGAAAAAGGCACAAAATTCCTGACTACACCAGGTAAATCATTCTATATTGACGAAGATCAAGGATACATCGGTTATAAAAATATCGACCTCACCGGAATTTCAGGAATATCCATCGTATCTGAATTGATGGGTGAAGTGGTAGATGGAACTACCCGAATCGATCTTCATACAGGTTCACCTGACGGACCAGTGATCGGATCTACTGGACTAATCAATCGACCACAACTTGATTACCAAGGAGAATTGAAAAAGCTTCAAAAATTATGGAAAAAAAATGGAAAAAAAGGCCCTCAGCCTAATATTTGGTATGTGAGGCGAATGCTAAGACCTAGATACAAAATCAACATAGACCCAATAGACGAAATGCATGATTTATATTTCGTCGTAAAAAATCCTGAAACCAAAGCCGGTCAATTGATTCTTAACCTTCATGAAATTCATTTTAATCAAGGTGATTAAATAAATCGTAAGGCATACTTTCAGTTCAATCTTGTGGTACATTAAGCAGAAGGGCTTCTATAAACCCAATGATCAATACACGCTCACGTACTATGTCTGACACAGCAGACGGGTAACTGGTTTTGTCATATATTTAGAGCCATATTCAACTAAGACCTAATCAACTATTATCTATGAAATTCGTAAAACCTCGGTTGACCTTTTGGCAAATTTTCAACATGAACGTTGGGTTCTTAGGTATCCAATTTAGTTTTGGGCTACAACAAACTGCTGTAAATCCCATCTTTACTTTTCTTGGAGCCAGTCACGAGCAGCTTCCTTTATTGAACATTGCCGGACCGGTTACAGGTCTGATCGTACAACCCATTGTAGGTGCCATTTCTGATAAAACCTGGTCCCCAAGATGGGGAAGAAGAAAGCCTTTCTTCCTGATTGGTGCCTTACTAGGAAGTATTTGTCTTTTTGCATTTCCATATAGTCCTGCACTTTGGTTTGCGGTCGGTTTACTTTGGATTTTGGACGTAGGAAACAACATGGCGATGGAACCCTACCGTGCATTTGTAGGTGACAAACTACCTGATGAGCAAATAGGCTTTGGTTATCAAATGCAGAGCCTCTTTGTAGGTGCTGGCATCGTCTTAGCAAATGCTTCCATCTTCTTATTTCAAGACTGGTTTGGAGGCGCAGTAGAAGTCACAGAATCGAGCACAGCTATACCTCGATGGCTATATTACTCTTTCTTTATTGGCGTTGTACTTTCTGCTTCCACTATACTCTGGTCTGTAATTAAAACACCGGAGATTCCTCCCTCAGATCAGGAATTAGAGGAGATGAAGAAGCACAACAAAAAGCCGCTTATAGAGCGTATAAATGCACCATTTATTGAAATCACCAAGGCAATCAAGGATATGCCGAAATTGATGTGGAAGCTTTCAGCAGTCTACCTTTTTCAGTGGTATGCCTTGTTTATTTATTGGCAATTCATTGCTCCTCTTTTTAGGGAGTCAATGGGTTTTGACAATTCAGAAGCACTAAGTCAAGCGGCAAAGATGAACACTACCTATAACATTGCCACAATGATACTGGCACTGGCGCTTGTGCCTGTTGCGAGGAAATTTGGAAATAAAAATATTTATTCCCTTAGTCTATTCTTGACAGCCATCGCGATGCTGTCCATACCAATGATCAACGATCCTACACTGGTCCTTGCGCCAATGGTCCTATTCGGAATTGGATGGGCAGCCATGATGGGAATCCCCTATTCGATGGTCTCCAAAGTCGTACATCATGAGCGACGAGGCGTTTACATGGGAATCTTAAACATGATGATTGTAATCCCAATGGGGATTCAAACTCTGACTTTCGGTCCCATCGTAAAATATGCGCTCGATAACAGTGCCATAAATGCTATACTTTTTGGAGGCTTCTTCTTTATGATTGCCGGACTTCTTTCATTACGTATCAAGGAACCGAAATCAAGTGGTATTTAAAACGAGTCCTTGGTACATTAGATCACCACATAACAAAATTTAAAAAAGGGAACGTATTTCAAAAAATGCGCTCCCTTTCTTATCATCTTACAGGAAATTCTCTGCTTGATTACAACAGAGCTCGTTTTAATTGTTCCAATTTTTCTAAGTGGACCTTGAGTTCAGCAGACAATTCCTCAAATACCACATAGGCAGCATCAGTGGGTCTTGCTTCTCCATTCTCCACACTGCGTCGCAATGAGCTTAACCTATTATTTAATCTTATTGGAAAGTTCAAGGGGTCCTGAGGACTCTGATTCTTGGTCTGGTAAAGCGCTTCTTCTATTTCAGTTAGCTTAGCAATAGCTGATTGATTGGAAGCCTCTCCGCCTAGCTGGCTCTTGATCTTTCTGATTTCAAGTACTGCCTCGTTCGCTGCTGTTTCTTTAGCAATGATGTCATTTGCCAACTTAAACTGCTGTTCCAAATCTTCTGCAGTAATTCCTTCCAGATTTGGATCCATTTGAATTTTAAAATCCAAGGTCTCCTGATAATCACCGGTTGTTAACCTTACTTGATAGTTTCCCATGGGTGCGCGAGGACCTCTGGCCGGACGCGCACTCCAAATGATCATGCCATCAAATGTTGTGGCCCCGGGATATCGTAAATCCCATGTAAAGGAATTCACGCCAGCTGCAGTTGTAGGAACGGTGCTGCCTCCCCTTCTCCACCAGGGTAAGTTTGGATCCGGTCTGTAAGCCTCTTCCTTCCCCACAAAACTTCGGATCACAGTACCTGCACTATCTAGAATCTCGATCTGAACAGAATCCGCCTTTCCTTCGAGATAATATTGCACTTTCAAATCGTATACATTTCGAATCGGATCGGATGGTTGAAACAGCGCCACAGATCGATCCAATATTCCATTAGATACTTCCCGTAGTGGATTGATATCATCAAGAATCCAGAAGCCTCTACCGTGTGTTCCCAAGACTACATCATCGTTTTTTACCACGAGATCCCTGATAGGAGTATCGGGTAGGTTCATCTGAAGCGACTGCCAATCCTCTCCCTCATTGAAGCTCACATAGGCACCGTGCTCAGTTGCCAAAAACAAGAGTCCTGGCTTTTTATGATCTTCTCTAACCGCTCTGGCAAAATGTCCATCGGCGATACCGTCAATGATTTTTGTCCACGTTTTACCGTAGTCTGTAGTGCGGAAGACGTACGGCTGTCGATCATCCACCTGGTAACGGTTGGCTGCCAGATACAAGGTGCCAGGGTTATGGATGGATTCTTCAATAATACTAATTCTTGAAAACTTGGGTAGATCATCAGGTGTAATGTCCTTCCACTTCTTACCACCATCTCGTGTGATGTGGACTTTGCCGTCATCTGATCCAGCCCAGATAGTGTTTACATCATGATTAGATGGAGCTAAGGCAAATACCGTCGCATAAATTTCCGGACCGTTCATATCCATGGTGATGACCCCACCCGTTTTACCCAGTGTTTCAGGTTCAGCATACGTCAGGTCAGGACTTATTTTCTCCCAGGTTTGACCGTCGTTGGTCGTCTTCCATACATGCTGCGAACAGGTGTACATAATCGAAGGATCCAATGGAGAAAACATAATAGGAAACGTCCATTGCCAGCGTTCCGGCAACGAGTTAGCAGGCTCACCTGAAAAGAAACGAGGATATACTTGTATGTCTCTTATCTGACCGGTCTTACGGTTGTATCTGGTGAGTAGTGCCCCTTGGCTACCTGCGTAAAACACATCTGGATCTGTTGGACTCTGTGTAATCCATCCACTTTCACCTCCACCTACGGCATAATGCCATTTGTCAAATCCTCTTGCCTGCATATGACTCCAACCATCACTGGGCATCGCTAACGTGCTGTTGTCCTGCTGTGCCCCTGCCACATGATAAGGCACATCGCTGGTCGTCATTACATGGTAGAATTGGGTAGTGGGAAAATCTAGTTCTGTCCATGTTTTTCCACCATTGACACTGACCGATCCACCGCCATCATTGGAGTTGATCATACGATCAGGGTCATTGGGGTCAATCCATAGATCATGGAAATCACCATGAGGGGGCCTTAGTTCAATATCAAAGGTCTTTCCTCCATCCGTCGATTTCCAAAAGTCAACGTTTAAGCAGTATACTGTTTCAGCGTCCTGAGGGTCTGCATAAATTCTGGAATAGTAAAATGCACGTTGACGCAGTTTTCGTTCGTCGTTGGTACGTTCCCACGTCCATCCGCCATCATCTGATCGGAATACTCCCCCTTCGTTGGCTTCCACAACTGCCCAAACTCTCTTCGAATTCACAGGCGAGACAGTCACACCGATTTTACCTATAGGGCCTTCCGGCATACCTGGATTATTGGTCAGATCCGTCCAGGTTTCTCCTCCATTCTCTGATTTCCACAACTTACAAAAAGGACCCCCTCCCCACATCTTCCAGGCCTTTCGGTACACCTGCCATGTGCTTGCGTAAAGTATCTCAGGGTTGATACGATCAATGATGATATCTGCTGCTCCAGCTTTGGGGCTTACATACAGTACTTTTTTCCAGGTATTGCCACCGTCTGTGGACTTGAATACTCCTCTTTCCTCATTGTCGCCGTAGGGATGTCCTAATGCTGCAACAAAGACGATGTCCGGATTGGTAGGATGCACCCTGATTCTTGAAATTGCCTGTGTTTCTTTAAGTCCTAAATGTCGCCAGGTTTTACCGCCATCCTTTGACTTGTAGACACCATCTCCTTGTGTGATACTTCCTCTGAGCTGCGTCTCTCCTCCACCGATGTAAACGACATCCGGGTTCGTTTCCGCGACGGCAACAGCACCGATCGAAGAAGATGAAATTTGTCCATCTGTTACAGGGAACCACTCGTTTCCCCCGTCAACGGTCTTCCACAAACCACCACCTGTTGCCCCAAAATAGTACTCATTTATTCTACCGGGACTTCCTGCACAACCGAGCGACCTACCTCCACGATTAGGGCCGATATTTCGCCATTCCATTTTTGAATAATAGGAAGGGTCAATGGTTGGCTTTACTGGCTGAGCAATACCGACATGAAAAATACAGACCAAAAAGCCAGATAGTAGACTAGCAAGGATACATTTCATAATTGTTAAAATTTGTGTGATTTCAATCTAGTGAAGAAATGGAAAAGCTGGAAGTAATTTTACACAGGTGCCACTCAGAACAGATGATGATTTAATCTTAAGTTGTACAGCTTCTTGTGTAACAGATGTATAGTATATTTAGCCTCCATCAATCTAAATCGATTAAAATATGAAAAATATCTTTACATTATCCTCCTTATTGTTGCTACTGGGAAGTTGCGGCGGAAGCACTGCTCAGGGAGAGCAACAAGTTGAAGAAACTCCGTCTGAAATAATCTCTAAAGAAGAAAATGCGGTTGTGGAACAAGTAATCGAGGAGGTACAAGCAGACATTTCTGAAATACAGGAAGATACGGAAGATAGCCTTCAGGAAGTAGATTCATTATTAAATAACCTGTAACGCATGAAAACTGTAATAAGAATACTATTCGTATGCCTCAGTTTCTTATTCGCCGAATCCATCCTAGCCCAAGGAAAATCTCAGGGTAAGGGAAAAGGCAAAGACAAGACCGAGCAAGCTCAGAAGGAAAAGAACAATCAAAAAGAGGGTAAAGACGAAGAAGACGTTGATGACAATGATGAAGCTAAAGTAGAGGCGGACACTGATGACAGTGGTAGTATGAAGGGAAAATCTCAAGGAGGAGGAAATGCCTTCGGTAAGAACAAAGGTGACCTTTCCGGGAAAGAGTTTGGACAACTAAGATCAGCAGAGGCAAAAGCCAAAGTGAATAAGGAGGTAGATGACCTGGAGGAAGAGATTGGTAGAAGCGAAAACGCCCTTGCAGAAAGAAAACAAAAACTTGAGCAAGCAAGAGAAAAAGTAGCCGCAGAAAGAGAAGCTGGACAAGCATCAGAAGAAGCCCTGGCCAAAAAAGAAGAGGTACTCAAAACGGTGGAACAACGGTTAAGAGAGTTGGAAGAAAAGCTGCAGGAAAAAAAGTCGAAAGCTTCAAAAATCAAAGAAGACAACTAACGAAAGTTGGAAATTAACAAATGAAAAGCCCGCCCACGATGGGCTTTTTTCTTTTTCAATTCTGCCAGAGAAAATGAATTCCCCAAAAAAAGCAAAATTAGGTTCATAAAGCCTCTCCTCTCAATAGCAGTAGCAATCTGAAAAAATCTCAATCCATCTATATTAGAGATAAGATGCCATTATAAAAATACTTTTCATTGTCTTCTGATCAGCCATCCTACAAAGGTTTACTACCCACTCAGCTAGCAAGCAACAGTAATTGGTATGAAAATTTCTCTATGCATTGTATGAATCTTAATCTCTCAAGAACCCAAGCCCATTCAATGCTGAAATGACTTATTAGAATATCTTACATTTCTAGCTCAGCCGCAAAGCAGTTGAACTAGGTCCCACAAAAAGTCTGATATCCGGCATCAAACCCAGCGGGAACTACTTGTAGTTTAGCAGAATCTTGATAAGGATTCGAGAGTTCTTCCATTAGTAGCTCTAGAGGCTTTATTTCTCCGTCCACAGCTGCTTTCAACACCTCCTCCACGATGTGATTACGGGCGATTGCTACTGGATTGTTTTTAGCCATCAACGCTTCACTTTCCATTTCATTGGCCATTTTGACTCGAGAAACCTGCCATTTCTTATACCAACCATCAAAGGTTTGATTCTTTCTCAGAGTTTGAATCAATTCTCCTTCCCTTCTCAGTTCTGTGAAAAAATTGGTATAGTCTACTTTTTCTTTTTCTAGCAGTCCGACACATTCTTCGATGAGTTCTCGATCTCTCTCAACCTGATATACGATCCCGAGTTTACTACCCATCATCTTGAAATATTCACGGGAAAAAGCAGCAGGATATTGATTAAGTACCTCCTCTGCCTTTTGCTTGGCTGCCTCTTCGTTTTTGTCGATTACCGGAAATAACGCATTGGCAAAAACCCGCAGGTTCCAGTAGGCGATATTGGGTTGGTTGGCATAAGCGTAACGACCTTGCGTATCAATGGAGCTGAACACCGTTGCAGGATGGTAGGTATTCATGAATGCACACGGGCCGTAATCGATGGTTTCACCTGATATCGACATATTGTCTGTATTCATCACTCCGTGAATGAAACCCACTCTCAGCCAATTAACAATCAAATCTAATTGCTTCTTCATCACCACTTCAAGTAAACCTAGCGCATGATTTTGATGATCCAATACTTCCGGGTAATGCCTTTTGATGGTGTAGAGCAGTAAAGCGTTCAGGTCACCTTCTTCTCCAAAATACCGTGCGTACTCGAACGTTCCTACACGGATGTGACTTGACGCTACCCGAGATAAAACACCGCCTGCGTTTACCTGTTCTCGAAAAATTTTGTCTTTGGTTTTCACTACCGCAAGACTTCTTGAGGTGGGTATCCCCAGGGAATGCATAGCCTCACTGATGATGTATTCCCGCAACATGGAATAATACGTAGCTCTCCCATCACCACCCCTTGAGTAAGGCGTCTGACCGGAACCTTTCAATTGAAGGTCAACTAGACCTTTCGACGTGTCCATCTCTCCCAGCAAAACCGCTCGCCCATCACCCAATTGCGTGAAATGTCCAAATTGGTGTCCTGCGTATGCCTGGGAAATCGGATTACTATCAGGCGTCACTTTGTTTCCCGATAAATAATTCAAAGAGTCTTTATCATCTGCAAAATGAGCTGACACTCCTAACTCCTCAACCAAAGAATGATTAAACAACTTCATCTTAGCGCCAGCTACTGGTTGCGGGTTCTGCGAAGAATGGAATTTCTTAGGAAGCTGCTGCGAATAAGTGTGCTTTAACCAAGTCATAGAGATCGTTTGAATGTGTAAACAGAAGAAAAAATCTTTTATTCCCAACCACAAAATTAGATTTCTGATATTTCAGTCTCCTCCAACTAATCGACACTGAAAGAAAAAACCGGCAAGAAATTGTATAGAAAGAAGGGTGATAATAGTCATCCTCGGCGTAAACACAAGAATCTGCTTTCCTGGATCGTAAAATGAGTTTTTCAAAATAAATCAGTCGGATAACATAAGCAGTAGTAATGAGCTCTACATAAAATTATAATTTTTTCAAAAGCTCAATACCTCCCGTTTTATTCTAAAAAATGGCTTTTTAAACATATTTAATTCTACATCTATCCAATAACAGGTGATTTATCTTTTTGAAATTGGCATTATTTTAACATAAATCTATATATATTAAATTAATTGTAAATATTCAGATAAAATATTAAAAAATCATTTAATATTTTCCCCTTTATTAAAATCACATCTAAAATTGAATTTGGATTAAACCTAAAATTATTACTTAAACCTTTTTTCTAATTCTTTTAAGATGAAAACAGAACTTACCAAGAGTTTATTGGATTCAGCCGTGACGGATTCAGTGGCAGTACCCATTGAGTTCATGACAAAGGTTGACGAAACTGCCGCTACTACTGCGGAACTCAGTTTACAACTTGCTGACTCTCTTTTGACATCCAACAACATTTGGATGATGTTAGCCACCGCTTTAGTATTCATCATGCACCTGGGCTTTGCAGGGGTGGAAGCCGGCTTTGGGCAGTCTAAAAACACTGTCAATATTTTATTTAAGAATACCCTTACGCCTATCATTGGTGTCCTCACTTATGCGTTGATAGGATTCAACCTTATGTACCCTGGATTCGAAACTCCGGGATGGTTCGGCTTTGCTGGATTTGGACTGGAATCCATGTCTACTGCTGATAATACGGTGGGATATGCAAGTGGTGGCTACACGTACTGGACTGACTTCTTGTTTCAGGCAATGTTTGCAGCAACCGCAGCAACCATCGTTTCCGGTGCCGTAGCAGAGCGTATCAAACTGTCTTCTTATCTATTATTTACCCTGCTGTTTGTAGGTGTAGTATACCCTGTCATCGGAAGCTGGAAATGGGGAGGCGGAGCACTTGATGCAATGGGATTCTATGACTTCGCTGGCTCTACCTTGGTACACTCTGTCGGTGGATGGGGAGCATTGGCTGGTATCATCATTTTGGGACCACGACTTGGAAAATACGTGGATGGTAAAGTGATAGACAAGCCTGGTTTTAGCGTACCACTCGCTGTCATTGGGGTGTTCTTATTGTGGTTGGGATGGTTTGGCTTCAATGGAGGCTCAGTACTATCTGCTGACCCGGCATTGGTTTCCTATGTGTTGGTAACCACCTCACTTGCTGCGTGTGCAGGAGGACTTGGTGGGTTTCTTACAGGTTACATAGCATTCAAAAGATTAGACCTTGGAATGGTCTTAAACGGAATCCTAGCTGGTCTTGTAGGCATCACTGCTGGTGCTGATGTGATCGGTATTCAAAATTCTGTTGTAGTTGGATTTGTAGCTGGTATCTTGGTGGTATTGTCTGCCATTACACTTGACAAGCTTAAGCTTGACGATGTAGTAGGTGCAGTATCCGTTCACTTAATATGCGGTGTTTGGGGTACACTTGCAGTAGGGATCTTCTCTGTCAACCCTGAGCATACTTTGTGGATCCAACTTAAGTCTGTACTTATCATTGGCGCTACTGCTTTCACCGCTGCCGCTGCAATTTTCTACTTACTGAAACTGACGATTGGAATCAGAGTTTCTAAGGAACACGAGGAAGAAGGTCTTGATAGCCATGAACATGGCATCAGAGGCTTCACAATTACAGTAGAATAAAAACTAAAAAATAACTTAAAAAAGGGTCCCCTTCACTTTTTGGCGATCGGAAGGAGACCTGATTTTTCACAAGAAACTAAACATAACTTATGAATTCAATTACAAATTTACGAAATATTAAAGGTGCCTTTGTATTTGCCTCCTTGTTTTTGACGACTGGTCTTCTGGCTCAAGAAGAGCAGGGTCTGACATTTTCTGGAAGTATAGACACCTATTTCAGATCAAACTTAAACGCTCCCAATACTCTTGACGCAGACAATGACGGAGTAGATGAAACCATCCAGGCTCCATATTCTTCATTTGCAAATCTGCCGGGTTTCTCATTGGGAATGGTCAACCTAGTAGCCTCTTATGAAGGAGAAAAAGCAGGATTTGTTGCAGATCTTGTGATCGGTCCAAGAGGTTCTGACGCTGTCTTTGCTTCACCTATGTATTCTTCTACAGGACAAATAGTGAACCAACTTTATGCGTACTGGAATCTCAGCGAAAAAGTGGTCTTAACACTCGGTAACTTCAATACATTTCTTGGCTATGAAGTGATTTCTCCTGTCGGAAATTTTAACTATAGCACTTCCTACATGTTTTCATATGGACCATTTTCCCATACGGGCTTAAAAGCAGATTTCACCTTTGGGGACTTGACCTTGATGACGTCGTTAATGAATTCCACGGATTTGACAGAATTCAATCCTGATGGACATTATTACGGTGGTCTACAAGTTGGATATGGAGGTGCTTATTTGAACTTCCTTTTTGATGACGAGTTCTTCCAGGTTGATTTAACAGCTGGCTGGGACTTGACGGAATCTTTCTATCTGGGTGTAAACGCAACCTCCGCGTCTGACAATTTCTTAGGTGGCGCCTTGTATCTACAAAATAGCTTCACCGAAACTTTTGCACTTGGCTTGAGAGGTGAATATTTCACTGACAAAGGACTGGGCGTGTTAATGATGGACGAGTATGTGGTGGATGTAACTTTATCTGCAAACTACTCCGTTGGAAATCTGAAATTGATTCCTGAGGTAAGGCTTGATTCTTTTTCTCAGGGAGATGTATTTATTTCAGATGTTAAGGATATGACTAAAATGACTAGTTCTCTAAGCTCTTTCGCCTTAGCTGCTGTCTTCTCTTTCTAACTCCAAGCCAACTGCAACAAGAAAGCGTCAATCTTATTTGACGCTTTTTTTATGCAGGTAAAAACTAAATATTCGAAGTGCTTTATCTACGTATACGACCTGTTCAAATCCCTACAGAAAACTTATTTGATTTTAGTTCGTATCTTTGTCTTAGTGCTTTTATTAAGAAAAATAGCGAATCTTTTATTGGCATTGGTGCTTTTAGTAGCAACAACCGGGCTTACTCTGAATAAGCACTACTGTATGGGAAGACTCCAGTCAGTGGCGATTGTTGTAAGCGCTGACACGTGTAAAGATGTAACGGAAGACCCAATGCCGTGCTGTAAAGACACAAGTGAAGAACTTAAAGTTGACCAAATGACAAAAGCGTCTTTTGACTTTAAGTCAGCTCCAGAGTTACACCTCCTAGCCGTTATAACGTATGTACTCCTGGAGGATACGTACAGTACGCTTGACACAAAAACGTCCTCCAACCAACCTGATCCACCCCTACCAGATCAAGACATTCGGGTCTTGCATCAGGTGTTTAGAATTTGATTATTGATCAGCAGCTAGATAAGCTGTAAGCACTTGCTATCGGTTTCACTGATAGCCATATGTTTCTATTGATCAAAATCAACTTCATGTTAAACACTATCATTAAGTACTTTCTGGAAAATAAACTAGTTACGGCATTGCTGCTTGCAGGGTTTGTGATATGTGGAATTATCACGGCTCCATTTGGCTGGGAACTGGGAGGTTTACCAAGTGATCCGGTTCCGGTAGATGCTATTCCTAATATCGGTGAAAATCAGCAGATCGTCTTCACACAATGGATGGGGCGATCTCCACAGGATATTGAGGATCAAATATCCTATCCTTTAACAACATACTTACTGGGTATCCCCGGTGTCAACTCCATAAGGAGTACTTCTATCTTTGGCTTCTCCAGCATCTACCTCATTTTTGACGATGATATCGAATTTTATTGGAGTCGATCACGAATTCTGGAAAAACTCAGCTCCATTCCATCTGGACTGCTACCTGAAGGTGTGCAACCCTCATTGGGTCCTGATGCTACCGCATTAGGACAAGTATACTGGTATACCCTTGAAGGAAGGGATCAGGAAGGTAATCCGACTGGAGGTTGGGATCTACATGAGATCAGGAGTACACAAGACTTCTATATCAAATACAGTCTAAATACCGCAGAAGGTGTTTCGGAAGTAGCTTCTATTGGGGGATACGTTCAAGAGTACCAAATTGATGTCAATCCCGATGCCTTGAAGTCATTTGGAATACCACTTCATCAAGTGATGCTAGCGGTAAAACAATCCAATAAAGACGTAGGGGCAAAAACAATAGAGATCAATCAAGCCGAATACCTGGTTCGAGGTCTAGGTTATGTGAAACGTATCGAGGATCTGGAATTGGCGGTTGTAGCAGTTCATGAGAATATACCGATACGCTTGAAAGATGTTGCAGTTGTAACGCTGGGGCCAGCTGCGCGCCGAGGCGCATTGGATAAAGAAGGTGCTGAGGTTGTAGGAGGCGTAGTAGTTGCACGTTATGGATCTAATCCGCTTCAGGTAATCAATAATGTGAAAGAAAAGATCGAAGAGATCGCCCCTGGCTTACCAAGTAAAACACTTGCTGACGGCAGAATAAGTCAACTGACCATTGTTCCTTTTTATGACCGATCTCAATTGATCAATGAAACACTCGGCACCCTGGAGGAAGCATTGTCTTTGGAGGTGATGATTACCATCCTGGTAGTTATTGTCATGGTGTTAAACCTACGTGCTTCACTCCTAATCTCAAGCTTACTACCTCTTTCCGTTTTGATGGTATTCATCGGAATGCGGTATTTTGGTATTGATGCAAACATCGTAGCGTTATCAGGAATCGCTATTGCCATTGGTACCATGGTAGACCTGGGAGTTATCTTGACAGAAAACATCATCAGGCACCTTAAAGACGCCCCAAAAACAGAGAAATTAACTGAAACTATTTACAAGGGAGCAGCTGAAGTCAGCTCAGCAATACTTACCGCTGTATCTACTACGATCGTCAGCTTTATCCCTGTTTTTATGCTGGAAGCAGCTGAAGGTAAATTATTTCAACCGCTAGCCTTTACTAAAACATTCGCCCTCCTGTCAGCCTTAATCGTCACACTCTTGATCTTACCCGCTCTGGCTCACTGGTTCTTCGGTTTCAGGTTGAAAGATGAAAAAGTATCAGGATTCCTGCAAGCGGGACTAATCGTAACAGGGCTTTTCGTATTATTTTTTGAAAGTACCTTCCCTGGAATTATTCTGACGGCTTTTGGAGTTGGTCATTTCATTAAAGTCTACACACCAAAGCAAAACTGGTTGACGCAACGCTTCAGCCTTATTGTAGTGCTCACAGCTGTCACCTGGCTTCTCGCAAAGTACTGGCTCCCACTAGGAGTTGAGAACAGCTTGCTTCTAAATTTCGTATTCACTTCGGCTATCATTGCTTGCATACTTGCAGTATTCAAGCTGATAGAAAAGTATTATCAAGCAGTGCTAAACTGGTGTTTGAAAAATAAAGTGGCTTTCCTTTCAATACCTTCATTTTTCATGCTATCCGGACTCACGGTCTGGCTTGGTTTTAGCTCATTGTTTGGATTCATTCCACGTGCCTTCGACTCGTTTGATTGGAATGTACGCACAAACAAGGTGTGGTCCTCGCTAGCTCATAGCTTTCCGGGAATAGGAAAAGAATTTATGCCCTCTTTGGATGAAGGAAGCTTCCTATTGATGCCTACTTCTATGCCGCATTCAGGAGTGGAATACAACCGCAAGGTGGTCGCTCAATTGGATATGTTACTCAGTAACATTCCGGAAGTAGAATTAACAGTTGGAAAACTGGGGAGAGTGGAATCCGCACTTGATCCCGCTCCCATCTCGATGTTTGAGAATGTCATCAATTACAAGCCCGAATTTCGGATGGACGCGAAAGGAAGGAAACTACGATATCGCGTCGATAAAGAAGGAAACTACGTTCTCAATAGGAGAAGATTAGACGGGGGAAACTGGAAAATTGACCGAGAGAAGCAGTGGTTCTTTAATGGAGTAGATACGGTCTCCTTAATAAATGAGCCCAGCTATCTAATGGACAATGGAATTGAGAACTTATTATTGGAAGATCAGAATGGAGACTACTACCGCAACTGGCGAAAAGAAATCAACAGCCCGGATGATATTTGGAATGAAATTGTCCGTGTATCCAAAATACCGGGTGTCACCTCAGCCCCTAAACTGCAGCCCATTGAAACGCGCCTGGTCATGCTTCAAACAGGTATGCGGGCTCCTATGGGTATAAAAGTTTACGGACCTGATCTTGAGACCATTGAGCATTTTGGATTAGAGTTAGAGAAAATACTGAAGGAAGTACCCACAGTAAAAACAGAAGCTGTATTTGCTGATCGAATTGTAGGGAAACCTTATTTGCACTTAAACATAGACAGGGAAAAGATCAGCAGGTACGGCCTGAGCATCGACGATGTACAACAGACCATTGAGACTGCGATAGGCGGCATCCGTATTACTTCTACAGTGGAAGGTAGAGAGCGCTTTCCTGTAAGAGTTCGGTACCCACGTGAGCTCAGAGATGATCCCGAATCCTTAAAAAAGATCCTGATAGCTACTCCTACTGGAGCCCAGATACCCCTGGAGCAAATTCTTGAAGTTGAATACATGAAAGGACCTCAGGCGATCAAAAGTGAAGAAACATTCTTAGTGGGCTATGTGCTGTTTGACAGAAAAGCTGAGTACTCGGAAGTTACAGTAGTTAACGACGCTCAGGAAGCCATAAAGAATCAAATCGAGACCGGGAATCTGGTCGTTCCATCTGCTGTGAGCTATAAGTTCTCCGGTACCTATGAAAATCAGGTAAGAGCTGAAAAACGACTGATGATCATCGTACCGGTAGTCCTGGCAGTCGTATTCCTCATCCTCTACCTACAATTTAAGTCCGTTGGGACATCATTGATGGTTTTCTCCGGTGTGGCCATGGCCTTTAGTGGTGGCTTCATTCTCATTTGGTGCTACGGACAGGAATGGTTTGGGGATTTCGCTTTGTTTGGCACTCAGATGCGGGACCTGTTTCAGGTACATCCCATCAACCTGAGTGTAGCAGTATGGGTAGGGTTTATCGCTTTGTTTGGGATCGCCACCGACGATGGCGTCCTGATGGGAACTTATCTGGATCAAAGTTTCAAGAAGAATAAGACCAATTCCATAGCGGAAATAAGGGCTGCCGTTGTCGAAGCGGGAAAGAAAAGAATCAAGCCGGCGGTGATGACTTCTGCAACTACTATCATCGCCTTGCTCCCCATTTTGACCTCCACCGGCAGAGGTTCGGATATCATGATCCCTATGGCCATACCAGCTTTTGGAGGAATGCTTTTTGCGGCGATCACGTATTTCATCGTCCCTGTTTTCTACTCGATGAGAGCTGAATATCAACTGAAAAGGATACAGAAATGAAGCTACTAACTACCCTATTAATCCTGCTATCATTTGCCTTGCAAGGACAGAAGCTAAGCGACTATCAACAGCAAGCAGTAGAGAATAACCCCTCCTTATTAGCCGTATATAAGCAGTTTGAGGCTGACTTAACCAAAGTACAGCAAGTAAACAACCTTACCGATCCTACACTATCAGTAGGTGTATTTATCTCACCTGTCGAAACACGGGTGGGTCCACAGCAGGCACGATTCTCTTTGACTCAAATGTTTCCATGGTTTGGAACACTGAAAGCAAAGGGAGATGTCGCTGCCCTGCAAGCGGAAGCAAGTTACCAGCGTTTTGTGGAGCAACAGAATAAGATACGCTTTCAGGTTGCTGCAGCTTATTTCCCTATGGTGGAAATAGAGAAAATTCGTGAAATCCAATTGGAGAACAGGGAAGTTCTCAGCTCATGGAAGCGATTGGCAACAGTCAAATATGAGAACAACCAGACCGCACTTACTGACATTCTGAGACTAGACATCAGGATAAAAGAAATTGAAACTGAGCTGCAGTTATTGGATGATGAAACCAGAGCGCTGAAGGTTAGCTTTAATCGCCTATTGAACAGGTCCGACACGGCAGAGGTGCTTCTTGAAGACACCACGTATCTAACGCGAACAGTTCCGGTGCTTCCTGATTGGAATCAAAACCCTAAGCTAGCTGAACTATCAAAAAGAATGCAAGCCAATCGAAACCAACTGACGGTCATCGAAAAATCAGGGCTACCAAAAATTGGAGCCGGAATCGATTACCTAGTCATTGGCGAGCGAACAGA
Organism: Flammeovirgaceae bacterium; assembly: GCA_038129245.1. Taxonomy (GTDB): domain Bacteria; phylum Bacteroidota; class Bacteroidia; order Cytophagales; family Cyclobacteriaceae; genus JAYPLE01. The sequence goes on along the minus strand of JAYPLE010000011.1, from coordinate 52,050 downwards.
TGCTAATGTAGTCGACAATGGTAAAGATGCCTTGATGCCCATGGTCTCCGTGAGTTTGCCCATCTTCAGAAGAAAGTATTCGGAAGCAGCAAGAGAAACCAAATTGAAGATCGAAGGACTTCAATATTCCATTGAAAATACGGAAAACATGCTCGTCAGCCAATACGAAAAACTAAGGTTTGAAGCCAATCGGGAAATTCAATTGCAGTTGCTTTACGCGTCCCAACTGGAGGAGACGAGGCAAATACAAAACCTATTATTTACTGAATTCAGCGACTCAGGCGAACAGCTAGACGCCTTGCTTAGGGTACAAATGGAACTACTAGGCTATCGCGTAAAGCAAGTGAAATCAGAAACAAGATTACAAACCAAAATTGCCAACCTTGACTACTTGGTGGCAGGTGAACAATAACAAACTAGATGATGAAAAATCTATTTCAGAATAAATATTTTCTAATCGGGATCACCTTAATGATTGGTGTTCTGATTGGATGGGTCGTAAAGCCTTCGTCTTCCAACAACGAAAGGACAGCCCACGAGCATACCATAGATGAAAACGGTGTCTGGACATGCTCCATGCATCCTCAAATACAGCAGAAGGAACCCGGTTCTTGTCCTTTGTGTGGGATGGCTTTAATTCCTCTGGAAGAGGATGAAGGCGAGGGAGATCCCTTGTCGATAAAAATGTCTGCTACAGCCGTACAGCTGGCCAATATTGTGACACAGAAAGTGTCCAAAGGTAGTCTTGGCAAGCAAATCATCCTAACTGGAAAAGTCATGGAGGACGAACGGAGCATCGTAACACAGTCTTCTCATATTCCTGGTAGAATAGAATCTTTGAATGTCAGTTTCACAGGTGATTACGTCAGCAAGGGCCAAACCATTGCAACAGTCTACTCGCCCACTTTGGTGACCGCTCAACAGGAGCTATTTGAAACTCAAAAACTTGCTAGCACCCAACCTGCTCTCTTTGAAGCTGCCAAAAGGAAACTAGCTAACTGGAAGTTAACCGATACTCAAATAGAGGAATTTCTGCAATCAAAAAAGCTGACTTCTACTTTTCCGATACTGGCTGAAACATCAGGCTATGTGAAAGAGAAAATGATAAACGAAGGTGATTACATCCGGCAAGGGTCTTCCTTGTATTCGCTTTCTGATCTTTCAGATGTTTGGGTATTGTTTGATGCCTACGAAACGGATCTTCAATGGATTCGCACAGGAGACATGCTTGAGTTTACGATAGCCTCCTTACCGGGAGTATCCTTCGACGGAAAAATATCCTATATAGATCCTGTGATAGATCCCAAGACGAGGGTTGCCAGCCTTCGAGTAGAGCTAAAAAATGATGAAAACTTGTTGAAACCGGAAATGCTAGCCAGTGGTCGATTAACTACCGAATTAAATAATGAGGAAGCATTGCTTGTTCCTAAGACGGCAATCATGTGGACGGGTAAGCGATCTATAGTCTATGTGAAAACAGCTTCTGAAAAAGGAGTTGCTTTTAACCTTCGTGAAATCACATTAGGACCGGACATTGGTGATCAATATCTCGTAACAGAAGGACTTGAAGAAGGGGAAGAAATTGCGGTAAATGGCACCTTTAGCATAGACGCAGCCGCACAGTTAGCAGGCAAACCCAGCATGATGAACCCTCAGGGAGGTAATCCCACAACAGGGCATGCTCACCATGGCGGCATGGTAGGTAGTGCCGAGGTTCAGAAGTCACTTCATCCCGAAGTCAATATTTCAACAGAAAAATTTGAATCCTCGGCTGTTTTCAAACAGCAATTAAAGGCAGTATTTCAAGCATACCTTCCTCTAAAGGATGCGCTGGTGGAAACAGATGCAGTAACTGCAAAAGAAAAAGTGACTCCCTTACTTGATGCGATCGAGAAAGTAGATATGATGCAAGTAGCCAATCAAGCACATGAGGAATGGATGAAGGACCTCGATGTACTTATGAAAACAACCCAGTACATGATTGAGGAATCTGATGTAGAGAAAATAAGGGGTGCGCTATCTCCATTAAGCGACCAACTTTATCAGACCCTTGTGAAGTTTGATGTCGAAACCGGTGGCTACAGACAATACTGTCCAATGGCATTTGACTATAAAGGGGCTTTCTGGTTAAGCGATGCAGAGGAGATTCTCAATCCTTATTTTGGAGACGAAATGCTCACCTGCGGAAACGTAGAAGAAGAACTTAAATAACTGTAAATACAAATCGAATATGAAAACCTTATTCACATTAATCATCTGCATGACCGTGTTACTAGCATGCAGCGACACGAGTAAACAAAATGCATCTAGCTCAGAAACGGTTAGCGAAGCACAATCTTTAGAGACCTCGGCACTTGAAGCCTACATGCAACTAAAGGACGCGCTTGTTCAGACGGATGCTTCGGCAGCTAAATCGGCAGCCATGAAACTATCTTCTGCCTTCTCAGCCGAGAAAATGGAAACCGTATTGATCAAAGCTGCTGAGGTGATTGCCAGTTCTGATGATGTAGAACTACAGCGTGCCTCCTTTAAAACAGTGACAGATGGGTTAATAGCGGCACTTAAAGCGAATGAAAAGGAAGACGGCGTTTTTGTTCAATATTGTCCCATGGCATTTGATAATACTGGCGCAAGCTGGCTAAGTGTATCTGATCAGATAAGAAATCCTTATTTTGGAGATCGGATGTTAAAATGTGGAACCGTAACAGAAGAATTATAGACACATGAAAAACTTTCTAATGCTTTTATTGGGTGTGCTGTTGCTTGGTTCATGTAGCAACGCTGAACAGCAATCAAGTTCCTCCAATGAACACGATCATTCAGCAGCTGCAGAACCAGCAAAAAAGAAGCCTAAAAGTCCAAAGCAGATGGCCATGACAAACGTAGGCGAAAATCATATTCATATTGAGTACAGTTCGCCAAGTAAACGAGGCAGACTAATATTTGGCGGACTGGTTGGATATGGAGAAGTATGGGTAACGGGCGCACATCGTGCTACTTCCATCAGTATTGCGAATGATGTCAACATAGGAGGAGTAGACATTCCTGCAGGAAAATATGGCTTGTTTACTATTCCTGGTGAGGAAGAATGGACGATCATCATTAACACCAACTGGGATCAACATTTAGCGGACGACTACCAGGAATCCGAAGATGTGGTCAGAGTCAAGGCGAAAGCCACGAAACTTGATGAGGTGGTAGAGTCTCTTACTTACGAGGTAGTAGAGGTTGATGCCTCCACTGGATCTATTACCATCAGTTGGGACGATACTTCTGTTTCCTTTGAAGTCAAAAATCAATCATAATACAGATTTGAAAGCGCTTCATCAACTAACTTATCTACTTCTTTGTCTCAGCTTGCTTGGTTGTTCCAAACAAACCGGAGCCGAGCAAGATACCTTTCGTGACAAACTGAAATTGGTCACGATATCCGGTGAACCTGTAGATGAGAACAGGTTTAAGAATAAAGTGCTAATCGTGAACCTTTGGGCTACCTGGTGTGGACCTTGTATCCGTGAAATGCCAGACCTTGAGGACATGAACAAGCAACTCCCGGATGATATTATCTTGGTGTTGGCTTCAGATGAAGAAGTAGATAGAGTCCAACGCTTTTTACAAAGTCGCAGTTATGACTTAGAGTTTCTGCGAGTGACAACTAGTATAGAATCGCTCGGTGCTTATTCACTGCCCACCACTTTGGTAATCAATCAAGAGGGTGAGCTAATTGACAAACTAGTCGGTGCCAGAAAATGGAACACCCCCGACCAAATCCAACTTTTTAAAAACTACCTAAAATGAAAGCTTTACCTACTTACTTTTTAATTTCTTTTTTAATGCTGGCATGTGCTCCCAATGAAAACAGAGAACAACCGGCCGATGATCTGACTATCATAGAAGCTCCTGTAGGAGACAATGCTTCTTTACCCTATCTGGTGACAGGAGAAGATGGCCTTCTGTATTTTTCCTGGGTTGAAAAACAAGATTCGGGTTGGGTAGAACTCAAATACGCCAGGTTAGAAGGAAGCACCTGGACGAAACCAGAACTGATCGCATCAGGAAACGATTGGTTCGTTAACTGGGCAGATTACCCTATGATAGCTGTAGACAAAGAAGGCAACATGACGGCTCATTATCTTGCGAAGAGTTCTTCAGGAACCTACTCCTACGATGTCAACGTCCTGTACAAACCAAGTGGCGGAGAATGGAGCAGCCCACTCATACCGCATAACGACGGCACACCCACGGAGCACGGATTTGTAACCATGCTGCCTCAAAACGATGGTACCTTTCGATTAGCTTGGTTAGACGGTCGTAATACGGGCGGTGGTGAACACGGAGCTGAAGAAGGCCATGGAGGTAGGGGTGCCATGACCATTCGAACTGCCGTACTGGATATGGAAGGCAATTTGACGGAGGAAGCGGAATTGGACAATCGTGTTTGCGATTGCTGTCAGACGACAGGTGCCATCACAGCCAAAGGCCCGATGTTTGCCTACCGAGACCGATCAGAAGGTGAAATCCGTGATATCGCATATGTTAGTTATAGTAACTCAACCTGGACAGCTCCTCAAAAGATAAACGATGATAACTGGAATATCGCAGGCTGTCCCGTAAACGGTCCGCGTATGTCTGTTTTGGGTAATACGGTAGCAACCGCATGGTTTACGGCAGGAGAAGGACAACCAAAGGTTAAAATAGCCTTTTCTAATTTGGACTCTTTCGGCAACCCTTTCCTAATTGATGAAAGTTCCCCTTTGGGAAGAGTCGATGTGATCTTACTTGATGACAAGACCGCAATGGTAAGTTGGCTAGATAATGAAGGGACACCCGCAATCAAATACCGTGTGGTCAAATCCGATGGTACCATGACAGCACCTCAAACTGTGTCCGCAACAAGTGAAGCCAGAAACAGTGGGTTCCCACAAATGACCAAGGCTGGAGATCAGGTCTATTTTGCATGGACTAATTATCAAAAGGGCGGAGAATCATCCATTAAAATGAGCGTAAAGTAATAAATCCCCAATCACCCTCCATTCATCGTATAACTACTGGCTCTCATGGTTCTTAATCTTGAGGTCCGGCAGCTGTATTTTTACCTGCTGGTACATACTATAAATCTTCTACATGGATGGGCTAACCAAAAAGAGGTGATCATCAGGAGCGTATTCACTAACCATTTTAGCAAAAACAAAAAAAGCTCACTGTTAAGTGAGCTCTTTAATGTGATTCGTCTGGGGCTCGAACCCAGGACCCTCTCCTTAAAAGGGAGATGCTCTACCAGCTGAGCTAACGAATCTTGTCAAGTTTAGTAACCTCAAAAACTAAATGTTTGTTAATAATTTAGCTCCTCTCAGAATGTGTTACTAAAATTGAGGTTGCAAAATTAGAAGGCTCATCCACAAAACCAAAGAAATGAATAACAACTTTCTAAAGATTCATCTCACAATGTTGGGTTGCATCTTTTGCTTGCTCCTCAGCGGACAAACAGTCCATCCCGATAGCCAAACACTTGAGGAAGCCGACTCTCTTTTTGCAAACAAAAGATACACAGAAGCGCTGGAAAACTACGAGCTGCTATTTGCGAAAAAGCAAGCAACGCCCGCCATGTTGCTCCGCATGGCTTTCATACACGAAGGGCTGGATCAGGTAGTGGAATCTATGTTCTATCTCAACCAATATTATCAGCTATCAGCAGACCGGGAGGCCATCCAAAAAATCTCGGAGTTAGCGGAAGCAAATGAACTACGAGGGTATCGGTACTCCGATGGCGATTACCTCATTAATCTATTAAATAGAAATAAGCAGTTAGTTGCTGTTTTGCTAGCTTCTTTACTACTGCTCTCCGGCATCATCCTATGGAAAAGGAAAGCCGCTAATGCCTCACTGCTTCCCCCATTTGTTTTTCAGTTACTTTGCGCCGTTACTTTGGTTATCTTCATCAATGGAATCTTGGATACAAACGAGGCAATCATAAGAAGTAGCAATACGGTACTCATGAACGGTCCGGGCGCAGGAGCTGAACCTATTACTGTATTAGATAAAGGACATAAAGTAACGGTACTGGAACAGCAGGATATCTGGACAAAGATTACCTGGAACGAAACCATTGGATACGTACGAAATCATCGTATTTTGCCTATTTGATGTCTTCAATGGAACTAACCGACATTCTACTTCACCTGGGGGAAACAGAGGAATTTCAGGGTACCCCAGGCTCACCAACGCTCTATCAGACTTCCAATTTTGTTTTTAAGTCTGTGGATGGCATGGCGCATGCCCTCCAAAGAGAAAATGAAGTCCCCTTTTACACGCGAGGCACCAACCCAACCGTCCAAAAGCTCCAAAAAAAGCTAGCAGCCCTGGAGAACATGGAGGAAGCGCTAGTAGTTGCAAGTGGAAGTGCGGCTGCCGCTATAGCGGTACTTGCCAATGTGAAGAGTGGTGACCACATTCTGTCAGTGAGCAAACCGTATTCCTGGACTGGGAAGCTGATGAATCAACACCTTCCGTCAATGGGAATCACCACCACGCTTTCGGAAGCTAAGAACACCGCGTCTTTCTTATCGAAGGTTCAATCAAACACAAAGATCATCTACCTGGAAAGCCCCAACTCCTGGACGTATGAAATGCAGGACCTGGAAGCCATCTCGAAATTTGCAAGAGAAAGGGGAATCATCACCATACTGGACAACAGCTATGCAACGCCGTTAATGCAACGATCTGGGGATTATGGCATTGACCTGGTCCTTCATTCTGCTACTAAATATATCAACGGGCATAGTGATGTAGTCGCAGGCATTCTGTGCGGAGGCAGGGAAAAGATTCAAAAGATCTTTTCTACTACCTATATGACGCTGGGGCCTGCCATTTCACCTTTTGATGCATGGATGATGATTCGTTCCCTACGGACGCTTCCAATCCGTTTAAAACAAATCGGAAGCACCACGGAAAAGGTACTTAAATTCTTAGACGGACATGATAAAATCAAAAAAGTCTATCATCCAAAAAGTAAGCACTACGATCAAAAAGACTTAGCTGACCGATACCTACAAGGAGTTGGTGGACTCCTCACGATTGATCTTGCTACGGATGATATCGAGAAAATCAAAGGATTCTCTAACCAATTAAAGAAGTTCAAGTTGGGTTGCAGCTGGGGAAGTTTTGAATCTTTAGCGTTTCCTGCGATCACCATTGCTTCTTCCATGAATTATGACAACCCAGACATTGCAGTAGAACGGGTCAGATTAAGCATAGGATTGGATGAATACTCAATTCTCATTGAAGACCTGGAGCAGGCGCTCGCGACTATTTAATCAATTGTAGGTAGTTCTTATATTCTGTCAAGGCATACTTAACGGAATAGAAATAAACACCCGCCGGTTGATTCCCTCCGTCCCAGATAAAATCACGCTCCTCGGAATAAAATACGGTTGCACCAGTACGATCATGAATCGAGATGTACTGAAAAAAATCATCGCAATTATCCACCGGAAGATTCAATGAGTTATCAGTGTAACCGGACAAAGTAAAAAAATCATTTACCTGATCACTGTTTGGGCTGAAGGCATTCGGAGGCTTGAAATTATTAAAGTTTGCACGTGTCTCCTCTAAGAAGAAAGTAACAAGAAGTGTGTCCGTTGCGGCAAGTGGACAAAAATCGTCCCGAACCTCAAATACCACATCGTATCGTGTTCTTTCTCCATTCCGCAGTAAACTGCACTCCGGAGTCCACCTAAAAACACCTTCAACAAAAGATTGTCCCGTTACAGTTTCAAACTCAATCGATGGAGAAGCGGGTAACCTTACACCATTGTAAAATGATAAGGTCAATTGGTCTTCCGGGTCATCATCGAGTGCCCGGATATCCAGCTCAAAGGGCTCGTTTACTTCGAGATTATAAATAGACTTAGGAAGTATATTGGGCCGTGTATTAGGTGGTAATTCTAAGTCGATTGTATAACGAATTGTATCTGTCATGACTGTTTTACACAGGTCCATGTCTCTTCCCACAAAAAGAAAAGTGAAGCGATTATCATCTCCCGGAATCAAAAAATTGCAATCTGCATACCATGTAAAAGTTGAAGAAGTCTGCCCTATGGCTGTGCTCGATTCAAAAGAGACACCAAACGCCGAGGGATTAAAACCTTCACCAAACATTTCAAGAGTAACCTCGTTTCTGTCTGGGTCGTTGACCGATACATCAAACGATATAGTTTGATTCGATTCTATTACTAATTCGTTCTCAGGGACATCTAATATAGATACCACAGGAGGATTATTCCCAGGTAAAATTACATTCATATCAAATGTAGCCAAGAGTGGGTTTTCATAGGCGCAGTAATCCAGGTCTTCTGCTCTTACTTCCACCGTGAATCGCTGTTGCTCACTGAAAAGATTTCGTTCGCAATCGGTATCCCACTTGAATACACCTTCAAACCTTCCCGGCTCACTGAGAATAGTATCCACTTTGAATCCAAAAAGGGAAGGATCTGGATGTCCAGGTACTATCAGGTCAATACGTATCGAGTCCATATCCTCATCCGTAAATGAAAAAGCTTGTTGGTATTCACGTCCCTCCGGCAGGACCACCACCTCTCCTTCAATATCTCCAGTCGGCAACGCATTTGGCAACGGCTCTACTTCAATCACAAGCCGAACTGTGTCCAATTGGGGAAGAGGACAGGCATCATCGGCTGCAATTAGGTCCACTATGAAAGGCTCTCCCTGTAGTGGAGGACACTCAGGTGCACAGAACTCTACTGAAAGTGAATCAGAGAATTCCGCCACTGGGTATTCACTAATGGAAAAACCATCCGCAAGATCACCGCTAAAATTGACCCCTTCTGCTCTAAATGAGACCGTTTCCCCAAACGATACGTTTTTCGCGATGAAGAGAAAACATTTATTGTCATTTTGCTGGTACTTTAAGGTATCGACTTCAGATTGAAAAAAGTCAAATCCGGGAATCTGGACTGCAACTTCCGGGGGATCTGGGGGATTACATGCTCCTGAAGGCAATACCAACATCTGGAAATCACGCTGAACCTGGCCAATCTTCACTCCCGCCCGATATTCCTCCACTACAACTGAAAAGACATGAAGACCCGTTTTTGAGGGGTTTACGGTGAGAAGCCCTCGATTGCTAATGGCCAAACCGGGATTTCCCGGGATCATATTATCCGAAGCATAACCATTTTGCTCATCAAAAAGCAAGCGACCATATGGCTTAGGTGTAGGTAAAGGAACTGCTAGTAGAGCTGAGCTGTTTAGTGGCTCAGCGAGTTTATACACCAGAGAATCTCCGTCTGCATCGGTACCGGTGAATTCTATGTAGTACAATTGATCCTGGCATGCATAATCGCCAAGCGGTCGGAAGAGTGCGGGGGATGAATTGATAAAAGGCTGACCATTTCTCCATAGGGGAGGTATATCGGTCACATAGGTCATGCCGCTTCCTGTCGCATTGATGATATTGATCACAGCTTCGTTACGACAGCACCTTTCCCACACTATATAATAGCCTTCGGGGTCGTTGTATTCAGATGGGGTCAATTGAATTTCATCTGTCCAGAAAACACGACTGGTCTGTAGCTGAGCGATGGCACATTCTTCGTTGGAGTAAGGTACATCTTCCTGAGGAGTTCCTAAAAGCAAGTCATGAGTGGACATCAATGCATTGTCTGAGTTTCTGTAGATGTAGACTGTTATCTGCCCTTCTGGACCGGGATTCATGATCTGAGCTTCGTCAAAATATTGGATGACATTGATGCGATAAGTGCCGGGACGTATGGTGATAAACTCTATTTCACCCCCTACAATATGAAAAGCTGAGGCACCATGTGCAAGTAAAAATATGAGGTACAACAGCTTCTTCATAGGTTTCACAGCCTAAGTTAAATGAGATCAATGCAACCCACAATACACGTACAGGTTTACTATTTTTGCGCTCTTTCTGAAGACCAGGTTGAAAGGCATTTGGTTTAAAAAGAGTTCCATAGCTACCAATGAGAAGATCAAGAAGCAAATTTGTTAAACGAGGTGAGGTTATTGAAATCCAAATTCAAGATTATGCTTTTGGTGGGAAAGGAATCGGTCGCATCAGCGACGAATTGGGCGAGTACGTAGTCTTTGTTCCCAATACACTTCCCGGACAGCTAGTCAAAGCTCAAGTCAAAAAAGCCGAAAAATCATTCGCTGAATGTAAATTGTTAGAGGTCTTGAAAGCCTCTCCGAATGAAGTAAAGAGCCCGTATCAGGAAATTCCCGGCGCGCCTTACATCAGGTTACCAATAGAGAAGCAGCACGCTTATAAAAAACAAAGCACGCTTGAACTCTTAAAGCGAATAGGCAAGGTAGCAGACGTTGAATCATTATTCGATGAATTCATCAGTTCGCCTGAAACGTTTCACTATCGTAATAAGATGGAGTATGCGTTCTCTGCCATTGGATATGATCATGACCAAAAGACCGATGTAGATGAATTCACATTAGGATTTAAAAAGAGAGGTACCTGGTGGTGCGGCGATGACCTAAAACGAGATTCGGGTTTGTTTGACAAAGAAGTAGAAGACAAACTCAACCTAATCAAAAGCCACTGTATGGATACGGGGCTGGATCCCTGGCACGGACCTAAACGGCAGGGATTTTTCAGATACCTGGTTGTGCGTAAATCCTTCCATACGGACAAACTACTCTTTAACCTGGTCACCACTTCTGCGGATCTACCTCAATTCGAACTACCGAAGTTTGTGGAATTTATGCGCTCTTTATTTGGGAATCGAATCGCCGGTATTCTACATACCATCAACGACGAAACAGGCGACCGAACCATTGCCACCACCGGTAAAATCCAGCTCATCTTCGGAGAGGACAAGATCATCGAAAAACTCCTGGACTTGAGTTTTGAGATCAGTATGAAAAGCTTTTTTCAAACCAATCCCAAATCAGCAGAGCGACTGTACCACAAGGTGCTGGAATACGCTTTTGAAAAAAAGGAGACCATCGATGGTCAAGTAGTACTGGATCTGTTTTGTGGTACCGGTACCATCGGTCAAATTCTTGCTTCAAAGAGCGAAAGCGCACAGATCATCGGGGTAGACATCGTGGAAGACGCCATTGTAAATGCACAAGAAAACGCCTCAAGAAACAAAGTAGAAGGTGTGCAATTCTATGCCGCTGATGTCGGTAAATTTTTGAAAGAACATCCGCAATACCAAGGTAAAATTCGAACGATCATTCTCGATCCCGCCAGAGTAGGTGTCGTTCCTAAAACGATGAAGAAAATCATCGAACTTGGTGCGGAAAGGATGGTATACGTTTCCTGTAATCCAGCCACTCAAGCCAGAGACGTTCAAACGCTGGCAGAAGCTGGATATTCCATCAAAAAATTAAGCTTAGTGGATCAGTTCCCTCATACTTCGCACATCGAAACGGTGATGCTCCTAGAAAAGAGCTAGCTTCAACAATTTCTTTTTCTGTAGGTTTCTTGGATTGAAACATGGATTCACTCACTCAAATCGTCTTAGGGGCTGCTGTCGGAGAAGTTGTACTTGGTAAGAAGGTCGGAAACAAGGCCATGCTCTATGGAGCTATTGCCGGCACCATTCCAGATTTAGACGTCCTCTCTTCCAACTTCACGGACACAACAAGAGCGCTGGAGCTACACCGGGGGTTTACGCATTCAGTAGTTTTCTCTATGGTCTTCGCTCCGACCTTTGGATGGCTAGTGTCGCGCTACGAAAAATTTAAAGAGTTCAAAGGTTGGTCCTGGTTGTTCTTCTGGGCCTTTGTTACGCACCCCTTGCTGGATGCACATACTACCTGGGGTACACAACTGTTCTGGCCTTTTGACCTGCGGCTTGCTTTCAAAACCATTTTTGTGATAGATCCCCTTTACACACTTCCTTTTCTGATTTGTGTGGTGCTGGCAATGCGTCGAAATCGACTGGACCCAAAACGACGCTACTACAACCGATTGGGCTTAGTACTAAGCACTTCTTATCTAGCCATCACCATCCTACTAAAAGGATGGACCTTTTTTCAATTTCAATCTGCATTAGAAGAAAACCATATCTTTTACAAAAACCTGGCATCTCGCCCAGCCCCACTCAATACCCTCCTTTGGAATGCCAACATTGATACCGAAGAAGCCTATTTCCTTTCCACTTATTCTCTTTTTGATACGCAACCCATCTCATTCGATCGCTACGAAAAGAACCATCACCTACTGGGAAATCTAGTTGAGAATGAAAGAATTCAGCGGATGATTCGAATATCAAAAGGATGGTACGTAATAACAAACGAAAACGACAGATTGTATTTCAATGACCTTCGATTTGGACTTTACTCTTTTCATCCAGGTTCCACCGATTTTGTATTCAAGTATGAGATTTACGAAGACCAAAAGGGTGAGATTGAACTGAGAGAGGTTCAAAAATCACAACGAGATGGAAAAGAGTTACTGGTGTCGCTTTGGAAAAGAATAAAAGGAAATTAGTATTGACAAAAGTGCAGTATAACCTGAATTCGTAAACACAAATTGTTCATATTCAACTTACCTCATACAATTAGTTGATAAATTACACCGTTAATAGGCATTAAAATAAAAATTGTACATGAATGCAACTGTAACACTGGATTCACCGATAGGAAAGCCATTGAATCAACAGGAACTAACGATTGCTATTCAAGGCACTCCCACCTATGTATATGCGTCCGTGATTGCATCCCTGAGTATTATCGTAGGACTGATCTGGGACATCTCCTGGCATATTAGTATCGGAAGAGACGGTTTACTATCTCCTCCTCACCTGGTTATCTATTTTGGTGCGGTAGTAGCTGGAATTTTCTCTGGTTTTAAAGTGCTAAAGACTTCCTTTTTTAGTGACCAGAAAGAGAAAGAAAAAGCCATCAACTTCTGGGGAATCTTCTATGGATCACTTGGAGCACTTTTTTGCATTTGGGGGGCATTTGCTATGCTGACATCGGCTCCTTTTGATGATTGGTGGCACAACACCTACGGATTGGATGTCAAAATCTTGTCCCCACCGCATACTGTATTAGCATTGGGAATAGGCGCTATTCAATTGGGGGCCGTTATCAGCGCTTTGCAACAGCAAAATACATCGGGAGGTACTTTTATGAGTAAACTACTTTTCATCATTGCTTCGGGATTGCTACTGGTTTCAATCTTCACACTGTCATCCGAGTCCTTGGACCGATTTGACATGCATCATTCCAGTTTTTATAGAGTATCAGCAATCGTTTTTCCGATTTTTCTAGTTGCCGTTTCTTCAGCTTCTAAGCTTAGATGGGCAGCAACACTAACAGCACTTGTGTACACTTTGGTACTGGGTATAATGGTCTGGATATTGCCTCTTTTTCCTGCCGAACCTTTACTAGGCCCGATCAAAAATCATATTACGCATTATCAGGCATTTAAATTTCCACTATTACTAATTGTTCCATGTTTTGTAATGGACTTGATCCTCTGGAAATTTCACAATATTAATAAGTGGACATTGACACTTCTTCTTTCCGTTGGGTTTGTTCTAACATTGCTGGCAGTGCAATGGCCCTTCGGTGGTTTCCTGATGTCAGAAAATGCTCGTAATTGGTTCTTCGGGTCAGAATCCTGGTACTTCGGAGCAGATCCAGCCTGGGAATACCGATTCCAATTTATGCCATGGAGGGTTGATACAGGTATTGAGCTGATCAAGGGAATTGCGTTGGCCTGCGCATTTGGCTATGTCTCAGCCCGTATTGGTTTGATCTGGGGTAGCTGGATGAAAAACGTAAAGAGATAAAGGCAATGAAATTACGCTTTTTATTCAGTCTCCTGGTGAACACTTGTTTTCTGTTTACTTCAAGTGGTCATGTGGGCAGCCCAGGAGTGGTGTTCGAAGGAAATGCGGGCCCCTATTCGTTGATGGTTAACATCAATCCACCAGATGTCATTCCGGGAGTCGCGGACATATCGATCTACACCATTGATCCTTCCATTGAAAGCATACAGGTGAAGCCCATCTACTGGGGATATGGAGATGAAGGATCACCAAAATCCGACCCTATGAATCCCGTTGCTGACATGCCTGGACAATACGAAGGGGTGGTCTGGTTAATGAGCAGTGGAACGGCAAGTATTGCCATTTATGTCGAGGGAGAAAAAGGAACTGGAGAAGTGGTCATACCCATTATGGCCTCCGCAACCGCCACCAGAGACATGGATGCAAACTTAGGCATGGTCCTGGCCGGCCTGGGAATGTTCTTAGTGATTTTGATGGTGACCATCATCAGTGCAGCAAATGGACAAAGTGTGGATACACCGGGTAAAATTGAAAACAGCCTCAGGAGAAGAAAAATCATTGGAGGAAGTGTTGGATTACTACTCATCGGACTCGTTTTGTATGGAGGAAAAGTTTGGTGGGATGCTGAAAGTAATGCTTACCAGCGCTACATGTACAAAGCTCCCACCGCCACTTCTTGGGTGGAATCACAAAATGGAGAGCGGGTACTCAATTTCCAAATAGACGCAGCATCAGTACGCAAGAGGAATAGGCTCTCCATGAAATACCTGGTTCCGGATCATGGCAAATTGATGCACCTCTTTATCATCAAAGACGAGTCGTTGGACGTATTTGCACACCTACATCCGAAAAGAGTGGATTCACTCAGGTTTAAAGTTCAGTTACCCGAAGTGCCCGCAGGCCGATATGTAGTTTTTGGAGACATCGTTCGACTGAATGGTTATGTGGAAACCATCTCAGATACATTGGAAATTCCCGGTAATATGGCCATCAATCTTCCTGATTCTACAAGCCAATGGAGTGATCCTGACAACACGTACATCGTGGCCACCGCCGATATTGAAAAAGATCAATATGACTTCGGGTCGGACATACTCATTTGTGGTAAGCCAGGCATTGAAACACCCCTACTTGATGGCTCTACAGCTGTATTTGAATACCAGCAAAACGAGTCTTTTATCGCAGGTAAGCTGTACCCTCTGACCTTTGCCATCAACGATCCTGAAGGTGAACCAGCAGATCTAGAACCGTACATGGGAATGATGGGACATGCAGTGATTTACAGAAAAGAGGGAGGTGTATACTCGCATCTGCACCCGGTGGGTAACTATTCAATGGCTTCACAAGAAATCATTGAATCCAGAATTGCGGAAGCAAGCGTCGCTCCCTCTATTCCAGAAGCAAACGTTTTCTATGACAGCGTTCAACAGGTGGTAAATGAAATCGCCTTGTTATCAGAGACGGAACGTTCAGATCTGTTGATGGCGGGTATGGAACACACGGGGCTGGGGCTGCACGAAGATCACGGGTCGACCGTGACCTTTCCCTATGCATTTCCACAAGCAGGAGAGTACCGCATCTGGATTCAGATGAAAAGAGATGGAAAAGTGCTCAACAGTAGCTTCGATGCCAAGGTGATATTGTAAGCAGTCAAGATCTTCTTTAGATCCAGCTAAGGATGATGAATCATTAGCTAACTATCTCCCCTCGAGTGTTTTCACTCGATAAGATCAACTAATAAGGAGCGACTCACTTTCGCACTGAGTGTTTCCTTTTTTCCATTGAACTCGACTGCTACGCTTTGATCAAATTCCGATCTGGAAATAACCTTCAATTTTGACCCAAGCTGAATCCCTTTTTCATTTAAAAAAAGCAGAAACTCCCTTGAAGAATTAACCAATGCAGCTACTACAACCTCGGTATTTGCTGCTGATTCTATTAATGGTGAGTAATGTGTGGCCTCCATGTTCCCTTCTTTATCCGGTATAGGCGATCCATGAGGGTCCACCTTGGGAAATTCCATCAGCTTATCCATGCGATCAAAGAATAGCGGAGATTTGATGTGTTCTATCTGTTCCGCGATCTCATGCACCTCTTCCCATGCAAAACCCATCTTTTCGACCAGGTACATTTCTGTCAATCGATGCTTTCTAAGAACTAGCGCTGCAGTCTTTCGGCCTTTGGCTGATAGTACTAATGGCTTATACTTTTCATACTCGACCCATCCCTGCTCTTGTAGGTTCTTGACCATACTATTTGTAGTGGGCTTACTCACATCCAGTGCCTCACTCAAATTTGAAATGGTCACCTTCCTACTGGATTCAGACAGGTGCAAAATAGCCTTTAAATAGTTTTCTTCAGTTATGGTTGCCAACGAAAATAAAGTTTTATCTAACAAATATATCAAATTGATAAAAACTATTTATTAGATAAATCTAACATATTAACTTTGTATACCCTAAAAATCTGATCTTTTGGTTTGGGCAGTTTGCGTCATATGAAAATACACATTGGCATCGCTTTAACTTGTATACTGTTTTCCGTCCCCCTACTCGGGCAGGTCAAGAGCCGTATATCGGGACAAGTGTACACTTCTAACCAAACCTTGGCGTTTGTTACGGTGGGATTGGAAGGGACTACCTATGGCACTATCACGGATGAACAGGGATTTTTTGAAATCAGAAACGTGCCTGCTGGTTCTTACGAACTGAAAGTAAGTGCTATCGGGTACCGAACTTTTGGTCAGCAGATTGATCTGCAAACAAGTAACATTGACAATCTGTCAATTGAAATGACCGAAGACCTCCTGAACCTGGAAACAGTGGTCGTTTCAGGAACACGTTATGAGCAGGACAGGATCAACAACCCGGTTCCGGTAGGTGTTATCAGCAACAAGCTTTTCAATGCAACGCAGTCTATCGCCATTTCAGATGGTCTCAATTTCCAACCGGGAGTTCGCGTGGAAACAAACTGCCAAAACTGCGGATTTACGCAAGTACGACTCAACGGACTTGAGGGGGCCTATTCTCAGATTCTGATCAATAGCAGACCTGTGTTCAGTGCCCTAAACAGTGTCTATGGATTAGACCAAATACCTACCAATATCGTCGAACGCGTAGAAGTAGTCAGAAGCGGTGGTTCTGCTCTATATGGCTCAAATGCCATTGCAGGGACTGTGAACATCATTACAAAAGATCCTGTAGTGGATGCATGGGAGATTCGCTCGAATACTTCCCTCATTGGAGGAGCAGCAACAGATCAAACCTACAATTTTAACGGTTCCGTGATCAATGAATCTCTTTCTAGTGGCGTCACGTTCTACGGAATGAGTCGAAACCGGGACAGCTTCGACGCCAACGAGGATGGTTTCACGGAGCTTGTACAGTTAGAAAATACTGTCCTTGGTGCCAAGGCATTTTTCAAACCCGGAAATAATAGCAAGGTCACTCTGGACTTCAGTGCGCTAGAAGAATACCGGCGCGGAGGGGATCGATTAGACCTGGCTCCGCATTTTACCGATATCACAGAAGAGTTAGATCATAATACTTTTTTCGGCGGCGTTAATTATGAGTACTTGAGCAAAGACGATCAAAACAAACTGCAGGTATATACGTCCTTTCAGAACACGAACCGAGGTAGCTACTACGGGGGACTAGGTGGTGGTAGAACAGCTGAAGATAGCTTACTTGCCATCAACGCCTATGGAACGACATCAGATCAAGCAATCGTAGCCGGCACTCAGTTCAACAGGTACATTAGCAACAACGACGTATTGACGATAGGGGTAGAAAATCAATCCTATTCCACAGTCGATGAAATAGCAGGGTACAACCGACTAATTGACCAGCAGGTAAACACCACTGGTTTTTTTGGGCAGTATGAGTGGAAGCCTACTTCACGATTTACCGCGTTAATCGGAGGTAGATACGACATCTCCAGCGTAAATGGATTCTATTCACTTGCCAATCAAACAAGAAGGGTAGACGTCAACGTGAATGTTTTTAGCCCTCGTGCTACCTTACTGTACCAGTTAAACTCCAACCTTCGCCTAAGAGGCGGCTACGCAAGAGGATTCCGCGCACCACAGGCGTTTAACGAGGACCTTCACATATCCTCTGCTGGAGGCGATCAAGTGTTTGTCCTTCTCTCGGAAGGGTTGGATAAGGAAACATCCAATGCCTACACAGGGTCTCTCAATTATGTAAAAAACGTAGGCTTATCTCAGTACAATTTCTTGATAGAAGGCTTCCGTACGCAACTTCAGAATCCGTTTACACAAGTGAGCAGAGGTGATGTAGGAGACATTATTCTTGAGGAAGTAGTAAATGGAGCAGGTGCAACCGTGACCGGTATAAACTTTGAAGCTGGGTACTCTCCTTCAAGTAAAGTGGCATTCCAGATGGGTGGCACCACGCAAGAGACCAGCTTCGTAGAGGAGCAAGAAATATTCGCACCTGAAGATACAGGTGAAGATGCTATAACAGTGAATGAGTTTACAAGAAACCCCAACGTATACGGTTATTTCACTTCTTACTATAACGTGAGTTCAGCCTTTAACATTGATTTCACCGGCACCTACACAGGGGCTATGTTGGTACCCAGAATTACTGGAGAAAATGGATCTCCTGACCTGCTGACTTCAGATCCATTTTTTGATGCAAACATCAAGGCAAGTTTTCATTTTGAAATCGCTGAAGATTTTCATTTCGAGTTAAGTGGAGGTTTACGTAATGTCTTCAATAGTTTCCAGCCTGAATTTGATTCAGGTCCGGAACGAGATTCCGATTTCGTGTACGGTCCCGCCACGCCCAGAGCTTTCTTTTTCTCAATCAAAATTGGAAACCTGCATTGAAAGCACTGATCCGATATGGACTAATTGCCGTATTAACAGGGCCCATTGTCTCGGCCAAAGCTCAGCAAGTTGATGTTATTAACTGGATTTCTTTTGAAGAACTGGATGATTCGCTTGAAATCAATCCAAAACCAGTTTTCATCAACTTTTACACTTCCTGGTGCACCTATTGCAAGAAAATGGACAAAAAGGTGTTTACCAACTCCAAGGTGATCCAAAAACTAAACGATGAATATTATGCGCTCAAGTTTGATGCAGAGTCCAGAGATACCGTTCATTTCGATGGTGGCCTTTTCCTCAACGATCAGGTAGGAAAGACCCGAACTCCCTTACACCAAGTGGCACAACTACTGGCAATGAGGCAAGACGTATTTACTCCACCAACGATGGTAATCCTTGATAAGGAGTTCCAAGTGGAACAACGAATTTTCACTTATCTGAGTAGCAAACAGTTCCTTTATTACCTGGAATAACCTGTCGCAACATTCCTTTTGAAAAACTATCTTCGCGGTAGCTATCAAGCACATTACAGCATGAACAACGACCCAGAATTAGACCCAAAATTTCTTGGTAAAATCTCTTCTGACTTTGTGAAAGTAGCAGACTTCTTAAAAGAAGCCTCTTATCAAATCAGGACACGTGGTATCTCAGACTGTCCCATATTCCCCATGTCGCAAACGGAAATACCTGTGGGAAGCATGCTGTACGAGAAAGGAAAAATGGAGAACCACTGGAGCTACTATGCGAGCTTCATGGAAGAGTTCATGCAGCGAGAACTAATCGAAAAAGAGTCTGAATTTAAAGCGATTTATAAAGACCCAGACGAGTTCTGTTGTCTTTTCATCGTGGATCCACAATTCACCAACTTCACATTCATCCCCTATCCGATCGATTGATTTCCTGTTACTCCTAAAAAATAGTAGACTTCTTCCAGCGAGACGGAAGAGTTGGAATAGCAAATTTAAATGCCTTAACTTTCGATAGAACAATTGGCAGTTTTTTCAAATATCCATCGCGCAAGAAACGATTTTTAAATAATGGCAGAGGTTACCACGGAGAAAAATGAAAAAATCGCGGAGATGAATTTCGGCGCCATTTATCCGCATTACCTCAATAGAATTGAAAAGCACGGCAGAACTAAAGAAGAACTGGATCAGGTCATTTTGTGGCTGACCGGTCATGATCAAGGCACATTGGATTCGTTTATCAGCGGTACCGGAACCTTCGGAGATTTTTTTGAAAACGCACGTATTCACGAAAACGCACATATGATCAAGGGCATCGTTTGTGGTTATCGAATCGAAGATATTCCGGAAGAGTTTTCTCTTTACCGTGATTGCCGGCGTATGGAAAAGCTCATCGATGAGCTAGCTAAGGGACGCAAAATGGAAAAAATATTGCGCGAAGAAAAGTAGTCTAAGGAGTTGAGATCAAACCTTAATTGGCTAATTCTATTCTATTATGAGAAGTAGAGGCCTAATATTTAATACTTTTAGCCCATCACTAATTAACTAACTCAAATAATATAATGGAAGAATTATCTATTGAAAAAGCTCAGGATTACGCTGAGCAGTTGATCGACATGGCAGTGGAATACGCTCCTAAGTTATTGCTCGCCATTGTTTCCTTAATCCTAGGTCTCTGGATCATAAGCCTGATCATGAAAGGAATTCGAAAGGCACTGGAATCAAAAAGCGTTGATCCTTCGCTTGCACCTTTCCTTATTACCCTGCTAAGTATCATATTCAAAATGATGCTTTTCATTTCTGTTGCCGGAATGGTAGGAATCGAAATGACCTCATTTGTTGCCATTTTGGGTGCGGCGGGTCTGGCCGTTGGGTTGGCCTTGCAAGGCACGTTGCAAAACTTTGCTTCCGGCGTAATGATTTTGCTGTTCAAACCTTTTAAAGTGGGAGATTTTATCGACGGTGCAGGACACATGGGAACTGTTAAAGAAATTCAAATTTTCAATACCATATTGAATACGGCAGATAATAAACGGATCATCATACCTAATGGTCAGTTGTCCAATGGCTCCTTAACAAATTTTAGTGCTGAAGGTACCAGAAGAGTAGATTGGACATTTGGTATAGGTTATGGGGATGATTACGATATGGCCAAAGCAACGTTGGATAAGTACATCAATGAAGATGAAAGAATCCACAAAGATCCTACACCATTCATAGCACTCAGTGCCTTAGCAGATAGCTCTGTCAACATTGTAGTTAGGGTTTGGGTAGATCCCTCAAATTACTGGGGTGTCTTTTTTGATATGAATGAGAAGGTCTACAAGGGATTTACAGAGGTCGGCTTGAATATTCCCTACCCTCAAATGGACGTACACCTGCATCAGGAAAAATAAGAGCTTTTACGACTTCAAGTGCGGACCCATGCTCCAAATTAGCGTGGGTCTTTTTTGTTGGTATAGAAAAGCGTAATTTAACAGATCAAACACAATACGATCATGAACCTACATCATCCTAAGCCCTTGACGGCTATGCTACTACTGGCAATAATCTGCAATTCATGTCAACCCAGTGCATCTGATAATAGCGCACAAAAGTCAAATGTAGCAGAAACTCAGGTTGCAAATGCTACGGAATGGACCGTTCTTTTCGATGGCACAACTCTTGCAGGGTGGAGAGGGTATAACATGGACAGCTTACCTCCCAACTGGATCCAAGAGGGAAATACATTGAAATCTTTAGGAAAGGGTGGAGATCTAGGAGGAGATATTGTATACGGTATAGATCAGTATGAAAACTTCGAGTTGGTCTTTGAATGGAAGATCAGCGAGGGTGGGAACAGTGGTGTATTCTATCATGTCGCAGAAGATCAGCAGTATAAAGCTCCTTACGAAACAGGACCAGAGTATCAAGTGATAGATGATATCGGATTTCCAGAGCCATTGGAGGAATGGCAAAGTGTCGGTGCCGATTATGCCATGCACGTGGCAGAAGAAGGCACAAAGAGGGTAAAACCTGCCGGTGAATGGAACACATCCAAGATTCTGTTCACTCCTGAAAAAGCTGCTCACTGGCTGAATGGAGTTCAACTGTTCGAATTCGTACCCTATTCAGAGGACTGGGAGAAAAGACGTGCTTCTGGTAAATGGGATAGTTACCCGGATTATGCTAAATACAAAACTGGTTACATAGGTATACAAGATCACGGAAGCTACACCTGGTACCGAAATATCAAAATACGAAAACTATGATAAGGCACCTGTCTTCCACTCTCTTTTTGCTCATCACAACTACGGTCATTGCCCAGCAGAAGTCGCTGTTTAACGGTAAAGATCTGGAAGGTTGGATTGTTTACGGCACAGAAAAATGGTATGTAGAGGATGAATTGTTAGTATGCGAAAGTGGGCCGGATAAAGCATATGGTTACCTCGGCACGAAGGATCAATTCACCAATTTTGAGCTTTCACTTGAATTCAAACAAGGGGCTGATGGAAATAGTGGTGTGTTTTTTAGATCGTCTATAGAGGGAACAAAAATCACTGGTTGGCAGGCTGAAGTAGCGCCCCCAAAGCTCTTTACCGGTGGTATCTATGAATCATATGGTCGGGGATGGCTTATCAAGCCAAATCCTGAAAAAGATAAAGCATTACGCTATGGCGAATGGAATACAATGAAAATAAGAGTGGTCGGAAATCAAGTTACCACCTGGTTGAACGACGAGGAAATGATCACACTTGCAGATGACAAGATTGGTGAAGCGACCGGACAGGTGGCACTCCAAATTCATGATGGAGGTGGAATCAAAGTCTATTGGCGAAATATTCAAATAAAAGAATTATAAGGATGAAGCAGGTAATAAATTCGCAATCGAGAAGATCTTTTCTGAAGCAATCTGGTGCACTTGCATCCTTAACCTTTATTCCGTCTACGGTATGGTCAAATATAAAGCAGCAAAAAACTAGAACAGCTCATATCGGGGTCGGGGGAATGGGATTCGCTGATTTACAAGCAATAGCGAATCATAGTAGTGTTGAAGTAGCTGCTCTATGTGATGTCGATAGTAAAAACTTAGCTCACGCAAACAAATCTTTTACTTCAGCCAAAGGATTTGCAGACTATCGACGTCTATTTGATAAAATGATAGGTGAAATAGATGCTGTGATTGTATCAACCCCTGATCATACGCATGCCCCTGCCTCCTTGATGGCTATGGAGATGGGATTACCGGTTTATTGCCAAAAACCGCTAACCCACCATGTGAGTGAGGCCAGGGAAATGGCTAGGTTAGCATACGAAAAGAACCTGGTAACACAGATGGGTATCCAGGTACATTCCTTTTATGATTATCAGCTTGCAACAAAACTAATCCAATCGGGCATTATCGGAAAAGTACATACTGTACATGCATGGTCTCCCAAGAACTGGGGATATGATGGACCGGCACCAACTTCTTCTGGCAAAGCACCCGATCACTTAGATTGGAACCTTTGGCTTGGAACAGCTCCCCAGCGTGCATTTAGTAAGTCACTCTATCATCCAATGAACTGGCGGAAGATCATGGATTATGGATGTGGAACTTTGGGTGATATGGGAGTGCACATTTTTGATACACCTTATAATGCATTAGCCTTGGATGTGCCTAAGACAATTACCAATACGTGCCGGCCGCCAACTGGATTTGGATTTCCAGAAAAGAATAAGGTAATCTATACGTTTCGCGGTACAGCATATACAGCGGAAGAACTAACATGGATATGGTACGATGGTGAAGGTGCCCCAGAATTGAGCAAAGAGCTCAAACTTCCCAATGGAGAAAAACTTCCAGACCAGGGAGCGATGTTCTTGGGAGAAAAAGGAAATCTACTATTACCTCATTTTATGCAATTACCTCGCTTGATTGTTGAAGGAACTTATGAATCACTGGAAGCAGAGATTTCAAAGTATAATGACGAACTTGGGGGACCCACAAAGGATTATGATACGGAAAGCAACAAGCATTACCATCAGTTCATCGATCACGTAAGACAAGAGGGGCAGGTTTCCGCTCCTTTCTCTTACGCCAGCAGGTTAACTGAAACCATTCTACTGGGTGTGATAGCCGGTAGGTTCCCAAATCAAACGCTGCATTGGGATCGCAAAAAAGCAGCATTCAGTCAATCAGAAGCCAACCGCTTTTTATCAGGAGACTACCGGAACTTCTAAGTTTAAGTTCAAATATAAGATTGAGCACGTCCTGAACTTCCTCAGGTCAGATCACTACTGAAAACATACATCAACTACGTTTACCTTTAGCTAAACTGCTTTCAGCACATGATTGGATCCATCTAATCCCGATCCAAGGAAAGAGTATAATCTATCAGAAAAACGACCTCTTTACCCAAAAAGAGTAAGTAATCTCCGTTCTTCATTGATTTGGTTGCGATAACTTTTATAGGATCCTACCTTGACTAAGTAAACTCTTAAAAAAGGAATCATGTGTTCAAAATCAACTAAATGCTTAGGACTATTTATCGTTTGTATTCTTTCCATGAATAGGACACCAGCACAGGGTTTTAAAGGTTACTATCAGTATCCAGACATTCACCAGAATACTATTGTCTTTTCAGCGGAAGGAGACCTATGGAAGGTGTCTGTAGCCGGTGGCCTGGCTCAACGCTTGACCACACATGCCGAAGAGGAACGCTTTGCATCCATCTCTCCGGATGGCAGCACCATCGCTTATTCAGCAAGTTATGAAGGACCCACGGAGGTGTACACAATACCAATGGATGGTGGCATGACCACTCGCTGGACCTATGAAGCTGACGGTTCTTTCGTTACCAGTTGGACACCAGATAGCAAAATAGTCTACCAAACATGGGCATTTAATAAGAGGCCTGACGAACAATTAGTAACAATCGACCCTCAGACCAAACAGAAAGCAGTGGTTCCACTCTATCAGGCAAGCGAAGGAATTCAAACCGAAACAGGTATATGGTACTTCATCAGACCAGCCGATCACAATAATGTGACCAAAAGATATATGGGAGGTACCGCAAGACAAATCTGGAAATTTGATGGCTCCAACGAAGCAGTAAAGCTAACAACCGATCACCCTGGTGAAAGCTATCACCCAATGTGGTTTGAAGACCGTGTTTACTTCATCAGCGACCGAGACGGTACTATGAATATATGGTCTATGGACAGTAATGGAGGTGATCTAAAGCAACATACTTTGCATAACACCTTTGATGTTCGATATGCCAACCAAGATGCAGGTAAAATAGTTTATCAGCATGCGGCAGACTTATGGCTACTTGACATCGCTTCAGGTGAATACAATAAGATAGATATCCGACTTCAATCTGACCTTGACCAACTCAGGGAGAAATGGGATGATAACCCTTCACGATACATCACGTCTGTACATCCTGACCCCAAAGGAGAAAAAGTGGTGATTACGGCCCGTGGAAGAGCGTTTGTGGTCCCCGTTAGCTCAGGCAGGGTCGTGGAATTTACGGATCAGAAAGATGTTCGCTACAGGGATGCCGTTTTCTCTCATGACGGTAGAAAAGTCATTACCCTTTCCGACGAGAGCGGAGAGTTTGAATTCGTAGAATTTGCTGCTGACGGTACAGGAAGTATCAAAGCATTGTCCAGTGACGGCAACCTACTTAGGTATCAAGGGATTCCGTCTCCAGACGGCAAATGGATTGCTTATGACGATCTGGAAGCAAACATGTACGTTCTGAATGTTGCGACCGGAGTCAGTAGAAAAATCTCTACCAATCAAGAGGGTATCCGTGATTTCAGCTGGTCGCCAGACAGTCAATGGCTGGCATTTGTTCAATCTGCTCTTAATTCCATGACGCAGATCAAAGTGTACAACGTCAACGATAGGTCAATTTTTGACATGACTACTGACCGTGCTAACAGCTTCAATCCGAAATGGAGTCCAGACGGAAATTTCATGTACTTTCTTTCAGATCGAAGCTTCACTTCTTTGGTAGGTAGTCCATGGGGTACTCGGCAGCCTGAGCCTTACTGGGATGCGAACGAAAAAGTGTACCATGTTGCACTGAAGAAAAATACCAGGTCTCCTTTCCGTGAGAAAGATGAACTGATGGAAGAAGATAAAAAAGAGGAAAGTGATACATCATCTAAGAAAAAGAAAAAAGTCAAAAAGGAGTCCGACGATCACCAGTTGGTTGTCACAATTGACAAGTCAGATATTCAAGCTCGAATAATAGAGGTCCCTGTTGCTGCTGGAAATTATTCTGGCTTAGCGGTTAACAGCAAAGCGCTTTACATGATAGCAAGGGGAACCGGATTAAATGCAAAATCTCACCTCAAAGTTGTAAAAATAAGTAACGAAAATGTATCGGCTAAGGACATGATCTCAGATATGGATGGCTTTGAGATGACAGGGAATGGGAAAAAACTATTAGTAAGAAAAGGCCGGTCATATTACATGGTAGATGCCGGAACCGGCCCTATTAGTAAGCTAAATGATAACAAGGTCGAAATGAGTGATTGGAAATTTTCCATTAATCCCAGAGATGATTGGAGACAATTGTTTACGGATGCGTGGAGAATGGAAAGAGACTATTTCTACGATAAAAATATGCACGGCGTGGACTGGGACGGCATGTTCAAACGGTATTTGTCACTGGTGGATCGTGTGACTACCCGTAACGAATTATCTGATCTCATCGGTCGATTTGTGGGTGAGCTGTCTGCCTTACATACAAGTGTGAGGGGCGGGGATACCAGAAACGATTCGAATAACATAACCGTAGCAAGTTTAGGTGCTGAAACCAGCCGTGATGAAGCAAGCGGAGGATACCGAATCGACTACATCTACAAAGTAGATCCTGATTATCCGAATGAAAAATCTCCCCTGGATGACCCATACTTAGACATACGGGAAGGAGATATCATTACCAAAGTCAACGGTAGAAATGCACTATCATCCGTCGACATAGGAGCACTCATTCGGAATCAAGTCAATAAGCAAGTACGACTCACGCTAAAAAGAGGAGCATCCTTACGAGATGTAATCGTCAAGCCAACGGGGGATGAATATGCATTACGCTACAGAGATTGGGAATACAGTAATAGGCTGAAAGTTGAAGCTGACAGTGAAAATCAAATCGGTTATCTCCATCTCCGTGCTATGGGTAGCAGAGATATCAGTCAGTTCTACCGAGAATTTTATCCCATTTTCAATCGGAAAGGCTTGATCTTAGACGTTCGTTACAATTGGGGTGGGAACATAGACAGCTTTATACTTGAGAAACTTCTAAGAAAAGCATGGATGTACTGGAAAGGTAGATCCGGAGAGCCCTACTGGAACATGCCCTATTCCTTCCGAGGCCATATCGTGGTTTTAGTAAATGAAAACACGTACTCTGACGGTGAAGCATTTGCAGATGGTTTTAGAAGATTGGGACTTGGCACCACTATCGGCACACGTACTTGGGGGGGTGAGATTTGGCTAAGTGGTGCAAATCGCTTATCTGACAATGGAATAGCAAGGGCCCCCATGTTTGGCGTGTATGGTCCAGAAGGAGAATGGCTTATCGAAGGACATGGTTTCATTCCTGATATCGAACTGGACAACTTACCTTTCGAGACTTTTAATGGAAAAGATGCTCAGTTGGAAGCAGCAATAAAACTACTAGAGGAAAAAATTGCCGAAGACCCAAGAGATGTCCCTCCCGTACCGGATTACCCAGACAAATCTTTTAAAAATAATCGACAGCGGTAAAAGTTCATCATCGCTAAAGATCTTAAATCAATCATAAAATCGACATATTAAGAATGATAAAGGGGGGGGCAGGTAACTCTGCTAAAGATGCATACAGCTTAGCACAGCTAACAGATCTTCGAAGCAAAGGTGACATTGATATTGGAACTTCAGGCAGAGGTAGTTCCTTTCCAAAAATTATATCTTTCCCTCGTTAGTATCAATTATTTAGTAGTTTGAGAGTAAAACATCCTGACCATGGTCCAATCCTACAAGCAGAAACATGAAGTACTACCCCATTATGATGTGATCTGCATCGGTACCGGAATGGGGTGTCAAGCTGCTGCCGCCATATTGGCTAAGGAAGGTAAAAAAGTACTCCTGCTAGAAAAACACTACACTGCAGGAGGCTACACCCATGTCTTCAAGCGACGAGGCTATGAATGGGACGTAGGAATCCACTACATCGGCGAGGTAAATCGAGAAAAAGGAGTAGTAAAAAAGCTGTTCGATTACGTTACTAACAAGGAACTCAAATGGGCAGATATGGGTGATGTCTACGATCGAATTGTGATTGGAAACAAAACCTAT
This sequence comes from Flammeovirgaceae bacterium, assembly GCA_038129245.1. Taxonomy (GTDB): domain Bacteria; phylum Bacteroidota; class Bacteroidia; order Cytophagales; family Cyclobacteriaceae; genus JAYPLE01. The sequence goes on along the minus strand of JAYPLE010000011.1, from coordinate 24,108 downwards.
GATTTCAAAAAGGGAGTAGCCAATTGGAAGGAGCAGTTAAAGGCCTATTTTCCTGAGGAAGAAACTGCCATCGACCGATACGTCGACCTTGTATTTGCAGTTAGCAAAGCGAGCAGAAAATACTACATTGAAAAAGCGCTACCGGGTTACATGCAAAAGCTGTTTGGGAATCGCTACAGGAGGGCTTATCTTCAATACGCTAATCGCACCACACTTTCCGTGATGGAAGACCTGACCAACAATAAGGAATTAATAAAAGTACTCACCGGCCAATACGGAGACTACGGGTTACCACCAGCTAAGAGTAGTTTTGTCATGCATACGTCCATCTCCAAGCATTATTTCCATGGAGGTAGCTTCCCTATTGGAGGTTCCTCTCAGATTATGGAGAACGTGGACCCTGTGGTAGCAAAACCAGGGGGGACTACCCTAACCAATGCGCCAGTTGAAGAAATCCTCATTGAAAACAACACTGCAAAAGGCGTCAAGCTAGCAGATGGACATATTTTTACAGCCGATCAGGTTATTAGCGGGGCGGGAATTATCAACACCTATGAAAAACTGATACCCTCTAAAGTTGCTGTGCAACATAAACTGGATGTTCAACTACAAAAAGTCACGCCCTCAGCCGCACATATTTGCCTCTACATTGGGCTCAACGGAACACCTGAAGAGCTGAAGCTTCCGAAAGCTAATTACTGGATCTATCCGGATGACCTGGATCATGACAAATGTGTTGTGCGATATGAAAAAGATCTGGAAGCTGAGTTTCCGGTCGTTTACATTTCGTTTCCAGCAGCAAAAGATCCTTCCTGGTCAGCGCGATACCCTGGTAAATCGACCATAGATATCATTACGGTGATGCCCTATGACCAATTTCAAAAATGGGAAGAAACCAAATGGAAGAAAAGAGGTGAAGAATACGAGGAATTGAAAGAGCGATTCGCACAAAGGCTCTTAGCGCATCTTTACTCGAAAGAACCTCAGCTTAAGGGAAAAGTTGATTATTATGAACTTTCTACCCCTGTCTCGACGCGCCATTTCATGAACTATGACCGTGGTGAGTTATACGGGATAGATCACGATCCAAACCGATACAATCAACGGTTTCTACAACCAAGAACTCCTATTAAAAACCTGTATTTAACAGGGCAGGACATTGTTACCGCAGGTGTTGCCGGTGCTTTATTTGCCGGCTACCTGACAGCAAGTGCCATGACAGGAAAGAACTTTGTCAAAAAAGCTATAGAGAATTGAGATTAATGAAATAAGGCGTGTTATCATTTGATGATTTTCTCATCCACTAGCCACTGTCTAAAATGGCTGTCCGGAAGCTGATAATTTTACCAAGAAGGATGTACTCTGGGCTCAACGCCTCAGGAAGAAAAAGAAGCAATGAGCAGCAGATAAAAAGCTTCTAGAACTATTTTGTAAGGAAATGGTTCCTTTAATAGAATGAAGTTTTTGAATGATAAGGCAGCAGTAGACGTACTAATTCGAGTAGAAGGTCAAATGAAATACCTAATCATGGCTTCAATGCTTTCATTTCTAACCCTCAGTTGTACTAAACCTAGTAACGAGGCAAATGCTGTGCAAGAATGGGAGGTTGATTTCATCGATGACTTTGAGACCTTCAACCCCAATAATTGGCAAGATCAGCGAATCTGGGTAAACGAGGAAAATCAATGCTATGTGCCGGATGGGCAATACGGTACCAGAGAAATTAGCAACGGCACGCTCAAACTAAAAGTGGTCAAAATCAATGAAGCAATAGCGTGCGACAATTTTGATAAATACGGAGTGCAACATCCCGCAACGGAATTTGTAGCGGGCCGCATTTGCTCAAAAAATAGAAAAGAATTTATCAAAGGTAAATGGACCGCAAGGCTTAGACTATCCACGAGTGGAGAAATCGGCATGTTCCCTGCATGGTGGTTGCTTGGCGCTCAAAACAATGAACCCCCTGTTCAAGAAGAGGATGAAACCGTGTGTTGGCCTATGACGGGATCCGGAGAGATTGATATCTTCGAACACCACGGCGATCATATGAAAGATCAATTCCATCTGGGAGTGGTCATCAGCGAAGGGGAATGTGAAAAGGGAGATTGGAATAGCAAGCGTACCAATATTACAGCAATGTTGAGCGATTTCCATGAATACAGTGTAGAGTGGAAGGGTAGTGACTTGATTTTTCGTATTGACGGAAAACAAGTATATCGGACTGAAGGTGAAGGAGACAAGTACCCAGAACCTATGTTTGCTGTTCTAAACTTCGCAAAGATCCCCGACCCCCCAACAAACCATGATTTGGTCCTTGGATTCGACTCGACTCCCAAAGCTTCTATGGAGGGCAAGTGGGTCATGGAGGTAGATTGGGTTAAACATGAAAAGCGTATAAACGGTTGACCGTTCAGCATAAAGAAGTTTGAGTTTACGATAGTTGGACGACCGTACCAAACAATCATCTAATCGGAGAGTACAAACACCAAAGGAAAATTTACATGTTACCTGAGGTTTCTATCTAAAAGAGGATACAGATTCACGAAAATAAAGATTGTTGTTTCGAAGTAAACAACTGAAATTATAGTTCATTTAACATCTTCAAACATCCGCTGCAAAGGATAGCGTGGAATAAAATTGAAACATGCAATACAGAAGACTAGGGAAATCAGGTTTAAAAGTGTCAGAGCTATCTTTAGGTTCTTGGGTCACATTTGGCAAACAAGTCAATCTAAATGACGCCAAAAACTTATTAAAAACTGCATATGATGGAGGCGTTAACTTCTTCGATAATGCAGAAGGTTATGAGGCGGGAGTATCGGAGAAGATCATGGGGGATGCCATCAAGGGGCTTGGATTGGCAAGGGATACTTTTGCCGTTTCCAGCAAGGTTTTCTGGGGAGGAACACAGAAAATGCAAATTGGCCTAAGTGCCAAGCACGTGCGAGATGCCTGTGATGCTGCGCTGAAGCGATTGCAAGTGGATTATCTTGATTTATATTTTTGTCATCGACCTGATATCGATACACCCATTGAGGAAACCGTAAGAGCCATGCACAACTTAGTGATACAAGGAAAAATCATCTATTGGGGTACCAGCGAATGGTCCGCTCAGGAAATCACACAGGCACACGCAGTGGCAAGGGCTAACGGCTTAACCCCTCCACTTATGGAACAGCCACAGTACAACTTGCTTCACAGAGACAAAGTAGAAGCTGAATTTCGACCACTCTATGAAAACTTTGGATTGGGCACCACGATTTGGTCACCATTGGCCAGTGGTATACTAACAGGTAAGTACAATGAGGGAATTCCTGACGATAGCCGACTCAATTTACCCGATTACAAATGGCTGAAAGACCTGTGGACCAATGAAGACGGACAGGGCAAACTACAGAAGGTTCGAAAGCTCACCGAGCTTGCAAAAGACATCGGCATAAGCATGGTGCACCTTTCCATTGCGTGGTGTCTAAAAAATCCAAATGTATCAACCGTGATTCTAGGCGCTTCAAGGCAGAGTCAATTAGAGGATAATCTCAAAGCAGCTGATGCTGTTGAAAAGCTTACGCCAGAAGTAATGGAGCAAATAGAATCTATCATACAAAGTAGACCAGTCGATGCGCAGCGGTTTGGTCAGTAATTCACCTGTTTGACCGTATCTTGAGTGGTGCTTCTTACACATCATCTAATATGGAAATTGCGTTGGAGAAGACTTGGGCTTTCCACTCCCAAAATCAATCACAGCCAATAAAGGTCACCCATCGTCCGGAAGGTGAATATGAGACAAAACGCATCTATAATACCCCTCAGTGCATGAATATATCCGTCAAAAGGGTCGACAATAATGAGCTGCATGACCTTCAACAGCTCTCAACCAAGACGTTCTATGAAGCATTTGCAGCTTTCAATAGTGAGAAGCATATGCAGGCCTATTTGAGAGAGAGTTTTTCTTTATCTCAACTTACCGCAGAATGGAAGCATCCCGAGTCCTTCTTCTACTTTGCAAAAATCAATCGAAAAATTGTCGGCTACATAAAAATTAACTGGGGGGCAGCTCAAACTGAAAAAACGTTAACCAATGCTTTGGAGATTGAACGCATCTATGTAATCCAACAATTTCAAGGGAATAAGATTGGCCAAAAACTATTTGAACATGCGCTGTCAATCGCCCAGGATATGAAGATGGAATCCATTTGGCTAGGAGTATGGGAAGAAAATGTAAGAGCAATGAAATTCTACGAAAAAAACGGATTCGTTCGGTTTGGTACGCACTCATTTATGCTGGGATCTGATGAACAGATAGATCTGCTGCTGATAAAAGAACTCCAGTAGATTTGCTAACCTAAAAACTTCAAAATGAGAACTTTTTCGATCATTACAATACTTTTTTGCCTGTCTGCCACAGTGCTTTCTCAAGCAAAATCCCCTTTCTTGAGGCAGATCGGTATCCCCGATTCCATTCATTCATCTGTGCTAGATGAACATCGGCGTTTTTATGTGCAACTCCCTGACGGTTATAGAAGTAATAACGAAAAGAACTATCCTGTCATCTATGTACTAGATGGAGAAGTGCTGCTCCCCGCTGTTGCAAATGTTCACAACTTCTACAACGGAGGATTCCTACCTGAATCCGTCATCATAGGAGTTTCAAACGACAGGAACCGCTTAAGAGACCTCACCGTTTCAGAGGTCACCTCCATGTGGGGTAGGCCAATAGAACGGGAAAATGGACAGGCAGATCAATTTCTGGAATTCATTCGCACGGAGCTTATTCCTTATGTGGAGTCAAAATATCCAGTAACTAAATACCGAACACTTATTGGCCATTCTCATGGAGGATCTTTTACACTGAACGCCTTACTGAAAGATCAAAATACTTTCAGAAACTACTTAGTGATTGATCCAAGTGTAGAATGGGACGACCTGTCGATCTTGAAAGCTTTTCAAAAAAGGGCGACCGAAATATCATTTGAAGGCAAAACCCTCTATCTCACGATGAGTGGTCAATTGCACATGGCAGATCCCTCCATTACCCTGGAAAATTTAATGAATGATTCGACCCACTTCACTCAGTTTTCAAGAGCCATTCTTAGATTTAAAGAGGAGCTAGAGAAAAACCCATCGGGAATCGTGTTCGAATGGAAGTTTTATCCCATGGACCTGCACGGCACCATTCCACTACCCTCTATCATGGACGGTCTGATCTCCATTTTTTCTTGGTATCAGATGGAAAATACCTACAAAATCAATGATTCCGGCACTCCAAAAGAGACACTTTACGCTATTGTAAGGCATCGGGAAAACAAACTGAAAGAAAAGTTCGGCTATTTTGAACCACCCTATCCAGCAGATTTGCTTACTATGTCAGGGTATATGAACATGGACATGCAGCAATTCGAAAAAGCAAAAATGTACTTGGATTTTGCAATTGAGTATTATCCAAGAAATGCCAACTCATACGACTCTATGGCAGACTATTACGATCGACTGAATGACCTGAATACTGCACTGATTTATGTAAAAAAAGCATTCGATTTAAGCGGAAGTAATTATCACAAACAAAGGATGAAAATACTGTCAGAAAGAATCTCGAAAAAGTAATTTTTATTCCTCTTAGTCCGATGTTTGTGCCAATTTTGTAATCTATTGGTCATCAATTTAATCCACAACATTGAAAAAGATTTCCCTTACATTATTAATCAGTTCGCTTAGCTTACAGTTCGCTCAAGCACAAATAGATGAAGACCAGCTAGGTGCCTGGTATATGTATTTTTATAATACCTCCTTTGGAGAAGGGCCCTGGGGCATCCAGGGAGATTTACAATATCGTAATTGGAACTTGGGTGGCGACCTGGAGCAACTGTTAGTAAGAAGTGGGATTACGTATAGTCCCAAGCAAGCCAGCATCAAATTCACTTTAGGCTATGGAAATATCACTACCGGTGGATTTGGGTATAATAATACGTCGACAGTCAGCGAGAGCAGGATCTATCAGGAGGCACTTTTCCCTGTGAAATTTGGGAATAGGTTTTATACCAACCACCGGTTTAGGTACGAACAGCGTTTCGTGGAATCTCAGGATTTTCGTACTCGTTACCGATACAATCTCTTTCTAAACATCCCTTTAAACGACACCAAATTCTTACAAGGAACGCTTTATCTGGCACTTTATAACGAATTGTTCATTAACGGCGAAAGGGAGATTGACGCTGATCGTTCAGTGGAAATCTTCGATCGAAACAGGTTTTATTCTGCACTTGGATACGTCATAAAAAAGGGCCTAAATGCGCAAATGGGGATGATGGCTCAAACTACCAATAATTGGAGCAAGCGTCAGCTACAATTGAGTCTTCATCATACGTTGAGATAAATGGAGCGTTTTTCCATCTGCCGGAACTACTGCTCTCAAGCGCTGCTTATACCTGTATTGACTTGCATGTCCTTTCTTTTGTAAGGATTCCTATTAGTAAGAATAAGCAACTCGATGTCAGGCCTGTGGTTCAAATAAACAGCACCTAGTCGACATGAAGGAACGACCACATAATTTGAGAGCATTGTCACCGGAATGGATATACGCTTAAGAATCAGATCTAACAATCAATATCGGTACCGCTCTACAATTTTCACTTATCTTTTTCCTATGCTACCGAATTAAAGGGAAGCGTTAAAGTCACTGAGGTACCTGCTTTACTGCTCTCTAAACTAATCTCTCCGTTCAGCTGCTGTATTATTTCTTTTGCCAGGTGAAGACCTAATCCAGGCCCATTGGTTACATCATTCCCCTTGTAAAACATCTCAAATACCTTTCCAAGGGCTGCCTCGGGTATTCCAATTCCTTGATCAGTGATTATGATTCTCAGTCTTTTATTTTCAGTTCTAGTTTGGATGCGAATCTCCTTTTCTTCAGTAGAGTATGCAATACTATTATCCAGTATAGTATGCAATACTAACTTGAACTGATCTTTGTCACTAGTAACAACCAAGCTTTTATCTACTGAAGAAAATATATTGGGCCCATCTAATTCTTGAATCACTTCTTGAATCACTTCTGCCACGTTCAATTCTTCAAAAATTTGCTTCTTCTCCTGACCTTGTCTTAGGGAAATAATCTTCCTGATTACCTCGTCGGCTTTTTCGGCAGAATCTTTGATCAGCTCATCAAGCTGAGTAAAAGACCCTTCACCTTTCTTCACCTCAATTGCAGATTGTATCCTGGTAATAGGAGCCCTCAGCACATGAGAAGTCTGATATAAATAAGTATTTAATACACTATTGGATCTTTCTAATTGTGCCTTCTTAAACTCAAATGCACTCATTACGATTCCAGTCGCGATCAGAGACATGGAGAAGAAATCTAAGATCTCAAAATAATACCTTACCGAAACAAAGTACTCCAGACCAAGATATTGGAAGAGCGTATAGGCAAAATAATTGAGTTCAGTTAAGGCGTAAAGGCATAGTCCAATCAACACGTATTTAAAAGCAAAGACTTCATCTCTAATGGAGTAAATAAGTGCGGAATTCAAAACGAAAATAATACCGATTAATCCTGATCTAATTCCGATACGATAGAAAAACCTGATTGTTTTCCCATCCGGATCGTCGTGGTGGAAAAGCACTAAGAATATAGCAATAAACACAAAAAACACAAGTATTACCCACACTGATTTGATCGGAACAGCACGTTTGTATCGTAGCTCATAAGACCCCGCCAGCAACCAAATTCCCTGAGAAAAACCAAATACGGTCGCCAATATGGAAACCCCCAATCTGACAGGATTACCAGCCGGAAGGTAAAGCACATTCAATAAAGACAGACCGGCAAAAACGACATAAAGTATAAAAGCAAACCAACTTCGGTACCAGTATCTGAAATACTTAAAATCCTGATTTTTGTTAAGCCCTTGAAGTACAAAGACAGTGATAATCCCAAACGTTGCTTGCGAAGCATAGAGTAAAAATGCTGTAATAGTAGCGTCGTTCACGTGTACTTTTTAATGAAAATTAGTAAACTGATGGTTTTATTAAAGTAGAAAAATTACAAAAAATCAACTTTACACTTATGGCGAAAGTGAAATTTTGTTGATTCATCGCCGGAAAAAATAATTCCTACTAGCGGCTTTCTATATATTTCCGATAATCAAAAACAATATGAGAAGCTACAAAGTGAAATCACATCATGAAAGTAACATTGGTTTGTTCTTGGTTAGAGATCATTTAAACCATTTCACTTCGCAAATCACGTGATTTCGATCCTTCAATCACATTATCTAGCCTATGCAATATCTTCATTTGACCTTTTGCTTACAATTCCCTTAATATGCGAATTGCAGCACTAAGCACATGGTATCAATTTTCACGTTGTTCTATTTCCATTTGATTGCGATCCCAAAGTTTGAATTCGTATTGGATCATGCGTTGTATTTATCCTCTACTGAGCTTAAATTCAAAGAAAAAGAAATACTAATCACCGTTAAAGTTTTTTCAGACGACTTACGAGATGCTATCAAAAACCATGATCCAGCTTCGTATCAATCCGGCGAGCTAGCACATTTCGTTGATGCGAATTCAAAGTTGATAGAAGATTACTTTCGGCTGTATTTAACCTTGAAAAACGAAAAAGATAATACTCTGACTCTTCACTACATGGGATCCTCAATCGAAGGAGATGCTCACTTTATCCAACTAAGCGCCCCGCTAAAGGAACAAGAAATAGCATTATCCGTAACTGCATCTTTTTTCATAGAGTTATTTCCCACTCAAATGAATATAGTAGTCGTGAAGCAGGGAGATCAGTCCACCTACCTAAAATTCACCTATCCCACTGCTCCACAGCAGGTCGTTATTCTCCAGAATTAAATAAGTCCATCAGCATGTTCGAAGAGACATTGACGGCTGTTCTGATGGTGGGTTCGCTTTCCGGGTAATAAAAAGGAGAATGCAACCCAGGGAAGTCTCCACCAGCAAGTTTTTCCTTTGTAATTGTCCCTAACCAATACATCGCAGTTGGCACATCGTGTTCTGTCCTACCGTATAAAGCAAAATCCTCTCCTCCCATGATAGGGTCGGGTGACATCACGTTTTCAGATCCGATTGTACGTTTAGCTGAACTAAGCAATTGCGCTGTTAGCCGTGGGTCATTGTAGTTAGCAGGCGTAAACTTGTTCGGTATTCTAACTTCTGGCCACTTGTCTTCAGAGAGACCAGCAGCTACCGCGTTACCCTTACAGATCTCCTTGATTCTCCTGTGAACAAGCGCTCTTACCTCATCTTTAAATGTGCGAACTGTCAACTTTAAGGTCACTTTATCCGGAATGATATTCCCAACTGTACCTCCCTGAATCGCACCTACTGTTACCACTGCATCATCCAGAGGCGTGACGTTTCTACTGACAATGGTCTGCAAATCCATGATAATACCACTTGCCAGTACAACTGGGTCAATGGTCATGTCAGGCGCTGCACCATGTCCCCCTACCCCAAATATATCAATCTCAATCATTTCCGCATTGGCTAAAGTGTAGCCGGGAATCAAACCGATCTTGCCCGCTTCGATGGCTGGACTGCAGTGTAACCCTAAACCAAAATCAGGCACTTCGAATCTTTCATATAAACCGTCTTCCAGCATCATTCGGGCTCCTGCTCCAATCTCTTCAGCCGGTTGACCAATCAACATTAGCGTTCCATTCCATGATTCCCGATTGTTTGCCAAAGCCCTGGCCGTTCCCAACCACGACGTCATGTGCATATCATGCCCGCAAGAATGCATCACCCCGGTCTCAATTCCTTTGTGCTTGATCTGAACTTTACTGGCGTAATCAAGATCTGTTTTTTCATGCATAGGCAGCGCATCCATATCGGTACGATATAAGATGGTAGGTCCCTCCCCATTCTTCAAAATTCCTACAATGCCAAAGCCACCTACTCCTTCTGTTACCTCGATTCCTATCTTCCTAAGTTCCTCCGCCAATTTCTTAGCTGTTTGTTCTTCCCGCAATGAAACCTCAGGGTTTTGATGCACTGTTTCATAAAATTCAATCAAATATGGAAGATCTTTTTCTATCCACTTACTGAGTTTGTTCTGATCCGGGTTGACCGCAGCCGTAGAAAAAACAAGCATTAGGGAAATCAAGAAAATACTTTTCTGCATGGTGAATAAATTTATGAGATAAGTAAATTTAATAAATCCCTCAAAAGTCAGATTAAAAAATAGATCACTATACAACCTCAGCTCGGTAATTTGCTAACTGCTTTTATCATATTAAAATAAATAAATGATCATATAAGAGTATACCCATCTATCAAACCATGAAATTTTCTAAAATACATATTTACGTACTCCTTGCTTTATTCATTGTTGCATGCTCTAAGGTAGCCATCACGGGGAGAAGACAGCTCGCGCTAATTCCCAATGCGACTTTATTACCAATGAGTTTTGATCAATACAAGCAGTTCATCAGCAATAATAGTGTATCCTCCGACCCAGATCAGACACAGTTGGTGAAAACGGTTGGAACAAGAATTCAAAAATCCGTAGAGGAGTACATGGCACAAAATGGGCTGAGTGATAAGCTAAACGGATTTCAATGGGAGTTTAACCTGATAGAAGACGGAACGGTAAACGCATGGGCTATGCCAGGAGGAAAGATCGTTTTCTACACCGGAATACTCCCCATCACACAAGACGAAGACGGACTGGCCGTCGTAATGGGGCATGAAATCGCACATGTGATTGCGGGACATGGTAATGAACGCATGACACAAGGGCTACTGGCGCAAGCGGGGCAGGTTGCACTATCTGTTTATATGCAAGACAAGCCTGAAGCTAGTCAGCAAATGATGATGGCTGCATACGGAGCGGGAGCACAGGTTGGCGTGATGTTGCCTTTTAGTCGACTGCACGAAAGAGAAGCAGATCGCCTCGGCATGATCTTCATGGCCATGGCAGGGTATGATGTCAACGAAGCACCCAAACTATGGGAACGCATGGCAGCAAAAGGAGGCGGACAAGCTCCTCCGGAATTTCTCTCCTCTCATCCTTCTCAGCAAAGTCGAATTGAGGATACCAAAGCCTTCATTCCGGAAGCGATGAAATATTATAAATCCGTTAACTAAAGGAATCAAAATGCCAAAAGTCAAAAAATCTGCATTTGATATAGACCTCCAAAAATTGGTAGGACCACTGAGGATCCTTAGCTACCTCATCTCTAAGCCGTGGGGTGTCAAAATGCTACATAGTTCGTCCTATTTTACCAAAGGGCAGAGAATCAAAGACCTTCGAAATGAAGAATGCTACATTCCGAGCAGAAATGATGGGCCCGATATCCGCATCCGGATCTTTAGACCTGATACAGAAGAAATACTACCTGCTTTATTATATATACATGGAGGCGGCTACCTGATCGGTATCCCTGAAATTTCTTTGAATGTCATAGAACAATACATCAAGCGCAGAAAATGTGTAGTAGTGGCAGTGGATTATCGAAAAGGACTGAAGCATGGGTATCCGGATGGATTTAATGACTGTTACGACACTTTGCTATGGATGAAAGAAAATGCTGAGTCATTAAATATCCGTTCGGACAAGTTTGTGGTCGGAGGTCACAGTGCCGGAGGTGGTCTGACTGCTGCAGTTACACTGAAAGCGTGCGATAAAGGTGACGTAAACTTGGCTTTCCAAATGCCGATTTACCCCATGATCGACTGCCGTCAAAATACGGAATCAGCCAAAGCGATGGACAAAGGAGTTCCAACCTGGAATGCAAAAAGCAATAAGCTGGGTTGGAAAACCTATTTACAAAACATCGAAGGAGAAATTCCTACTTACGCCTCCCCTGCTTTGTCTACAAAATTTAACCATTTACCTCCTACCATCACATTTGTGGGAGAGTTGGAACCTTTCAAAGACGAAACCATTACATATGTTGAATCTCTGAAATCTGCAGGAGTACCCGTGAAGTTTGAGCTTTTTGAAAAGGCCTATCATGCGTTTGAAACAACCGACAGCAAAGCGGATGTATCCAAAAGAGCCAATCGCTTCCAATACGAAGCTTGGGAGCAATTCTACGATAAATACTTGTAGATGGCCTTATTGAATGATATTTGACAACCAGGCTACTGCAAATTAATCGGCTTTGAACCAGAACTAAAACGTCTTCCGGACAGCTATACTACTAACTAGATTGCTCCTACGCCGGACGCATCTGATACGCCTTTGGCTGCACAAATGCTCGGATACCTTGTGAGGATAAAGTAGACCCTAATCCCGAGCTCTTTCGTCCTGACCATGGTAAGTTTGGACTTACACGATCACAACAGTTCCAATAGACTGTTCCGGTATCCATCTGAGCTAGTACCTTTTTTGCCCTTGCTTCATCCGAAGAAAATACTGCAGCAGTCAACCCAAATTCAGTGTCTAACATGAGTCTCACCGCTTCTTCATCCGACGACACTCTTTGTATACCAATGATTGGACCAAAGGACTCGTCATGCATGACTTTCATGTTATGCTTGACATTTGTTAGTATAGTAGGTTCGAAATAATAGCCCTTTCCTTCGATTTTCCTTCCTCCTATCTCAAGCTGAGCGCCCTTGGCAGTGGCGTCTGCCACTTGTTGCTCCAATACCCCTCTTTGATGATTTCTGGTAAGGGGACCAACAAAGGTCTCCAGTGAGTCTGGATTACCAATTATGTAAGATTCTACCTCCTCCACAAAATGCTTCACAAACTCATCGTAAATATTATCAGCTACGTAGAGACGTTCTACTGCACAACAGCTTTGCCCATTGTTATAGAATGCTCCCTCTGCTGCGTTGATTGCTGCCTGTTTTATATCCACTACATCATCCATCACATAAAGAGGGTCCTTTCCTCCCAACTCTAACTGTAGGGGTATCATCTTGGGTGCTACTTGCCGTGCGATATATTGTCCTGTTTTTAACGATCCAGTAAAAAAGTATCCATCCAAACCCGCGTCTAATAAAAACTGACCCACTTCACCTGCTCCGATCACCACCTGAAATGCATCTTTGGGAATCCCAGCTTGGTATAAGTATTCTTGAAAAGCAAGCCCTGTAAGGGAAGCATATTCCGAAGGTTTATAAAGTACGCCATTCCCTGCTACCAAAGCATACAAGAACACATTGTATCCCACATTATATGGAAAATTCCAGGCAGAAATATTTGCGACTACGCCGAGAGGCTCGTATTGGATGTACTCCAATGTTGCACCCTGATCGATCAACGTTTCATTAGCCAACCATTTTCTAGCATATTTCTCCAAATGATCGATTCGGTTATGAGCACCTGTGATTTCATTAAGTGACTGCTGCAATGGCTTACCGGTTTCCTTTGTTAAGGTTTCCGCAAGCTCTTGCTTGTTCTGCTGAATCAGTTTCCCAAACCCGGATATACAAGCCACTCTATCTTTCACCGAAACTTGTTTCCACGAGTTTTGCCCTTTTCTCAGCAAAGCGATTTTATCTTGAATCGCTTTTTTTGTGTCTGTCTCAAGCTGTGCGATGACCTCCTCGGAGGCAGGATTGACAATATCCAATCTCATGATTTCAAATGGGATAAAAATGCTTCAAATAACTGATCTGCCTCGATCAATTCGTCAGGCATGGTAGGAGTAAACTCCGGGTGCCACTGTACACCCATCACTTTGCCAGCTGGTTCCTCTCTGTATCCGAAAGCCTCTATTAACCCATCGGGCGACCGGGCATATACATCCAGGTCTTCACCCAATTCTTTGACTGCTTGATGGTGAATGGAATTGACCCGGGGATGCTCGACTTTCTCATAAAGTTCAGCAAAAAAACTACCTGCTACAAAGCAGATCTCATGCTTGTGTGCATCGTACAAATCGGTAACACGGTGCGATTCACAATCCGGATTCTGAGTTAAGATATCCTGATACAAGGTCCCGCCGAAGTACACATTCATTAATTGAAAACCACGACAAATACCCAACACGGGCTTTCTATTTTTGATGGCATAGTCTAGTATATCTAATTCGTATACATCACGCACCCGATCACCTCTCCATCTCCCTAGTGGCTGTTCACCATATGTTTCCGGTGCAATGTCTGCACCTCCTTGAAACAAGAACCCATCCATTTCATCTAGTATGCCCTTTTGTAAGGACGCTTCAATATCAGGAATTAATACTGGCAGTATTCCCTTTCTACTCACATAGCGTGCCATATCATTCTCGATATAACTAAGCGTCTTAGGACCAAAGACTGTACGGTCGCGATTGGCGTATTCAAAGCCTGCAGAAATCCCCAGCTTGATCATAAGGCCCCTTGATAGATGTTGATGAAATCTTCTTTGCTGGCAGGTTTTGGATTACTCGGTAAACAGAAATCCTGTGTTGCTAATTCAGAAAGCCGTTCAATATGCCCTTGATTAACACCCACATCGGATAAACGAGTTGGAAGTCCCAATTCTGCATTTAATTCCTTAAGCCGTTCAACGAGCTGTGATCCAGCTTGACTCCCTAATCCAAATGCTAATGCGAGGTCATTATATCGACCTTCTAATCCTTCATAATTATATGCTAGCCCATAAGGTAAATTAACTGCATTTGCCAACCCGTGGTGAGTATCCAGTAAGCTTGACATTGGATGAGCCAGACTATGGACAATTCCTAATCCTTTTTGAAAGGCAACCGCTCCCATCAAAGATGCAAGTAGCATGTCTGAACGAGATTGTATATCAGGGTTTGTGGTAGCAGATACCAATGACTTGGCAATTAGTTTAATACCTTCCAATGCAATCCCATCGCAAATAGGATGAAAACCCTTGGCAAGGTAAGCTTCGATGTTATGAGTTAATGCATCCATTCCCGTGGCGGCCGTGATGAAGGGTGGTAATTCCATGGTCAGTATTGGATCTGCAAACACCGTCTTTGCAAGTAATTTGGGACTAAATAGAATTCTCTTCTTTTTGGATTTGTCCTCTGAGATCACAGCAGAACGACCTACTTCGCTACCCGTCCCGGACGTTGTAGGCACCGTCACAAAATGAGGAACTTCCTCCGTCACATAAATCTCCCCTCCGATCAAATCATCGTAATCAAAAAGGTCTCGATGGTGATTGACTCGTAGAACAATGGCACGCGCCACATCTAGAGCAGCCCCTCCTCCTATTCCCACGATAGAGTCTCTTTTCGTTTGATGGTAAAAATCTCCTCCCTTCAATACATCCGACTTCACCGGATTGCTGTGGATTTCACTGAAGACCTCCACATATAAACCTGCTGCTTCCAGGTCCTTGACGATGGCTTTCATGAAATCCAATTCTGCGACTGTAGCATCAGTAGAGATCATTGGCCGTTGCAATCCTTGATCTTTGAGATAGGCAGGCAACTCCTTGATGGCACCCGATCCAAATCGAATCGTAGTTGGGAAATTGTATTGATAAATCATCGTACTCATTTATACTGCTATGCTACTCCAAGAATAGGTAGCAATCGCTACAAACTATATTATCTCAAAATAACGTTTCATCTCCCAGTCGGTAACCTGCTTCTGAAAGTCTCGCCACTCCCAATCCCGCGTCATCGTAAAATGATCCACGAAGGCTTCACCAAACAACTCCTTTGCCAGGTCAGAGCCTCTCATGGCATCAGAAGCTTCCTTTAAGTTTCTGGGAAGAATGCCGTTGCTGGTGTTCTCATAGCCATTACCCTTGGTTGCAGGGACCTCCAGGCTCACCTTATTCTTCACTCCATACAGCCCAGCTGCTAAACAAGCCGCTATGGCTAGGTAAGGGTTAACATCAGAACCCACCACCCTGGTTTCCAATCGAGTTGACTTTGAAGTAAGGGGTAATGCTCTCAGTGCTACCGTTCGGTTATCGACCCCCCAAGTCAAGGTAGTAGGCGCCCATGCTCCCTCAACTAGTCGTTTATAGCTGTTGATAGTCGGCGCAAGCATCGGTAACATGATAGGCAAACAATGCAACTGACCGGCCATGTAGCTTTTCATCGCGTCACTCATTTTGTCTTCTGATTGCTCATCAAAAAACAAGTTTTTCCCGGATGCGTCTTGCAAACTTTGATGCACATGACCACTGCAACCCGGCATCTCCTGATGCGGTTTCGCCATAAAGGTGGCCATAATGCCGTGACGCATCGCAATCTCCTTGACGGATGTCTTGAACAGTACCGCCCGATCTGCTGCTTTCAGCGCATCTGAATACTGAATGGCTGCTTCATAAACTCCCGGACCTGTCTCTGTATGTAGACCTTCCAACGGTATATCAAACTGGCCTAGTAACTCAAAGAGGTCATCGAAGTAGGCGCTATTTTCTGAAGCTCTTAGAATAGAATAACCGAACATACCAGGCGTAAGAGGTTCCGGAGCAGTGAATGCCTTATCCTGGAGACTTTTATTATCTTCTGAGAAATTGAACCACTCAAACTCTTGAGAAAATATGGGAAAGTATCCTTCCGACTCAGATTGATTAATAATACGTTTCAATAAACTCCGGGGACAAGCTTCGAAACTCCCTCCTACTCCTTTGTCAAAATCACCCAGCACAAAAGGCAGTTCATCTTCCCAAGGAATCAACCGAAAAGTATCCAAATCTAGTCTGGCTTCCGCATCCGGATAACCCGTATGCCATCCAGTCACATCAGATCGATCATACAGTTGATCGTTTGCATCCCAACCAAATACCACATCGCAAAACCCAAAACCAGCATCTAACGCAGATAAAAACTTATCTCGATGCATCAACTTACCCCGCAGGATGCCGTCAATATCGGTTACCGCCACACGTACTTTATTGTGTAGGCTGTCCGAAGTGATTTTTTTGATTTCTTCTTTTGTCATAAAATGAATAATTAAGTGGTACGGTCCTCCCTTTTGACAACCAGCACAAAGACGAGATACGATCCCAGCATGATACCAAAGAAGATACCGGCCAGCGTCAGGTTATAGTACGTCATGGCTACCAAAGAAAAAGTGGCGATGGACAAAGCCAACAATGGAAAAATAGGATAAAGAGGGACTTTGAAAGGTCGCTCCATATCCGGCTCCTTTTTGCGTAAAGCGAAAAATGAGATCATTGAAATAATGTACAACGACAATGCTCCAAAGCACGCAATGGTGATAATCTCACCTGTTTTACCAGTATACAAAGCAATCAAACCAATGAACATGTTGACCACTAAGGCATTTGCTGGCGTGCTGAATCGTTGGTTCACTTTTCCCACAGCTGCAGGGGCATTCCCTACTTTACCAAACTCATAAGTGGATCTTCCTGCTGCCAGGATAATACCATGAAAGGAAGCCACAAGCCCCAATAAACCTATCCCCACCAACAATTTATATAAGATGTGTCCTTCTGATACGATCTTGGCCAAAGCCAAAGGCAAAGGTGAGTCTGAAGCTTCTGTGCTTCCCTCTGGGTACACGATGGCTTCCCAACCTGCCACCCCCACCGATGAAGTGAAGGTCAGAATGCACAATACGGTCAAGGTAAGGATAGCACTCCCAAACCCAATCAAGATGTTTCGCTGTGGGTTGGTTGCTTCCTCTGCTACATTCGCGACACCTTCTATTGCCAAAAAGAACCAAATCGCAAAAGGAATCGCAGCAAAAGCTCCTTCAAAGTCTCTTGGCATAGGATTGATATGTAAGTTGGCTGCATCGAATTCCGGTAAGGCTACGCCGGCGAAAATCAATAACTCCACCACGGCCAATATGGTAATAACCAACTCAAAAGAGGCGGCAAGCTTTACACCGATAATGTTGATGCAAGTAAAAATCAGGTAAGCCGAAATAGCAAAAGTCAAAACGTGTACCTCAGGATAGAATAAATTGAGATAAGCTCCAATTGCAGCGGCAATAGCTGGTGGTGCAAATATGAACTCTATGTTTTGGGCCATCCCCGCCAAAAACCCAAGGTGCTTTCCTAACCCTCGTTCTGCATAATCAAATGCCCCTCCTGCTTTTGGAATCGCGCAAGCCAGCTCTGTATAACTAAAGGTAAACGTCACATACATGACGATGATAAAAAAAGTGGCAATAGCCAATCCGTAGGTTCCACCTTCTGCAAGGCCCAAGTTCCAGCCAAAATACATACCAGAGATGACGTACCCCACGCCTAATCCCCACAGCATCAATGGCCCTAACGTTTTCTTCAGTCCAGCTTCCTGCATCCATTAAAGTTGATTCCAAAAATTGGGGAATGCAATAAGCCAGGACATAATTAAAGTTGAATCTAGCGCTACAACGGGCTGCCAGGTGATCAATACTGATATACCTACAATGTCCTAATATTCTTATACCAAACTGGCTATCTTAATAGGTTTTTTAGCAGTAAAAAACTGAATCTGAATGATAGTGGCCACATGCCACAATTAAATATACCATGATAATTATCAGTTTTTCAGCAATATAGCGTCATAATTAAAGGTCCTAACTATTTGTTTCTTGGGCTATTGCACAAGCCAGTAAGTATTAATAATAACGACCTTTTTATGAATTCCATAAATCAAAAATTGAAAACCAATTGGGGCCTGCTATCCACTTTTTTAAGAGAAATGGATGGGTATATTGATACTCTTCAGTCCCAAATTCATGAATTGAGCGTCGCAGAGGTAAGGTCTGTCCTACATCAAATGTTGGGTTCGGGAAGGATTTTGGGAAATGAAAAAATCGTGGATTATGTAATTATGATGCAGGATATCATCAAAGGAAGCCAAAAACCAGAGCATATCGTGCCGTTACTGTCGGATGTCAAGCAGGACCATGATGCATTGTTTGAATACTTAACTGCACATAGAGACTATTACGCAGTAAGCTTTTGGTATGACAGACCAACAAGCGGACATTTGGTTGATCTACCAGCTGCCGATTCCAAAATCGATCTTTCAGTATATAACCATATTAACGATTTTCAGGAAGCACTTTTGGAGCACAGGATATCAACAGCTGTTCTCGAGTTCGAAATGCTTACTCCAGCGGTAGAAGAACTGCTCGATCTGAACGAATCTACCTCCGAAATACACTTGCTACTCATATCTAAGTTGGAAAATAAGGACGCAGTTTCATTTATTAGCAAATACAGCTGCATCGGAGGCATTCTTCCTCCAGAAGTCAGCACCGATCGCTTACTCCAGTCTATCAAGGTAATTTCCAATGGACGTGACTTAACTAATACCACTCAAATCATCTCATCATGAAAACAAGCAAATCAAATTCTAATGAGGACGAAACCCTGCAATTACTTAACAGAAGTAATACCCTGCTGGAAGCGACCAATAGTATTGCAAAAGTTGGAGGATGGGAACTCAACTTGAAAACCGGTGAACTTTACTGGACGGCCGAGACCTACAAAATTCATGATACAACACCCGATGAATTTAATCCTTCGAAAGACTCAGGCATCGACTTTTATACTCCTGAATCTCAACTAATACTTAAAAAAGCGATCGATAAAGCGATCACTGATGGCGAAGGATACGAGTTAGAGTTAGAACTAATAACGGCAAAAGGAAGACATCTGCATGTCTTTACAAACTGTCATGTTACTAAGGAAAAAGGAAAAGGTGTAAAGCTCAACGGGGCCATACAGGATATCACCAGACGGAAAAAAAATGAACAAGAATTGCTGAAAGCAAAAGAACTGGTCGAGGAAAAAGAACAGTATCTGACAAAAATCCTCAATCACGTAAGTGATCCTTTATTTGTTAAGGATGAAGAAAGCCGGCTATTGTTGGTTAACGATTCATTTTGCTCACTTTTTGGACTGGACAGAGACGACATTCTAGGTTTGACGCTAGCGGAACACGTCCCACCCGAAGAGAGAGAGCATTTCTTAAAAGTAGATTACGATGTGATCAGAACAGGTGAAGAGAGTATCATTGAAGAGACACTTACCCTTGCCCCAAATCAAACGCAAACCATCTCCACCAGAAAATCAAGGTTCTTGGATAAAGCCGGAAATCGTTACCTAGTGGGCACTATCCGCGATCTCACTGACCGGAAAAAATTAGAAGATTCCATGCAGCAGCTATTAATGCAGTCCAACCTGGCCATTAAAGCAGGTCATTTGGGGATATGGGTCATCAATTGTGAGTCTGAGTAGGTCGAATGGAACGATGAGATGTATTCGAACTATGAGATTGATAAAGAAGAATTTGACGGTACACTAAAGAATTGGCGAAAGAAGATTCACTCTGATGATCTTCCATTCTTCGACAAAAACATCAATAAAACATTTATCGGTCAATCCATCGATTCAATTAATTATAGGATAATTACGACTTCTGGTAAAATCAGGCATCTTGAAACTTCCGCTATAGTTCGGAAAAATCCCGACGGAGAGCTCATACAGGTCATCGGTATTGATGTAGATATTACAACGAAAAAAGAAGACATTCTACAACTTGAGAAAGAGAAACGCCTTTCAGACATACTGCTCAACTATAGCACCTCAGGTATCTACATCTACGATTTCGTACAAGGCCTCAATACCTACGTCAATAAGCAGTACGAATCAATTCTCGGTTATTCCAAGGAGGAGATGAATGCGTTTTCACCCTCCGAATTCTTCGAGCTATTTCACCCGGAGGATAGAGCAAAACTGGATGATCATATGAAAAGACTTGCTGGGGGTGAAAAGAATATTGAACTGGAGTATCGATTTAAAAAGAAAAACGGTCGATACATCTATTGTTATTCTATTGATTCACCTTATGAGTACAACGAAGAAGGCCAAGTAACTTCATTTATGGGTTCTTTCATTGAGATCTCTGAATTAAAAGAATTGGAGAAGGCAAGAAATGAGGCAGTAGAAGCCAATAAACTGAAAGACATCTTCCTTTCCAATATGAGTCATGAGATCAGAACGCCTATTAATGGTGTTATCGGGTTTTCTGAATTATTGAAGAAAAAAGGAATTCCATTCAAAAAGAGAAAGCAGTACTTAGACATCATTGATCGAAATTCAATACAGCTTCTTCAGCTCATTGATGATATTATTGACATTTCGAAAATGGGTTCTAATCAATTGCGAATTATTGAGAAAGAATGTGAACTCACAACCCTGATGACTGATCTTGAAACACTCTTCAATGAGATAAAATTGGTGCATGATAAACCTGAGGTAGGCTTTGAATTAGCAATACCTCCTTCAAGTGAGTCACTTCGTATCGTCAGCGACGGTCATCGAATCCGACAGGTAATCTCCAATCTACTCGGCAATGCACTCAAGTTTTCCGAAAAAGGAACCATTAATTTTGGGTTCCTACCACCACAGGCAGGTTTCATTGAATTCTTCGTTGAAGATCAGGGAATCGGAATCCCGAAAAATAAGTTAGATACCATTTTTGAACGATTTGAACAAGCTGGTCAAAATATCTCAATGAACCTATCGGGAGCTGGGCTTGGCTTGACGATTTGTAAAGGAATCGTAGAATTACTAGGTGGCAGCATAACCGTCACATCCAAGCTACATGTCGGCACAAAATTCACCTTCAAAATTCCATACAAGCCTGCTGAAATCAATCTAGAGACAATCGAGCTTTCACATCTGGATGGAGCCTCCATCGCAGGGATGACCCTGCTCATAGTAGAGGATGGAGCCACTGCCAGGATGTATTTTAAAGACGCGCTGAAAGACCTGGATGTAAAACTTTACTTTGCCAAAAATGGGAAGGTAGCAGTAGACCTGTACAAGCTTCGAAAAGACATAGACCTGGTCTTAATGGACATCAACATGCCGGTTATGAATGGCTTTGAGGCAGCTGAGGAAATTCTAAAATTGGACCCAGAAGCCATTATCATAGCTCAATCAGCTTATGCAATGTCAGATGAAAAGGAAAAATGTTTTGCTATTGGATTTAAAGATTACCTGACCAAACCCATTTTGAAGGATCCGTTACTAGAAGTCTTGGAAAAATGGAATCCCTCAAAAGAATTAATAGCATAATGTTCATAACTTTCTGAGGTGACTTAGAAATTATGAAACTACCGAAACTAGCTAGCATTCGAGATGCTAGGAAAATGCTTTTTTTAATCATCTGCTTATATGGCGGCCTGGTTTCTTGCGATAGCATAGAAAATGCCAGAAGAGAAATTCGTTTATCCAATGAGGTCCCAGAAATAGATAAAACAAGGGAAGCCAAAATTCTAACCGTTTTTTTCGGATTGGACAACGCACTACCTCCTCGGGCCAGGGCATTGGATAAAAATGCACCAGGCAACGATGGAACTCCTGTTATCTTTTCCCTGGAAGTAGATCCGAGTACGCTGGATGCTTCTGACTTTGAGTTCACCACCCAAAATGGAGAGAAAAAACAAGTTATTGCAGTGACGCTGCTCCCTGCAGAAGAGGAGTTTGAGTTGAGAACTGCATTGCTAATCGGCGATTATGGGGACTTTCCTGATAACCCACCCGTATCACTGGAAATCGTCGGTGACATATTAAGCAGGACAGGTGTCAACTTTAAGGGACAAACGCAAACAGTGATCCCGTTACCTGCAGGTCCAATATTGAGCTATGCAGAATATTTTACTTTCTCGGAAGACTATCCTTATGTAGAAGAGGGAACTGGGTGTGATTGCCCCAAAAACGAAACAAATCAGATTGTAAAGGCAGTTTGGTCTGGAGGTGTACGAAATACCGAAGGAGGAGAACTTGGTGACGAGGAGTTGGATGCTTTTCAGGTAATGATGGTCAATGGAGCTGATACGATGCTGGTTAGACCCTTTCAATTGGCCGACTTAGATGACAATGACAACAACATAGATCTTTGCTTAAAGGAAGAAGGAACACCGATCCGAGTAATGGTAAAAGCTGGAATCGCCATCGACCCAAATGATGATGTAAATCCCGCAACCGAGGTTGAAATACTAAGTCGCTGGTAGTTAAAATTTAAGACAACATCCGACAAACAGTAGTCGAAAAGATCCAATCTAAAGATCTTTAATAAATGTTAATATGAGAGGGCTTACAAGATGAACAACTATATTGCGTAATGACCAAGGCCAATGCGAACTATCTAGTACATACTCTTTCACTCTATTCTTTCTTCTTGCTCTTTGTAACATCCAGCACGTTTGCACAAGAACAGGAAGAAGCTACTCCAAAACCAAAAAATAACGGTTTAGATATGAGTTTGGGTTATGGAAATTCATATCTCAATGTAACCGGAAACATGTTATCAATCATTTCTAGACAAGGATCAGCATCAGTTTTTCTTAAATTAGGTACTGGATTATATCTTCAAACGGATGGTTGGGATTCATGGTCCGCAAGCAGTATCTATGGACAGTTCGGATTACTATTTGGAGAAGGAAAACATCAAATAGAAGCTGGCATAGGTCCCATGTTGTACTTAGGTTATAATCGAGTCACGGAGTTTCCAATATCTGGTACTCTTGGATATAGGTTTCATGAGGTTGAAGAAGACAAGATTCATAGGTTTTATAGATTTGGTTTTTCCTTTGCAGAGGGGCTCTACATTGGAGCAGGTAGATCATTTTGATTCACATCGAATAGACTTTAGCTGCCATTTTAGTTAGCATTAGCCTGTTGATTGCATAATAAATCCTTTAGTAAGATGAAAAAGAACTCCAGAATTGATTGGACTTGAAACTGAACGACTCACATTCCGCCAATGGAAATTGGATGACTACCCCATTTTCGCTAATTACTTCGCTTCAAATAAAACCGCACGCTTTGTAGGAGGCATAAAAAGCAAGGAAGAAGCTTGGCGACTGATGGCCACTTATATTG
>JAYPLE010000011.1:0-340 GCA_038129245.1 Flammeovirgaceae bacterium | reverse complement strand
TCCAACTGCTCGGTTACTCCTATCTAGCACTGGAAGAAAAAATGAGCCAAGCGGTTGTCGGTACCATCGGTCTCTGGAATTCAGATCCATGGCCGGAACCCGAATTGGGGTACTGGTTGCTACCAGAGTATCAAGGGAAAGGATATGGAACCGAGGCGGGACTTGCCGTCAAAAAATACGCCTTAGAGGATCTAGCACTTCCCACTTTGGTAAGTTACATCGATGCAGAGAATGAACCTTCAAAGAAACTCGCACTGAACCTGGGTGCTAAGCCAGATAAGGCCGTAAATCTACTGGATTTCGGACCCCATGAAGTGTATCGATACTGGTAAGGTTAAAT
>JAYPLE010000010.1:0-116095 GCA_038129245.1 Flammeovirgaceae bacterium | reverse complement strand
AGCGTACCTGCTTTGGGAGCAGGGGGTCGTAGGTTCGAATCCTACTACCCCGACAGATCAAATTAAAAACCCTCGTTGTTTCCATGACAATGAGGGTTTTTTGTTTCCGTATTTTCATTTACTCCCCCTATTACGTAAAGTGATTTGAAACCTGAACTAATTACTGATGGTCGTAAGAAAGATTTTTCCCATTTCAATCAATCACCTTTAGAGACATATTCATGTTGTGGGGAGATTTGATATGGAATGATCGCAAGTAATGGACACCTCCCTCTTAGTAAAGTCATTTCCTGATCGTAAATCTTACCATCTAAAAGATTACAATAGATCAGTTCAGGCTGAAATAGGAAAAGCTTATCTTTAACTGACACAAGCTAGGCCGAGCTTTCATTGTGGTCTTTTTCTTTTGCTTGTTGAGAACTAACTCACAGCATGGAAAGATCACTTCGTAGTAGAATAATACAAATGAAGCATTATTCAATCTATTACGGCTTCTGAATGTTACATCTTAGGAAGTGCGGGTACTATCGATTTCCAGAATTCCTCGTCGATCATTCTGGCACTTCCGATAATGGCAGCACTTTCTTTCAGTGTTGATACGGCTGCGTTAGCGGTTACTCCGCTTTTATTTAAGGTGGTTTGCAGAGGCTTGCTGAATAAGTTCCAGGCTCGCGAGACATTGCCACCAAATACCAACACTTCTGCATTAAACTCCCGTAACCAGGGTCCTAAAAAACTACCTATATTCTGACCATATTCGGTAAACAAGGCCTTTGCAGCAGGATTACTACTAGCCTCTTCCGCTATAGGTCTTACCCCATTGACTTCGTTTCCAGATATTTCCTTCCAGCGGGAAATAAACCATCTGGAAGAAAAGGAGTCATCTGCTATCCCATGTTTAAATGGCAAGTGCCACAGACGACCCATAGGAGGAACTCCCTTACGTTCAACCACCGGAATCCCGTTTTCAATAAATGCTGATCCAAAACCAGTCCCTAACGTTATAGAAACGCTCTTAGAAACATTTGCTGCTGTACCTACCCACGCCTCACCTACTGCGAATGCCGAGGCATCATTCATAAACCTTAAGGGCACTGAATCATACAAATCAAGCTTGAAAGCCAATTCCCTGGCAACATTAACATCATATAGATGCTCAAACTTTGCCACAGAGGCATCGAATTTTGCAATCCCCTGATCATATAGAAATGGACCGGGCATTGCAAAACCAATTCCTGCAAGATTTTCCTTTCCAATTGCATTAATTATTACTCGCAGTGCCTCAGCCCAGGCTCTAAGGATAATTTCGGAACCGGCCTGATTATCTATACGCTTCTCAACAAAACTACCCTTTATAATATGCCCCTCAGACATATCTACAAGTGCACAGCTGATATGACTCCCTCCAATATCCGCACCTATGGCAAATCTTTTCATCACTCGTTACGCTATCTGATTAATTGCATCCAGAACATCATCCCAAATAGGTTGATGTTCGGACTATCTATTTTCGCCTTGCTGCTTTTGCCCTGGCAGTCCCCCACTTATGCCCCGCTTTTATTGTCCTCTGAAAGTCAATGTTTCCTCCGTTTTTAATGCTATCCCAGTCTATCCAGCTTGAATCAATCTTTTCACCATTAACTTTTAGTGATTGAATGTACGCCGTTTTTGAAGTGCCACCTGTTATGAATAAGCCTCCTTTTGGTAAATCAACTGTTATTCTTTCAAATTGAGGTAAGTTCACTGAAAACCCGGCTACCCCTGGAACCACCGGATACAGCCCTATTGAGGCTAGTACATACCAAGACCCCATTGCTCCTACATCTTCATTGCCCGGCAAACCATCTGGCTCACTGCTGTAAATCTCGTTCATTATCCTTTTTATCACATGCGTTGTTTTGTAAGGGGCATTGGTCCAATTGTAAACCCATGGTGCCTGGAAATTAGGCTCATTTCCTGCGGCAAACCAGTCATCTTCATACGAGGCATCTAAACGGACAAAAAAATCATCCAATCGTTCTTCTGCTATGCCCTTTCCGCCAATTGTGTCTATCAGCGTCTCGAGATCATATGGAACCATCCAGAAGTAGTTTTTATAACTTGCCTCCCTCCAGTCCTGCTGGATGTCCTTCCAGTTTCCTTCACTGTCTCTAGAACAAAGCCATTTTAGTTCGGGGTTATAAATATTTTTCCAGTACGACGCTCTGTCTAGGAAGAACTTGGAATCATCAAAATCTCCGATCACATTCTTTGCAAACTGCCCGATGGCGTAATCAGAAGATGTGTATTCAAGCATCATGGATGCATTTGGTGCAAATTCGTCTTGCATATACTCTTTTAAAAGAGGTCTTATCTCCTGATTTTGTGCTCTCAAAAAAGGTACAGTTGCACCACGCTTCATGTGATAATATGCACGTTGAATATCAAAATCCGTTGCACCAAAGGCATAGGCATTCGCTAAGAGAATTGGGGTAGGATCTCCTTGCATGATACCTGTTTCAATATTTGCTAATATCCACCTTCCAAATCCTCCACACTGCTCTGCAAAATCAACTCGTGACTGCATCATATCACTGCTTTCTTTTGGAAAAAGCATAGCGAGTAACTGCACCTGCGAACGATAGGTATCCCAAAGACTAAAGGTGCTATAGTAATCTCTTCCCTGCTCTGCTCTATGTACTTTATAGTCGGCACCCAAATATTGACCGTTAACATCGCTCACAATATTTGGATGAATAAGGGAATGATAGAAGCTTGTATAAAATTGAATTTTACGGTCTAGGTTTTCTGAATCAACTTTAATCTTACTCAAATGCTCATTCCAAACCCCTTCTGTATGCTCCTTATATTCATCAAAGCTGTAATTACGATCGCTACTTTTCAGGTTTTGTTTTGCATTTTCAATGGAAACATATGAGATGGCAATACGGTAATTTATTTCCGTATTCATTTTTGTATCAAATGTAAACCAGGCACCTGAATTTTCACCATAAGCCTGTAAGCTCGAATCTAATAATACATCTCCCTGCCATGTTCCCAAATTATTAGCTGGTCGATCAAATTCTGCAGCAAAGTAAACCCTATAATCATCAATGTGCTCACCACAGAATTCACCACCTTCGGCAAACCCCTCAAGGGTTTTATTTGATGTAATTTTCACCTGTGCAAACTCCACAAAAGTTGAATTTATACCAGAACCGATGATGACCGTAGCTTCCTCAGGATTGTTTTTAAAATCGAACCGTGCTATTCCAGAGCGCTTATTAACCGTAAAATCTGCCTTAGTTCCATCTTCCATATCTACTGATAAATGCCCGGCATAAGCAGCATTAATATTTTTATATGCTGGATAGGAATTCATGTCATTAGGCGATTTCTTGAGTCTTCCTGCAAGTGGTAGGACAGGAAAATTCCCCATCTGTGGGCAACCGGCCCCACTCAGCTGATTGATAGCAAAACCACGTTGTGGCGTAAAAAAACTCGGCGTGAATTGTACCATCCCAAAGGGATAACTTGCACCCACATAGGTGAAACCACAGCCTAATCCACTGCCTTCAGTCCCAATTGTGGTGTTAACTAGCTGCGCATAACCCTGCGCAGCAGCAGTAGAATAACCAAAAATCAACAACAATAAAAAGCTTATAAATCTCATTTTTATTTTTCGTTTGAAAATGAATAAGGAAAATCTGTTGTTTTCGTTCCCCGCGTATAATTTGGCTTGTCGTTCATTTTTATATTGATGACAGCTCCCTCCATTAAATCAGAATAAGTAAAGTAGTTTTTATCATAATTTTCTTCGTTGTACATTATTCCATCTATATAACGGTTTTGGCGATTATTGTCGGGTGCATTGATTTCAATCGTTTTACCATTTTCAAGGCTTAAGCTAATTTTTTTAAATAGAGGTGCACCCAAAACGTATTCGTTCACTGCCGGAGTAACCGGATAAAATCCCATAGCGCTGAACACGTACCAGGCTGATGTTTGTCCGTTATCTTCATCGCCACAATATCCATCCGGATGCGGAGTATATAAACGATTCATTATTTCACGCGTCCAATACTGAGTTTTCCATGGCTGACCGGCATAGTTGTACAGGTAAATCATATGCTGAATAGGCTGATTACCGTGCGCATAATTACCCATGTTCATGATCTGCATTTCGCGAATTTCATGAATGACCTGTCCATAATATGATTCATCAAAAACAGGAGGTACAGTAAATACAGCATCAAGCATAGAAATAAAGGAATCCTTACCACCCATCAGGTCAATTAAACCCTGCACATCGTGAAAAACCGACCAGGTATAATGCAAACTGTTTCCCTCAGTAAAAGCATCACCCCACTTAAATGGACTAAAGGGTTGCTGGAAAGATCCATCTTCATTTTTACCACGCATCAGTTTTTGCTCTTTGTCGAACATGTTCTTATAGTTCTGACTTCTTTTCGCAAATCTTTCAATTTCAGCCTCAGGCTTTCCAAGCTCTTTTCCCAGCTTATAAATACAAAAATCTGCAAAGGCATATTCTAGTGTACGGGCAACATTCTCATTTACGCCAACATCGTAAGGTATATAACCTAGCTTGTTGTAATAATTCACACCGAACCGACCAACAGAACTCAGCGGACCCTCATTTTCTGAGTTTTTCAGTACACCCTCCCAAAGTGTTTCAATATCATAACCACGCCGCCCTTTTAAATAAGCATCCGCAATCAATGTGGCAGAATTAGATCCAATCATACAATCCCGGTGTCCCGGGCTGGCCCATTCCGGGAGAAAACCACTTTCTTTATAGGTATTTACCAGACCTTCCTGTATTTTCTCATTCAACGCAGGGTACATTAAATTGAAGAATGGGAAAACAGCCCGGAAAGTATCCCAAAAACCATTATCGGTAAACATATAGCCAGGCAATACCTTGCCATTGTACGGACTGTAATGAACGATTTTCCCATCTGCATCGAACTCGTAAAACTTCCGTGGAAAAAGTAATACTCTGTACAAACACGAGTAAAAGGTTTTTATCTGTTCTTCAGTGCCTCCTTCTACAGAGATTCGGGAAAGTTCCTTGTTCCAAATATCTTCACCCTTCTTCACCACAGCAGAAAAACTATCACCCTCCAATTCCTTTAAATTGCGTTCAGCCTGTTCATAGCTAATGAAAGAAGATGCGACCAATGCATGTACTTGTTCCCCTTCTCTTGTTTTAAATTGAATAGCTGCTCCAACGTGTTCGCCCTGAAGTTCGGTAACACCCTTTATTATTTTATCCTTGCTCCAGACAGCACTCTCAACGAAGGGCTTATCGAAAACCACCACAAAATAATTTTTAAAATTATCTGGAACTCCCCCACTATTACGAGTTGTATAGCCCACAACTTTATTCTCTTCCGGGATTAATTTAATGAACGAACCCTGATCGAACGCATCAATCAGTACATGCGACTCTTCATTTTCAGGGAAGGTAAACCGGAACATTGCAGCGCGTTCGGTCGGTGTGATCTCTGTAACCACATCATAATCGGCCAGATAAACTTTATAATAATGCGGCTTGGTAGTCTCGGCTTTATGTGAGAACCAACTTGCACGCTCTTCTTCTGAAATTTTCAATGGGCCGGTCAAAGGGAATAATGAAAACTGACCATAATCGTTAATCCACGGACTTGGCTGATGAGTTTGTTTGAATCCCCTTATTTTATTGGCATCATAACTATACATCCAACCATCACCCATTTTACCGGTTTGAGGACTCCAAAAGTTCATACCCCAGGGAAGCGCAATTGCAGGGTAGGTATTTCCATTAGACAGCTTGAATTCCGAATCAGTTCCCATCAATGTGTTCACATAGTCAACCGGTTGAAGTTTCTGTGCCAGGACGTCAGTCGTCCAAAAAATGAAGCAAAATGTAAATAGAAATATTAGTTGTCGATTCATAAATTGAACTTAATTATTTGTGAAAATTCGAGACAAAACAACCTAGATACCAGCTTATCATACATCATTTCCGTTCCAATGCCTTGTCGATTGCCTCTTGAGCCAATTTTTCCATAACGAGGTACCCGGCCTTATTTGGGTGAACCAGATCATCTGCGCTGGTATATTCAGGAACCTTTAGTCCACCGTTATCATCCACCAGCGATGAATAGTAATCGAGATACACAAAATCGTTTTCATCGGCGTATTCTTTTAACCTATCATTGATCGAAATAATTTTTGAAGATGGTTCTAACCCGGGTTTCCAGGGATAATCGATGGCTGGTAGAACTGATGATAAGATTACCTTGATGCCATTTTGACTTGCCAACTCAGCCATAGATTTTATATTGCCAACTATGGTCTCGGTCGGCGTAAAGCCGGTATTGCCAGCTAAATCGTTAGTACCAGCTAAAATAACCACTGCCTTCGGTTCTAGCTCGATCACATCTGTTCTAAATCTCAAGAGCATCTGGGGTGTTGTCTGTCCACCTATACCCCTGTTTACATAACCTGTTTCCTGAAAAAATTCCGGCATGTATGTCGACCAACCTTCCGTAATCGAATTACCCATGAAAACAATCCTGTCCACTCCTTGAGTAGGTTCACCTATACTAAGATTAGCTTCTTTGTAGCGATCAATATTTGCAAAAACACGCCAATCTTGCGAAAAGCTTTGATTACTAACCAACAGTGATGAAATAGCAAATGATAAAATCTTAAAATATCGCATAATATTGTTGATAATGAATAAACCCCCTGATGCATCTGCACGTGTCGTCATCGCGCTTTCATTTCCTAATAAATCAGCTAAACATAAATTTGATCATCAGTAAAGGGGGGTGTTTTCTAAAGCAGGAAAGTCTGAATCAATTCAATCGTCCCCTGATTGAGTAAAAAAGAAATGAAAAAACAAGCAGTGATAGGCGATTGCATTTGACCAGTAGTCCCAATTATGAGCTCCGGGCCTGATGGTGAAACTATGTGGAATATTTCGCTCAACTAATCTCTCGTGTAAATGGTAATTCACTTCATAGAAGAAATCTTCCGTACCACAATCGAAAATTATTTTTAACCTGTCCGGTGTTAATTTAAAAACTAGATTTAAAACCGAATTATTCTCCCAGTTTTCAGGGTGTTCAGCATAGTCACCTAACTGGTCGGCAATATCCCAGTTTAGGGGAAACGGGCGAAGATCAACACCTCCGCTCATACTTCCTGCTGCTCCGAATACATCTTGATTTCGAAAAGCGAGATAAAGAGCACCGTGTCCGCCCATACTCAACCCCGTTATTGCTCTCCCATCTCTAGAAGCCACGGTGCTAAAAGTGCTATCCACCCATCCAATGAGTTCCACAGATATGTAAGTTTCATACCTCACTTTTTCATCTATGGGACTATCAAAATACCAACTTGAATGACCACCATCAGGACACACAATAATAGTGTTGTACAGATCGGCGTAATCCTTTATTTCCGGCACTTTTTTAACCCAGTCGTTTTGATTCCCACCATAGCCATGTAAAAGATACATTACAGGATAGTTTGTGGTCTTTGAATATCCTTCAGGAGTTATTACCACTACATCCATGTCTTTGCCCATCGAATGGCTAGTAGCAGTGAGTGCATGCACCTCTGCAGCACGGGCTGGAAAGATGACATTGAAGAGCACAAAAATAAGCGGACACAGAATAGTAATATTTTTCATCCGACTACTTTTGTTTGATTCTTACACACTATACCAGGTATCTTTTCTGACAAAATAATTCAGAGACACTGCTCTTGAAAGGCATTAAAAAGCAGGGGAGTCAACGCTCCCCTGTTATACCTGACTAAATTAACTATTATCAATAACCTGGGTTTTGAATTAAGTTAGACTGCTTTTGCAGTATGGTCGTTTCAATGGGTCGGAAGTAATACTTTTCCGGGAATACCATCACTGGATAATATTCTATTGGGAACGTTTCATAAGTGTAATCATACTTAGATTCATCATATCCGGAATAATAATCAAATGCCTCCACTCCAGATTTTAATTGTCCCGAAATTTTCACACCATGCATTGTCATCTTAGGACCGGTTCCCCATCTTCTGACATCATAAAATCTGTGTCCCTCAAAGCTCAATTCCAACCTTCTTTCGTTTCTGTAACGATCTAGCAGTGCTGTTCCTGACTCAGTCAATGCAGGCATCCCAGCTCTGAATCTGATCAAGTTTAGATACTGTTTTGCAGTTCCCTCTTCTCCAAGTGCTATGCATGCCTCGGCATAATTTAATAATGTTTCTGTATGTCTGAGAACTACTTGAGGCGTTGAAGTCCACCACGTAGCAAATGATCCTAAATTCGGATCAGGTGTATGGCTTAGATGCTTTTTGTGGCTATACCCTGCCTGCACATCAATATTACCAACTATCATGTTATCTAACCCATGAACTGTACCAGATTCAAAAGAGCCACTTGCAGGCATTTCATATTTTCCGAGTTGCATCCTACCGGTGGAAGAATTGTCTATAGCCCTAAAATAAGGGTTCGAATCAACCTGCCAATCATAATAGCGAGGCCCCAACCATCTGCCATCCTCTATTCCAATTGTGGCTTCCATTCTAGGATCTCGGTTCTTGAAAGGTCTTACGGTATGTACCGTATTTGCCCAACTGAAATCATCAACAACGTCTATATAGCCATCCCCATCAGTATCTTCAGCGTACTGAAAATCATCCGCAAATTCGTTGTGAGGAGCAGTTGCAGATAGTCCGGCACCATTTCCATCTCCATAGTGGTAACCTCCGGGTCCATACCACCAATTAGCAGCAAGAGAACCCCAACCTAATGGATCTGTGTCGTAACTTTTATCAATTACACGCTCAAACACGGCCTCTTGCATGGAACCAGCGCTATATAAATCATTGTAAATATTGTAGGCGGTTTCGGCATCAAGAGGACTTGAATAAGAAAGATGATAATCATAACCGGAGTTATAATTAATGGCATCTAAACTCGCAGCCTGAGCTCTACGCCATCTTTTCTCTTGCGTACTTGCTGCGTCAGGAATATCATCCCCGGAGTACATGATGAGTTCTTTATGTTCGAAATTAGCATGTAAGCTGTTGGTGTTTCTTGATGGCTCATATAAATCACTAGCAGCATATGTTAGAACTCTAGATTTTAATGCTAAAGCCGCAGAAGCATTGGTTCTTCCTCTCTCCAACAATCTACCATCGAGATAGTCAAAAGCTGTATCCAAGTCGGAAATGATAAATTCCACTGTTTGAGCGAATGAGCTTCTACCATAACTTGTCAGATCATCGTCAGCTGTTAAAGTTCGGTCAACTAATGACGCACCTCCAAAGTGAACCCATACATAATAGTGGTATATGCCTCTTAGAAAATAGGCTTCACCAAGTAATTTATTTTTCAAATCTTCTTCGATTGTTGACTCGCTCAGCCCTTCAATCATCAAATTTGCTTGTCGGATCCATTTGTATAGATGATCCCACCTGTGCAATTCTTTTCTATCGTGGCCATATCCGCCAAAACCTCCTAGCCCAAACGGATTATCAGCAGAGACACCACCTTCCCACCAGACGGTGAGCCAAGAAAAAACATGTCCATTAAAAACTGCCTCATCCACAAGAACTGCATTATGAAATGTATTGAAATTTTCAAATCCATCTACGGTCCACAATCCTCGGTATACACCCAAAACTGCTTGTTCTGCTAGTCTGGGATCATCAAATACTAGCTCATCTGTTATTTCTGTTTTGGGAGCTATATCTAAAAAATCGTCGTTGCATGAAAACGAGATGATTGTTAAAAGTATAAATATGTAATTTTTCATCTTATTAAAAATTAAGTTTTACACCGAATGAGATCGATCTATTTGCAAAAGATAAAGTGCCTTTTTGGCTTAAGGTTTGAGATGGAGATAGCTGCTCAAGTACTCCAAAACCATTGTCAAAATCGCCGGTAAATGATTCTGGATGAGACCAGAGCTTATCATCAAATATTTTGTAGAAAAGGTCATTTCCATTGAAGAAGAGTCTAAGATTATCGACGCCATTAATTCTAAAGATCTTATTTAGTACTTCTGGATTTACATTATACCCAATCTCTAAATATTGTAATTTTATATGATCCGTTCTTGCGATCATAAGCCCGGTGTAAGGGTTGCCCGTATGAATCGCTCTTCCAAATTCAGATTGATCACCTTCCTGCATCCATCTATTGTCATACACATGTTTGGATAGGAATATTCCTGATCCATGATTCTGATCAATATATCCACCAAAGGTTCCATACAATCTTGCGGTAAAATCAAAATTCTTGTAGTTCATCTGAAGGTTAAAAGAAGAAGTGATTTTAGGAATTACGCTACCATTGGTGAATTTATAATCGTACGTATTGATAACTCCATCCCCATTCAGGTCATTAATTATCAAATCACCAGGTCTGGTGATACCTACACCAACTGTGGAGTGATCAACTGGATGAGCATCAATCTGCTCTTGCGTTTGAAATACACCTATGACATCCCAATATCTCCATGCACCAATTCTTTTTCCTTCTCTCGAAACAGCCGGATCTAATCCTTCAGGCTCATCTGCAAAAATCAAGGTGTTATCATTAGTAGAGACAAAAGCACTGGTGTTGATTTTAAAATCACCAAGGTTTACTTTATATCCCAATGTATATTCCCAACCTTTATTTGTTGTTCTTCCAATATTCTGGTAAGGTGGTGTTATACCAGTAATATCAGCAATCGATCCAAACGGTTGTGTCAGAATATTATTTCGGTCACTCTTGTAATAATCTATTTCGAAACTCAATCTGTTGTCAAATAAAGTTCCCTCTACACCAATGTCTATATTCTCGGCAACCTCCCACGTTATAAATGGGTTACCTATCCTGGATTCATTCAATGTTTGGGTGGTTCCACTACCAAGAACATATACGCCCGTGGTGAATGAAGAAGAAAATTGATTTGCAGGAACATTATCATTACCTAATTCTCCATAGCTGGCTCTAAGCTTTAAAAAGTCAAAAGGAGCATTTTCCATAAATGACTCTTCAGATATTACCCATCCGCCAGAAACACCTGGGAAAAAACCATACCTTGAATTTGCTGGGAAAAGATAAGAGCCATCGTATCTAGCTAAAAACTGAACCAAATATTTGTTCTTGTAGCTGTAGTTTAAATTTCCAAAATAATTCATCCTCGCCGTAGCTACTTCTCCTCCATTATTTTCTTCAGTTCCTACCTCTCCTTGAGACAACACATCTGCATTATCAGATATTAGATTCCTTCTGTACGTCCAATAATCTTGAATATTGCTTTCTTCCCTTGCTAAACCAAGGAGGGTTTTAATCTCATGATCGTTTATTTCAGTGTCATATGATAATATCCCCTGGTACAATCGATTAAATCCAACAGTCGAATATTGGGCCAGGTTAATATCTCTACCCAAAGTTGCCGGGATTAAGTCTGTTGCATCAGTACCTCCCGCAGATAAATTGAATACATCTATGGGTTTGGTTGTTTTCTTCATGTACGTATAAGAATTATCCAGGGCAGCTGAAGCTTTAAATTGTAATCCTTGAATTGAAGGAATTCTCAAAACAGCATCAAAATTTGATTGAAAATAAAGATTGGAAGCGTTAACGCGTCCTCCTCTTCCCTTAATCTGCTCATAATATGCTCCTTCAGTAGTTAATGAACCATCAGGCCAATACACCTGAGCTAAGGGGCCATTTTTATAAACATTAACTAAAAATCTTCCCAATGCATTGGGAGTATTTTGCGGTGTAGCCCAAAACTGCGGGTCTCCACCAGGCCACAGCGCATTATCCTCTTTTCTGACCAAAACGTTAGAAGATAAGGTTAGAAAATTCGTCAACTCTTGATCAATATTCATTCTGATATTGGCTTGGTTGAACTCAGAAACATCATCTTTAATCGATGAATTTTGATCTATTAATGATGTAGAAAGGAAATATTTTGTTTTATCATTTCCGCCTCTAAAGGATAAATTATGCTTACTTCTTGGAGCCCAGTAATTGTCATCAAACGCCAAATCGAAAAGAGTCTTACCATTAGGATAAATGTACCCATCTGTAGTCCCATTCTTGTAGGCGTTTACACCTGCTTCAGTGTATTCCGGCACAGGTGACCCACCGATATAATCATATGCTTCTTTATGCCAGGTAACCCATTCCAAAGCGTTGAGCCCTTCCGGTAAAAAAATGGGCTGGTCAAAGCTTAAAGTGCTGGAGTAGTTTATATCTATCTTGCCTGCTTTTCCCTTTTTGGTAGTAACTACTATTACACCATTAGCAGAGCGAGACCCATAAATAGCGGCGGAAGCATCTTTGATAACACTAATTGATTCAATTTCTTCTGGATTTAACCTAGATAATCCTCCCTGCCTGTCGGGCACACCGTCAATAACCACTAATGCTTCGCTATCGTTGAAAGATCCGGTACCCCTAATGTACATCGGATTATCATCGAAACCAGGCTGTGGAGAACCCTGTCTTACAACTAATCCGGCAGTTGTACCTTGTAGCCCTTTTGTCAAGTTGGTTGATGAAGATAACTCTAAATCATCAGTATTAATTTTTGAAACAGCCCCGGTCAAGTATCTTTTTGCTGAGGTAGAGTATCCCGTCACTACTACCGCATCCAACTCTGAAATATCCGTCTGCAAAACCACGTTTATGATGGTTTGCTGACCAATCTCAATCTCCTGTGTTTTCATACCAACGAAAGAGACGACTAGAATCTCAGCATCAGCAGGAATATCCAATGTATAATTACCATCAATATCGGTGATAACACCAATATTTTTTCCTTTCACGGATATTGTAACTCCCGGAAGTGGTTCTCCCTTTTCATCTGTAATCCTACCGCTGATTAGCTCGTCCTCCGGTTCTTGTTCTTGTTCCTCTTCCGGCTCTACAACCTTCAGTTTGGGTTTTGGACTTTTTTTGATAATGATCGTTTTGTCAACAACCTCGTATGTCAGGTGGTCCGGGATCAACTCATCTAGGATTCCTGTCACGGTCGCTTTTCTGACCTTTAGATCGACTTTAGGAAGGTCTTCAAGCAGATCAGCGCTGTAAAAGAAATCAAAATCACTCTGTAATCTGATTTCTTTAAGTACAGTCTCTACTTCAACATTTCTCACCTTTAAGGTGAGCTTTTTCGATTGTGCATAACCAAAATCAGAGGCCAACAATTGAACAATTGAAAAAACACTCAAAATGATGGTTAAACGCATAATCTGAATTAGTTCTTTTATCCCGGAGAGATCCGGAATTGCATACTTTTTCATAACTTTGTGGTCATTTTAGTTTTACATTTGGTTTAGAAGATGAACTAAATGTCAGAAAGGGAATGCCGCCAGCATTCCCTTTCATTTAGCTCATCATTTTACTATTACAGTATTTTCTTTTATTGTAAATTCTACTTCCTCTGTGCTTTCGATGATCCTTCTGATCTGATCAAAATCTTCAGACCGTTCAAATCCCCCGGAGAATTCCAGTAGGGTTTTCTCCGAATTATCAAAAAACACATCTATATCGTACCATCTGGATAGTACTTTCATGATCTCTGACAATGATGCATTTTCGAAATAAAACCTACCAGTTTTCCATGCAATGAACTGGTTGGGGTCCACATCCTTACTCATAATATTCCCGGTTGCCCTCGTCATATTACTTTGCTGATTTGGTAGGAGTCGTTTACTGATCTGTTCTCCAAAAGAGGGTCTCACAATCACCTCCCCTTCGATAAGGGTAGTGACAATAACGTCATCGTCATCGTATGCAGTTAAATTAAATGCAGTACCAACCACTTCTATTTCCTGAACTCCAGATTTGACGATAAATGGCTTGGACTTATCAGATGCTACTTCGAAGTAAGCCTCTCCAATTAGTTCAACCGTCCGCTTATTGGCTAAAAATTGAACGGGGTATTTCAAACTGGATTCAGCATTGATCCAAACCTTCGTACCGTCAGATAATTCCACATAAAACTCACCACCTCTGGGGATTTTTAAGGTATTAAATTCTACAGATGGTAATGTCTCTTGTCCTGATTCTGCAATGTATGATACAGTTACTCCATCACTTTTAATTCTGGTTCCTCCACTTCGAATATTCAAATTTGCCTCTTGGGTAAGAGTATAGGTACTCCCATTATCAAGGGTCAGCGTAGCTTTTGATTCACCTGGCGGTATAACCTGTTCTGTAACTGCGATTTCTTTCTCTTCCGAAAATGTATTTACAACGAAGAAACCAACTACCAATAATGAGATGGCTGCTGCAACAGCCATCATACTCTTCAATGGAACCTGCTGCTTACTCTTCATCTCCTCAAATCTTCTGTCCAACTTCTGCCAATCCTCTTTCAAATTCAGAGGCTCATTTTGTATACTAGACCCCTCCTTGAAAAATTTCAATGCCTTTTCAAAAAACGACCTATGTTCTTCATTCTCTTCGACCCATTGATCAAAAAGCTGCGACTCTTCCTTTGTCAATGTCCCGTTGATCTTTTTCCAAACAACCTCTGTATCTATTAATGTCCTTTTTTTCATTTATTAGTTTCCGTAACTATTGTTTTTGACCTTTCCTTTATGGTCTAGACAATTGTCTTTTCATATTGGGTGACAGTAATCCAGATTTTATTTAAGGAAAAAATCCGACCAGCTAGTGGCCGGATTCATTTCCTAAGTATGAATGAAGAGAATTACTGACATTATCTCCCCGCTGGTTCTCAGATATACGACATCGAATGAGCAAAAAGAGGTGACAAGTGCTAAAATATGGCTGTAGACTTACAACCGATTACGAGTATTGAGCTG
Organism: Flammeovirgaceae bacterium; assembly: GCA_038129245.1. Taxonomy (GTDB): domain Bacteria; phylum Bacteroidota; class Bacteroidia; order Cytophagales; family Cyclobacteriaceae; genus JAYPLE01. The sequence continues at coordinate 101,257 of JAYPLE010000010.1, read as the reverse complement.
ATTCTGTTTAGTAGAGCATGTCTCTGAGCTTTTTTTTCGCTCTTTGAAGCTGAGTTTTAATGGTGTTTTCCGTTATTCCCAGTTGATCAGCTATCTCCCTCTGTTTGAGCTGCTCTATGTATTTTAACCTCACTATTTCCTGCATTTTATCGGGTAGTAAATCCAGTGCCCGCAAAGCCCTATCGGTTTCAACATCATCCACGGTAGCTTCCAAGGTTTCTGAATTCAGTAAACCCTCCATGTATAATAAGTTTCTTTTATCAGTAACCTGTAGGCTTTTGATCTTATTGATACATCTGTTACGAGTTGATTGAAATAGATATCCCTTTATCGATGTATTCAGGTTGATATCTTCGGCTTTCTCCCAAAGATGAATAAAAAGATTCTGTACAACATCCTTTGCTTCATCTATGTCAAATAACATACCCTCAGCAAACCTGACAAGTTGGGTGTAGTGCTCATCAAATAGCATCTTAAAAACCTCTCGATTTCTGCCATTAATCTGTGATATCAGAATTTTTTCTTCAGGTTTCAATTTTCAATAAAGAATTTTAGCCAGGTTGGATGTCACAAATAAAACGATATAATGATTAATGAACAACCTCAAAGTTGTAAGGCAACTTTACCTAATCCATGTTTACAAAATATCTATTTGATCCTAACCATACTAGTGACTTTTCTAAAGATCGAATTACCCTTAGAGTAGACAAATAAGGTAAAGAATTATGGGGTTTCTTAGTTAGTGAACCCTTTAAGTTCTCCTCCCAATTTCCTTATCGAATCCAAATAATTAAATGAAATACGAGCATATTGAAGGTTCGATCCATTCTAAAGAGCATTAGAATACTTCTTGGCCGCACTAAGAAAAAGCTATCACTCATTTGAGCTCCACCTTTTATTTATAACCTACTATCACCCAGATAAAGCTGCCCTTACTCCTTTCTGAGGCAATCAATTTCCTGCGATATCTCAAAAAAAAAGATCCGGTGCTGATGCGATCAATAAACACTGCTAACAGCAGATAGCAGTCAATTTTACTTTGAATTTTTTCGGATGCTGAGAATGGCCGAACAAAAAGAGAGGTATAGACACCATCCTTACTTAATCATCACCTTTGCCAATCTCAAACTGTGCAAAGAAAACTAGTCATACCTGATTTTGACTTCAACAGACTACGTAATTCACGTAGAAAACATTATTTTCTATTATGGATATTTACGGAGTTTGTTAAAATCAAAGAGCTGAGATTAAAATCACTTAATCTGTGTAATTGAATGACTTAAATACCAAAAAAAAATATGAAATTATATGTTACCTCGATATTCAAATGGATCTTCGCGATAGCATTTGTTGTATCCATCACTGATTCAGTTTACAGCCAAAGCACTGAAATAAAGTTTTTTGGTCACATTGATGTCTTTCATGAAGATGAAGTTGGTGAGGATATTTTTAATTCTTTCTCCCTTGGAGAGCATGATTTCTTTGTGACTTCACAAATAACAGATCGCATCTCTTTTCTATCTGAAAACGTCATTAAGTTAACTAGTTCAGGAGGCTTTGCTGCCAGCATAGAGAGAGCCCGAATCAAATTCAATTACGCAAAAAAGCATTCCGTAATCTTTGGTAAGATGCATACTCCTGTAAGCTACTGGAACGACACTTTCCACCATGGAAGGTTGTTTTTCCCTACTATTGATCGCCCTATTCAGTTTTCGTTGGTAATACCTATTCATGAAATAGGGTTGCGATTACAAGGGCAGAATATTGGAAAACTCAACTTTGGTTATGATATAATGCTGGGAAATGGTATTTCCAGTAGCGATCTCGAAGACAACGGAGAAGCAAAATCACTTACAGTAGCTGGACATATAAAACCTAGACCAACCATGCGCATTGGTGCGGGGCTCTACTTTGACACAATAGAAGGAAATGTTGCAGGTAGTCATAGTGGTCATACAAGTAAATATCATAATCATAATTCGTCTTACACTGGAGATGTTGGTTTCAAATTATACAATTTCTCCTTCGCAAATTTTGCCTACAAATGGGAAACCCTTCTAGAGCTTACTCTAAATTACTCTGAAACTGATACATTGGGGACTGCTCAAAATTTGACCTCATTTGCCTACCTCGGTTACCGACTCAACGATAGCAATATCTTGTATTCACATTGGGATCATGCCGATATTGCTTTTAATGACTTACACGCCAATCCTCTTTACCTCAACAAAGTAGCACTCGGCATTAGGCATGAATTCAGCTACCTGGTAAATGTGAAACTAGAATATGAAAATTACTTTTATCGTCACGTCGAAGAGACGATGCATCACAGTAATTTTAATAACAAGTATGAAATAAAATTCCAGATCGCATATGGCTTCTAAATATATCTGTGCGTTTCTATCACTATGGCTCGCCACTTTCACAGTTTTTGCTCAAACGAAGGAAAAAACTGAGGATTTTTGGGTAATAGGAAATAGTACCCAGCTTGAGACCATATCCTTTGATGAGCTTACACGGGTTTTTCGTGCCCAGCTGGAATATTGGGATAATAATACCATGTCAGAAGTGATACTGCACCAAAGTAAGTCTATGGATGCTACTAAGACAGCTCAGCTTTTTTATGACGGATCGATCAGAAATATGCAGCGTTTTTGGCTAACCATGGTTTTTTCGGGAAGAGCCAGATCCCCCAAGTACCTGGATAACCATCAGGAAATAGTGGATTATGTGAGAAATACTCCGGGCTCCATAGCTATAGTATATGACAGAACAGGCATAGAAGACTTGGAAATACAGCTGACCTACGACTAAAATGATTCACAGTATTAGATTCAAGATATGGCTGCCTGTAGTTGCTGTATTATTTATTGTTGGGCTTTTTTTGGTGCTTTACCTGCCTAGCAGCCAATCAGAAGTCGTACGTGAGAACAATGTAGACATACTCAATGAATTAGCAAATACCATGGTATTTGGGATTGAATTATCACTCAATAATGACTCTTTTGACGGACTTGAGAAGACCATGAAGTATGTTTCATCCAGCAATCGACTTTCTTATGCAGCGATACTGGTAGAGGATGATAATGGAGGTTTTTCAATTCTTAGTAAGATTCCAGCTGAAATAAGCGACAGCCTAATTTTGATTCAAAGTCGCCAGTCTCAAGACCTGACTGCAAAAAAAGAGTTCACAAGTGAATCATTGAGTGGTTTTGTGGTGATTGCTTTTTCTGAGAAAATACTCTCCGATTCGATCAAGAGCATAACCTATCCCATCTATGTTACCATATTATTAGCAATCCTGCTTGTATCTGCTATCTATTTCTTTCTGATTGATAGGATTACCAAACCTATTATAGAAGTCACACAAGCTGCAAGGACACTCTCTTCGGGGAATTACCAGCTCAAACTTTTACCACTGACGAGTAAAGATGAAATTGGTGCTTTGAACGCCGCTCTTAGGGGACTTCAAAAAAGTCTAATCGAAGCGGAAAGCAAAAACCAAAAACTTCAATCAGTAATGAGAGAAGAAATAGAAAGACAGACACAAGAATTGTCTGTAGCACTAAAAGACGTGCAAAAGGCTGAGGCGATATCAAATGCAATCATCAACACCGCCATGGATGCAGTGGTAACCATAAATGAGCAAGGTGAAATTCAAAATTGGAATAAAGCAGCAACCAAAATCTTTGGATATGAAGAAAGTGAAGCGCTAGGTAGAGAAATGAGTGAATTGATGCTGCCGGAAGAGTTACGGCTGGTTCATAAAAAAGGAATGGAACACTACTTAGCAACGGGTGAAGGCCCCATTTTGAGAAGACAAATAGAGGTTCCAGCACTGTGTAAGGATGGCCGAATCATCGATGTAGAACTCTTCGTTTCACCCATTGAATTAAGTGATCAAACCCTCTTCTCTAGTTTTTTAAGGGATATTACTGAAGATAAATCCATCAGAAAGGAAGTGGCCGAACAACGCCAGTTGTTGAATGCCATCCTAAATTTTTTACCGGTAGATATCTATTTGAAAAATCAAGAAAAAAAGTTTGTTTTCATCAATAATTCACTGTTAACTAAACTGGATATGACCCTGGACGAAAGTGTAGGAAAAACAAATGCTGAAATCTTTTCAGGCGAAATTCTGGAGACATTGGAATTGGAGGACGAAGAGACATGGGAGTCGGGAGAATCGAGGATTAAAGAACTCATTCGGGTTTCTGAGGATCGAAGCAATCAAACGGAAGAGCATTACCTGGTTGGACGAAATATCGTAGATATTGATTTAGGGGAAGAAAAAGGACAGTATTTATTATCCTTCGCGCTTGACATTACCGAATTTAAACAGTACGAGAAAGATTTAGTAAAAGCACTAAAGGCTAAAGATGAATTTGTTTCTACTATGAGTCACGAAATACGGACACCTCTTAACAGCATCATGGGACTTTCAGATATCCTTTACAACGAGAATAAGGATCCTGAAAGTAAAGAAATGCTTTCGACAATTTTTCACTCCTCTAATCATCTAGTTGGGTTGATCAATGATATCCTCGATTTCTCAAAAATTAACGCAGGCAAAGTTACACTTGCCAGAGATTCACTCAATCTGGACACTTTCTTACACCAAATTGTTCGCCAGTTCAAAGGTGTAGCTGAAGGAAAGTCTATTTCAATAGGTTATCATATTGAAGAGGAGATCCTACATTATATCACAGCAGATGAACTTAGACTCTCTCAAATTTTAAATAATCTATTTTCCAATGGTCTGAAATTTACCAAAAAGGGAAAAGTAGAGATAGTTGTATCTACTCTTGAAGAAAATCAGAAAAGTATCTTGTTAAGGGTACTGGTAAGAGATACCGGAAAAGGGATAAAAGCGGAAAATATTGATAAAATACATCGTGCGTTTGAACAAGAAGATCAAACCATTACCCGGGAATATGGAGGTACAGGGCTTGGATTGACCATAGTCAGCAGCTTGTTGGAATTAATGAAAACTAAACTTAATGTAAAAAGTCAGGTAGGAGTAGGTTCTGAATTTTCGTTTAATATCTGGCTTGAAAAAGGGGAACTTATCTCCCGAAATACACAGGATGCTAGCGAAGAAGAAGTAATCGACCATCAACTTGACATGGATATACTGTACGTTGAAGACGTAATCCCTAATCAGTTCGTTGTGAAACAAATGGTCAAAAATTGGTCTGTTAATTTGGAGCTTGCCAGCTCTGCGGATGAAGCACTAGTAAAATGCAAGCAAAAGCATTTTGACCTCATTCTAATGGATATCCAAATGCCCGAAAAAGATGGTGTAGATACTTTTCATATGATTCGGGAGAGCGAAAATCATAATAAAAACACAGCGATTATTGCATGCACTGCAAACGTTGAAAGTGCGGATTTAGAAAAGTATAAGCAAGTGGGCTTCGACGGAACGATTACAAAACCCATTCCCAAGAAAAGGCTCAATCAATTGCTCAAGACATTCAAATAGTTAATATAGCTCAGCCAGCAGCAGCATAGATCTCACACTTCCAAATAATTGTCCCTTGCAAGATTAGGAGGCAAGATTTTGAATCTTAAGTTCTATATTCACGCTAAATGGAGTGACCCACGCCAATCAATAAGATCATGGAATAAGTGTTTCACTTAGTGTTTTCACGTAGAAGAATTACAGAAAAATCATGTTATTTGCACGTAGCGACTCAAATTGGTTTTTCACTATGCTAAAGGCTCGACCTATGCTTCATCTTTGTTGAAGAATCCATAAAATATCAAAAACATGCAAGATTGCAAACAGATAGATACCAGTGAAATACAAATGATCTTTGAAGGGGATAATGAGAGCCTTCGAGATTATTATGTTTTATGTACAGAAACTTTAGCTACAATGTATCAAGCCTTTTTGCAATCTATCGCAGAAAAAGACTTCAGTGTTTATCGTAATACCCGACACTCCATAAGGCCTACTCTGGAAATTGTTTCGCTTAGTGATTTCATAAAAGAATTAGAAGAAGTCAATGAAGATGACCCAAACTGGACGGATAAAGCGAAGAAACTTGCCACTGAATTCAATGCGGTGATAGACGCTTTCAGAGAAGAGGCACGAAAGCTCTAAGCCATCCATCCGAGACCAAACTCATTCAATAACTGTTAGTCGATTATTTCCAAACGAATATCTCCTTTACGGATTTACCCGGGTTAGAACAGCCCATATTCAGTTGATGGATGAACTTGAAACTTTCAAATTGACATTTTCAACTATAGCAGTTTCGAAAACTACAAGGTAGATCTCTCTTTTTTATTGTTAGAACACCAATACTGCTGTTGGGTGATCACCCTAAAGGATCATTTATATCCCTGTATCACAACATTTAAAGTCATTTAGGTAAAAGAAATGCGCTACAGCCATCTAGCTTAAATGCAAACTAGAAAACGGCGCTGTTTATCACCTTCACCGATTGAAGCATACTACTTATCGAAAACTCTGCAAGATAATTGGAGAATTTAAATAATATTATTGCATATATCAGTTGACTGAGTTGAATGAAGAAATCAAGAATCAACTTACAAGAATTTAAAGTAAGCTCTCAGCGCTTGTTTTTTATATGTTCAATTGTCACGATCGCGACTACGAGCATCTTTGCATTCATCACCTCAGGGAATTTATCTACTTTGCAACTTGGGGTCATAACAATTTTGTTAGTCATAGGCTCTGTAGGGCTCTTCAAATTGCATACCGATAAAGCATGCGCCATGTGCGCCTTCGCTGGATTAACGATTGCCGGGTGTTACAGAATTTACCAATACGTGACCGTATCGGAGGGAAGCCATTTGGTAGTTTGGACACCGCTTTTTGTGATCCTTTCTTATTTTATGTTTGAAAAAAGGATGGCAAGATTTTCGTCAGCATTTGCATCTATCCCACCCTTTATTATCTTGATCCACTATGAAAATAACGACGTTATATTTTGGGTTAAGCATATTATCCTTGGGTTATTGATATGGGCCTTTACCGACGTCATTTTTCGATTGATTGGAAAAACGATAAAAGAACTTAATTATGCATTAACGAAGTCGGTTGATGACAGTAATTCCAAATCACGATTGCTGCAGAGCTTATCTCACGAAATCCGCACACCATTAAACGGTATTGTTGGTGCAGCAGAAATATTAAATAATCAATCTGATAGTGAGGACAGTCTCAACCATATACTTCAGAAAAGTAGTTCGAGGCTCACTGATACTTTAAACGAATTGGTAGAGTTATCGCAGCTAGAGTCTTTAGAAACACACCCTGATGTAGTGATCAATGTTGGAAAAGTGACAACTGCGATAGTAGAGAATTACAGGCAAATTGCAGAGAAAAAAGATGTTTATGTCGCACTAATCACCGATGAAGCACTACCTAGCATTAACTGGCCCAGGGGTTATTATGAAACCCTATTAAACCACTTGTTGCAAAATGCAGTTACATATACCAAGGAAGGTTACATCATTGTGTCAGTTGAGAGGATCAAAAAGTCTGGTTGGTTTACATTAAAGGTGGAAGACACAGGAATAGGATTTTCTGATTCTTTTCGCGATATAATTTTCGAGCCTTTTTCAAGAGAAGCTCCGGATTCGGGAGATTCAAAAGGAAGTGGCTTGGGATTAGCTTTCGTTGATAAAATTGTAAACATCGTAAATGGTGAGCTATCATTAAATTCAACCAAAGGAGTGGGAAGTGAATTTACCTTGAAGTTACCAGAACATGCATTTTCTGAATCCGAGTATCGGTAACGAAACTAACACGATGGTTAAAGTCAGTCATTTATCCAGATAGCATTTAACTATGATGCTAAAAAAATTAAGTGCAAATGGAGGTTGGAATCGCCGACATAAGTCTGAACATCAGTAACATGACTATTATCTACATAGAGGATAATATGTTTAATCAATTCGTTTTCAAGGAAATACTAGATGACTATTATACAGTCAAAATCTTTGATTCCGGCGAAGACTTTCTGAAGTCATACAAATATGATCCTGATTCATATGATGACTCTTGTCTTTTTGTAATTGATTTAAACTTAGGTCATCTTCAAATGCGAGGTGAAGATTTATTAGGTCATCTGAACGAAATTGATTGTTTCAAAAGGGCTCCCAAAATAGCCTATACAGCTTATGCGTATAACCAAAGTGAAGTTGAAAAAATAATAAGTCAAGGTTTTAATATTTGCCTTCCTAAACCAGCTAATAAAGAACAGCTTCTGCGCGTATTAAAGAAATTCACTTCATGAGCAAGGTATCGTTCTGAGAATGAATTTTCTCTAAACTCATGAGTCTAAATTGAAGATTTCAAATACTTACCTAGTACAGAGAGCAATAACGTAGCTGGATGTCCGCTATCATTTCAAACTAGGCTTTAGAGGCAATCGCTGGGAGCAACTACCTAACGGTAAGTTAAAAACAAATGCTGACAAGGAAATAGGATCAAGTGGAGGCTAGAAGAAAAGATCAAGAGATGGCGATATAAATAAGTCATTTTCGTCCCAAATTATTTTGAATAACGTGACACTCCTATTGACTTACTTAATCTAGTAAAAATCATTAAATGACCCTTCTTCTTAACTCCTTCTTCTCAGCTTGCTTTTTCTTATTCAACAGCCGTTGACGCTTTGCAGCTTTTGAAGGTCGCGTCGGTACTCGTCGCTTCTTCCTAATAAAGGCCTGAGCAAGCAGCCGCTCTAGCTTTTTAAGCGCTATTTCCTTGTTCCTAAGTTGAGAACGTTTATTCTCTGACACAACCACCAACTCTCCATTTCTGGTAAGCTTGTTTTTATGGGAAGTAAGCACCAGTCTCTTTTGAATATCATTCAGTAATTTTGACTCCTTCACATTCCACTTTAGCATCACCTTTGTCTCAACTTTATTGACATGTTGGCCTCCGGAGCCGCCACTTCTGGATGTAATAATTTCAAGCTCGTCCCTGATATCCGATATGGTAACTGATTGACTCAAAAGGCTTACTATTCTAATAGAATGACTATTTGCGATGTTCTAAAATTAAGGGGTTGTTTTTAATAGATTGGATTTGACGATTTCCAGCCTGTACATCACAGTCCGAATCGTTCGCTGTATTCAAGTTCCAACTTGAAAGGACGACCGTCCTCTGTTACAGCCAGGTTTCTATTTTGAATCGTCTTGATCGAAATCACCTGACCATCAAACTCATCAGGCCTTTCAATCGTCAGCGAACTGGTTATCAATGATTTCGTCCTTTGTAAGGGAAAAATTATCTCTGCACTTACTATCGAATCAGATAAAAAGTCTGCAGCTATCTTAATCTCATAGGTGAAATAATCATCGAAATCAATATCTGTTCTAAAATCAAGATTTCTTTCAGGTTCAACAGTACATGAGGTGGCAATGGTCACAAGGCTGTCTTGTCTTGCTATCGAATGCTCACACAGCTCAGCTACAGGTCCTGTACCGGTATTTTCAACTAAGTCTAGCCTCCAGTTCTTAAATTCCGGAGAAGGGCCTGATTCTGACAGCCTCATTTTCCAGTAATAGGAATTTTCAATCGTTGAACTGATATCCACGCCATAGCTTGCCCTATGGATAATATTACCAAAAGGTAGAAAAAGCAAATCCTCAAAATCCTGCATACTATTGGATATTTGACTAGGCTCAAACTCTCTCTCTGCACATGCACCAGCTGTCATCAAAAATATTAAAATCCAAAACAGAATGTTTCTTCCCTTCATACAAGTTGATATACGTAGTTCATTTCAGTCTCTATCCCCTATCGTTAGGTATGGCTGTTACATCCACTCATCTCTAACTTCTTACTATTAAAAAAGTGTACTCCTACCATCAGCGATATAAGTTGCTAATAGTGGAATTAGCAGAAGGAGCGCAATTTCTATCTTGATCAGCGTTAGGATAACATTCGGTACATGCACTATTCCTGATTTGACTTTTCTATTCTTAAAAAAGAATATCGAAGGATAAATTGAAAGTCCTCCTATTATCGCAAATAATACTATCTTCAGATATAGCAAACCATTTGTTGAGTAAAATTCAGCCGGCTTTCCCACCCCAAACCACAAAACAAAACCTGCAGACAGCACTACTACGGAAGAAACGCCATAAACAGCATCCACTTTTGATAACAGTGAAACTGCATCTGCGCTTAACTCTTTCTTGGTGACGATCCATTCAATGGCCAAAGCACCAACCACTCCGAAAATACCAATAAAATGAAGATATTTAAATAAGTAAAAATCCATTGATTCTACACTTTGATATCAGCGGTAATATTACATTAATGCGCATCAAATTATTGGTATTTTGATACAAATTATCCCACAAGAACTATTCCTTTCGACTGTGGTAATAACTGATTCAAGCTTGATTTAGGATTATTTAAATCAAGATAATCCGTATCAAAAGAGCGAACTACTGGAAATAGAAAGGTCGATATCGACTAAGTCTGGTATTCATGAATTTTGAAAGGAAAAGAAAACAGAGTTAAGGTTACCAGCATGACCGGTTGAATACCGACGTCTGCTCTACTTTACTGACTCCGTGAGCTTACCCGAGAGGCGGTATAATTCTACCTCCGCAGCTTTGGCATTAAATTGAGATTGAAGAAGTCTTATTCGCGCATTAACTGCGTTTACCTGAGCTTCACGTAATGCTAAGGCATCGGATACCCCCAGCCGAAATCTTTCAAGAGCGATTTCGGAATTCTCATTTGCCACCTCAAGGTTTTCAGATTCAAGCTCCAAAAGCTCCAGATTATTACGGTAGGCTGTAAATGCGTTTAGTAAGTTTGAAACTATAATCTGCTCTGCTTCTTGCTGAAGTAATTGGGAATTCTCTAAGGCAACCTGGGCATTCTGTATGTTTCGCATCTGATTAAAGCCGGAAAATAGATTCACTGTAGCAGAAAGGCCATAATTGAAATCAAACGACTCGTTTCCTACTAAGAAGCCCGCATCGCTTTGCAGGTTACCATAACCATAACCTATATTCAAGTCCAATTGCGGAAGTCGTCCCCTATTCAATTCCTTTACCTGAAGGTCCTGAATCTGCTTGTTACTTTGTTGCCTCTGAAGCATAGGATTATGCGTTGCTGCAGCAGCTTCTAATTCAGATAGGATCAAAGAATTGTCTATCGAAAATTGAAACTGCACTTCAAAGTCGAAGGGATCAACACCCATCAATTGAACTAGCGCAAGCTTCTGCCCTACGAGCAATTCTCTTTGCTGAACCAAAGAAGATCGATCCGAATTAAGATCCACTTTAGCCTGGAGAAGGGAAAGTTTCGATTCTTTACCAACTTTGTATTTTTCATCAACAATGCGAACTCGCTCTTCCGAAAACATTACATTACTCTGGAATAGAGCCAGACGTTCCTGCTCCACAGCCACACGATAATAGGATTGCAGCATCTGTCCCAATGTGTTATCAATCTGTATCTTCAACTGGAGATTGCTTGCTATCGCTTCCTGTTGCAGCCTACTCAGCGTTGCAAACATTCTGGTACCATCAAAGAGTCGCCAATTCATATTTACACCGGCGTTAACGACTTGCCGGTTTCCATTGTCAACAGGAACTATTCTACCATCCAGGAACTCCTGCTCAGCATTTAGTCTACTTCTGTTAACACTGGCATTGGCTGACACAATAGGTAACATCCCCGCATTACCAATGTGATTATTGGTATTGGCGATTCGAAGATTATTCTGAGAAATACGTATTTGAAAACTATTTTCCAATGTCAGAGCAATTGCATCTGTCAAGGTGAGGTGCACCACATCTGCAGCATCGCCTGTCTGTGCTATTAACCTGCCTACTGATAAAAAACCAACTACAAGAATTGAATATCCGTACCTCTTCATATCAAACACGAGCTAGTCTTTTCTTCTGAGTTGTCAAATAAATATAAATGGAAGGAATCACAAATAGAGTCAAAAAGGTCGCAATGAACATGCCTCCAATTACTGCAATTCCCATGGACACACGGCTTTCAGACCCTGCTCCTAGCGCAAGCGCAATCGGTAGAATCCCCAATATTGTAGACATCGATGTCATTAATATCGGTCTGAATCTAGATTTAGCTGCATCCGTAATGGATGCGTAAACATCATAACCCGCAGCTTTTCTTTGATTCGCAAACTCCACGATCAGAATACCATTTTTTGTAACTAGTCCAATTAACATGATCATACCGATCTGAGAAAAGATATTCACTGTCTCACTGAAATACCACAAAAAAGACAATGCCCCGACTAAAGCCAAAGGCACTGTAAACATTATCGTCAAGGGATCGCGGAAACTCTCAAATTGAGCTGCGAGCACCAGGTAGATTAGCACCAATGCGAGCGCAAATGCAAAGTAGAGATTCCCTGAACTTTCTTTAAACTCTCTAGAAGACCCGCTCAAAGCCGTCTGAAAAGTATCATCCAGTGTTTCAGCTGCAATCCGATCCATCTCACTCAAACCATCACCTAAACTATAACCATCATTCAGTCCTGCGCTGATTGTGGCAGAGGCAAATCGGTTGTATCTAAGTAACTGTGGTGGTGTGGATTGTTCTTTGATAGATACCAAATTATCAAGCTGTGTCAACTCATTGTCGCGTGTTTTAACATAGATAGATTTTAAATCCAGCGGCTCATTTCTATCTTGTCTCTCTACCTGACCTATGACCTGATACTGCTTTCCATTCCTAATAAAATATCCAAAACGAGACCCGCTGAGTGTTAATTGAAGTGTCTGGGCAATGTCTCTTACAGATACATTTAAACTGTTAGCCTTTTCTCTATCAATTATAATCTGCAATTCAGGCTTTGTAAATTTTAGGTTGATGTCTACAAAATCAAAAATGGAACTTTCTTGCGCTTTCTGAAGGAAGTCGGGGATCACCTCCTTCAATTTATCGATGTTTTGTGCTTGTAACACATAACTAACAGGGAGGCCACCTCTGCTTCCACCAATCGTGCGAGGTTCAGTAATAAAAGCACGAGCTTGTGTATTTCTTGAAATATCAGGCTTGATCGCATTCACAATTTCATGTTGCGATCTTTCCCTAGTCTGCGCCTCCGATAATTTACCGATAATAAAGGCACTATTTACTGAACTAGAAGCCCCAAATCCCGGTGAGGTAACAGTTACTACAGATTCAGTCTCAGGTACTTTTTTTTGGATCAACTCAGTGATCTCGATGGCATACTTATCCATGTATTCAAAGGTGGCTCCCTCCGGTCCGGATGCTATCACTCTAAAAGTCCCTCTGTCTTCAAGTGGAGCAAGTTCTTTTGGTAAGAGGTCAACAAGAAAATATATGAGCCCACATGATAATAAAACGATCACTAATGCCATCCACTTAAAGCGCATAAAGCCATCTAACAGGTCATTATAGCCCTCATTTAACCTCTTAAAGAAAGGTTCTGTTTTTCGATAGAACCAGGTTTGTCTTTCTCTTTTCTTCAAGAGCTTGGTTGCTAGCATAGGACATAGTGTCAAGGCGACGAAGGAGGAAATGATCACGGCACTTGCCACTGTGATACCAAATTCTCGAAATAACCTTCCAGTTAGACCCTCTAAGAAAACAATAGGAAAAAACACAGAGGTGAGAGCTATTGTAGTTGAAATAACTGCAAAAAATATCTCCTTTGTTCCCTGCTTAGCCGCAGCTACAGGATCAGATCCAGCCTCGATTTTGGAATAAATATTCTCAAGCACCACAATGGCATCGTCGACTACCAGCCCGATCGCCAAAACGATGCCCAGCAACGTCAGTACATTAATCGAATAACCCAAACTATACATCATGAAAAAAGCTCCGATCAGCGATATTGGAACTGTTATGACAGGAATAAATGTGGTTCTCCAATCGCGCAGAAACAGAAAAATAATGAGGACTACCAGACCAAAAGCAACGAAAATAGTTTGCTGCACTTCATCTATGGAATCTCTGATATACTGTGTATTATCAAATGCGACGGCGGTTTCTATATCTGGAGGAATATTATTTCTCATTGTCTCCAGTCGATTGTAAAATTCCTCTGCAATCTCCAAATTATTTGATCCAGGTTGAGGAACTATGACAGTTATCACCATCGGTGTACCATTGGTTCTCAAGGCTGTTCTTTCATTTTCTGGTGCTAGTGCTGCACGGCCAATATCTGAAAAACGAATTGCCCCAAACTCATCATCCCTGATAATGAGATCGTTGAATTCCTGCGGAGTGGATAATCTACCTGCAGTCCTAACTGTCAACTCCATTGATGAACCTTCAATTCTTCCACTTGGTAACTCCACATTTTGACTGTTGACCGCGTTAAAGACTTCAATCGGAGTAACCTGATAAGCTGCCATTCGATCCGGATCCATCCACAACCGGATTGAGTATTTCTTCGAACCCCACACTCTCACTTCAGAAACCCCACTTATTGTCTGAAAGGTCTCTTTAAATATGTTTTCTCCAATTTCAGTTAGCTCGAGTAAGTTACGTTTAGAGCTGTAAACTCGTAAAGCAATGATCGGCTGTGAATCAGCGTCTGCTTTACTTACTTGTGGGGGATCTGCATCTTGAGGAAGTCTGCCAATTGCTCTGGAGACGCGATCACGTACATCATTAGCTGCAGATTCTAAATCTTGCTCTAAACCAAACTCAACCGTGATAGTCGACCTACCATCCCTACTCACCGATGTCAAACTCTTTATCCCGTCAATGCCATTAATGGATTCCTCCAGAGGTTCTGTAATTTGCGTCTCAATAACATCTGCGCTAGCACCTGTATAAGAAGTCGAAACGGTAATGACGGGGGGGTCAACAGAAGGGTACTCTCTTACGCCTAGAAAATTAAATCCAATGACACCAAAGAGAACGATGATAATAGACATTACAACCGCCAATACAGGACGATCGATACTAATATTTGCCAAGCTTGCCATTATAGATTGACGTTGATTTCCATTCCATTTCTGATCTGCAGTAGTCCACTGGTGATCACCACATCATCAGGTTTCAGACCTGAGATTACCTGTACTTCATCCTTATTTCTTATTCCCGTTTCTACAATCCTTGACAGGACTTTTCCTTCGCTGAATACAAAAACTTTTGTAGTGTTAAGTTCCGGAATGACCGCTATAGATGGCACCATGATAGCTTCCTCAATTTCCTGTAGTACTAAATTAATTTTGGCAAATTGCCCCGGCAGTAACTTTCTATTAGGGTTTGCACTACGTGCTCTTAATTGAATACTTCTTGTTCTGGGATCTATCTCGGGTTCAATAGCGTAGATTTCACCCTCAAAAGGTTCATCATAAGCTTCAACCGTGAAGGATAATTTATCCCCTACATTGACCTCTTTCAAGTACCTGCCTGGGATCTGAAAATCCAGTTTGATTGGATCCATTTTATAAAGGCTCACAATATCTACTCCGGGTGTTACGTAGCTTCCTACTGAAACCTCGCGAAGACCAAGTGTACCTGTAAAAGGAGCTCTAATCTGATGTTTAGCTTTTCTGGTTTCTAGCAATTTTATATCTGCAAGTGATGTATTTAGAATATTCAGAGCTACTTCATACTCCTCTCGACTTATCGCTTCGTTCTTTAGAAGTTGCCGCTGCCTGAATTCTGCATCCTCATAAAGCTTTTTATTGTACGCAAATTTTTCAAGTTCAGCCTCCAACTCGTCATCATTCAACGACACTAATAGCTGCCCTCGGGCAACTCGCATCCCTTCTTCAAAATGGATGGCCTCAATAACTCCCGAAACTTCAGAATTTAGGGTGACATTTTCGTCTGCAATAACAGATCCCGTAACTCTAACATTGAAATCCAGTGTTTTGTATGCAATTCGTACTGCATCAACTGTCACCTTTGAAGAGGATGTTGAGGGCGGTGCTGAGCTACCCACCGACTTATCAGAAGAAAAATCTAATTTTGGATATATGATGACACCGATCACCATTACCACCAAAACAGCGTAAAGGAGTTTTTTTACTGTCGTATTCATTGTTCTCGTAAGCTTTCAAAATTACCATGAGCTCCTTCAATTGTTTATCAGAATATGATAAATGGCTAATTATGTAGCATTACCCCATCTTTGATGTACAGGATCGAAAAGAATGAAAGAAGTAGAAAATAGGAAGATCATACATATTGATATGGATGCCTACTACGCATCTGTAGAGCAATTGGATTTTCCTGAATTAAAAGGGAAACCGATCGCTGTTGGTGGCAATAGCTCTAGAGGAGTAGTGGCAGCTGCCAGTTACGAAGCCCGTAAATTTGGTGTGTTCTCCGCAATGTCATCTGCGAAAGCAGCCCGACTTTGTCCCGGTTTAATATTTCAGAAAGCAAGGTTCGATCGATACAAGGCGATATCAAAACAAATTCAGTCTATCTTTTTTTCTTACACAGATCTAGTTGAGCCCCTTTCATTGGATGAAGCTTATCTCGATGTAACCGCTCCCAAGAAAGGTTTGCCTTCCGCCACACTGATCGCCAAGGAGATAAAAAAGGAAATCTTAGATACTACAGGGCTTACCGCATCTGCAGGAATTAGTTACTGCAAATTCTTAGCTAAGACGGCCTCTGATTTAGATAAGCCCAATGGTCTTGCTACGATACTACCAGATGAGGCAATCGTATTTATCGAAAAACTTCCGGTGAAAAAATTTCATGGAATTGGAAAATCAACAGCTGGGAAAATGCAGCGAATGGGAATATTCACTGGTAAAGATCTAAAACAGCAAAATCTTGAATATTTGAAATCACGATTTGGAAAGTCCGGTCAATACTATTTTAATATCTCACGCGGCATCGACCAAAGACCGGTACAGCCAAACAGGCAAAGAAAATCCCTAAGTGCGGAGCGTACATTTGAGACAGAATTAATGACACTTGATGCAGTTCATATTAAATTAGATGCGATTGCAGAAGAAGTGATTCGCAGATATGAGAGATTCAATTCCTTAGGTAAAACGGTTACCTTGAAAATCAAGTATGGAGACTTTCAGCAAATAACCAGAAGTTCAACAGTAGAAAATCAAATTAAAAGTAAGGAAGACCTACTAGATATCTCGAAGATACTTTTTGATGAAACACTACTTAATGAAAATGGGATTCGACTTATCGGCATTGGGATTTCTAATTTTCATAATACAATTCCAGATCCACAACTACATATTGATTATTGAATCAATGTATCTATTTGATTCTGAATCCCAATAATGGCGAATCATAGCAAGAGCTATCAAACAGTGTACCTTAACCTGTCCAAAGAACCAAATCAATTTGCCGTTAAATAATCTACGAAATGGTATCTGAGAACATATTCATCGATGCAGGAAATAAAGATGCATCCAGGCCATCTGAAAGACCTCCGAAATCAAATTGGAAGAGGGAGCTTTTAATTTTGGTTTGTAGAGTGCTGCAGTATCCATTTCCGGATAAAATTGCGGATATCTTTTGGGAACATTTTCGAAAGCCTCAAAAAGCTGTATTCACAGAACCGCAGAAGAAATTAATAAGGAGGGCAAAGATGAGCCCGATAACCTACAAAAATTGCAAGATCGTCCATTTTCAATGGGGACAAAGTGATCGAAAAGTATTATTATCTCACGGATGGAATTCTAAAATTGCAGATTTCCGTAGGATGATAGAGCACCTCGAAGAAGCTGGATTTCAGGTGGAGGGAATTGACATGAAAGCTCATGGTAAATCAGAAGGTAATAACACTGCCTTGCCGGAAATTATAGATATTCTTAAAAACTTTTACCAAAAAAAAGGTCCTTATGACGCCGTCATAGGGTATTCTATCGGTGGACTAGGTGCAGGCTTGATGACAGCTGAGGTTCCTGCAGAAATTCGACCTCAACACCTCATCATGATTGCTGCACCACCCTACACAACTTTCTTATTTAAGCGTACAATCAAAGACCTTGGCTTCAGAAATAAAGTATATGAAAAAGTTGCGATGCTTCTGGAGAGAACTTACGGAAATCCAATAAATCATTACGATGTTCGACACAAAGGAGAGTCCTTTTCAAGTACTCAATTAACGTTTGTATATGACGAAGATGATCAGACGATTCCATTCGAGAAGGGATTGATATTGAAGGACCATTACCCTGAAGCCAACTTCATTCATACAAAAGGTTTGGGTCATTACAATGTCATCACCTACCCTCCTGTGATTGAGCAGATACGAAAGATCCTGACAGACTGACTAAGGCTCAACTTTTAAACTCCTTAGTTGTTAGTAGAAAGATTTGGATGCAAGTTTGCAACTGCTTTAACACAAATACTCTATGAATTCTTACCAAATCGTACTTCACGCTCATTCAGGTTTCAGATGGCTTGCTCTAATTGCAGCTGTGGTTATTCTCCTTAAATCAATTGCAGGGCTGATAGGGAATAGCAAGTATCAGAAACTTGACAACATCTTAGCAGCATCATTTGTAGGTACCATGCACGTGCAATTCCTACTCGGTCTTGTATTGTATTTTTTCCTTAGTCCAATTACTGAAGCTGCTTTTCAGGATTTTGGTGCAGCAATGAATAATACAGATCTCAGATTTTGGGCTGTTGAGCACTTGTTTATCATGGTTATTGCCATTGCCCTTGCACAAGTAGGTAGAACATTATCTAAGAAAGCAGAAAATGACAAATCGAAGTTTACAAAGCAGGTGATCTTTTACGGTATCTCACTTGTACTGATGATAGCTGGGATTCCCTGGGATCGAGTCACAGGCTAAGAATTACAATATACCTTTAGTAGAAGGAAGCTGATCTTTCTCCTCCTTATTAACCTTAATTGCCATCTTTATCGCTTTGGCAAAAGCTTTAAAGATGGCTTCTATTTTATGGTGTTCGTTTTCACCTTCCACCTTTATGCTCAGGTTTGATTTTGATGTATCACTAAAAGACTTAAAAAAATGCATAAACATCTCTGTTGGCATTTCACCTATCTTTTCGCGATTAAACTCAGCATCCCAAACAAGCCAGGGCCTACCTCCAAAATCTATCGCGACCTGAGCCAGTGCTTCGTCCATCGGTAATAAAAATCCATAACGCTGAATCCCCTTCTTATCACCTAATGCTTGCAGAAAGGCTTCCCCTAGTGCCAGTGCAGTATCTTCTATAGTATGATGTTCATCAATATGTAAATCTCCTGAAACGCTTATCTGCAAATCAATGCAACCGTGTCGCGCGATTTGCTCAAGCATGTGATCAAAAAATCCAAGACCAGTACTAATTTCAGAGCGACCGTTACCATCAAGATTGAGGGTTACTTTAATGTCAGTCTCAGAGGTTTTTCTACTGACGAATCCTGTACGAGGTTTCTGCACCAAATACTTGTAAATTTCCTCCCACGAATTCGTGGTCAAGGCAGCATCTGTTATTGCCTCATTATGTAGGTGAATAGCCTTGCAACCAATATTTTCAGCTAATTGTACATCGGTAACTCTATCTCCTATCACAAAAGACCTATCAAGGTCGAAAGAACCATTCATATATTTATGCAACATCCCGGTTCCAGGCTTTCTATTTGGATGGTTTTCATACTCCCAATGCTCATCTATGTGAACATGGTCAAAATGAATTCCTTCTGATTCGAGTAGGCGCATGATGAAATTATGGACTGGATAGAACTCGGAGTGAGGAAATGAATCTGATCCCAGACCGTCCTGATTAGAGACCATCACCAGTAAGAAATTCGATTCACGTTGAATCCTTCTTAGATAATGTAGCACTTCAGGAAGAAAATGAACTTTCTCAACTTTGTCAACTTTCTCGTCGTCTGTTTCTGAAACTATGGTACCGTCTCGATCTATAAAAAGTATTGGTCTCATGAATGCGCAAGTTCAAATTCTGTAAGTTTTGTCATTAATACCTGGTTTTCGGAGAGTGTCCCCACGGTAATTCTTAGACACCCTTCACACCCTGGCTGAGAAGATCTATCTCTTAGTATGATCTTTTGCGACAACATGTATTTAAATACCTTCTCACTATCCTTAAATTTCACTAATAAGAAGTTAGCATCACTCGGGTAAACCTTTTCAATTATTGACAATCTCGGGAGCGCTTCCTCCAGGTATGACCTTTGCTCCTGTATACGTTCTACCCATTCTTTGACTTCCTCAGACCTGTCCAAAGCACCTAATGCCAATTGCTGAATCGGACCATTAAGATTATAAGGAGCCTTGATTTTATTAAGAATCGTTATTAGATCCGGATTGGCATAAGCAACGCCTAAACGATAGGCAGCCAAACCCCATGCTTTACTAAATGTCTGAAGCACTACTAAGTTATCATACTGTTCGATTTGCTTAAGCCAAGTTACCTCGGGAGCGAAATCGATGTATGCTTCATCTATCACAACCAGGCAATTCAATCGAGAAAGCAGCTTCTCTATTTCATGTGAATCCAGAAGATTCCCAGATGGATTATTCGGAGAACAGAGAAAGAAGATTTTTACGCCGTGCAATGCATCAAAATTGATATCATCAACATTAAAATTAAATTCATTATCCAATGGAAGCTGGAGGTGCTGTATCTCATGAATCCCTGCCGAAACAGCATACATCCCGTAGGTCGGAGAAAAGCTGGCTATTTTATCTCTACCGGGTTCACAAAATGCACGAATTAGCAGGTCAATAGGCTCGTCACTTCCATTCCCTAGAAATACATGCTCAGCTTTTATATCTTTTAATTCCGATATTTTTTCTTTGAGTCTAAATTGATAGGGATCAGGATACCTATTCCATTCTCCTCCGCCTGCGGAACCAAATGCATTTTCATTAGCATCTAAGAAAATACCAGAGGAATCCGAGTATTCATCTCTAGCAGATGAGTAAGGCATCAAGTCCAGTAAATGAGGGCGAACCCATGATTTGATTCGACTCATTTCTTAAGCGATTGCAGACGAAGTGTCACAGCCTGCTTATGAGCCTCTAACTGTTCTGCTTCCGCCATATGTTCAACGACAGGACCCAAGGCCTTGATACCCTCTTTGGTTATTTTTTGATAAGTGATCTTTTTCATGAAAGAGTCTAGTGATACCCCACTGTAAGCATTCGCCCATCCGTTGGTTGGAAGTGTATGATTAGTCCCAGAAGCATAATCACCCATGGATTCAGGCGTATACGGACCAATAAAAACAGAACCTGCATTGACTACTCGATCAACGTAAGAATCTGCGTCTTCCGTATTGAATATCAAATGTTCAGGACCATATACATTGACTGTCTTTACTAACTCATCGTCGCTCTTTACCAGAACAGAAATACTTGCCTCCAAAGCTTTCTTTGCAATAGCCTTTCTAGGCAGCTCTTCAACTAACCTATTGACTGATGCTTCAATGGCAAGGATGGATTTTCGGCTTTTTGAAACAAGAATCGCTTGACTGTCTACTCCATGCTCAGCCTGCGATAACAAATCCATGGCGGCAAAATCAGGATTTGTAGTTTCATCTGCCACCACCATAACTTCACTGGGGCCGGCTGGCATGTCTATTGCCACTGTATCTCGAGATACGATCTGTTTGGCAGCTGTAACATATTGATTTCCTGGGCCAAAAATCTTATCGACCTTAGTGGCGGTTTCGGTACCATATGCCATGGCGGCAATTGCCTGTGCTCCGCCAACCTTAAGAATCTTGTGAATACCTAATAAATTGGCCGTGTACAAGACTACCGGATTCACTTCACCATACTTGTTAGTTGGGGTTGCCAAAATAATTTCTTTGCAACCAGCAAGCTGAGCTGGAACGCCCAGCATCAAGACAGTCGAAAAAAGAGGTGCGGTTCCTCCCGGGATATAAAGTCCTACCTTCTGAATAGGAATGGACCTCCTTGCACAGTTGACTCCTTTCATTACCTCCATCTCGAGGGGTTCCTGATGTTGAGCTTTGTGAAATTTAGTGATGTTCTTTTTCGCCTGCTTTATGGCATCCTTAAGTTCGATCTTTACCTCATCCTCTGCTCTGATTAGCATGTCCTGATCAACCCAGAGATCATCCAGCTCTACATGGTCATATTCCAAGGCAAACTTTCGTACTGCTTGATCACCACCTCTTTTAACCTTATCAAGAATGGGTTGAACTATTTTTTCAATTTTAGAATGATCATAAGTAGGCCTCTTTAGCTCTTGAACCAGTGTTTTTTCGTCTGTATACTCAAAGAATTTCATATCATTTTTAATTGATCATCTTTTCTATCGGAACCACTAGTATGCCTTCAGCCCCTGAAGCTTTTAACTGTTCAATCTTGTCCCAAAAAACATCCTCATTAATTACAGAATGGATACTGCTCCAGCCCTGGGATGCTAACGGAAGAACAGTGGGACTTCTCATGCCTGGTAAAAGATTCACAATCTTATCTATGCTTTCATTTGGAGCATTTAACAAAACATACTTACTATTTCTTCCCTCTAAAACTGCATCAATACGAAACAATAACTCGTCAAGTAGCTTCTGCTTTTTCTTACTAAGAAGACGGTTTGCAACGAGTACTGCTTGAGACTTCATTACAATATCCACTTCCTTCAAACCATTACTGAGCAAAGTAGAGCCAGAGCTTACGATATCACAAATTCCTTCTGCTAAACCAATACCGGGGGCAATCTCGACCGATCCACTGATTTCATGAATATCAGCAGACACCTTGTGTTCTGTCAGAAAATGATTTAGCAGATTAGGGTAAGAGGTTGCAATACTTTTTCCTTCAAAAAAGCTCACATCGTTATATTCAGTGTCTTTAGCCACCGCGAGAGACAAACGACATTTTGAAAAACCCAGCTTCTTGACCTCGTCGATAGCTTTAGCTGACTCTACAAGTACATTCTGCCCCACAATACCAATATCCGCTACCCCATCGGTAACATATCCAGGTATATCATCATCTCGTAAGTAAAGAAATTCGATGGGGAAGTTTGATGCAGTTGCTTTCAATTTGCGTGCACCGTTTGTGACTTTGATTCCACACTCTTTGAATAGCTTAAGTGAATCTTCGCTTAAGCGACCAGATTTCTGGATCGCAATTTTTAATGCTGTCATGATCTAGGATAAATAAGGAATAAGAAGGATTGTTTGATGAATTATGAAAAAGAAAGAAAAACGCTAGATAGCATCAATGATGATGCTGAGGGGCATGATGCAGTTGTATCTTATTCATAAGACAGCAAAAGTAATCCTGATTTGATATGACGCAAACTATCAACAAAAAAAGAGGAGTAAAACCCCTCTTTTTTTAGATGTCTAATCTAAAAGTCCAAACGGGTCGATTAGCATGATTGACCACATCCTCCGCAATACTACCCAGTAAAAAGTGATTGAATCCGGAACGCTGATTTGTACCAAGAGCGATCATATCGGCATCAACATCTTCAGCGTAATAAATGATACCATCTTCCTCATTGGTATAATTATACACATCTACAGTTACGTTTTCAAAGGCAAACTTATCTACGAACTCTTGCATCTGGTCCATATCATGCCGTTGCGTTGTGAAATTAGCAGGCGTATTAATTTTCACGATTTTTAAGGTTGCACCCAACATAGACTGCAAAGTCTTGATTTGTGCCACGAAGCTTTCTGTCACCTCATGAAAATTTGAGGCAAAAACAATACTTTTTATGGCATCAATATTAGCCGGGCCCTTGAGCGTTATTACAGGACAGGTTGATGTGCGGACCACACGCTCCGCATTAGAACCAACAAAGACTTCAGAAACGCCGTCAGCTCCAGAAGTACCCATTACTACAAGGTCAACTACCTCCTCAGCGATTTCTTCGCTTAGCTTTTGGTAGG
The DNA here is from genome assembly GCA_038129245.1 of Flammeovirgaceae bacterium. Taxonomy (GTDB): domain Bacteria; phylum Bacteroidota; class Bacteroidia; order Cytophagales; family Cyclobacteriaceae; genus JAYPLE01. Next base: position 77,444 of record JAYPLE010000010.1, on the reverse strand, counting down.
GACTACCCAACTGAATCTTAGAAGTGACATTGACTTTAAGGGCTGCATCTTCAATGCGCTTAGACATCTTCTCTTTTGTAAGCTTGATGAGTTTATTAAAATAGACCTGTTCCATAGGGTCCATATCGGTAGCACCCATGTATTTTAACTTTGATTCTGATGGATGCTCGATTACATGTAGCATCATTACTTCATCTGCATTTGCTTTTTCTGCAAGTTGTACTGCCAATTCTAATGCATGGTCAGCAACCTCCGAAAAGTCATAGGGTACGAGTATTCTATTCATGATAAATTATTGGATTAAGTAACAGTTAAATTTAAGGAATAAATCAGGTAAAAGTCCCTGCTAACGAAAGGTGATTTTGGATTATTTCAACCAAACAGGAAGGTTAATACCGATACCAAACATGAAAGTAAGAATTAAAATGGAAATAGCAAGTTGCTTGAGGTAAGGGTCAAGTGCTTTGCCTTCCAAATTATGGACGGCTTTAGCGTTGATCATAAAGAGCGGAGTAACCAGTAAGAAACTGTAGCTCCAAACAGGAAGTTCATTCGTCAAAGAAAAGATCAGCAATGCGGCCATAGCATTGGAAAGAAGCAGAAAATGATAAATCGTGGCTCTCTTTTTACCTAATCGAACTGGTATTGACCTCTTTCCGGCAGCTTCATCGCTTTCAATATCACGGATATTGTTAATATTCAGAACTCCGACTGCCAGCAAACCACTACCAAAGGCAGGGAGAATTAACTGAGGATGGTAACTTTTTGTAAATAAATAGTAGGTGCCAATTACCCCAACAATTCCGAAGAATAAAAGCACAAACACATCACCAAAGCCGGCATATCCGTAAGGTTTATCACCAACGGTGTACTTTATGGCTGCCCATATAGCACTTGCGCCTAGCAAGAGGAAAAAAATTAACATTTGCCAATCCTTGGGAAAAACGTACAATAGCATGGAAACACCACTAATAAAGCTCAATATCGCAAATACGTACAACGCATTCTTCATTTTGGCTTTCGATATCAATCCACTTTGGACTGTTCTGGAGGGTCCCATTCGATCTTCACTATCAACCCCTGAGTTTGCATCACCATAATCATTAGCCAAATTCGAAAGTATTTGAAGAAAAAGGGTAGTTAATAATGCCAAAGCAAAGATCAATGGATCAAACATCCCTTCACGAAGTGCCACGGAGGTCCCCATTAAAATACTTGAAAAAGCAAGCGGTAAGGTTCGCAGGCGAAACGCTGTAATCCAATGCATAAGGGTTGTTTTCATTACATTCTTTCAGGCACATCTATACCCAGAAGGTCCATCGCGGACTTAATTACTTCCGCCGTAACGGAAGATAGGTTTACCCGTAGGTTAACGAGATCTTTATCTTTTTCGTTTAAAATCGGGACTTCCTGATAAAAACCATTGTATTCCTTTGCTAGATCGTAAACATACTGTGCAACAATTGATGGCGAGTATTCTTTAGCTGCGAACTCTACCACTTCAGGGTATTTGGATATGTTCTGGATCAGTCCAAGCTCCTTCTTATGAAGCTCAGTTACTGCACGGAAATCACCTCCAACATCGTATTGCTCTGCTCTTCGCTTTATTGCAGCTATGCGAGCATGCGTGTATTGAACAAAAGGTCCTGTATGACCTTGAAATTCGATAGACTCCTTCGGATCAAAAAGCATTCTTTTTTTAGGATCCACCTTCAATAGAAAATACTTTAACGCCCCTAATCCAATCGTTTTATACAATACAAGTGCCTCCTCTTGCGAAAGTGTGTCAATCTTGCCTAGTTCTCTGGTATGTTGCGCTGCTGTATCAAACATCTCCTGCATTAAATCATCAGCATCTACAACTGTCCCCTCTCTTGATTTCATCTTCCCTCCTGGTAAATCTACCATACCATACGAAAGGTGGTGTAAACCTTCACTATAACTTCTTCCAAGTCGTTTCATAATAGAAAATAAGACTTTGAAGTGATAGTCTTGCTCATTTCCTACTACGTATACCGACTCATCCATCGGAAAGTCATCATATTTATAATCACAAGTACCAATGTCTTGGGTCATATACACAGAAGTTCCGTCTGCTCTCAGCACTAGTTTCTCGTCCATCCCTTCGTCGGTCAGGTCAATCCATACGGACCCATTGTCCTTCTTGTAAAAGACTCCCTTTTCCAAACCTTCCTCTATGATATCCTTACCCAATAAATAGGTATCAGACTCCTTATAAATAGCATCAAATGCAATCCCCATTGTTGCATAGGTGGTAGCGAAACCCTCGTAGACCCATCCGTTCATTTTCTCCCATAATGCAACTACATCAGGGTCTTTATCTTCCCACCTCTTGAGCATAGATTGAGCTTCCAAGAGAATAGGTGCCGTTTTCTTTGCTACCTCTTCTGAAGCACCGGATGAAATCAACTGTTGTATCTCTGCTTTGTAGGCTTTATCAAATATGACATAATACTTACCTACCAAATGATCTCCTTTCAAATCAGCATCTTCTGGTGTTTCACCTTCACCAAATCGTTGGTAAGCAAGCATTGATTTACAAATATGGATCCCCCGATCGTTGACCAAATTTGTTTTCTTTATGTCATAACCAGCATGACGCAGAATACGAGCCACAGAATCACCCAAAAAGTTGTTTCTTAGATGTCCTAAGTGCAAAGGCTTATTGGTATTTGGAGAGGAAAACTCAACCATTACTTTTCTTTTCTTTGTCGTTCCTCTGCCAAATCCTTCACTCGCAACTATATGATCCAGCGTTTGAACCCAAATCAAATCTCTGACCTCGAGATTTAGGAAGCCTTTTACGATATTAAAGGATTTATAAATATCAAATCTTTCTTGCAAATATTCACCTAAAGCATAGCCCGTTTGCTCTGGTGATCTTCGTGATATTTTCAGGAAAGGAAATGTTACAAAGGTGTGCGTACCTTCAAACTCCTTTCTAGTTGGCTGCAGTGATACATCTTCTGCACTCAACTTGTAAGAGAACAAATCTTCCAGCGCCATTGAGAGGTGCTCTTTGATCAGTTTATCCATCTATTGCCCTGTTACGGTATCAAAGTTTTTAGTTGCAGGCTTTGGTAAGAAAATCTCCGCCATCATACATCTGACCCCACCTCCTCCAAATCTCTCAATAGTAGGAATGGGAGATGATAGGATGCGACCATGTTTTTCCAAAGACAACAGTTGTTTTGAAGAAAATGCATTCTTAGCAGTCTCAGACATCACAATAATTGGTTGTCCATTTGAATTCCGAACCATCAATATATTTCCCGCAAAATTATTTACCTGATCTTCATCAATGGAAATAATATCTTTATTGGTCCTACGTAAATTGAATTCCACTTTAGAGCGATCATCAAGATCATCAATACAGTCAAGACATACAACAGCAAAAGTCTCACCAACGGACATCATAACATTCGTATGATAGATGGGTAATCTTTTGCCTTCCACAGTCTGCATAGCCTGAAAAGTGATCGCAGTATAATCAGTTAAATGGCAAAACTCATTTAAGACATCCTCATTCGTCCGTTCTGATAAAGCAGCATAAGCTATTTTATTGGGTCGATCAAGAATCAAACTTCCGGTACCTTCCAGGAATTTGCCTTCTCTCTCCCAATCAGCAAATGAATAGATGTGATCAACGAAAAACACATTCTTCAAGTGATCGATAATTTCGGACCTGCGTTCTTTACGTCTGTTTTCAGCAAACATTGGATAGGTCATAATCAGTCCATCATCATGCATACTGAGCCAATTGTTAGGAAAAATTGAATCTGGTGTTTTGCTGGAAGTTGTATCTTCAAAAATTTCCACGTACACCTTATGCAACCGAAGCTGATTAACGAAATGATCAAATTCTTCAAGCGCCTTCTGCTGTATCTCTACTTTATTTAAATCTCCCGTCTCTTGCTGAAAAAAATTATTTACTGCCGTCTGTTCATTTCGATAAAACTGAACAGGTCTGACCATAAACACTGAATCGGTGATCTGACTATTCATATACTCGCTCTAAGGGTAACGTCGAACATCTTAATAATCCGCCCATTTTCGCTACCTCACTGTAGGATACCTCCTCTACCGTAATTCCTTGTATTCGCATCCAATGGTTCAACCTGGTAAATCCTCTCTCCGAAATCACAACCTCAGGAGAGATAGAAAAGATATTGCTATTCATTTCATACATCTCAGTCTTAGTAATGTGAAACATATTCTCCATTCCTATCAGGTCAATCAAAAAATTATAATCTTCCTGTTTTCTAAATCCTTCTTTGTGAATAATGGCCTTACCTTTCCCTACAGGTTGGAAGCAACAATCTAAATGTAGAGCATTCTCGTCAGCAGCCGTGCTTGACTTTGAAAGATCAAAGCCCTTCACGATCTTCTCTGGAAAAAATTGCTTCAAAAACTCAACTCCTTCAGGATTTGTTCTAGCTGTAATGTAATCGGAGTAATCCTGTCCATGATATGTCCCCACAAACAAGTAATCTCCATATAACATAACATCTCCTCCTTCTATATGTACATCGTCTGGAGGAGTAACCACTTGAGTATGATTGACCTGTTTAATCAAATAATCTATGGCGTCAAGCTCTTCAATTCGATCAGGAAGTATGTTCGATTTAAAAAGATAATTTTCTACAACAAATGCTATATCACGTGCAAAAATTTGGTTGAGGCTAGGGATAATTTGAGGTCGGTAGACTTGCACATTGTATTTCTCAAATACCGATCTAACGCTATCTAATTCAATTACCAGCTGGTCTTCTTTCGGGAAGGTTCCCTTTGCAATATGTTCCCTTGACTTGGGATCGTACGTATCCTCAACTTTAGGTGTTCCTCCAAAGTCATCAGCAACCCCCAAAACTACAGATTTTAAAGTGGCTGTTTCGTCTTTTACATTTATTGGAAACATATAAAATGTATTCTAATCTGCAAAAGTATAACGATAAGTGAAAAGTAAATCCAGTGGCTATCTCTTTATTTTTTATGATCGACGGTATTGCATTTAAAGTCATAAAAAGATGAAATTTGCCAAATTTTACTTTGATGAAGAGTTACGCTGATCTAATAGATCAAACATTTTACTTTCCGACGACTGAATTTAGAGTGCGGAATGATCAGCTGTATTTTCACGAAGTCCAGCTAATGGAGATGGTTGCGAAGTATGGCACACCACTCAAATTATCATATCTTCCAAAAATCAGCGAAAACATACAATATGCGAAGCAGATTTTTGATAATGCCATTGAAAAGCACAAGTACGATGGAAAATATATTTACTGCTATTGCACAAAATCTTCTCACTTTGAATTCATACTTGCTGAAGCTCTAAGAAACGAGATCCATATTGAAACCTCTTCAGCATTTGATATTCCAATAGTCAGAAGACTACATCAGGATGGTCATCTGACAATGGAAAATTTCATTATTTGCAATGGATTTAAAAGACCACTTTACGTTGAAAATATCACCAAACTGATTGTCGACGGATTCAAGAACTGCATACCCATTCTGGACAATATACAGGAATTAGAATATTACGAGACCCATCTTCAAAAGCCTTACAAGGTAGGAATTCGTGTTGCAGCTGATGAAGAGCCAAACTTCGGCTTTTACACCTCAAGACTTGGTATCCGATACAATGATATCATAAGCTTCTACAAAGAGAAGCTGCAGAGCAGTAAATACGCCTCACTCAAAATGCTCCATTTCTTTATCAATTCAGGTATTAAGGATACTGCCTATTACTGGAGCGAACTGAGCCGGTTCGTCTACATGTATTGTGAGCTAAAGAAAGTGTGCCCTGAACTTGATGCAGTAGATATAGGTGGCGGTTTTCCCATTAAAAACTCAATACATTTTGAGTACGATTATGCCTACATGGCTGAACAGATCGTTGAAAATATCAAGTGGATCTGTCAAAAAAATCATGTCCCTGTACCGGACATATATACTGAATTCGGTAGTTACACGGTGGCAGAAAGCGGAGCAATAATTTACTCAGTCCTTGATCAGAAGCTTCAAAATGACAAAGAGCTTTGGTACATGATGGATGGCTCTTTTATTACACAATTACCTGATATATGGGGGTCGAATGAAAAATTTATCATGATGCCCATTAATCAATGGGACAAACCTTACCATAAAGTAAATATCGGGGGGCTGACATGCGATAGCATGGACTATTACGATTCAGAAGCACATATTGGAGAAGTGTTCTTGCCTACTATTGAAAATGATGAAAAGTTATACTTCGGTTTTTTTCACACCGGTGCTTATCAGGAATCATTAGGAGGGTATGGCGGAATTCAACATTGCCTTATTCCGGCACCCAAGCATGTAGTTCTTCGAAGAGATCAGGACGGAAAATTATCCCATGAACTATTTGCTGAAGAGCAAGATCATGCACATATGCTTCGAATCCTAGGGTATACGAAAAAATCATACTAGAGGATTATCCTCAGTAGATCATCGGGGTGGTTTATTCTAAAATCATGAAAGCATGAAGGCTGGTCACCAATCATCACTGTCTGTATTCCCATCTTTTTTGCTGGTATCAGATCACGCTCTTTATCTCCAACCATCCAAGAGTTTTTTGTGTCTATATCATATTTAGATATCGCTTTTTCAAACAGTAAGGAATCTGGCTTTCTACTAAGTGAGGCACTAAAATCAGGATGATCTGGCGCGACATAAAAATGATCTATAAGACGACCGCTTAGGTTTTGAAACTTATCGTGACAACGCTCCATTTCCTTTCGATTATATAGGCCTTTTGCAATTCCTGCTTGATTGGTGATGACGATAAGTAGGAAACCGTTCTGCTTAAGTACTTTTAAGACAGGGATTATGCCTGGTAATATTTCGAAATTCTCAACGAGAAATGTATATTGACCTTTTTCAATATTGAGAACACCGTCTCTGTCTAAAAAAATGGTTTTCATTAAACACTTTTGGACAATTAATAGATTATATATGAAGAGCATCGCAACATACCCCAAAAATTAGATGAATCACAAGCACCTCGTCATAATTCCCACCTATAACGAAAAAGAAAACATTCGGGATATTCTGCTTGATGTGCTTGAGCTACCATTGCCATTTGAAATCTTGGTCATTGATGACGGAAGTCCGGATGGTACTGCGGAAATAGTTAAGGGCCTTCAAAAAGCATATGAAGGTAATATCCACATCATTGAAAGAAAAACTAAGCTAGGGCTGGGCACTGCCTACCTAACAGGATTTAAGTATGCCTTGGACTATGGCTATGACTATGTCTACGAAATGGATGCTGATTTTTCTCACAATCCCCGCGATCTAGTCAACCTGTATGAAAACTGTATCGACAAAGGGAATGATATGGCTATTGGTAGTCGTTATATCGAAGGCGTAAACGTCGTAAATTGGCCAATAGGAAGAGTTCTACTTTCCTATTTTGCCTCTGTCTATGTAAGGCTTGTCACCGGCATCCCCGTTCAAGACACTACTGCCGGTTTTAAATGCTACCACAGGTCAGTACTGGAAACGATTAATCCAGACAAAATCCATTTCATCGGCTATGCTTTTCAAATTGAAATGAAATTCAATGCATGGAAGCATGGATTTAAGATTAGCGAAGTTCCCATTATTTTCACTGATCGCAGCAGGGGCGAATCTAAAATGTCTAGCGGTATTTTTAGAGAAGCTGTATTCGGGGTGCTTGAGATGAAGATTAAGAGTCTTTTCAGAAAATATGAACCTGCTTATTTTAATCGAAGCGAATCGCTTGAATTGGGCGAATACGCGAAACGATCGTCACCGGTATCAGTAGACTAGCCACAATCAATACAGCAAAAAGCACATTTATTGCCAAAATCAAGGTCCAATCAAAAGAAATGGGGATGTAGCTCATGTAGTAATTGACGGGATCCAAGGGTAGGATTTTGAATTTATACTGGATCCCAGCTAAAGCTAGCCCTATACCATTTCCAATTATCAACCCTTTCAGCATTAACTGCCAGCCTAAGTAAATAAATACTCTTCGAATAAGGCCGTTCTCGGCACCAAGCGCTTTTAACATCCCTACCATTTGCGTACGTTCCATAATAAGTATTAGAAGCACCGAGACCATACTAAAGCACGCGACGATCAAAATCAAGAACAAAAAGACGAGCACATTTCGATTCAGCAGTGTGAGCCAATCAAAAATTTGTAAATATTTATCTTGAGTATTTTCTACATATAAATCAACTGCAATATCATTAAACAGTGCTTCCTGTGCTTCGTATGAATCAATTCCTTCCTTGATGAATACCTCTACCCCACTGACCGTAGTTTCATCCCAATTATTTATTCTCCTGACAAGATTAAGATCTCCTAATATTAACTTCTGATCGAACTCCTCAAGCCCGGTTTCGTAAATCCCCACTACTTGCAGTTTTCTGTAACGGGGAGGGTCCTGAACAAAATAAATCAAAACCTCGTCTCCGACATTCAACTTTAAGTAATTGGACAAATACTTGCTTAGGGCCACTTCAGTAGTATACCCACCAACTAGAGATAAAGAGGGAAACTCACCACGAATCATATGCTGCTCGAAATAAACGGTATCAAAATCACTTGACACGCCTTTGAAAATCACGCCTTGCACTTCATCCTGTGTCTTTAGGAGACCTGCCTTATAGGCATACGACTGCCACTTATCAACCTCATCCGCTTCCTGCAGGATTTCTCTAAGCTCCTCATCAAAGGTGATTTCAGAATCTTCAAAACTTGTCGATAGCGTATATTTCGTAACTACCAGATGGCCACTAAAAGCATAGACTTTCTCTTTGATTTTATCCTGAAACCCACCTAATACGCAGAAAGCAACTAGGAGCGACAAAATACCTGTAGCGATAGAAACAACTGCAACGCGATGGATACTGGAACTAAAGCTTCCGGGTTCACCTGTACTAATTCGAAAAGATATGAAGCGGGTTAGATTCAATTAGATTTATCTTTATCCACAATATTAATGCAAGTATGCTCAGGTTAATCCTTTTTACCATTATTGCTGGAGTAGTCTTTAGTTGTCAATTTCAAACAACCGCTCCTTCTTACCAGGCAAATGCTAAAGTGAGCCCCGGAGCGCAGCAGATTAGGTCGTACATCGAACTCATTGAAAATAAGAATGTCGCACTTTGTGTCAATCATACCTCTTTGCTTAATGACGTGCACCTGGTTGACTCTCTCCAAACGCTAGGAATTAATTTGAGCAAGGTTTTCACTCCAGAACATGGATACAAGGGTCAGGCAGATGCGGGTGAAAAAGTATCTAATGACAGTATTGGATCGCTTGAGATCATTTCACTGTATGGAAAAAATAAAAAGCCGAGCCCCTATCAAATGAAGGGAATTGATGTCATGATTTTTGATATGCAGGATGTTGGGACTCGTTTCTACACTTACATAAGCACGATGCATTACGTCATGGAAGCCTGTGCTGAAAACAATGTTCCTTTAATTGTTCTCGATCGACCTAATCCCAATGATTTCATTGATGGACCAATGCTGGACACTGTCTATCGGTCGTTTGTGGGAATGCATGAAATACCCGTAGTGCATGGACTTACCATCGGAGAGCTTGCAGGTATGATCAACGGAGAACATTGGCTGGCAGACAGCTTGGCAGTAGATCTGACTGTAATTCCTGTCGTGAACTGGTCTCACGGCGATAAATATGAGCTTCCGGTAAAACCTAGTCCAAATTTGCCCAATCAACAGGCTATCAATTGGTATCCAACACTCTGTTTCTTTGAAGGCACTTATTTCTCAGTCGGTCGCGGTACAAACTTCCCGTTTCAGGTGGTCGGATCATCGGATTACCCAAAGACCAACTTCACCTTTACGCCATCCTCACGACCTGGAGCAAAATATCCAAAGTTTGAAGATATCCAATGTTTCGGTCTAGATCTTCGAAATGCTGCAGCTCCTCCTCAAATTGATTTGGATGTTTTGATCAAGGTTTATTCATTATCAAAAAAAGAGAACTTTTTTAACCCCTATTTCAATACACTAGCTGGTACAGATAATTTGAGAAAACAAATTGAAAGAGGTATGACCGCTCAAGAGATTAGGGAAAGTTGGAAAAGCGAATTAGATAGCTACGGGAAGCTTCGTGCAAAATATCTACTATATCCCGATGACAGGCGCTTAATTCACGCGGCTAACTGAATACTTTTGCAATATGTCGTATAAAGAGCTCAGAATAGTATTCATGGGGACCCCGGAGTTTGCAGTATCTTCACTGCAGGCATTGTTGGAGCATGAATGTAATGTTGTTGGTGTGATAACAGCCCCCGATAAGCCGAGAGGCCGAGGGAAAAAAGTAGGAATATCAGCCGTAAAAGAGTATGCAATCAACAAGAGGCTGAACATACTTCAACCTACGAACCTTAAAGCCCCCGGCTTCTTAGTGGAGCTGGAGGCATTAGAAGCAGACATTCAGGTTGTTGTAGCATTTAGAATGCTTCCGGTAGCTGTATGGAATATGCCTCCACTTGGCACCTTTAACTTGCATGCCTCCTTGTTACCAAATTATCGAGGAGCAGCTCCGATTAATTGGGCCATAATTAACGGAGAGAAAGAAACAGGTGTCACTACTTTTTTCTTAAGGCACGAGATTGACACGGGAAGTATCATCTATCAGGAAAAGACACCTATTTCCAAGAAAGATACTTTAGCAACCCTGTATCAAAGGCTCATGCATATGGGAAGTAAGTTAGTGGTAGAAACCCTTAAAGCAATAGCAGAGGGTTCGGTAGAAGCCTTAGAGCAGATAGCATCAGATGATCTGAAACACGCACCAAAAATTTTCAAGGAGGACTGCGTAATCGATTGGAATCAATCCGCTGAAAAAATCAATAATCTAATCAGAGGTCTGTCCCCTCACCCAGCTGCCTGGACCCGTATCCATGGAAGAACAATGAAAATCTACGGAGCTGAAATATCAAACAAAAAGATCGATGTAGGTGTCTTTCAGAAGGAAAGATCCAATAGTATTTTAGTAGGGACAGAAGATTTTGCACTGCGCTTAATAGAAGTTCAAATGGAAGGAAAGAAAAGAATGATAACCGAAGAGATGCTGAGAGGCTATCATTGGCCCAATTCTGAAAAAACATAGTCTATTACAGCAAGTAGGCTCTAGTTACAGACCGCTGTCTATGTTTGCTGTAGCTAAACTCCCAAATGATAATATCTTAAGGAATGCTACGGAAGAAATTAATTAACCTGCTGGTGGTAAATAACGGAATATTGCTGTTTTTTGCTATCACTATAATATGAAATTGTTACTGACAACCGATGAAAATATCCATGATCGCGGCAATGAGCCGAAACAGAGTAATAGGAAAAGAGAACGACCTCCCATGGCACCTACCCGATGATTTTCATTATTTCAAAGAAAGCACATCAGGTCGTCACGTAATCATGGGTAGAAAAAATTATGAATCTCTTCCTCATCGATTTCGGCCTCTCCCAAACAGGATCAATATCGTAATGACTAGAAATCAATCCTTTCAAGCAGAAGGTGTGATAGTGGCAAAAAATTTAGATGCTGCTCTCAAAGTGGCAAAAGACAATAATGAACAGGAAGCTTTTATTATTGGTGGTGGGCAAATCTATGCACTAGGCCTTGAATATGCTGATTGCATTTATTTGACGGAAGTAGATGCTGATATCGAAGGAGATACTTATTTTCCCAAATTTGATGCCTCTCGTTGGACTGAGGTGGAAAGATCCCACCATCCCATAGATGATCGTCATACTTATGCGTTTGATTTTGTAACTTATCATAAAAATAGAGACTAATGAACAGTGAACAACATCGAAAATTACTTGCGACATTACATGTAATCTTCGGTGTGTTTGGTTTGATCATTCTCTTAATCTTTAGGTTATTTTTCGGTCTGCTGTTTCCCTTCCTAAATGAAGCAGTTGCAAATCTGGAACCCATAGCAGAGCTGTTTGTTGACTGGGGATTTCAAATACTATCGTTTATTGGTTATCTCATGCTTTTTGGCATCATACTTCCCTCTCTTATTGGAGCTTTTGGATTCCTTCAAAACCGAAGCTGGGGCATATATTTGCTGCTGGTATCCGGGTGCCTTCGATTGCTCAATTTTCCTTTAGGAACAACACTGGGAATTTATACACTTTGGGTATTCTTTAGATTTCAAAATCAAAAAAAGCAATGACCAAAATTAGTAGGGATACGGTGATTTGGATAACAGGCGCCAGTTCAGGTATCGGTGAAGCTATTACAAACAAAGTGGTTGCTAAAGGTGCAAAAGTTATCATTTCTGCAAGAAGAAAAGAAGAGCTGGAGCGAGTGAAGAATGCCAGTATGTACCCAGAAAATATCTCCATCCTAAGGCTTGACTTAGCCGATGCTGACGCTTTACCTTTGAAAGCAAAAGAAGCAGAATCCATCCATGGAAAAATTGATGTGCTGATAAATAATGGCGGTATCAGTCAACGTGACAAAGCCATCAACACCTCCCTCGAGGTGGACCGACGCTTGATGGAGATCAACTACTTCGGTACGATCGCATTATCAAAGGCTTTGACTCCAAAAATGATCGAGCTTGGAAAAGGACATCATGTTGTCATTACTTCAGCCGTGGGTATCATCAGTACACCCCTCCGATCTTCCTATGCTGCAAGTAAGCATGCGCTTCACGGCTTTTACGACGCTTTTCGAGCGGAACATCATTCAGATGGATTAAAAGTAACCATTGCTCTTCCAGGATTTATTCGCACAAACATATCGATCAATGCTTTAACGGGGAACGGGTCACAGCAGGGCACCATGGATCATGCGCAAGCTAACGGTATGACTGCCGATGAATGCGCAAGTCAAATTATAAAAGCAGTAGAAAAGGAATCCGAGGAAATCTACATCGGCGGGTTGAAAGAAGTGGCTGGTATCTATTTAAAACGATTTTTGCCTGGCCTCTTTTCCCGAATTGTAAGAAAAATGGCCGTTACTTAATTCCACCTCGTAGAATGATCAGGAATGGGTTACTAGTAAATTTCTTCTTCTTAGCCATTTTAAGCTATTCGCAGGAACTCACCGATCGTTCACATTCAATCAGAAAAGATCAATTTGTTGTAAAGTGGAAAGTCAATGCGGATGTTTCCGCTCTGCAGCAGTCCTTAGGTTATAACTTAGGCCAATCTAGCAGTCGTCCACTTCGCGCAAACTCAAGCATGGCACGAAATACCCCTAGTATATTGGATCGAATCTACATCGTTTCTGTCTCGCCGGACACAGATATATGGAAAGTGTGTGATTCATTGAATGCTTCGGGAAGTGTCGAATACGCGGAACCAATATTTAAAGAAAAACTACTATTAACGCCAAATGATCCTGCCGCAAGCATAGGAGGAGATCAATACTATCTCTCTAAAATTCAAGCCTATGATGCATGGGATGACTACACGGGTAACCCATCGATAATCGTGGGTATTATAGATACCGGCTCTGATCTAAACCATGAGGATTTAGTGACTAAGTACGCAGTTAATTCTGCGGAAACAGAAAACGGTGAAGATACTGATGGAAATGGGTATATTGATGATTTTAGAGGCTACGACTTTGCGAACAATGATAACGACCCCTCTGCAGATAGTGATCCACACGGCACGCGCGTTGCAGGTCTTGTTGGAGCTGCTACAAATAATCAAATAGGAATAGCCGGAGTCGGATACAATACCAGCATTATCCCTTTGAAAATATTTTCATCTATTAACAATCAGAGTGCCGGCAGCTATGAGTCGATTCAATATGCTGCAGACAACGGCTATGGTGTGATCAACCTTTCATGGGGAAGTATTGGAAGTTACTCACAATTCAATCAGGACATCATCAACTATGCGGCCATTGAAAAAGACGTGCTAATCGTTGCCGCTGGCGGGAATACAGATGATGATGTCTTTTTCTTCCCCGCTTCTTATGATAATGTACTTTCCGTTGCTGCCTTAAACGAAAACGACGAAAAGGCAAGCTTCAGCACTTACAATTCAAATATAGATATTGCTGCGCCAGGAGTTGGTATCTATTCGACAGTAAATGGTGACGGTTATGGAATCGATAATGGATCCTCCTATGCTTCACCATTGGTGGCAGGTGTTGGTGCTCTTGTTAGAGGTCAGTATCCTGAATTAACCGCACTCGAAGTAGCGGAAAGGATCAAGCTATCCGCAGACCCTATATATGACCTGCCTGGAAACAAAGGCTACACGGGAAAACTTGGAACAGGCAGACTAAATGCTTTCAGAGCATTAACTCAGCAAAAATTTACTCAACTGAATGTTACGGTAGACAGTATCTTTCAAACAAACGGTGAACTGTTCTTCGAGGATACAGTAAGCATATATTTGACCATTCAAAATCAAGAGAGTGCTGTATTCTTGCTTGAGGCGTCCCTCGGTAGCAGTTCAGATTACGTCATTCCTATCGATTCGTCTTACACAATAGGTTACCTAGAAAACGGAAGCAAAATAGCAAATGGCCCTTTTAGCTTTAGACTGGCAAAAAACACACCCGCCTCCACACCTCTATCGGTATTTATAAAACTTACCGATGAGAATAGACACGAGAGCTACCATGTAATAGATTTTGAAACCTCTTCGAACCATCAAACCTTATCAAATGATTCAATAAGCCTAACGATTGTAGATGATGGGAACCTAGGCTACAAACCAGATGGCTATTTCGACGGCCAGGGATTTAAATACCAATCTAACTTGACCCAAGATATTGGCTTTTTTATTCACTTCAATGATTCTACACTATATGATAACCTCCCTTATGTAATTAGTTCGGGTAAGGTAGAAAACGACTTCGTATCAAAAGAAATCCTGAAACCGTATTCTAACGCAGATGCTAAAGCTTACTACTTCTCAGTCTTCGAAGATTCTGCTTCAAACCTACTGATAGAATCCTATGCTGTGCTCTGGGACAGTTTGCCTGGTAGCGCTCTTGGAATAAGTTATCGGATTTCAAATCAGTCTGAAGATACACTCCTAAACTTGCGCTCCGGTATTTTCGTGGATTTTGATACACAGGCCACTGCTGCCAGTTCAGGAGCTGTCTATGCAGACTCGATTGCAATCATTTTTGACTCTCTTCAAGTTCATCAAGGAATTCACTTAGCCGCTGACAATTCCTTCTTTTCTTTGATTGATGTATCCTCCCTTTCTGATACCCTTCAAAAATCGGATAAGCAGAATCTAATATTATCAACTCAAGATTCTGTAGGATTTGATTCCGTAGTAAATGCTGCCATGATTGGAGGAGCATATTTTCCCTCACTGAACCCAAATTCATCGCAAGAATTCCAGCTAGTGCTTGGGGCTGGTGATTCCCTAGAACACATATTGCAACAGCTGAAATTGGCAGCTTACAGATTAACTGCTTTTAAGGAAGAACCACTTATAGATTCCCTAATTTTTGCCTGTGTCGAGGGAGCATATGACCTGGTACCTGAGAAAGGCTTTGATTTTTATTTCTTTTCAGATCCTTTAGGAGCTGATACCCTAGCCTTCAATGACAGTATTCGCATAAAAAACATTACCTCAGATTCGATCATTTACCTTTCAAAAATCAATACCAAGGGAGTGAGTGAAACAATCAAAGGTATTCAGATCAAACTCTTTGATAATATTGCTGATTTTAGGTTTCCTAGCGATACTATATTCTTAGGTGATCATCCGCAAAACCGCGTTGAAATTACTGATTTAAGCGTAGACCCTATTTCCTGGAGCTGGGATTTTGGAGGAGGAAGCATTGCTACCGGTATTCAGAACCCATCACCGATTTTTGCTGACACGGGAAGGTTCGATATAACGCTCACCATTGAAAATATTCAAGGTTGTAGTGATCAGAAGACCAAATCCCTTACTGTACTTGAACGGCCCTCGCCACCGGAATTATCAATAATAGGTTTTTGCCCAGGGGATTCCATCTTAATTGAACTCACTGATACCATACTAATTTACCCTTTCGAATCTAGTCTCCAGGCATTTTTTGTAGGTAACTCGTTTCATTCTGCCCCGCTCACAAGCGATACAGTACTTTTTATCTCGAGAAAAGTTAATGGTATTGAAAGTAAGAAAGTAAAAGTTCTTTTAACTGAAAATCCCACTGCGCTTGATTTGAAAATTACTTCAAACCTTGATTCACTTCAAGGGTTTTGGGCAAGCTTTACTTTTGAACAGGAATTCATTTCAAATGTCCTATGGAATCTGGATACAATGTCCAGCTTTGAAAATCCAGTAGATTTTCCACTACTTAGTGATTCACTCGTCCTTCATTATGAAGTAATAACTGACTCTAGTTGCGTCGTAGTTGGAGATAGTACTTTGCAGCTCACCTCCTCGTCTGCACCTACTATTCCATCGTTTGAAGTATGTAATGGAGAAGATGTAGTCATTAGCCCTGAAGACGGTAATGCTTTCGGATTCTACCTGGATTCATTACTCAGTCAACCACTACATAAAGGCACCTCCTACCGTATTGACAGCCTAACGTCAAAAATAACTTTGTTCGTGGTAGGACTTGACAGTTTACTTCCAAGTGCACCCGTACCGGTGGAAATATCTCCTATCGACTATCAGTTTGAAATACTATCTAGTCAGGACAGCATCTATCTGAACCTTAATAGAAGTATCAGTTTTGAAGTAAGCGAAGAAAGTGAACGTGTGATTTGGTACATTGACAGTGTTCAACAAGCGATAACGCTGACTCCTACATTATTTTTTACTACACCGGGAGTTTACCAGATTGTTGCTGAAGGTTGGCATGCTGCTGGCTGCACCTACACGGATAGCATGCTCGTTTCAGTACTAGAGGAATATATTGAACCTCTCAACCTAGATTCTCAGGGTGAAACCTTATTATTTCCTACTCCATCTTCTGATTATCTATTATACCAGCATCGACTTAAGATCAAATCCATTCAAGCATATGATCTGACCGGTAAACAGCATACTGTTTCTTTTGATTTAAATAAGGTTGATCTTACCCCATTACCACAGGGTCTTTTTTTCCTGGAGATTGAAACACAAAATGGACTAATAATATCATTTAAAGGAATTAAGTCTACCAAAAAGTGAGAGGACCTCTGTAGCATTATCAAACAATACGAAAAAAATGAAAAAACTTCCACTCTACCTGTTTGTATCGCTCTTCTTGGTTCAGCTAAATGCACAGTCATATTTCCCCGGCAGAGATGTTTGGGAACAAAAAGAACCAATTGAATTAAACTTAAAATCACAACCACTTCTGAAAGCAGTTGAATTTGCTGAAGCCAACGAATATAGTGGTAGTAGAGACTTGCGCATTGCCATACTAGAGGGTTTTGCAAGAGAACCTTATCACGAAATCCTTGGGCCAACCAAAAAAAGAGGAGGACCGGCGGGTTTGATCATAAAAAATGGGTACATAGCAGCAAGTTGGGGTGATATCGATCGCGTTGATATGACATTCAGCGTGACAAAAAGTTACTTATCTACCATTGCTGGCTTAGCCCAGGACAGAGGCTTTATAAGTACCCAAGATAAACTTATCAATTATGTATGGGATGGCACATTTGACGGCCTCCATAACGAATCTATTACCTGGCATCATTTACTAAATCAATCTTCTGCCTGGTCCGGTACATTATTTGGCCTAAAAGATTGGGGGGATCGTCCCCCTCGAAAGGGTACGGTTGACGATTGGAAATTTGCAACCCCCAATGCTCCTGGTACTGTAATGGAGTATAACGATGTGCGGGTAAATGTTTTGGCATATTCATTACTTCAAGTATGGAGAAAACCCCTCCCGGTAGTATTAAAAGAAAATATCATGGAGCCCATTGGAGCCTCTACAACTTGGCGGTGGTTCGGTTATAAAGACGCTTGGACGATTGTTGACGGCCAGCGACTCAAGTCAGTCACAGGCGGAGGGCATTCCGGTGGTGGTATTTTTATTAACACACTAGATCATGCAAGATTTGGTCTTCTGTTTCTTAATGATGGAAAATGGAGAGATCAGCAAATAATATCTAAAGATTGGATTGACAAGGCTACAACTTCGTCAGAAGCGAACGAGAGCTACGGCTACATGTGGTGGTTAAACAAAGGCCCTCGGAAATGGAAACAAGTGGAGGATGAAGACATTTTCTATGCAGCCGGCTTCGGTGGTAATTTTATCGTCATTATCCCAGCCCAAGATATGGTAATCGTAACCCGTTGGCTTCAACCATCAAAAATAGGAGAGATGGTATCTCTTGTACTAAAAGCAGCCAAATAGTGCGGTTCACGTCGATTTAATTCCCTCCACTGATTATCTAGTGTTTGTCCTCAAAAAGAACCCGAATAGTATCAGATGCTTAGCAACTACTATGAATGGCTCTCTTCAATGATTTTGAAAACTCAAAACCAGAATTTAGTCACCTTTTTATGAATAGTATTCCCAAACCTTTTGCAGTTTATACAGTGTAGGATCAAGGTTTGCATCAGCATTTCTTCCCAGGATTTAAGATGTTATCAAAAATTACTAGTTAGAAAGTGGTAGTTTTAATCTATCCACTACTAGCAATACTATGAAATACCTATTCCTAACTGTTGCATTGTTTTTTTCGTATGTCGTTACCGCCCAAATAGACATACAGTTTCCTCTCTTGGAAGGTGAAAGTCTAACCCGTGAATTTGTAACGTTGCCCGAGGATGTGAATGGAAAATATACCTTAATTGGTCTGGCTTTTTCAAAGAAGTCAGAGAAGTTCTTGAATGGATGGTTTAACCCCATATATCAAAGCTTTATTTTCAAACCAGACGGGAACTCGCTCTTTGCAGGCAACTACGACGTGAATGTATTTTTTGTACCAATGTTCACAGGGGCAAAAAGACCTGCCTATGAAAAAGTAATGCAGAAGGTCAGTGAAGATATTGATCCAAGACTGAGACCTTACGTACTTTTTTACAAAGGAACCATGAAAGAGTATAAGCGAACATTAGACTTCGAAGGTAAGGAGCTACCCTACTTTTATATTCTGAATCCAAATGGTAAGGTCATCTACACTACCAGCGGCCAATATTCTGATAGAAAAATGCAAATAATCACTGAAAAACTAGAACCTGCTTGGAACTAGACATCCCATTTCGCAATCCTAAATGCTTTTAACACATAAAAGTCCTTCTAATTAACAATTCTTCACTTCAGAAATTCTATCGAAATTAACGTAAGATGTAAGTTTGCTTGTCTACATGTTCTACTTACTAGGTCATACTAAAATTTGGGTCCTTTTTGCCCTATTTGCAGCGTCTATAACAATCGTCCAAGCCCAGCGACGTTTTGAAGGTTACACATTTGACGATCAAAAAGTATCATTGCCCTTTACGCATTTAATCAACTTGGTACAGTCTGTCGGTACTGTATCCGGTAGTAACGGTTTTTTTAGTATTCAAGCAGAAGTCGGTGATAGTGTTCGGCTATCGTTCATTGGTTATAAAAAGCTCGTTTTGGTTATGACAGAAGAAATGTTAGACAGGGAAGTAAACATCACATTGCAACCTGATTATATAGAGCTACCTTCAATATGGGTATTTTCAAATCCAAAATATAAAGTTCCTAAAAAGCCAATCTTACCAAGCTTTCGAATGGGACCCTTACCCGAAACAAAAAATCAAAAGAACATTCAACCGGGTGACGTGACATTCAAATTGATAGATAAAATGGAAATAGCAGGCATAACAGTTCCCATCTTATCGCCATCCATTACACTGCACGGACCCTTTACCTATTTCACAAAAGAAGAACGAGAAAAAAGAAAAGCAGAGGAAGCCTATTTAAGCACTTATGAAACGCTCAGCTTTGCTAAGCTGATGGCGTTAAAGCAGACAAGGGATCTATTAAAAAATAGGTATAGTTTAGATGATTCTGAGCTGGATCAGCTCATCGTTATGTTGAATAGAGAATTACCTCTAATCCAAAAAATTCAGAAACCCACAAAGATTTTTGCTTCAGTGGATCAATACATAGGAAGAAAAAGAGCAGATATTGATTTTTTATTCACACCTTAGCTAAGCTTTAATTCCATCCCAAAATCCAAATAACCAGTTTCCTGGAGCATCTTTATCATCGCTTCGGAAAAACTCATCGACGGCTTTCAAAAGCTCCTCAAGACTTAGTAAGTCATCTTGATTTAAATCGAGTTTAATGTAGCTTTTGGCGGAATGTCTCACCGGAATATGATAAGCCATGAATAGATCAATGTATTCATCAAGTGCAATGTATTTGTCATTATTCACGTCGAAACATTCAAAAATCTCCCTTGTAGTTTGTTTTACATAATCATCAAAAAAGGCATCGGATCCATTTACAAGATGAGAGCCAGCAAACTCCAACCACTCTTCCAAGGTCGCCTGCTCCTTATCTTCCTTTCCTACTGCCTTTCTAAAAACTGCCCAATTATCCCCGAGCAACTGCATGTAACGATCATAATCCTCTGAATCTTCTTTAAAATTTAAAAGCACACACAGGTTTTCTGCGATTGCAGTAAAATCCCCTTTTTCGATGACTTCGTTATTGTCATAATCCAAGATTCTGAAGTAATGAGTTAGTTTTTCCTTCTGAAATGTTGATAGCATACTACAATTTTAATTAATCCGTAGAACTAAACACTCAGTTTTTAAAATGGCTAAAATCGCATACTTCCTACCGAACCTGGCAGACGCTGTAACTCTTTTACACGAATTTTCATACCAAAAATAATGGCGGCAGCTGTAGTCAAATGCTCATTATTTGCTGATTAAGATCATATATGTCGAGAGTTTAGTTGAATACTATTCATCTATGTACATATTCATCTATATTTTGCGCATACATATATTGAACTAACAGGCATTTACCTGATTTACACGTAAAATAAGTATTACTGCAATGCGCGCTAAAGCACTCATTCTAACAATAGGCGATGAAATCTTATATGGCCAAACACTCGATACAAATTCACATTGGATGAGTGGAGAACTAGATAAAATTGGCATCAAAGTAATCGAGAAACGGACCATTGGGGATGACAAAGAAGAAATACTCAGAAACTTTCAAGAAGCAACTGAACTGGCAGATATTGTACTGATTACAGGTGGACTTGGACCCACAAAAGATGACTTAACAAAACCTCTGCTGGCAGAATTCTTTGGGAGTGAATTGGTTCTACACGACGAGGCACTTTTTGAAGTAACACAACTATTCCAAAAATCCGGGCGGGAAATGACAAAACTGAATAGATTACAGGCTCACCTCCCCTCCAACTGTAAAAAGATAACGAATCAACTTGGTACAGCTCCTGGTATGTGGTTCGATGAAAACGATACAATTTACGTTTCGATGCCAGGAGTTCCGTACGAAATGGAGCAGATGATGACTACATTCATTCTACCCGCACTTGCTGAGAGATTTGTTGACGGTGTCATCTATCACAAGCTGATAAAAACTATTGGCATACCTGAGTCTAGACTTGCCTCAAAGATCGAAAGATGGGAAAATGAACTTCCTGAGAACCTGAAACTTGCCTATCTGCCTACTTATGGTCAAGTAAAACTAAGGTTGACCTCGTCCGGAGAAAACTTACAAAAATTGAAGCTGCAGACCAATGAGCAGATCAAAAGGTTGCTTCCTTTGATTGATAAATATGTATTTGGTTATGATGAAGATGAAATTGAAACCGTGACAGGACGACTACTAAGAGATCAAAATATCTCAATTGGTACTGCCGAAAGTTGCACAGGTGGACAACTTGCAGGCTTAATAACCAGCGTTCCTGGCAGTTCGGAATACTACCACGGCTCAATTATTTCTTATGATAACGAAGTAAAAATCAATCAGCTGGAAGTCCCGGAACAGTTGCTGGAAAAACATGGAGCTGTAAGTGAGGAAGTTGTGTCAGCAATGGCGGAGGGAATACGAAAAAAACTAAATGTTGACGTTGGATTAGCAACAAGCGGAGTTGCAGGTCCCGGAGGAGGAAGTCAAGAAAAACCGGTCGGGACAATTTGGATTGCGTACTCGGACAAAAACAAAACGGTTACCAGAAAACTCCAACTTACCAAGGATAGAAAGCTAAATATTAGGTTTAGCACAATTGCTGCACTGAATCTATTAAGATTAAATATTTTAAAGAATTGACGAAATAAACTATCTTTGAAAAACCCAAAAATGTATTAAAAACAAATATTATATGGCAGTTGTAGAAATGGTCATGCCAAAAATGGGGGAAAGTGTAATGGAAGGCACTATCCTCACTTGGCTAAAACAGGTAGGTGAAACTATTGAAGAGGATGAATCCATACTAGAGGTTGCCACTGATAAAGTAGACACCGAGATACCAGCGATTAGCGCCGGAGTCTTGAAGGAAGTTCTAGCCCAAGAAGGTGACGTAGTACAAATAGGGAAACCCATCGCCATAATTGAAGTGACTGAGGATGTCGATGTTGATACTGATGATGTTCCTGAACCAGCAGCAACAGCCGCTGTCACATCTATTTCAGAGTCTATTAAAAATGTGGTGTTAGATCATGGAGCCTCATCCAATACTGCAGAAAAAATTCCGGCAAATAGCAGTACCGGAAAGTTCTATTCACCATTAGTTAGGAATATTGCAAAAGAAGAAAATATTAGTCTAGCGGAGCTTGAAAGCCTCCTCGGGACAGGAAAAGACGGAAGAGTTACAAAAAATGATCTTCTGACATATCTAGATCAAAAAGGTGGTAGTCAAGCAACTACTTCTGGAGCTCTAAATGTTTCCTCCTTTAGTTCATCTGTAAAGGGAAGAACAACGCCGGAGCCAATGCCGGTTCTAGTAAGCGCTGAAGATGAGATCATCGAAATGGATCGGATGCGCAAGATGATTGCTGATCGTATGGTTACTTCCAAAGCCATTTCACCTCACGTAACTTCTTTTGTAGAAGCTGATGTAACTCCAATCGTTAAGTGGAGAAATCAAAAGAAGCAAACATTCAAAGAAAGAGAGGGCCAAAGTCTTACTTTCACTCCGATCATCATTGAAGCGGTGACTATGGCAATCAAAGATTATCCCATGATCAATATCCAGGTTGATGGGGACAAAATCATCAAGAAAGGTAGCATCAACATCGGAATGGCTGTTGCCCTGCCTTCAGGTAATCTGATTGTACCTGTCATCAAAAACGCAGATCAACTTAGCCTCCTTGGAATTACCAAAGCAGTAAATGACCTCGCTAAAAGGGCAAGAGAAAATAAGCTCAAGCCTGATGAGTTATCAGGGGGCACATTCACTGTTTCTAATGTAGGTTCTTTCGGTAATGTGATGGGCACTCCCATTATAATGCAACCACAGGTCGCGATCATGGCACTTGGAGCAATTCAGAAGAAGCCGGCAGTAATCGAAACACTCGAAGGTGATATGATAGGTATCAGACATAAGATGTTTCTCTCTCATAGCTACGATCACCGGGTAGTAGACGGTGCTCTGGGAGGAATGGTTGTCAGACGTGTGGCAGACTATCTGGAACAATTTGATATGAATAGAGAAATCTAAAGTCAAAATTAGCTGCCTTTCTCGCGCATTTCAGTGGACACATTACTGCTAAAAAGGGACAAATCAACACCCTTAAGTAATATACTCGTTGTATTTAATGAGCACATGTACCCGATAGACAAGTCATCTTTGTCATATCGGCCGATACATTACAGAATTTAGATCAGCACTTTACTTTTAGTCTTTCCAGGTATTTGGAAATGATTTCTGCATAGAACATGAGAGTTTTTCCGACGGCTGAAAGAGAATCTGTGATCTTGGTGCAATCATCCCATCAAAGGTGCGGAAGCTCTTCATTGACCATACGACCCTTAAATTTGAATCCCCTTAATGAGAATGAAAATCTTGTTCGAATGCTGATTGATGCTGGCGATCCCGTGGTTTTCCTGACTATATGATTGATCAAAGAAAAGATTCGCTCATAAATCAGATAAAAACTGATCAATCGTAGCATAAATTGTTTTCAGCTCCTTTGTGGTAATTACATAAGGTGGTATCAGATATATCACATTTCCCAGCGGCCTCAGTAGTAAGTTTCTCTCCATAAAATAATCATAGATTTTTTCCTTTATATGGCTCACGTACCCGCTATCCTCTACAGGCAATTCAATTGATAGAATCGTTCCTTGACTTTTGATAGATGCTACTTTCTCAATAAATCTGAATTGTTTGATGTATGATTTATGACTCTTGCTAATAGAGCTGATCTGAGCCTGCACTTCTGATGTTAATAGCAACTCTGTACTTGCTACGGCAGCAGCACATGCCAATGGGTTAGCCGTGTAAGAATGTCCATGAAAAAATGCTTTGGACTTATCCGTTGAATCAAAACCGGCAGTGATCTGCTTTGAAACAGCAGTAACCCCCATGGGCAAAAACCCACCTGTTATTCCTTTTGAAAGGCAAATTATATCTGGATCTTGCTCCAGGTAATCGCAGGCAAGATTCTTACCTGTTCTACCAAAACCAGTCATCACCTCATCTGCAATGCACAAAATGCCACGTGACTTGGCAATGGATATTAATTCATCAAGCACCCTGGCTTCATAAATACGCATTCCTGCAGCTCCTTGAACAAGAGGTTCAAAAATAAACGCAGCAGTATCTTCGGTAGCTAAATTCTTCATCTGAGCGATCACATCACTTCCTTTTTCATCAGGAAAAGACAAATACTCAACATCAAATAATAAATCCTTAAACGGCACATTAAAAATGCTTCCCCGATCCCCTACTGACATTGCACCGAATGTATCCCCATGATAAGCACCTTCGATGGCAATCACTTTCCTCTTCCTATCCCCTCTGTTGTACCAGTACTGAATACTTAGCTTGATGGCAACCTCAGTAGAAGTGCTTCCATTATCGGAGAAAAATAACTTATCCATGCAGCTTGGTAAAATCCGCATAAGCAACTCTGAAAGCTGCACAGCGGGTCGATGTGTAAACCCAGCAAAGATTACCTGCTCCAATTCTCGTGCTTGATCAGCAATAGCTTGAGCAATGGCAGGATTTCCATGACCATGAATATTCACCCACCATGATGAAATAGCATCGAGAATCTTCCTGCCATCAGTAGTGTACAAATAACATCCTCTTGCTTTTTCCACAGGAATAGGCTTATTTCCTGCCAGGGGTGAAAAAGGGTGCCAAATATTTTGTCTATCTATTCTCTCTAGCTCGGTCACAGTATAGCCTTTAATTCTATCGCATATTTAGATACTGTTCTGGTGTCAACATTATCCAAGTGAGGAATTTTCATTATGGTCGGCCAAGGAGATTTAGCTTCAATTATTCTTTCGCTTTCTGGATTTGAAGGACCATTGAAAACCAACCCTCTGACCTGGATACCCTTTTGTTGAAGGTAACACAATGACAAAAGTGAATGATTAATACTACCGAGATAAAGATTGCAGACAAGAATAATCGGCACCTTAAGTCGCATCGCAATATCCACCACATAGTCTTGGTCATTTATGGGCACTAACAAACCACCAGCACCTTCAATAATAAGGTGATTATTTGTGATCGGTTTCTCGATGAAATCCAAGCTTACTTTAACTCCATCAATTTTAGCACTAGCATGTGGGGATGCAGGAGTATTCAAAACATAAGTCTCCTGCCAAAAATGCGTCTTCTTGTTTGATACTAAAGAGCGCACCGTCTCGGTATCGCGTGGGTTTCCTGATTGTATTGGCTTCCAATAATCAGCCTCTAAAGCTTCTGCAAAAATTGCGCTAATCAGTGTCTTCCCACTATCAGTACCGATCGCACTCACAAATAATTCCATGACACGAAATTATGGACACTACGCAATGGAAAGAAGTGCATCCACCAATTCTTTTATCTCCTCTGCGGTATTGTGAACATGTAATGAAACGCGTAACCTCTCCTCTCCTGCTTTTACCGTAGGAGACAGAATTGCACGAACATCCAGACCTTTATCTTGAAGCAGCAATGCAGTTTCTCTGGCCTGATCATTACCGGAAATCAGAATTGGTTGTACTGCTGTGACGCTAATGGAATCATTGTATAATTTCCTGAATAATGTGATTCTTTCTGCTAGTTGCTGCTGTAGCTCTATATGGTTTCGTAGAAAAGCAAAAGCACCCTTAATGAATCGTATAGATTGAGATGGTAAGGAGGTAGTGTAAATGAAGGTTCGACTAAAATTAATCAAGTAATCTATTACTTTAGTGTCCCCTGCTACTGCTGCGCCATGCATTCCCATACCTTTGCCGAAGGTATAAATTCGTGCTAAGACATGTGCATGCAGTCCTTTATCAACCAGCATACCTCCCCCATCTTTACCATATAATCCAGTACTGTGGGCTTCATCTACAATCAACCGTGCTTTGTGCTGTTCACAAATCGTGATGATCTCCTCAATTGGGGCGACATCTCCATCCATGGAAAAAATAGTTTCGGTAACTACGTATTTTTCACCAGTAGCCTTTTCCAACTTTCGCTCAAGATCATTAAGATCATTATGCATAAAGGGAAGCGAAGTCGCTTTACTGAGCCATGCTCCTTCCTTAAGACAGACATGAGCAAATTGGTCATAAATAATGGTATCTCCTCTTTGTGGTATACAGGATACAACTCCTTGGCTTGCAGCATAACCAGAATTGTACAAAAGCACCTTCTCTGAGTCAAATACTCCTTCTAGGTAAGATTCACATTCGTCATATGCGATATGATTTCCTGAAATCAACCTAGATCCTGTTCCTCCTAAAAGTGGATCTTTTAACCCGTGTTGCTCCTGAAGGTATTGGGACAGTTCTTTATTTCTGGCAAGTCCCAGATAATCATTTGACGAAAAGTCGATCAGATGACCCATTTGCTGCAACGTTCGGTAGCCATTTGTAGACTTTCTTTTCTCTAAATGACGAATGATTGAGGGAGGTATTGGTTGATTTATATCTTTCACTCGACAAAATTACTTAGCTCTAAGTTAGGTACCGGTGCATATCTTTGAAGCAAATGCTACAGCACTATTTTTGTATTCTATTATTCATTAGTGGATTCTCCCTTTTCTCACAAGATCTGCAAGAAGAAAACTATACGCATCAAGTAGCAGTACTTGTGGAAAATGATGTCTTCACTTCATTGTACAGGGATCAATATTATTCAAGCGGACTATTTGGGACATACAGTTGGTTGAAGCAAGATCACGAAGATCTGAAGGTAATTCGATCTGCATCGCTTGTTCAAAGAATGTTCACTCCCCAGTTTGTATCCTTAAATGACGTAAATGACTTTGATAGACCATATGCTGGTCATCTTTCCTTTCAGATAAAAAATAGCCGATATCGTAGAAATCAAGTACTTCAACACCAGCTTGAAATCGGCTGGATGGGCCCCAAAACACTGACAGGCGATATACATGTAAATTGGCACAATTTTTTAGGGTTGATAGAGCCCAGAGGTTGGGATTTTGAAATTCGCGATAGCCCTATTATCAACTACCACGGGACATTAACTGCTAAACTAGCTGGAAATGAGGTAGTAGAGCTTTTAAGTGATTCTAACGTATCCCTTGGCACTGCATTTAATTTTGTTCGGCAAGAAATGATTGTTAGAATGGGGAAACTTCTACCACTTCTCAGAAGTATACAATGCAATGGTCAATTAGGAACTCAGAAGACTACAAGTAAAAGTGATATTACAGATGAATTCGTATTCTTTTATGGTTTATCAACTGAGTATAACATATACAATAGCACAATTGAAGGAAATCTAATCGGGAAGAAATCCCCTCATGTTGAAACGCCGGTCGACTGGATATTACAACATCAAGTTGGTTTTTTATTTGGCTGGAAAGGCTTTGATTTCACTTTTAGGTATTATCGTCGATCGAAAGAAACAACAGAAGCAACCAATCATCAATATGGAGGCGTCCTACTTGCGAGGAGGTTTTAGTACCTTCCTTTTTCTTTTTTTGTCTTTTCCTATATTCCTAGCGGGTCAGTCCTACCCTTTAGGACTGAATCCACCGCGCTTAAAGTGGAAGTCGATAGAAACGAAACGCGTCAATGTAATCTATCCGGAGTCTTTAGAAAAACAGGGGCAGTATGTCACAAACTTGGTCCATCACCTCTGGGACTCAAATTATTACTCCCTGGGGCCAAAAAAAGAAAAGGTATCCATCATTCTTCAAAACCAAAATACAGTCAGTAACGGCTTTGTTTCTGTCGGCCCCTTCCGGTCGGAGTTCTATATGACTCCTCCACAATACAACTTCTTAGGTAATGTAAACTGGTTAACAGGTCTCACTATTCATGAATACAGACACGTTGAACAATTTGTAAACGCCAAGAGAAGTATCACGAAAATTGGATCACTTCTATTTGGACAAAATGGCTGGGGAGCAACCGCAGGATTGGCACTGCCCAGGTGGTTCTTTGAGGGCGACGCAGTCTTCTATGAAACAGCACTTACCGCTGGAGGTAGAGGTAGAATGGCGAATTTCGAAAACCAGCAAAAAGCACTTTTACTTTCAGGAAAAAAAATACCAAAATATGAATTAGCATCCGCAACCTCCCTAAAAAGACTCATTCCCAATCATTATAATCTTGGTTACTACATGGTCACTGGTATGAGAAGAGATTTTGGTGACAGTGTAGTACGAGAAGTAGTAGATAAAGCTGTAGGCTACAATTCTATATTCTTTCCATTTAGCATGAGATTAAAGAAGCTTACGGGATACCGCACTCCGAAATACTACAAAAAATTAACTCATGAATTATATACGAAATGGAGCGTTGAAGATAGCCTACGCAACCCTATAGCCGGAAAACCAGTGCTGTCCAAAGCAAAGAAAGCCTTCACACATTATACCAATTCCACATTGCTTAATGACAGTACATTGATCGCCTACAAAGCTGGGTTTCGAGATATCCCGCACATAGTTCTGATAGATCTTAATACCGGAAAAGAGAGTAAGCTGGTGGAGCCCGGTTTCATTCCTAGACCCAATGCTACTTTATCAACCAATGGAAAGTTTCTAGTTTGGTCTCAAACCGGCTTTCATCATCGATGGGGTAATCTTGATTTTTCAGAGATATGGGGATATGACCTTATCAATGAACAATTAGTCAGAATTACTGAAAAATCTCGCTACTTCACTCCAGCGATAAATAAAACCGGAGACAAAATAGCAGCTGTCCACATAACAAAGTCCCAAGAGGAAAAGCTTGTAGTGTTAAACAGCGTCACAAAAGAAGAAGAGTTCTCTTATCAATTTTCAAATGGAGATCGGGCCGCTTTCCCTATCTGGGCTGACCAAGAAAAAATCTTTTTCATCTTGCAAAAGGCAACGAAAAATGCATTGGCTTTTGCCAATATTTCTACTGGAGACGTAATACAGATAAGTCCAGGTTGGAACGGAGTCATGGCATATCCTGCAGTAAAAGGAGCATACATCTACTTTAACGCAAATTTTTCTGGAATAGACAACATATATAGATGGGATATAGAAAAGCAGCAACTTGAGGTAGTGACCAATAGTAGGTTTGGAGCAGTTCAACCTTTAATCGTAGATCAAAAGCTATATGTCTCAGATTATTCCAATGATGGTTATGGAATTAAAGCGTTCGAGTTATTACCCAAGCCAATAGCATTTGATTCTATCGAAAATAAAGCAAACTTCTACGAGCCTGCGGTTACTTCGCCAGCTTTATTAGCTCTAGAACAGACGGCATTTGAATCGAAGAAATTCAACCAATCTAAAGGCTTAGTAAATGTGCATAGTTGGACTCCCTTCTTTCTCCCTCCCAACCTGAATTTGACTCTCGAATCTGACAACCTGCTATCTACTTTCTCCGGAGATTTTAACTATTCATATAATACAAATGAAAAGACTAGCACGTATAGTATGTCTGCTACTTACGGTCGATTTTTTCCGGCTTTGGAAGTAAATATATCCAAGGGTAATCGCAGCAGATATGTACCCGTCTTATCCCAAGAAGAAGAAAACTTACTGCTAAACATAAACAACCAAGGTTGGAATGAAGAAGATTTGAACGTTGGGATTACACTTCCATTAAATACAACTTGGAACAACTATTTTTCAACTGTGAGAATCACACAAGCAATGCATAGAAAACGTGTGATATTCGATCAAAAAGAAAACACCACAGGGACAGATGAAATATTTCACTCTTATTCATTTGACCTTTCAGCTTATTTTCTAAAAAGAAGAGCACTTCAACATCTCAATTCACGTTTTGGCATAAGTACAGAACTAGCATACAATGCAACGATTGGTACCATAAGAAACAAGACTCAATACTTCCTGTTTAATAGCCGATTATTTCTTCCCGGAATCAGCAAAAACCATAGTTTAAATATTTCTCAAAGCATTAAAAATGAGGATTATTTAGCTAATTATAAATTCAGAGATAACTTATTCTACACTCGGGGATATAATTTAATTCCTCACGATCGCTTTATCAATACGGCATTCAATTACGAGTTTCCTATTTGCTATCCAGATCTACCAATTGGACCTATATTTTTCATAAAGCGTATCAATGCAAACTTATTCTATGATTTAGGACAGGCAACAACCAACGGAGCTAAGCTCACCGAATTTGCACAGGATGGAAACATTACGATCAACCTTCAAAATGGCTTTACTAAAACCAACTCAGTTGAGCTATCATCCGTAGGAACTGAGATAACCATTGATTTTAGATTCCTGCGCGTTCTAGACCTTAATTCAGGCATTCGTATTTCTTATCCAATCAATCAAGAACTAGCAAGAAATCAATTTGCACTGGAGTTTTTACTTTTTTCTGTCGGATTTTAAAAAATCTTGCTATTGGTAGTAAAATAATACCAGTCATAAGTTCGAAGATTCTCTTGAATCTATCGTTTAAGGAATATTGTTACTATTGTCACAAAGTTTTCAACATTTTTTCGAACAAAACATATCACTTAGATAGTTTATCACTTGATTTCATAATTGATGAAATTTATATTTGTAAAAAAGTAAACCTGTTTCCTAGAGAGAACATAAAAATTAGAGGTAAATGAAGAAGATGTTACAAAGCATATTGGTGGGTGTCTTTATATCATCAGCTATTGCAGCACAAAGTCAGGATTCCTTCAGCTTTCGCTACAATATGGAAGAGCAGAATGAAATTCAAGACATCAATGGGTTAAAAGAACACTTTCTCGGTGAAGACATTGCAAAAAAATTCTTACTATTAAAAGAGAGTTACACTTACATGATCGAAGATGAGCTCACACAAAATAGGAATACAATTGTAGAGAAACCTTCGATATATTATTCATGCAAGAAAGTAAGTAAATATATGAAAAAAGCGATCAAGAAGGGTTCATTGACAGAAGACGAGGCAAAGGCTCAGCTTGACAACATATTGAATATTGCACTCAATATTAGGTACCAAGAAACAGAGAAGGTGGAAGCCATACTGTGGGAAATAAAAGACCCTAACCAATTAATGGCTTTTTACAAGGAAAAGGTAAGATTAGAGTTTGGAATGTGATCTAATCCGAGAGATAGAGATGTACAAAAAAGGGAATCAAACGATTCCCTTTTTTATTTTTATTCAATTTCTTACCGGGTTCACACTGTAACCATTGCATCTTTAAAGGATTCCCTTGGTTTAAGGTTAAGTGTCTGAAACATTTCTTTATCATGGTCAACGTCTGGATTAGATGTTGTAAGGAGTTCGTCACCAGCAAAAATCGAATTTGCTCCAGCTAAAAAGCATAAAGCTTGCTCTTCTACAGTCATTCTAACCCTACCTGCAGACAAGCGTACCAATGCCTTAGGCATGATGATTCTAGCAGTAGCAATCATTCTCACCATCTCCCAAATACTTACTTTAGGTTGATCTTCCAATGGAGTACCAGGTACTGGTACTAGCGCATTGACGGGAACAGATTCAGGATGCTGTGGAAGATTAGATAAGGTATGTAGCATCCCTATTCTATCCTCAGCTGTTTCGCCCATTCCAATGATTCCTCCTGAGCAAACAGATATATCAGCATTACGTACGTTCTCTAATGTTTCAAGCCTATCATTATAGGTTCTGGTTGAAATAATCTCTTCGTAATGTTCTTCACTTGTATCAAGATTATGGTTATAGGCATACAAGCCTGCTTCTTTTAGTTTCTTTGCCTGCCCGTCTGTGAGCATTCCAAGGGTACAGCAAACTTCCATCCCCATACTGTTTACACCTTTAACCATTTCGATTACTCTATCAAAGTCGCTGTTATCTCTAACTTCCCGCCATGCTGCTCCCATGCAAAAGCGCGTACTTCCAGCTTCCTTTGCTTTTTGTGCTTTTTCCAGCACCATCTCAATGTCAAGCAACTTATGCACATTTACCTCGGTATGATACCTTGCTGCCTGAGGACAGTAGGCACAATCTTCTGGGCACCCTCCTGTCTTGATCGATAATAATGTACAAACTTGAACTTCGCTGGGATCGTTGTTTACCCTGTGTATACTGGCTGCTTCGTAGATCAGCTCCAAAACAGGCTTATGATAGATATCAAATATCTCATCTTTAGACCAGTCGTTTCTTAAATTCATTTGGTTGATTCGTATGTGTAAATAATGAAATGGAAAAGTAACTTACTGTTGCAATTCGAAAGGCAATCTGGCTTGAATTCCCTGCATGCTATTAAGTTTATCCATCTCCTCAAGATAGGGTTCAAACACCTTCAAGGATGGGTCCTGCCAACGAACTTTCACCTCCTCTGTTAGCCGATTTACCAATTCCTGAATGAAAGGTTGCTGTTTTGGATAAACAGAAACGCGATAATCATCAGAAATACCTGCCTTTTCTGCTGCTAACGTAACTGCATCCTCATAGCTTCCAAGAACGTCTACAAGTCCATTTTCCTTTGCTTGTATCCCTGACCAAACTCGTCCGCTAGCCACTATCCTAACTGACTGCAGGTCCATTCCTCTTCCTTCTGCGACTTTAGAAATAAATGTTTGGTAACCCTTATCAACCCCTTTTTGTATTACACTCTTTTCATAATTGCTTAGATTTCGCGTCACAGTCATTATATCTGAATACTCTCCTGTTGTGACTACATCATGTGTTATGCCAATCCTTTCAGATAAAAACGGATCGAGATTAAATAGCATACCGAATATCCCTATTGATCCCGTTATTGTATTTGGCTGTGCCACAATAGTATCGCACAGCATCGAAATGTAGTACCCTCCACTAGCAGCAACATCTGACATTGAAGCTATAATTGGTTTTACCCCCTTTGTCTTCTGCACCTCTCTCCAAATAATGTCAGAAGCAGTGAGAGAACCTCCTGGTGAATTTACTCTCAGCACTATTGCCTTTACACTACTGCTTTCTCTTGCTTTTCTAATTTCTGCGGCAATCTTTGACCCAACAATGGATGTGTTTGCATCTCCTGCCATTACAATATCTCCCTGGGCAACAATCACTGCCACCTTATTGGATGAATAATCATTGGATATGGTCTTCTCGTACCTGTCGTAGCTAATAAAATTCACATCGTCAACATCATCCTCCCCTATCTCCTTCATTATCATTTGCATGACCTCATCCTTATATCCTAATCGATCAATTAGTTTAAATGATACAGCATCTTCAGGTAGTTGAACCTTTAGCTCATTGGAGACTTCCTGTAGCTCAGAGACATCTATGGATCTACTCGCCGATACATTTTTTAAAGAGGTTCCATAAATCGAGTTCAGAAGCGACATCAATTGAAGCCGATTGGCATCACTCATTTCCTTTTGTTGAAAGGGCTCAACATAACTTTTAAACTCTCCCACTCTAAAGATTTGTGGCTCAATTCCCAGTTTATCAAACATACCTTTCCAGAAAGTAATGTTTACGCTAAGGCCGTTAAATTCCAGACTTCCCTCAGGATTCAGTACAATAGAATCAGCCGATGACATAAGGTAATAGTCTCCCTCACTAAGATATTCTCCGTACCCATAAATGAATTTACCGGAGGACTTGAAATCTTCCAACGCGTCCCTAATCTCCTGAAGAGAGGCATAACCGCCCGACAAGAATTGAGGATTTAGATAGATCCCCTTAATCTTGTGATCTTTTTTTGCTGAGCTAATACTGGCGAGTATGCCCTGAAGGCTGTGTGCCCGGACGGAGTAATCAGAAAAGATCTCCTCAAGAGGATCATCAATCGTTCGCTCCTGCAATACACCCGATAATTTAAGTGTCATTACTGAATTTTCACTAACAGTAGGTTTTTCTTCCTGCCCTGTAGCAGCAATGATTCCCGCAAACATGAAAAAACCCAGAAAAGAAAAGATAAATAAGCCGATTATAGTGGCTAGTAGATTACGCAAGAATGCCATGAATAGGATTGATTTAAAGATGACAAAACTAACATTCGATAGATGAAAGACGATTAGTTTTACGATATTCTTTCGGACATCTATGGAAGGTAAATATTTATTGTTAGGCACCAATTTGGGTCACAAACTCAATAATCTTCAAAAGGCCGTTAACCTCCTCGCTGAACATCACATAGAAATCAAGCGAAGTTCATCTATCTATGAGTCTGAGCCTTGGGGAATTAAAGAACAGCCGAACTTCTATAATGTGGTATTAGAAGTTCAAACTTCGCTGCAACCAAAACAACTTCTAACAGCATGTTTAGCAATAGAAAAAAAAATGGGTAGAAAACGAATAGTTAAGTGGGGCGAGCGCATAATTGATATAGATATACTGTATTTCGACGATGTAATCACTAGTAAAGATGATCTTACAATACCACATTCAGGCATACCCATAAGAAGATTCACGCTTCAGCCTTTAGTTGAGTTATCCCCTAAACTTCTTCATCCAGAGCTAAAAAAAAGTAATCAACAACTTCTTGAAGAATGTAAAGATGAATTACGGTGTGAAGTTTTGGAAAATAAATTAATACTATGAGCATTTTTGAAGGCCTTATGCTTCTAGGCGTGGGAATTATTGCTGGTATAATCAATACGTTAGCCGGAGGCGGTTCACTTATTACACTTCCACTTCTTATTTTCTTGGGATTGCCTTCCGCAGAAGCCAATGCATCTAACAGAGTAGC
Source organism: Flammeovirgaceae bacterium (assembly GCA_038129245.1). Classification (GTDB taxonomy): domain Bacteria; phylum Bacteroidota; class Bacteroidia; order Cytophagales; family Cyclobacteriaceae; genus JAYPLE01. Next base: position 42,249 of record JAYPLE010000010.1, on the reverse strand, counting down.
AATCTTCCTTCAAAACATTTTCGCGGTTAGAGGCTTTAAAAGCAAAGGAATCTCCGTCTTTCCTTATGGATATTATATAGCTGCTTCTGCTATGGTTGGAGCGGTTATTGGGGCCAATATTGCAGTTGAAATATCCGGTGATCTTTTCAATAAAATTCTTGCCATTGTAATGATCGTGGTTATTGTTTTAACTGTCATAAAACCAATGCTTTTTAAGATCAAGACTGAAGAGCTTTTTACAAGGAAGCGAATAGTCAGCAGTATAGTACTATTTTTCGGTGTTGGACTTTACGGTGGGTTCATACAAGCAGGCATTGGCTTCCTAATCATCGCAGTACTCACAAATATCCACGGACTCAATATGGCCAAAACAAACAGCCTGAAGGTCTTTGTCGTACTATGTTACACTTCACTGGCTTTGATTGTATTCATTGTAGAAGATAAAATTAGGTGGGAATATGGACTCTGCTTGGCTGGGGGAACCGCATTGGGTGGCTGGTTTGCCAGCAGATGGTCTGTTGATAAGGACGATAAATACATCAGAATATTCCTGATCCTAGCTGTTACAGCACTGGCTATCAAACTTTGGTTTTTCTAATTTGACAAGCACTCAAGCCCTGCTCTAACTGCTGCTACGACCCGCTCCATCTGGTCATCCGATAGCTGATTAAAAAACGGCAATGCTAAGATTTCTTTACTTACTTTCTCTGCAACCGGAAAATCACCAACTTGGGTAGCGAAACGCTCGCGATAAAATGGCTGCAAGTGGATTGGAGGGTAGAAGTATGGCCGAGTTTGTATCCCCGATTTAGCTAAAAACTCAATTAAAGGATCTCTTATTTCCTCACTTACTCTTATGCAGTATACAAACCAGGCAGGGTAATACCCTTCCACTGTGCCTGGAACTTGTACACCTTCCACATCTTGCAAAAGCTCAGTATACCTACTAGCAATTACATTTCTCCTCGAAACAGTATCTTTCAATCTAAGCAATTGTGAAAGGCCTAATGCTGATTGCATATCGCTCAATCTGTAGTTGTAACCCAAAATTTCATGCCTCAGGTGAAGGCCTCCCATATTACTTCTTCCCTGATTTCTTAATGCAGTTGCTAATTCCAATTGAGTATCGTTTTTAATGACAAGCATACCCCCCTCTCCTGTGGTTAACAGCTTATTAGGGTAAAAACCATAAGCAACGTAATCTCCAAATTGTCCCGCTTTCTTCTCACCCATCTTGGTGGTTACACTAGCACCCAGCGACTCACAATTATCTTCAATAAGGGTAAGATCATATAGTTTACACAAAGAAGTTATCTCTTCAATTTTGCAAGGATGTCCAAAAACATGCGTGGGTAATATTGCCTTGGTATCCTCAGAAATTGCAGAAGGAATCAATGCCGGATCAATACCGAAAGTGTCCTCCTCAATGTCAACAAAAACAGGTTTGGCATTTTGATACAATACAACGTTTGAGGAGGCAATAAACGAAAAAGGACTTACTATTACTTCATCGCCTTCCCGGATTCCAGAAAGCTCTACTGCTAAATGCAATGCAGCAGTTCCTGAACTAACTGCTAAAGCATGGTCTACCTCACAAAATTGACCAAAAGTCCTTTCAAAGCTTTTTTGAACGTCACCAAAAGCCAACCGACCAGATCGTAAAACCTGATTAACTGCACTTAGATCTTCTTCCAAAATTTCAGGTTGTGATAAGGGGATTTCGAACATGCAACAGTGTGATCAGATACAATAGTAAGCTACGAAAGATAAATTTTCTTAAGCTATGCCACAAGCCTGACTAAATATCTGAATAAGTTTAGCTTTGTTCTGTATATCTATTTTAAATGGGAATCGTTGTACGTCAGACCTTTTTTAGCTCTATCTCGGCATACTTTGGAATTGTCATTGGGTACATCAACATCGTACTCTTTATGCCTCTCTATTTGTCGGAAGCAGAAATCGGACTTATCAGAACGATTAACGCAATGGCTATGCTACTAGTACCACTTGCTCTTATCGGCTCCAGCGGCTCACTTGTTCGATTTTTCCCTAAGGTCAAGAATCAAATCCCTCAATTAATGGGATTGACACTTACGATGGTGGTTTTAGCTTATATGATCGTTACGGGATTTTCATACCTACTCCGTGACGTTATTTTCTCTTTATACCAAGAGAATGCTCCAGAGATAGGTAGTTATTTTTGGTTGATATACGGCCTCCTGGGGATGATGGTTTTATTCAATTACATAGAAGCAGTTTCTCGCGCAGCATTGGATATATCCACACCTAATTTTTTCAGGGAGGTAGTTTACAAGTCAGGCCACCTTTTTATTGTGATTATGGTAGGAGTTGGATATTTGAGCTTTGAAAAATATCTCTACAGTCATCTCATCATCTACGTATTTCTAATAGTAGGTTTAGGATATTTTGTTTCCAGAAAAGTCTTCTTAAAATTTGATTTCAATGGCGTCTTTAATCACGAGTTTACCAAAGACGTAGCAAGCTTCTCTCTTTATTCGATCTTAGGTAGCTTCGGAATAATGATGGTCTTACAAATAGATCAATTAATGGTTAGCGGCTTCTTGGGACTTGAATTCAACGGCATCTATTCTACCGCTTTGTATATGGCGGTCGTCATTGAACTCCCTCGGAGATTAATTGCACAAATTACCACACCAATCATAGCGGAAGCATACCACGAGGAAAGATACGCTGACATCAACAACGATTATAAAAATGTATCAAACAGCCTCTTCTTTTTGGGCGGATTTCTCTTTGTCTTGATCACGCTTAACCTTCCCAATATTTACAGTATTATGCCAAATGGAGCGTCTTTCAGTCGTGGTATCTGGGTAGTATACTTTATCGGTCTGACTAAGATCGTAGATATGGTATTCAGTGTCAACGGAGAGATTATCTCTATGTCCAAGATATTTAGGATTAACGTTATTCTCATCATGGGTCTGGGTATATTAACGGTGATTACCAATTACATATTTATACCCAGGATAGGTATGGTAGGTGCTGCGATCGCCACATTGACAACCTACCTCATTTTCAATACGATCAAATACTTCTTATTGAAAGTCAAGTACGGTTTTGATCCGTTTTCCAAGAAAACGATTTATCTTTTGATAACGATGGGCTTTGGTTACTTCTTGATTGCAGAAATACCTCGTATGAACAGTCCATGGGCAGACTTGGTATTAAGAAGTATGATCATTGGATTGTATTTCATTGTCTTATTTTGGGCATTCAAACCGTCGCCAGAAATTATCAACATTATTCAAAAAAAGATAAATCCCAGTAAATAAATTTCTCAATGAAAATTTTAAAAGAAGCCTTACCGCACCTTCTTGCCATCGCTTTTGGAGCGATGTTAGTTATTATATTCTTTTCCCCGTTATTCTTTGAAAATAAGATTATCGATCAGAATGATATTTTCCAGGGTGTTGGAGCAGGTGAAGAAGCTAAACAATACCGAGAATCCAGAGGTGAAGAGGCACTTTGGACCAATAGTATGTTCAGCGGAATGCCAACCTATCTTATCAATATTTCTTATAGTGGTGAGTTGATAAAGTACGTGCATCGATTGATCTCCCTTGGAATGCCTTCAACTGCGCAGGTTATATTTCTGGCGTACCTCTGCTTTTATGTTCTGCTGATCTCTTTTAGAGTCCATCCTCTTTTAGCTGTGGCGGGTGCGGTAGCTTACAGTTTTAATACGTTCAATCTGGTTAGCGTCGAGGCAGGACACATTTGGAAAGTTAGAGCGATTGCCTATATGCCACTTGTGGTTGCTGGAGTTAAAATGATTTTTAGTCATAAAAACAGCTGGCTATCCATAGGCACACTAAGCCTTGCTGTAGCATTAGAGTTATATGCTAATCATCTTCAAATCACTTACTACCTTTTCTTATGCTTATTGATATTCGGTGTTATCGAGCTCATTAAAACCGTAAAAGAAAAAAGCTGGAATGTGTTCGGGAAAAATGTTGCTGCACTTCTTCTGGCAGTCATTCTAGGAGTTGGAGCAAATGCCGCCAGGTTATGGACCACAATGGAGTATAGCAGTTTTTCTACAAGAGGAAAATCAGAGCTAACTTCAGCAACAACGGGAACCTATCAACAATCTGGCTTAGAGCGAAACTATGTTTTTAATTGGAGCTATGGTGTTAAGGAGTCACTTACCCTGTTGATGCCTAATTTCTCTGGAGGAGCCAGTGTTATGGCACTTGATTTAGGTTCAAATCTAGGTGAAGCACTATCAGGAAAAGGCATGGGACCAGCCCAAATAAGGGAACAGATAGCAAGAGTACCTACCTATTGGGGAGATCAACCCAGTGTTGCCGGACCAAGTTATGTCGGAGCAATCATCTTATTTTTTGTTGTCCTGGCCTGGTTTTATGTAGAGAAGCCCACTCGTAATTGGCTCCTCATTGCCGCTGGAATTGGACTTGTACTATCATGGGGAAAAAACTTTGAAGCTTTTAATTTTCTGCTGTACGATTATTTCCCTGCGTACAATAAGTTCCGCTCAGTATCAATGGCGATGGTGATGCTACTACTATCACTCCCTCTTCTGGGTATTCTAGGCTTGGATAGATTCCTAAAGGATGAAAATGAAAATAAACAAAGAACTTTGCTCATCTCAGGTGGCGTTGTTGCAGGATTATGTGCTTTCGTAGCGTTTTTTTCGGGTGTTTTATTCGACTTTTCAGGAGCAATTGACAATCGACTTACTCAATTACCGGATTGGTATCTAGCTGCGATCAAACTAGACCGAAAAGCAATGCTCACCTCTGACGGCTTCCGGTCCATTTTATTTGTTGCTTTAGCTTTAGGAGTTATATGGTTGCTTATAAAAGGAAAAATCAATCATCTTGTCTTTGGATCTGTGCTTGTGCTATTCATGGCTTCAGACTTTATCATGGTCGGAAAACGATTTTTTGATGATGCTAAATACATCAGGGGATCAAAAAAACATAGTATTTCTGCCAGTGCAGCTGATTTAGAAATCAAAAGAATTGCAGACGACACGCATTATCGAGTCCTAAACTTGCAAGACCCGTTCAACGAAGCTTATACCTCGAATTTTCATAGTTCTATCGGTGGATACCATGGTGCCAAAATGAAGAGGTATAATGAGCTAATTTCATACGGGATAACCCCACAATTGAGTGCAATGATTGGAGCGCTTCAAAATGGGCAAAGTGGCCTTGATTCCTATTACATAATTAATATGCTCAATGCGCAATTCTTAAAATATGGTCCATCAAAGGAAAATATCATAGCAAACCCTTCTGCACTAGGAAATGCTTGGTTCGTCAATCTAGTAAAAAAAGCCTCTAATGCCGATGAAGAGATCAGGATACTCACTGAGCTTACAAGTAAAAATGAGGTAGTCATCAATGAATCTAAGTTTGGTAATCTAAAATCTGATTATGAAGGAACCGGAACGATTGAACTGTTGGAATATGATCCAAAGAAGATGATTTACAAATCGGAAAGCGATGCTGGAGGTTTGGCAGTTTTCTCAGAGATCTACTACCCTGCAGGTTGGACAGCAACAATAGACGGTGTTGAAACTGAAATATTACAGGCCAACTATGTACTGAGAGCAATAGAGGTTCCTGCAGGTCAGCATGAAATCATTTTCACATTCGACCCGATTTCTTATCGAATTGGCAATCTCATAACCCTGATAATGTCAGTATTAATGCTCGGGACGTTCGGCTTTGGAATCTATAGATCCCTTTCTGAATCGGCATGATCTCCGTTATTGTATGTACGTTCAATCGTGAAAAATACCTTAAAAACTGTCTAGATCATTTAGCAGATCAAAACGCAGCACCGGCTAAGTACGAAATCGTAATCATAAACAATAATAGTCCTGACGACACTGAGCGTTTATGTCATACTTTCATAGAGCGAAATACAAATCTCAATATTACCTATCATCTTGAAATGAAACAAGGGCATACATATGCTCGAAATGCAGGCATTGAAAGAAGTAAAGGTGAAATCCTCTCTTTTGTAGATGATGACGCGTTTGTTCATAAAGACTACGTCAGCGAAATAAAAAATGCCTTCAAACAATCAAATGTTCAGGCCATTGGAGGGAAGATAAATCCTATCTATGAAGCTGGAAAAAAGCCTTCATGGATGTCTCGTTACCTCCTACCGCTAGTTTCTGCACTTGATATGGGTGAGACCGTAAAAGAGTTTAAAGGTACCAAGCACCCAATTGGAGCTAACATGGCTTTTAGAAAATCTGTATTTGATGAAATAGGAAACTTTGATGTGACGCTCGGAAGACGCGGAATAAGTGGTTTAGAAGGTGGAGACGAGAAGGAAGTCTTTTTACGCATGAAGAAACTTAAAATGAGACTTGAGTACCACCCTAGCATTTGTGTAGAGCACATTATTGGAGAAAATAGAACTACAGAGTCCTATGTGAAAGGGTTGGCTTTAGGCGTGGGAAGTAGTGAAAAAAGGAGATTGGACCGAAATGGGATTGTCAAAAAGTGGCTGGAAGAAATTGTCAAATTTGGAGGATCACTAGTATTAGCCTTTGGATATTTGATACGATTTCGAGTCAGCGCTGCATGGATGCTCATTAAATTTAGGTATTGGGTAGCAAAAGGTTTGATCGAGTAAATGGATACAAAAACTGCACTTATTGTTCTAATCCGCGATTTCACATTGCAGATAGTAAAAAGTTTACTTTCCTTGATCAGGGTAGCTGTCATGAGTAAATTTTTTCTTCCAAATCGCAAACCGGTTAATTCAAAAAAAGAATTATACATTTTGGGAAATGGGCCCTCGCTTAACAAGTTCTTAAATGAGCATCAAGAAAGACTCTCCTCTTGCTCCAAGATAGCTGTGAATTATTTTGCACGTACAAAAGAGTATCAAGTAATACAACCTGATTTCTACGTAATCATTTCCCCTGAGTACTTCAGAGTTGAAGAGAAAAAAGACTGGGCCGATGATCGGGAGCTTACATTGCAATTAATCAAGGATACCACTAAATGGGAAATGACCCTTATGCTCCCCGCCATTGCTAAAGGCCATCCATTGGTGAAAAAGTACTTTAACCGGCACCCACACATTTCTATTTATTACATCAATAATACCCCAGTAGACGGTTTTAGAAGGTTAACGCATTTGCTTTACAGCCACAACTTTGGAATTCCAAGACCTCACAATGTATTGATTCCCGCTATTTGGTTTGGTATAAAATTCGGCTTTAAATCAATATACATTACCGGTTCTGATCACAGCTGGCTAAAAGACCTCTCGGTTTCACCTCAAAATGAAGTACTACTTACTCAGAAGCATTTCTATGACAAGCAAGCCGAAAAAGAAAAGACTGACAAGAACAAAGCGACTCCTCAGGCGATGTATAAAGGGACATCTAAGAATAAAAGAAAACTTCACGAGGTTCTTCATAAATTCATGGTCTCTTTTGAGTCGTACTGGGACTTGAAGTCGTACGCCGAAAGTAAGAACGTAGAGATAATAAACTTGACGCTCGATTCATATATCGATGCTTTTGAGAAACGAGAACTTAGCAAATGAAAAACATACAGCTGAGAAAACATCTAAAGCCAACATGGAAACATCGGTGGAGAACTTTCAGGTTGAGATCTAAATTGTTCTTTCTTGGACCAGGCGTTTTTGTGGATAAAAATGTAGAAATACAACGTTATCCTAAAAATGTAAGTATAGAAGGAAATGTGGTTCTGAAAGAGGGAGTAAGAATGTGTGCCTGCAATGAGAATGCAAAAATTGAGATTGGAGAAAACACAACCGTAGGTTTTCATACATTTCTATTCTCTTCGAATAGCATAAAGGTTGGAAAGAATTGCCTTATTGCTCCTTTTGTGTATATAGTTGATAGCGACCATGAAATCCAAAAAGGAACACTTATAAATGAACAACCTAACAAAACAGCTCCCATCGTAATTGGAAATGATGTTTGGTTAGGAACTGGTTCAAAGATTTTAAAAGGTGTATCCATTGCTGACGGTGCGGTCATTGCTGCAGGCGCAATTTTGAACACCAATGTTGGTGAAAATGAAATATGGGGAGGAATTCCTGCTAAAAAGCTTGGTGATAGAAAATGAAAATAGGCATCGTCCTTCTGTGTAGGTATAACTCCAATAGATTACCAGGAAAAATTTTAAAAGAAATAAACGGTCAACCTGTATTGGAGATTATCCTAAATCGACTCAAGGCATCCACAAAAGCAGATCAAATTATCGTCTGCACATCTGATCAGTCTTCAGATGACCCCATTGTTGAGTATTGTAAAAATGAAGAGGTCAACTATTTTAGAGGTAGCCTGAATAATGTAAGTGAAAGATTTTTAGCATGTGCCAATGCATACAAACTTGACTGGGCTGTCAGAGTAAATGGGGATAATATATTCACAGATTACCGATTAATCGACCAAGGAATTGAACTTATATCAAAAGGTAATTACGATTTCATAAGTAACGTTGAAGGCAGGACTTATCCTACAGGAATGAGTGTAGAACTAGTAAAGACTAGTACCTACAAGCACTATTTTAATAAGATCAGCGAACGAGCAGATTGGCAGGAACATGTCACATTGTTCTTTTATGAAAATATCGACCTTGTCAAAAAACGGTTCTTTTACAATCATTCGCTGGAAACAGCGAAAGGAACTAAACTTGCTTTAGATACTGAAGAGGACTTTAAGAAAGCCAAGTGGATTATTGATGAAATTAAAGGATTAAAACTCCAAACCACTTGGCAAGAGATCTCAAATGTTGCAAATAGATATGCCTGAAAGTATTTGGAGAGGTCGGTATGGACCTATGCTTATCGCTGAAATTGGTGGGAATCACGAAGGTGATTTTGAATATGCCAAACGATTAACTGAATTAGCTCTTGAATCCGGTGCTGATTATGTAAAGTTTCAAATTTATACTGGAGACGGACTAGTCAACCCTATGGAAGGTGCTGTTAGAAATAAGCATTTCAAAAAGTTTGAGCTCAGCAAAGAACAACACGTAGAACTTGCGCAACTATGTAAGGAAAAGGGAGCTGGCTATTTGGCTTCGGTATGGATCACTGAGGCAATAGAATGGATCGACCCTTTCATGGATTTCTATAAAATTGGAAGCGGTGATTTGACAGCATACCCAATAATTGCGGAAACAATAAAAACAAAGAAACCTCTTTTATTATCCACTGGACTTGCATCCGAAAAAGAAGTAATTGACTGCGTTGATTTCATTTCTTCATTAGATAAGTCTTACATAACTGAACGAAAACTTGCAATACTTCAATGCACCAGCATGTATCCAATCCCCTTCAAAGACGCAAACCTCAATGTGATGAATAGCTTGAAAGCAAAAACAAATTGCTCAGTAGGCTATTCTGACCATACAGAGGGATCAGAAGCATTGGAAACAGCTGTCGCCATGGGTGCAGAGATATTAGAATTTCATTTTACAGATTCCCGTGAAGGCAAAGAATTCAGAGATCATAAAGTTTCTCTAACTAGAGACGAAGTCAAGGCACTTATTTCAAAAATAGCGAACATACGCAGCTTGCAAGGATCTGATAAGAAAAGGCCCTTGCCTGTAGAGGGAGATCATGTAGTGACTTTTAGAAGAGGTGTATATCCTGCGCGAGACATCAAAGCTAATTCCATTATAAAAGAAAACGATTTGGTTGCATTGAGGCCCGATCATGGCATTTCCGCCGTTGACTTCTATAAGGTTGTGGGTAAAAAAGCCAAAGCAGACCTTGCTAAACATCAGGTTCTAAACTTTCATCATTTCGAATAAAAATTGCTACCCGTTACACAATATATAATCAGAAGACTTGCGCCCGATTTACTGGGTCGGGTTACCCGAATTCTGTATGGAGGTAAAAACTTGAGTTTTGGGAAAAACTTCAAATGTGAAGGAATCCCAAGAATTATGATTGATCGATCAGCAAAAATAAGCTTTGGGGATAATGTCTATTTAAGGAGAAATGTCGAAATCAGAGCACATAAGAATTCATTTATCTCAATTGGTAATAACACTCGACTGGATAAAGCCATAAGGCTACTTGCAAATAATAAAGCAACTGTAGAAATTGGTGATAATTCTAGACTTGGCTTGAATACAGTTCTAAATGGAGGAGATGATATCATCATTGGAGAGAACACATTGATATCAGGGTTTGTGTATTTGCAAAGCAGCATGCATAACCATAAAACAAACAAATCAATTATTGATCAAGGCTACAGTCATCAACCCATCTCAATTGGAAAAGACTCCTGGCTAGGTGCACATGCCGTGATAATGCCCGGCATCCAATTACCAAATGGAACGGTTGTCGGCAGTAATGCAGTTGTCACCAAATCACCAGAAAAAGAAAACTCAATACTGGCAGGGGTGCCTGCGAAAGAGATAAAGGAAAGATCATGACACCCAACCCACTGGTTACGGTATACATAACAAATTATAATTATGGCCAATATATACAGGAAGCTATTGATAGCGTGTTAAATCAAACCTACAATAATCTTGAGATCATTATCATAGACGATGGTTCTACCGATGATTCGAAAAATACAATCGAGAATTACAGTAGAAATGATAATATTAAGATAATCTATCAGCAAAATAAGGGTTTAAATGTGACCAATAATGTCGCCATTAGAGCATCAGATGGAAAGTACATTATGAGACTCGATGCAGACGATTTTTTAGATCCATCCGCTGTAGAAAAAATGGTAAGTGAACTAGAGTCAAATAGCGAATTGGGGTTAATCTTCCCAGATTATTACTATGTGAATGAGATTGGAGAAATAATTGGACAAGAGAAAAGACATGATTTTGATAACGAAGTAACACTATTCGACCAGCCAGCCCATGGAGCCTGTACTTTAATTAGAAAAGATAATTTAGTCGCTGTTGGTGGATATAATGAAAGTTATAATTGCCAGGATGGATACGAACTGTGGGTGAAATTTATAAGTCATTATAAAGTCACTAACTACTCAGAGCCTCTTTTTTATTACAGACAGCACGGTAAAAACTTAACTAAGAGTGAAGATCGGATTCTGGAGACGAGAGCAAAGATCAACTCAAATTATGTGAAGAGCCAAAATTACCATTCTGATTCAATAGCTGTCATCCCAGTGAGAGGAACAGAGAATGATCATGCTTTTATTTCACTTGGAGGAGTTACTCTACTTGAAAGAAAAATCACGGCCGCTTTAGCATCAGAAAACATTAAGAAGGTGGTGGTAACATCACCTAACTCGAGCGTTGGCGATATCATTGAAAAAGTCGATTCAGCAGAAAAAGAAATCATCTTTCATCATCGAAATAAGCAATTAGCCAGATTCAATACAACATTAAATCCTGTTATTTCAGAGGTTCTTGAGCTGGAAAGTATCAAGGAAGACAAAATGACTGCCATTGTGGTCCTAACAGTAGAATATCCTTTTGTTTCCCCGGCAAAGATTGACGATGCGGTCAATACATTACTATTATTTAATTCTGATTCCCTACTAGCAGTTAGAGCTGATAGTTCCGTCTTTTATCAGCACCATGGAGATGGATTACATGCAATAATGAACCGAGATAAGTACACAAAATTGGAGAGGGAAGCATTATTCAAACAAGTAGGTGGAATAAATGCCGTCCTAGTTGAATCATTTAAGAAACATAAAGAGGTAATTTGTGGACAGATTGGACATATGGTTGTAGATCAAAAATCTGCGCATGGTATATTTTCAGAGCATGACCTCAGCATAGCAGAATTAATGGTAACGATGTAATAATATACTTTACAATAGATTGCTTATATGTTTCTCTCGGAGTTCATATTCACTATTACCCTTTCACGATAAATTTCCTTTTATTTGCCCAGCAAAAAATAACATAGAGCCCAAACCTAAAAGACAACAAACATAAGTATGAAAAGTATAGGAGTTTTTACTTCGGGAGGGGACGCGCCTGGCATGAACGCCTGCGTGCGATCTGTAGTAAGAAACGCGCTTTATTTGGGGCTCGATGTTTACGGTATCAAATATGGCTATAATGGCATGATCGAAGGAGACATCTACAAGATGAAATCCTACTCGGTCAGTAATATTGTACAAAGAGGCGGAACGATCCTTAAGTCTGCGCGAAGCAAAGAGTTTATGACCAAGGAAGGACGGAAGAAAGCCTATGAGCAATTGCAAAAGAGAGGAATTGAAGGCTTAATTGCTGTCGGAGGAGATGGAACGTTTACCGGAGCTAACATCTTTTTTGAAGAATACGGTATTCCCATTGTCGGTGCACCCGGCACCATCGACAACGACCTGTACGGATCCGATTATACAATAGGTTTTGATACTGCTGTAAATACTGCATTAGATGCGATAGACAAAATCAGAGATACTGCGAATTCTCACGACCGAGTTTTCTTCGTTGAAGTGATGGGAAGGCACTCTGGTTATATTGCCATTCACAGTGGAATTGGTGGTGGCGCAGAGCTGGTTATGGTTCCCGAAACTTCTACTACTATAAATGATGTTATCAATACGTTAAAAGAAGGAAGAGACCGTCAAAAAACCTCTTCTATCATAGTTGTTGCTGAAGGTGATGAGCAAGGCAATGCACACGAAATCGCAGCAAAGGTGATGAATGAATTACCTGACCTTGATATTCGGGTTTCAAACCTTGGTCATATTCAACGAGGCGGATCCCCTACTTCGTTTGACAGAATTCTTGCCTCCAGGCTTGGAATGTCTGCCGTAGAGGGCTTGATCAATGATCAAAAGAACGTAATGGTCGGCATCATAAATGATAAGATCACCTACACTAGTTTTAAGTTAGCTATTTCTAAGTCTAAACCAATTAATGATGATTTAATGAGAATGGTAAATGTCTTGAGTATTTAGCCAAGCTTCTTCTCTAAAAACTCTAGTACTTTTTCAAAGCCATGAATGGGATCACCTACTGAAAACCAATTAATGGTTGCATCCTTTTTGAACCATGTCATTTGACGTTTGGCGTATCTCCTACTATTTCTTTTCAGTAGGCGAATGGCTTCTTCTTTATCATAACTTCCATCAATAAATCCGTATATCTCCTGATATCCAACCGTTCTGAGAGCATTCAGATTTCTAAAATCATAAAACTGATTTGCTTCATCAAATAACCCTCTTTCAATCATTCGATCCATACGACTGTTTATTCGATCATAGAGCTTTAATATGTCCATTTCAAGGCCAATGTTGACCATTTCAAATGGTCTTTCCACAGATTCACTACCTTTTCTAAAGGAAGAAAAGGTCTGCCCAGTACTTCTTATGACCTCCAGCGCTCTTATCAATCGGGCATGATTCTGCTGATCAACCACATCATAATATTCAGGATCCAAACTCTTTAGTTCTCTCTGAAGAGGTGCAATTCCTTTCTTTTCGTAAACCCTGTTTAGATCTTCTCGAATTGAGACGTCGATAGCAGGCATTTCATCGATCCCTTGCCATATTGCTTGACAATATAAACCGGACCCACCCACCATTACCATTACATTCTTCTCTCGATAGCTATTCTTCAAAATTTCAATTGCCTGCTGCTCAAATCTCCCTACGCTGTAATAATCATGAATAGAAAGATTGTCAATCAAGTGATGATTGACTGTTTTAAGATCTTTCTTGGTAGGTTTAGCGGTGCCAATTTCAAGCTCCTTATAGAACTGCCTGGAGTCAGATGAAATGATTTCGGTGCTGTACTTTTTTGCGACAGAAATAGCTAATGCCGTTTTTCCTACGGCCGTTGGACCTACAATACTTATCAATATTGGTTTTTGTCTTTCTGTCATCAAGTTCGCATCCGTAGAATGCTTAAATTTATTGTATGGAGGTCATCAATAAAGACATTCAAGGACTAAAAGATCAGATTACTTTGCTGAAGGAAAAACTTCAACTTAAAGAAGCTGAGTACGCTGAATTATTGGATAAGACCTCCACACAACAAAAAAACCTCTTTAATAGCAGTGCTGACCTCATCCAAATATTGTCACCGGATGGATCTATTCGATTTGTTAACCAAGCATGGAAGTACAAGCTAGGCTATTATGAAAAAGAAATAACCAAGCTCAAATTCAATGACATTATTCACCCTCAAAAGCGAAAGGATTCATTGAAAAAACTCCAAGAGATTACCTCAGGAGTAGAAAATCAGAAAATCGAAACTATTCTTACTGGTAAATATGGAAGAAACATATATGTCAGTGGCTATATCTCTTGCGTATTCGAAAACCAGAAACCTGTCGAATACAGATGTATCTTCTATGATGTAACTGCAAGAGCTCGAGCCGAAAGCGCCCAAGGGCTCTATTATATAATAGCGCATAACGCGCACCAGCAATCTTCACTTGATCACCTATATAAGCATATATTCAATGAACTCTCCAGCCATTTACAAGTTAGAAATTTCTCAATCGCAATTAAGTCTGAGAATGAATATCAATTCCCTTACCGTATCTGCGTCAATTTATCTAGCCCTACTTTGATTGATGAGAAACTGTCTGATTATACATTGGATAGAGAAAAACCACTCATTGTTTATCAGGATGGAATTAGAAAGATTGTCGGAGAAAATATCCTTAAAGAGAAACTCGACCTGCCAAAAATATGGCTAGGAGTACCCTTTTCATTCGATATGTATCATGGCGTTATGATGATGTATTCCTATCAGAATCAAAATACATTCAACCATAAAGACCTTGAATTATTAGACTTTATTGCAGAGATGGTTGCCCTTTCTTTAGACCGAGACTCTAAGAAAGAAAAGATTAAGACTCAAAGCGCCAGACTAGAAGCAATTTTTGAGAGCAGTTCCCATCAAATATGGTCGATCGATAGAAGGTTTAGGTTAACGTCTTTTAATCAGAATTTTGAAAATTCAATCGTTAAGCACTTTAACAATCAAGCTAAAATTGGCCGCGAAATCACAGAATACTTTAGATCCCACGAGAAGGATTTCATAAGGACCTGGCGTCAGCATTACATTGATGCCTTTAAAGGAAATAGTTCAAACTTTCAGATACAAACCCAAACACTTAGGAAAGAGACCTTGTGGCAAGAAGTTTTTATCAACCCTATTGTGAAAGAGGGGGGTGTGATTGAAGAGGTCTCGATTATTGCTAATGACATCACAGAAAAAAAACAAGCACAGATCTCAATAAAAGCAAGCGAAGAAAAATTTAGAAATATTTTCGAATCGTTTCAAGACATCTATTTCAGATGCAATCTAGATGGCGTAATTTCCATGGTAAGTCCTTCTGTAACAGAAGTATTAGGCTATCACCCAAAGGATCTTATTGGAAAAAGAATTGACAAGTATTTTACTAGCAAACAGAGTAATCAAAAGCTAATAAAAAAGCTGGTTCAGAGTAGAAATGTAAAGAACTTCCAGGGATCAGCTAAAACTAATACAAAAGAGGAGATTGACTTTCTGTGTAATATTAGATTGATCAAGAATGCCTGGGGAATAAGAGACGAAATCGAAGGAGTTGCCCGAGATATTACTCAACTGAAAAAAACCAATAATCAGCTGAAACAAGCTAAGGAAGTTGCAGAGCGTTCATTAAAAATCAAAGAACGGTTCCTAGCCAATATGAGTCATGAAATTCGAACCCCGATGAATGGAATCATCGGGATGCTTGATCTGCTGGGGGCTACTACGTTAAATCCTGAACAATCTGAATATATACGTACCATTAAAAAATCTTCGGATACCCTTCTGGAGATACTCAATGACATATTAGACCTTTCAAAGATCGAAGCAGGCAAAATGAAATTGAGACTCAAGCCTGTTAGGCTTATGGATACATTTGAAAAAGTGTATGAATTGTATTCACAGGCAGCACAAAAGAACAACACGTCGCTTTATTATCATGTCGATGATAAAATACCAGAATTTGTTCAAACTGATGAGACCAGGTTACTACAGGTGGTAAGTAATCTGACTTCGAATGCAATTAAATTTTCGAATAAGAAAGGGGTTATCCATATATATATTCAGCTTTTAAAAGAAAGCAGAAGAAATTGTGTGTTTAAAGTAACGGTGAAAGATTCTGGAATTGGCATTCAGCCTCAGGATCAAGACAAACTCTTCATATCTTTTAATCAACTGGATAGCTCCAATAAAAAACAGTATG
The DNA here is from genome assembly GCA_038129245.1 of Flammeovirgaceae bacterium. Lineage (GTDB taxonomy): Bacteria > Bacteroidota > Bacteroidia > Cytophagales > Cyclobacteriaceae > JAYPLE01. The sequence goes on along the minus strand of JAYPLE010000010.1, from coordinate 26,052 downwards.
CAGGCACTGGATTAGGTCTCGCTATATCAAAAGAGCTCGTGAAATCAATGGGAGGAGAAATCGGTGTTGTATCCACTCCAGGGCTTGGTAGTACATTTTGGTTCACTTTCAAAGCTAAAAGGTCTACCGAAGAAATTGTTTCCAAAGAAAAATCAGAAACAGATCTTCAAAAACGATTTACTGATAATGCCCCCTCTATACTTCTAGTTGACGATACTGACATAAATCGAAATGTGGCTTCTCAAATTTTGATCAAGTCAGGGTGCGAAGTAGTTTCGGTTTCAAGTGGTTTTGAAGCGATTGAAATGATCAAACAAGAGCAATTTGACTTAATCTTCATGGATATACAAATGCCCGAAATGGATGGAGTTGAAACGACCTCAAGAATTAGAGAAATAGGAATCAACAACCTACCACCTATTATTGCTATGACAGCATATTCCATGGAGGAAGATAAAGACAGGTTTATGAATCATGGTCTGGATGACTACTTAGCAAAACCGATCAAATCAGCTCTATTATTGGATAAGGTGCGTCAGTGGACCAACTTTGAGTTAAAAGTCGTGGATAGCAGCGTCTTCAGTGAAAAGGCAGACGAACTTGTCATAAATCAAAATACACTTAATCAATTACATAAATTTGGTGGTGAAGAATTGATCGCTTCAGTACTGGAAGATTTCCGATTAGAGGCTCAGGATCAAATCGAGCTATCAAAAACTGCCTTGGATTCAAGTGATTTCGAAAAGATTAAAATTTTAATGCACACACTAAAAGGAAATGCAGGTACTTTGGGAATTGAAAAAGTATCAAAACAAGCGACGGTTGTTGAAAAAAGCTTAAAAGAAAATAAATTTGATGCACTCTCAGATCAACTAGAATTTTTACAAGTCTTGCATCAAGAGTTCGTCGATAGTTACCAAAACATATTAAAGAATGAGTAAAAAGATCATCATCGCAGAGGATAGCTCTGTGATTCAAAACCTAATCAGAAAGATTTTATCTATCCAAAACTATGATATTGTTTCAGTTAAAAATGGAAAAGACGTTCTTGACAAACTGCACAAAGATGACTTCGACTTGGTATTGCTTGATATAAATATGCCGGTTATGGATGGCATTGAATGTGCCCGGCAAATACGAGCCCATTCGAAAGAGAGCATAAAAGAGATCCCCATTATTGCCATTTCCGGAAATGCGAAAAATTATACCATGGAAGATTTCAAATCAATGGGAATCAATGATTTTTTACCAAAGCCGCTTGATTACGATCAAATGGTAGACATGGTATTACAATACACTCAGAGTTGATGCAAATCAAGTACACAAAATCATTTCTAAGTAAACTTGAGGATATCTTCGCAGAAACTGATTACCACCTAAGGTATGAAAAAGGAAAGTTCCAATCCGGATACTGTATACTGAGGGACACAAAAATTGTGATTGTTAATAAATATTTTCCTCTTGAAGGGAAAGTCAACAGTCTGATCGATATTCTTAAATCAATTGAAATTGATCGAAAGAAGCTCAGTGACAAGAACCGTCCATTAATGGACTATATTAATCAAAATCAACTTCAACTTTGATTGTCACTTTCTTAGGAACCGGTACTTCTCAAGGTGTTCCTGTCATAGCCTGCAAGTGTCCAGTTTGCACCTCTGTAGATTACCAGGATGCCAGACTTCGAAGTTCAATTCACATTCATTGGGATGATGCGAGTTTAGTCGTAGATACCGGACCTGACTTTCGGCTTCAAATATTAAGAGAACGGATAACAAAGGTTGATGCAGTCCTGTATACACATGCCCATAAGGATCATACGGCTGGAATGGACGATATAAGAAGTTTCAATTTCAAGCATGACATGGACATGCCTATTTACGCTCAAATGTCAGTGATTGAGCAACTGAAAAAAGAGTTTGCATACGTTTTTGCCGAAAAAAAATACCCTGGGACGCCAAGAATTATTCCAAATCAAGTTCAGAATAAACCTTTTACTGTATCTCATCATCAAATAACTCCAATTGAAGTGATGCATTATAAATTACCTGTGCTTGGTTTTAGGTTTGGTGATTTTACTTATATAACAGATGCAAATCATATCGATTCATCTGAAATAGAAAAAATTAAGGGTAGTAGAATTCTTGTTTTGAATGCGCTTCAGAAAGAGCCTCATATCAGCCATTTCACCTTGCAGCAAGCCATTGAACTGGCAACTGAAATCAACGCACAAAAAACATACTTTACTCACGTAAGTCATAGGTTGGGTTTACACAAAGAAATTCAAAAAGAACTCCCAGACAGAATGGAACTTGCATGGGATGGACTCAAGGTCTATTGCTAGTATGTTTCATCAAGCACTTCTAATTCATAAAATTGCGCTAGCGCTCCGAGATAGGTTAAAAAATCATTTCCTACAGCTATGCTTTTCGCAAAACAGAGATGAGCTGGTCCTCATTTTTTCCAGTCTGGATCGATCTTTTTGTATTAGAGCTGATCTCCGCCCTACTGTATCCCTTTTATCTTTCCCGGATTCATTTTCAAGAGCACGGAAAAACTCAGTTGATCTGTTTCAAGAATTGATAGACAAAGAAGTAACCGGAGTGAAGCCACATCCCCTTAACCGTTCATTTGAAATCCAATTCGGGGATTTGACCCTCATTTTTAAGCTTTATGGACGGAGATCAAATATTATTCTTTTTGAAAAAGAAAAATTACAAACATTGTTCCGTTCTGAATTGAAGCAGGATTTTCAACTAGCAATGTGCGCGTTTTCAGCGAATAATTATCTACTCGAACAACCCATAATTCCCGAATCAGAACAAATACTCAAAGAAGATGTAAGCAATTACATAAAAGAGACTCATCAAAATGAACCACTAAAAAAAGCCATATCGCACTTAATTACTTCATCTACCTATATCACGCCAGAAGCATACCCTAAGCTACATTTACTAAGACACGATAGTGAAAATGAGTTAAAGTTTAAAGATGTCTTAACTGCTGTAAATGAGTATCACTTACTTTTTGTAAGAAATGTCCTTTTTGAACAGGAGAGATCAAAAGCAACGCAAGCGCTTGAAAGAAAAAGAGATCAAACAAAGAATTATCTTAGAAAAATTGAAAATAAGCTAAGACAATTAAAAAATAGGAGAAGTTATAAAGAGATAGCAGATATCATAATGGCAAACCTTCACCAAATAGATCATGGTGCAACCGAGGCCACGTTGTTTGATTTCTACACTAATGAAAACTTTACGGTAAAATTGAAAGAGAAACTATCTCCTCAGTTAAATGCGGAACTACTCTACAAGAAATCAAAAAATGAAAAAGTAGAGATAAAGAAGCTTGTTGAAAATTCTAAAAATAAAGAGAACCTTCTTCTTGAATTAGAACTTCAGATTGAAAAAATAAACCAGTCAAGCAGCTGGAAAGAACTGAGAAAATTAACCAGTAATGAAGCCGAGCGTACCGATCAAAGAGCACTTCCTTACTCGACCTTTTGGTACAATAACTATGAAATTAGGGTTGGTAAGGATGCCAAGCGGAACGATCAACTTACCACCAGATTCTCATCCAAAGATGATTTGTGGCTACATGCTAAAGATGTGTCCGGGTCTCATGTAATCATAAAATGCCCTTCGAAAAATAAGATACCAAAAGATGTCATCGAATATGCTGCTGGACTTGCCGCATACTTCTCTAAAAGAAAGTCTGACACTTTATGCCCTGTCCTTTTCACTCCCAGAAAATATGTTAGAAAATCTAAAAGGCTAGCTCCAGGTATGGTGATAATTGAAAGGGAAGAAGTGATTCTTGTAGTACCACTTGATCCCAACAAGCTATAATCTACTCCACTTCCGTTACTTTCATCATATTAGTATGACCTGACCAATGAGAGGGCATGGAAGCTGTATTAATGAAAATGTCTCCTTTATCTAAATGGCCATCGCGTTCTAGTATTTCCTGAATATGATGTAGTGTATCGTCTATGTTCTCAGTTTTGTCGTAATAAAATGACTGAACACCCCATGCTAGATTCATCTGGCGCAATAAATGCTTTTTATTGGTAAAGACATAGACGGCTGACTTTGGTCTATGCTTGGAAAGTTGAAACGCGGTATATCCACTTTTCGTCATTCCTACCAATGCACGTGCATTCACAAATTCACTCAGCTTACAAGCAGCTCTGACAAGTAAGTCGTTCAATTGCGTTTTAGATTCAAAATCTTCCTCATAAAACTTATGATAGATTGACTCCGATTTATCTTCTACTGCGGCAATTGTTTGGCTCATTCTTCTTACCGCATGAACCGGGTATTTTCCAGACGCTGATTCAGCAGACAGCATCAATGCATCTGCTCCATCCATGACTGCATTTGCAACGTCGTTTGTTTCTGCTCTTGTAGGTCGCGGATTCTCAATCATACTTTCCATCATCTGGGTGGCGATAATGACAGGTTTCCCGGCAATATTACATTTCTTGGCAATAATTTTCTGAAGCAATGGTACATCCTGCATTGGAATTTCAACACCAAGATCACCTCGTGCCACCATGATCGCATCGGTAGCTGCAATGATTTCATCAATATTGTCTATTGCTTCTGGCTTTTCAATCTTTGCTACAACCTTGGTGTTTTTTCCTGCTGCAGTAATTTTCGCCTTCAAGTCCACTATGTCAGAAGCTTTTCGGACAAAGGATAGCGCGACCCATTCCAAGTCAAACTGTAACCCAAATTCAAGATCTTCTTGATCTTTTGGCGTCAATGAAGGCGCCGAGACATTGGTATTAGGTAGATTAATCCCTTTTCTTGATTTTAGTGTACCCCCATGGACGACAGTAGTTGATACATCATTGCCACTTACTCCATTCACTTTCAGTTCCAGATTACCGTCATCGATTAAGATCATGTCTCCCTCTTTCACATCATTCACAATTCCCTTGTAGGAGGTACTCACCTTTTCTGATGTACCAACCAATTCATCAGTTGTGATCAAAAGCTCATTTCCGTCCTCAATTTCTATCTGATCATTTTGAACTTTATTTACACGGATTTTTGGTCCCTGCAAATCTTGCAATAACGCCACATGTGTCCCTAACTCGCTATTAATATCCGCTACCATCTCGACTACTTGCCTATGATCTTCGTGTGTGCCGTGAGAAAAGTTCATACGAAAAACATTTGCACCCGCTTTGATGAGTTCTACTAGTGTTTCCTTATTTCGACTTGCAGGTCCTACCGTGGCAACTATTTTGGTTTTTTTCTTAAAAGTTTCAAACATTTGAATTGCTTAAATTCTGTATTTCAGAAGTTTAATAAAGTAAGTTTTCCTTCTGTTTAATTTTATTAACATCAAGTTTGAGTAAATACTCAATCTCCGGAATTTTTCTGATTGCCGAAATTACGTCATCAAATTGAAAGTCTATGACTCGGGAGTGTAATTTCAAGAAAAAGTCAAATTGAGGTAAATCCGGCAATAGCATTTGATTTCTACCATTTCCCTTGACCAGCTTGTTTCTAAGTAGTGCATGAAGATGGAAATCGCTTTCACATACGTAATTACAAATCACTAGAGAAGATTTATCCTTGAACTTGATTACGATATCTCCTCTTTTCTCTAAATCAAAAAAGCCCGACTTGTTTAAATGCCAAGCTAATTTGTACTCTTTAGCTCTGCAAACGATGCCTAGAAGATAAAAGTCATATGATATTGAGGTAACTAGCTTTTTTTTCTTCATCGCCTGCCAAAATAAGGAAATTTAACTCTACGAAGCCGTCATTTTCAAAGAAGAAATATGTTTTGATTTTAATAACGTTAATGTCTTTCTTTGCACAGAATTTTTAACTAAATACTAGAAATAATGTCAGAAATTGCTCAAAAGGTAACGTCAATTATTATTGACAAATTGGGAGTAGAGGAATCTGAAGTTACACCCGAAGCCAGCTTCACAAACGATCTAGGCGCTGACTCTCTTGACACTGTAGAATTGATCATGGAGTTCGAAAAAGAATTTAATATCTCTATTCCAGACGATCAAGCCGAAAACATCGGTACAGTAGGTCAGGCAATAAGTTACCTTGAAGAAAACGTAAAATAAGTTTAGCTCTCTATTATGGAATTAAAACGTGTTGTGGTAACTGGGATCGGCGCACTTACTCCGATTGGAAATACCAAAGACGAATACTGGTCAAATTTGGAAAAAGGGGTCAGTGGAGCCGCTCCCATCACACGTTTTGATGCTTCAAAATTTAGAACTCAATTTGCATGCGAGGTAAAGAACTTCGATGTAAAAGACCATATTGATCGCAAAGAAGCCAGAAAAATGGACCCCAACACGCAATTCGCGATGGTGGTGGGCGAAGAAGCGATCCAAGACTCCGGTATAGACCTGGAATCCGTTGACAAAGATCAGATTGGCGTCATTTGGGGTTCAGGCATAGGAGGGTTGAAAACATTTCATGATGAAGTAGCGTCTTTCGCAGGGGGGGATGGAACACCACGTTTCAATCCTTTCTTCATTCCCAAGATGATATGTGATATCACGCCTGGGTTACTTTCAATAAAATATGGGTTTAGAGGCCCTAATTTTGCTACTGTCTCAGCTTGTGCATCTTCTAATCATGCCATCAATGATGCGTTTACCTACATAAGGCTAGGAAAAGCCAACGTGATCATGGCTGGCGGTTCTGAATATGGTGTGGTTGAATCGGCAATGGGTGGATTTAATGCCATGAAGGCTTTATCTGAGAGAAACGACAGCCCGGAGACTGCCTCCAGGCCTTTTGATAAGGACAGAGATGGGTTTGTTCTTGGTGATGGAGCGGCTGCCCTCATACTTGAAGAACTTGATCATGCAGTGGCCCGTGGAGCGAAAATTTATGCTGAAGTTCTTGGAGGAGGAATGTCAGCAGATGCATACCATATTACTGCACCACACCCTGAAGGTCTAGGTATTTTGAAAGTCATGAAAGATGCTTTAAAAGATGCCAACATAGACGGTCAAAAAGTGAGTTATGTCAATACTCACGGCACTTCTACTCCTCTTGGTGATGTAGGTGAACTGAAAGCCATAAAGGCAGTATTTGGAGAGCATGCCTATAATCTCAATATCTCCTCCACTAAATCAATGACTGGACACCTTCTTGGTGCAGCCGGAGCAATTGAAGCAGTTGCCAGCCTGCTGGCGATTGAGAAAGGGATCATCCCTCCCACCATCAATCACTTCACCGATGATCCAGATATAGACTCAAAGCTAAATCTTACTTTCAACGAAGCGCAGAAAAGAGACGTAGAGGTTGTAATGAGCAATACCTTTGGTTTTGGAGGGCACAATACTTCCATCGTCCTCGGAAAATATCAGTCGTAAGTGCTTAGACCAATAAAGCGGCTTACTTCAAAAATAAAACTTCTACTTACTGTACGTCAGGAAGACAAAAGCTTCCTAAAAGCCATTGGACAAATAATTGGCGAACGTCCTTATAATCTTGAACTATACAAACTGGCAATGCGGCACAGTAGCCGTGCTTTGATAAATGATCACGGGCTCAGAGAATCCAATGAAAGACTTGAATATTTGGGTGACGCAATCCTGGGAATGATTGTTGCGGAATTTCTCTTTACAAGATTTCCATTCAAGGAAGAAGGTTTCTTAACAGAAGTTCGTTCGAAAATCGTAAACCGCGAAATGCTAAACGACATCTCACGAAAAATTGGCTTACATGACCTGATTGAATTTAATAATCAGGGAAACACCTTAACACCAAAATCTATTTATGGAGATTCACTGGAGGCTTTGATCGGTGCGATTTACCTTGATAAGGGCTTCAAATTCTCCAAGAGGTACATCATCAACAAACTACTCAATACACATTACGACTTAGATGAACTTATTCATACGACAAGTAATTACAAGAGTAAGATCATTGAGTGGTCGCAGAAAGAAAATAGAGAACTTTCCTTCGAAATTGTGAAAATGGATGAAAACAAGCGAAACAAGCAATTTACTGCCAGGGTTATTGTAGACGGAGAACCTAAAGATATCGGCTATGGACCCAGCAAGAAAAAAGCTGAACAGGATGCCGCAAGACGAACTCTTGATAATCTCGAATCAAGTGCAGCCGGCTAAGTCTAAAATTAGGATTGGTGGTGCTTGCCTAAATCAAACCCCAATGGATTGGGAAGGCAATACGTCCAATATAAAGGACGCTATTTCAGCAGCTAAATCTCAAAAATTAGATCTTCTCTGCCTCCCTGAGTTGTGTATTTCGGGGTACGGATGTGAAGACATGTTTCTTAGTGAATGGTTACCTGAAGCCGCGTTAAAGCATTTGCTGGCCTTACTGCCTTCTACAAAAGGAATGGCTATCACGTTTGGACTTCCATTTTTATTTGGAGACAAAATCTACAACTGCATCGCTATTGTAGTCGATTGCAAGATTATGGGGATCTACGCCAAACATAATTTAGCTAACGATGGCGTCCATTACGAACCCAGGTGGTTTAGCTCATGGCCATATGATGAGGTTAGAGAACTAACTATTGAAGAACATTCATTTCCATTTGGTGCTATCACACTGGACATTTTTGGAATACATACCGGTTTTGAAATCTGTGAAGACGCGTGGCAAGCGGACCGCCCAGCTTGTCATTTTACAGGTAAGAAAGTAGAGCTTATACTAAATCCAAGCGCTAGCCATTTTGCATTCGGAAAAGAAACCTACAGAGAAAACCTGGTAGTAGAAAGCTCTAGAGAATTCGATTGCGTTTATCTGTACACAAACCTGCTTGGTAATGAAGCAGGAAGGATGATCTATGATGGGGATGTGCTGATAGCTGACAGGGGAAAGCTCATCGGACATAATCAAAGGTTCTCTTTTTTACCCTTCAACCTGCTAATCGTTGATTATGATTTTAAGAGCTTAATTGCCAATGCAGATATTAAGGAAGATTCGTCTGATTCATTACAAGAGTTTAGCAGCGCGGTACCCTTGGCCCTCTTTGACTATCTAAGAAAAAGCGGAAGTAAAGGTTTTGTCTTATCTCTTAGCGGGGGTGCCGATTCTTCTTCGATTGCCACTTTAGTATACTTGATGGTAATAAGGGGAGCGAGGGAATTAGGTTTGAAGGGTTTTTGTGAAAGAGCAGGGCTGCCACTCTACAATTCCATCGACGAGCTTGTCTCCAAAGTGCTCATAACAGCGTACCAAGCAACAAAAAACAGCTCTGAGGATACTTTTAAATCTGCTAAAAACCTGGCGTCCAGTATTGGTGCCACATTTTATAATTGGGAGATTGATGATGAGGTTAAGAGCTACACCAGTAAAATAGAAAAAGCGATCGGAAGAAAGCTTACCTGGGAGCAAGACGACATCATGCTCCAAAATATCCAGGCACGAGCGCGATCACCGATCATCTGGATGTTGGCCAACCTGGATAGACACTTGCTGCTGACTACTTCAAATCGAAGCGAAGGTGCTGTTGGCTATGCGACGATGGATGGAGACACAAGTGGTAGTATATCTCCCCTAGCAGCAGTAGATAAACATTTCATCCTCGAGTGGCTGAGCTATGCAGAGGATACACTACAAATTTCCGGCCTTCATGAAGTCAACCAACTGCAACCAACTGCTGAACTTCGTCCACAGGATCAGCATCAGACAGATGAGGATGATTTAATGCCGTATATCGCGTTGAAACACATCGAAAGAGCCGCCATCCGGGATAAAAAATCGCCTATCCAAATTTTTGACCTGCTGAAAGAAGAGCACAATCCACAAATACTAAAAACCTGGATTACTAAGTTCTTTCGACTGTGGTCTATCAACCAATGGAAAAGAGAGCGAATTGCTCCCAGCTTTCATGTGGATGACTTCAATGTCGATCCAAGAACCTGGTGCAGGTTTCCAATTTTATCCTCCGGCTTTAGAGAAGAATTAGAAGCACTTGAACGATTGCACTAAGGTACTGGATCAAATCCACTACCCCCCCATGGGTGGCACTTACTAATCCTTACTATTCCCATCCAAACACCTTTTAGACCATATTTCAAAATAGCTTCCTTCATGTAATGAGAACATGTCGGTGAATATCTACAAGAACCGGAGAAATACGGAGAAATACCATATTGATAAAAAAGAACCGGTAGGGTAAGGAGCTTTCGAAAGAGCTTTTTCACATGACAAATCTATACGCGATATTTGGCGCTGCAAATAAAATTGATTCAGTTTGCGTTCTCTTACAAAAACAAAGAAAATCAAGAATACCTAAAAGGGGACATAGCACGTGAAGAAAGGATTTGTTGTAAGCTATTGGTGGGTTCTCCTACTCTTATTTGGTATTGCATTCCCTGCTTATTCGCAGACGCCTGCTAAGTTTTCAGTAAATGACATTTTCATATTAGGCAACAAAAAAACAAAAGCATCCATCATTCTCCGCGAGTTTGGCATTGACAAAGGAAAACTAGTAGATTCAACCACTTTCCAGTCAACCCTTGATAGTGCGCAGATTAGAATTTATAATACCAACCTATTCAACACGGTGGTTCTCCAACCACTTTATGCTGAGAACCAGTTAGTAGATATTCTCATCAAGGTCGAAGAAAGGTGGTATTTCTACCCAAGTCCATTTGTTAGAATTGCTGATCGAAATCTAATGGATTGGGTTGTGAATAGAGGGAGCAAAATAGAACGATTTAATGCAGGGCTCAAATTAGATCAATACAATTTTCGTGGAAGAAACGAAAGATTAAGATTCATTGGTCAGATTGGTTTTGAGAGACGATTTGCCCTTGGATATATTCTTCCTTACATAGAGAAGACCCAGCGTCATGGCCTTGGTTTTGAATTGGTTTACAATGAAAGAGAAAAAATGCCCTACATTACCAATGACCACTTACCAACATTCCTGAATACAGAAGATATTAACCGAACTTCTTGGTTTGCTGAAACCACGCATTCATTCAGGCCAAATTACTACTCTACGCATTACACCTCTTTGGGTTTTAGTCAAACAGCCATATCAGACACCATCGCATCGTTGAGCCTTAATCCAAATTTTCTAGGAAATGGAAAAACCAGTCAGCGCTTCTTTTTTCTCAAATACTCTTATGTAAATGACCTTCGCAACAATCGGAATTATCCCACTAGCGGAGAATTACTACGGGTGAATCTGGAACAGCAAGGGATTGGAATTTACGATGACATCTCTATCTCTTCTATTCAGGTGGTCTACAATAAATATTTTGAGTTGAAGAAAAACTTCTATTATGCTGCTGGCTTGATTGGATATTTCTCTACCCCTAGAGCTCAACCTTATTATAATTTTGCAGGACTTGGCTATGATGGTATTCTGGCACGGGGGTTTGAATTAGACGTAATTGAAGGTCCACGATATTTTCTGATGAAAAACTCGGTGAGAAAACTATTTTTCACAGGCAAAAAAGACATGAAAAACTTTATGCCTGTAGCTCAATTCAACGATTTCAAAATAAGTCTTTATGGCAAACTAATCGCGGATTTTGGTTATGTTCAAAACTATCCAAATTATGAAATATCCAGTAGGCTGACAGATACGCATTTGTATAGTGTGGGTGCAGGTCTCGATGTTGTTACAATTTACGACCTTGTGCTAAGATTCGAATACACATACAATTCACAAGACACCTTCAATTTTGCATTGAACATACAAGCAGACATCAACTAATAAGTTCTCCACTTCTTCTTTTCACCGTTCTTTTTGAATTTGTACCATTCACCTACTCGTGCTCCTTCGCTAAAAGTTCCTTCAAAAGTAGCATTCCCCTGGTAGTCAAAATACGTCCATACCCCAGTCTCTTTTCCATCTACAAAACTGCCCTGCTGCCAATTCATGCCATTATCATGATAAAAATGCCAATATCCAGTAGGTAGTCCATTACTATACTGTCCTGCTCTTTTGATCCTTCCTGAAGGATAGTAAAAAAGCCATTTTCCTTCATACAATCCCTCCTTGTAAGTCCCTGTTTTCTCCAACGTCCCAGTCTCAAAATAATACCAGGCAGTGTCTTGAGGATAATCTTTCTTCCAGTATTCTTTAGCTTGGAGCTGTCCATTTGGATAATAATAATGCTGCCAACCAGACTGCTTACCTTCTTGATACCAAAGCAACGCACTGACACTGTCATTTTCATAACGATACAGAACCCTCCCATTAAGAACATTCACCTGAGCACTTACTTGATAATTAATTAGGAAAGTAAGAATAAAAATTAATATTTTACATAACGCTTTTATGCTATACACAATTGAAAATTCACTTTACTGAACAACCATATGGCTATTTTACAAAGAATATGCCGATTGATTTGGATCAATAGCTTACTACTTTCTTCTTCAATCTGTTGTGCTCAAAATGGACATTTCTTCATTGGCGCAAAAAGTTCGGCTATGTCACACGCTAACATTAATAGCGCAGATCAAAGTACTCTTTTCAATAATCCAGCAGGTTTGGGTTATCAAAAAACTGCAGGTGTGATGGCAGCATATCAAAATCGATTCAACGTAGCTGCATTTCAAACTGTAGGGTTTGGAGTATCGCATCCTCTTGGTACGGTTGTACCGGCACTATCCTTCTATAGATTCGGGGATGATATTTTTAATCAGCAGAAATTAAGTATTGCAATCGGAAGTAAAATCCAAACCGTGAGTTTAGGGGGCGCCATCAATTTCATTCAATATAATTTCTCCGAAATAGGTACTTTCAGTGTACTGAGTTTTGAGTTCGGTGGAATCGCTGAACTCATCGAAGGGGTCCGAATAGGTGCACATATATTCAACTTAAATCAGGCCAAATTCACAGACAGTCAACCGCTTCCTATTTTTATGAGGTTTGGGCTTAGCTATGTACCGAGCAGATACCTTTTGATCACATCTGAAATTGGGAAGGAGCTTAATCATGATGAAACCTTAAAAGTTGGTATCTCATACTCCTTTACTGATTGGGTTTCTATTCAAAGTGGGTTTGCCTTTCTGCCCAAATCACTAAGCTTTGGATTTGGAATACATCCGATATCCTGGTCATTCCATTATGCTTTTGTAGGCATGGTTCCCTCCGGAAGTATACATGAAATATCTATTGGTAAAAGCTTCGCTCAATATGCTAGAAAGAAGTAAACTAGTTACCATTTACTTCTTAGTATTCTTTGGGAGTGCTGCACAGGAAATTGATATCGAAAACTTTATAGAACAAAACTTCGATTGGCAAGATCAAGCATTGCCATACGAAGATATCTACGAGTCTTTGTATCACCTGTACACGCGACCCTTGAACCTAAATAAGGCAACTAAAGAAGAGCTGTACAGTCTTTACCTACTTAGGCCGCGTCAAATAGATGCATTACTGGCTCATCGTGAATCAAAAGGTAATTTCGTCTCAATTTTCGAGCTTCAATCAATTCCTCATTTTGATGGTCATTTGATTCGTAAAATTCTCCCATTTGTTACTGTAGAAACCCAATTGTCAACTGGAAAAACCCTTAAAGAGAAGATCAGGGAGGCGCCAAATAGTTTTTTATTAATAAGAAACACAAGAAGAATAGAGACATTAGATGCCTACCGTACCATGTCTTATTTAGGAGATAAAAACCATCTATACACTCGCTTTAGAATTAGCAATCCAAATGAGTTCTCTACCGGCTTTACGCTAGAAAAAGACCCCGGAGAAAAAATAATATGGAATGATAAAACCAAGGGGCTTGATCATACTTCGTTTCATTTTCAAGTACAGAATAAAGGACTGATCGATAATCTGATTATTGGTGACTATCAATTGCAATTTGGACAGGGGTTGGTATTTGGAGCAGGATTTGCTCCTGGAAAAGGGGCAGAAACAATATTAACTACCAGGAGAGGGAATACCGGACTAAAGCCTTTTGTCTCGGTAATTGAAGCAGGCTTTTTTAGAGGAGGTGCTACCACGATGGGCTTAGGAAGTCATGAATTAACATTCATGGGAAGCAGAATCGGTCAAGATGGGAACCGGAAATCAGATGACTCATATTCAGATTTTGATGAATTTGTAAACAGTATTCAGAGCACCGGTTTACACCGAACAAAAAACGAACTCAATTCGAAAAATTCAGTGATTGAGCAAAACCTTGGCTTCAATTGGCTATACCAAAGAACAAAAGCAGTCCAAATCGGCGCATCCATTCTGTATTCAATCTTCGACCTCCCTATACAACCTAAGCCAAACAACTATAATCAATTTGAATTTTCCGGAACTTCAAACCTTATTGGGAGCGGGTATTTCAACTTCAATTGGCAGAATATGCTTGCATTTGGGGAGCTGGCTATTTCAAAGTCAAAAGGGACCGGGGTAGTTACAGGGATAATTCTAACCACCACTAGCCAACTCGATGTAGCTATAATAGCTAGAAATTATAAACCTGACTTTCACAGTTTTTATGGCAATGCCTTCAGTGAAGGCAGCCGTATCATTAACGAGAAAGGTCTTTATTGGGGATTAAGCTTCACCCCAAATAGGTATCACAGAATAAATGCATACTACGACCAATTCACATTTCCCTGGTTGAAGTATAAAGTAAATGCACCCTCCACTGGTCAGGAATGGCTTTTCAGATACGCGTTTAAACCTGACAAGACATCAAGGGTATTTTTTCAATTGAGAAATGAGCAAAAACAGGAATCACAAACAATAGAAGGCCAAAATCTAAGTCAACTAACAGACAGAATAAAATGGCAATACTTGATAAACTATGATGCACAAATCAATAACTGGCTCTCTTTGAAAACTCGCATCCAGAGAAGCCATGTACGAAGAAGTCAAGAGAAAAATTCAGGCATCGTAATTCTGCAAGATTTTATATTCCAGAATAATGCTTTTAGGTTTAGCACACGGTTTGCACTTTTTGATACAGAAGATTTTGAAAATAGACATTATGTCTTCGAAAGAAATGTTTTATACGCATTTTCCTTACCTGCCTACAGTGGTTCGGGAATCAGACAATATCTACTAGCGGAGTATAAGCTAACGGATCGCACTACGCTATATGCCAGGTATGCTCGCTTTGATCTTAGAAATACTGAGAGTACTGGAAGAGGGGTAGACAGGACCTTAACAACAACCAGATCGGAATGGAATGCACAACTAAGGATCAGAATATAAACGAAAACCCTGCAGGGAGCTAAGGTAAGGCCTCAGACCTAAATAAAAATGGCCTTTTTTGGTCATACTTACATCTCACTATATCTATTTACCTCCTATTGGTTTAGGACTTCTCTTCGATTAAAACATCGATCAATCTCTGAGATCACAATCATCAAAATGCACTATTTTACAGTGTATTTCAGTTGGAATAAATGCTTTATCATGATTAAAAATAGCTATGCCCTACTGCTCCTAAAAACATCTAATTGACCGCTAATGAGGCGAAACGAGTCGATCACGATTTGAAATTATATCTTCTGCAGGTAGCAACATAATATGTACCCTCTTACATACCTAGAAAGTACGAATGATCATCAAACCGTCCCAAGAACTAGCAGAAAATCAACCGATTACTGTCCCTGCGTTAGGCTATGATGGAGAACCGACGCAACTTGAAGAAGCTTTTCTTTGTGACAAGCTCTGCAAACTTGTAAAGAGCTAAAGGATCTTAGACTGTAAGAATAGATCTTTCAAATAATTAAATGTGGAATACCTAGTTCGGCACTTTTTTTGCGATAAATGATCAAACTCACTATCTGAATTATGAAATTATTTCCTGTACTCCTTTTTTGCTCAATAATCTTATTGACTTCATGTAGCGACAGCTCCAGCTGTATCGAAAATATTGCCTGCACGAGAGAATTCAGAATGATCACTGTAGAAATTACAGATGCCAACGAAATACCTGTAGTACTTGATAGTGCTTATTCACTGCATCAAGATGCGGGGATTCATTACTTTGAAGATGATCAATTTTCCGCAATATCTGAAGGAATCTACACAGTTTGGACAGACGCAGAATTTGACCTGGTTGAAAAAAAAGGAGTAGAAGTCATCTTTGAGGGCTGGCTAAACAAAGAAAAAGTAGTTTCTCAACCGTTTCTCATTGGACACGATTGTTGCCATATCGAATTATTAGAGGGTCCGTCTGAAATACGCCTGTAATTAGAGAAATACAACAAAATATTTCTTGACAAAAAAGAGAGCGCAACCTATGGTTGCGCTCTATCTGGATTGCTTTTAAAGAAAGTATTGTCTCATCTTACTAGTTCAATTTTTTGGTAAAGCTATCTCGACACTGAAAGCGATTATATACCGTGTTGACGGTATATTGGTTGATATACACCGCTCAGACACAATGAAGTCAGCAACATTGGCATGATTTACAAGTAATTTTGTAGTATTGAGTCCGCTTATAACTAAACCACTTATGAGCAAACTACTCGCACCAAAAAGTCTGCTAATTGTCGTCTTCATCGCGCTCATTGGCATGCAGTTTTTCCAACCGGATCGAAAAGAACCACTCACACGAGACACAGATGAAATCTTTGCTGTACTACCTGCCGATGAAGAAGTCGTGGCACTCATCAAATCGTCTTGTTTTGACTGCCACTCCAATAATACTGATTATCCTTGGTACGCTTCTGCATCGCCTATTTCCTGGTGGCTCCAAGAGCAGGTAGACGAGGGAAGGGAAGTCCTTAACTTCTCAGAATGGACGAAATATGAACTCCAAAAAGCGGCGCATAAACTTGAAGAATGCTTCAAAGAGGTAGCCATGGGTAGTATGCCACTATCAGAGTATACATGGATACACGGTGATGCCAGACTATCTGAAACCCAACGTGCACGCTTAGCTGGGTGGTTCAAGCTATCAAAAAGAAAAATGTCCGGTCAAACCCCTCCAGAGCAATGATTCCACCTATTGATCACTTGGTGGTAAGTGCACCTACGCTGGAAGAAGGAATGCAATGGGCTGAAAATACCTTAGGCGTTACACCGCAACCGGGAGGCGTACATGAAGGCTATGGGACACACAATGTGCTGGTAGGACTAGGCCCGTACTGCTACCTGGAGATCATAGCAAAAGACCCAAAACAAAAGGAAATCCCTCACTATTGGATCCCGGCCCATCGCGAGAAAAGCACGAAACTTATTGGTTGGGCAAGTACACATAGTAGTCTTGACTTTCTTACCAGAACCTACGACAACTATCTAGGCGCTCATGCCTCCATGCAAAGAGGTAAACTGGATGGTACCCGAATAGAATGGGAAATGAGCTACCCTCGCTTTGAGATTTACGATGGACTTGTACCCTTTTTTATCAACTGGAAGGAAAGCATTCACCCCGGTGCAACATTGCATACTTCCGGACAGATCTCCAGTTTCAGTTTAAAGCACCCAGATTATACCGGACTACAGCAAGCTCTCACCTCCTTAGGATTCGATATACAAGTCGAGCATGCATCACAAGCAGAAATCTTATGCACGCTTACGGTCGGTAGTCAAGAAATCCAACTTTAGCCATTCCCACCCTTTCTGTAAAAAATACAGCCTTGATTCTACTTATCGTATTTGGTATGGTGTTTTTATAGCATATCTCCATTCTGACAGGATTTGTAACTGCAGATAGTGTATGGGGAGGCAAGATTCATGCGGGCCAAATGGTCTATTCCGAAACTACACCTCTAGTTCTACTTCCAATCTTCACATGGATATTGGCTGCCAAGGTACATTTGATCACTTCCAGACTTCCTTCGGTCGTGCTTAAAATTGGCTCTTGGATCGTTTTCAGCTATATGATCATCCATACAGCCGGCAACTTCCTGGCGCCTAGCTGGGAGAAGCTTTTTGCACTGGTGGCGTTCTTTCTTTCTCTATGTGCCTTCATTATGGCAACCTCAAAATCTCAAGCCTAACCGGTGGATATTCATCTAAAAAGATTAGCTTAGGCTTCATGAGCATAAGTCAAAGATTCCAACCGTTAGACATTTTTAGAGGCTTGACGATCGCATTTATGATCATAGTCAATACACCAGGAGACTGGGGAAATACATATTCACTTTTGCTCCATGCGGACTGGCATGGTTTCACACCCACTGATCTCGTATTTCCAAGCTTTCTGTTTGCGGTGGGCAATGCGATGGCTTTTGTATCCATCAAATGGGAACAACAGTCCACCCAACAGGTACTGCTTCGTGGTGCAAAAAGAGCCGCACTGATCTTTTTGCTTGGTTATTTTCTCTACTGGTTTCCTTTCTTCCGATCGGTGGATGGTGCATGGGCCTTTAAATCATTCAGCTCCACTCGCATCTTTGGTGTACTTCAACGCATTGGTTTTTGCTATGCCTTAGCATTGCCGCTGATCTATTATTTAGAAAGAAGACAGCTGCTATGGGTGTCGTCCTTTCTCCTGTTGGCCTACTGGCTTATGATGAGCATATTCGGTGATCTGACACTGGAAGGAAATGCAGCCATCAAACTGGACCTATGGGCACTGGGGCCTTCGCATATGTATGGAGGAGAAGGTATTCCCTTTGATCCTGAAGGCCTTCTTAGCTCACTACCAGCGGTCGTTAACATCGTGGGTGGTTACCTGGTAGGCCTTTACATCCGAGAACAGCGTTTCGGCTATGAGCAGCTTGCTAAGCTGCTGCTGGCAGGAATCGCACTCATGATTGTAAGCTACTTATGGCATCCTTTGTTTCCGGTCAACAAGAAGATCTGGACCAGCTCTTACGTCTTGCTCACGGTAGGACTGGATATGGTCATCCTGGGCATTATCATTTACCTGATGGAGTTGAGAAGTGGCAAATGGAAGTTCTCTGTACTGAACACCTTCGGAATCAACCCCCTGTTCATCTACCTGCTATCGGGATTACTGGCTAAAGGGATGATTCTAATAAAAATCAATGGCAATAGTCTGTATGGACTTGTCTATCAGCATGGGTTTGCCTGGATTGGCGGTAATCTCGGTTCGCTGGCCTTCGCCTTATTTATTACGCTGATTTGCTACCTTGTAGCCAGATGGCTGGAAAAGAAGGAGATATACATTAAGATCTAGATAGAGGAACCAAGGGACTCTAATAACTTGATAGTTGCTCGGATACCTTCCTCTTCAGACAGGCGGCCTCCTTCGTACTCCACTCCAATGTATCCGGTGAAACCAGCATCTTTGACGATACTTAGCATCTTTTTGTAATCTGTACTCGTCTCATTGCCTTCAGCATCGAAATCATGCGTTTTAGCAGATACACCTTTGGCGTAGGGCATGAGTTCGGATACTCCTTGATATCGATCATATGCTTCTTCGCAACCATCCGCTCCTCTCCGGATACAGAAGTTACCAAAATCCGGCAGGGTGCCACAAAAGTCACCGCCTACATTTTTGATTACATCGCTGAGCCACGCCCCGTTAGAGCTATAGCCCCCATGATTTTCGACGATGATAGCTATCCCCGCCTGCTTTCCGTACTCTGCCAATCGACCAAGACCATCGACCGCTGCATCTTTGACTTCCTCCGCTGTCCCGTGACCGGCAGCATTGACACGGATGGAGTGGCACCCCAAATACTTGGCAGCATCAACCCACTTATAGTGATTCTCGACAGCCTGTATGCGGGCCACCTGATCAGTATCTCCCAAATTCCCTTCTGCGTCACACATGATCAATTGTACAGATACGTCTGCATCATCGCATCGCTGTTTAAAAGAAGCGAGATAAGCGGAATCTTCCGCTTTTGAGAAGTAGAACGTATTTACCAACTCTATGGCACCCAGACCAAAACGCTCTCTAGCGACAGTAGGAAAATCAATCGGGTCGATTTTACCCTGATACAAAGCATCGGGGTTTTCTTTGAGCATCTTACCGAAACCCTCCCAACCTAACTTCTCCAGACTATCACCAAAAATTGAGCGATGAAGTGACCACTGTGCCAGTGAAATAGAGAAAAACAAGGAATTAGTGGCTACTTTCTTCAGTCCCTCGTTCTCTTTTGCCTTTGACGTATTGTTCTCACATGCAGTAAAGACAGTAGGAATCGCCAAATAAGTCGATCCCATGATTGCACTGCTCGAAATCTTTTTAAGGGCTTCTCTTCGATACATTTTCATATCAGTAATCTAAAAAAAATACACACTATGAAACAAAATTAAGTATTGTTAATTATATATGTATATACATTTACTTTATATACATACTTAATGGAAACACTTACAAAAACAACCTGGGTTATTGACCCTACTCATAGCGAAGTTGGCTTTAAAGTGAAGCATTTAGTAATTTCTACCGTAACAGGTACATTTAAGCGTTTTGAAGGCATACTAGAAACTGAGACTGAAGATTTTACAGATGCCAACTGCTCTTTCAAACTAGATGTAAGCAGCATTGATACAAATGTTGCCGATAGAGATGCGCGCTTAAGGTCGGACGATTTCTTTAGTGCTGAGCATTTTCCTTCAATCAATTTTTCGAACGGCAAATTGATACAAAACGGAGATTCTTATCAGCTTGTTGGCAACTTGACTGTAAAAGGTATTTCCAAAGAAGTAGCCTTAGATGTTGATTTAGGTGGTGTAATGGTGGACCCACATGGCCAAACAAAAGCAGGATTCGAAATCAACGGTAAAATAAACAGTAGAGAATTTGGCCTTACCTGGAATGCTGTTACGGCAGCAGGAGGAGTAGTATTTGGTGACGAGGTAAAATTGCACTTGCATGTGCAGGTTGTAAGACAGTAATTGAATCCGCATAGGTACAAAAAGCCATCTTTTCTAAGATGGCTTTTTTGTTTTATTGCTGCAGCCCATTGATTTTATTTGCGAAATGGAAGAAAAAATTGAGCTAGATGAAATCAGCCATTTGGCACTTCAATTTATCTCCAATACTTCGCGACAAGTATTCCTTACTGGAAAAGCCGGGACGGGTAAAACAACCCTTCTCAAGCATATATTTTCTAAGACGCACAAGAAAACGGTCATCGCTGCCCCAACAGGCATCGCTGCGATCAACGCAGGTGGTGTAACCTTGCATTCATTATTTCAGCTTCCATTTGGCGCTTATGTGCCCAGTGACTTCTCATTGCCGTTTGAGGAGTCAAACCAGAAGATTCACACACCTGCATCTCTAGCCAGAGAACAACGTCTGGGAGCTACCAAGCGACAGCTGCTACGAGAGATAGAATTGCTGATCATCGATGAGGTCAGTATGTTGCGTGCGGACCTGCTGGATGCGATCGATATGGTCCTAAAAAAGGTACGGAGAAATCCTCACCTGGCCTTTGGTGGTGTACAGGTACTCTTCATCGGAGATCTGTATCAGCTACCCCCTGTTGTTAAAAGAGACGAGATGAGCATGCTGCATGAGTTCTATAGCAGTATGTATTTCTTCGATGCGCAAGTCTTGAAGAATGAGCCTCCTATCTACCTTGAACTAGAAACTGTCCACCGGCAAAGTGATCAACAATTCATTGACCTGCTCAATAGAATACGCGATCAAGAGATGACAGAAGAGGATCAGTACCTTTTGCAGGAGCATTATGCGTACGATGGCTACCTTCCCGAAGATGAGGGGCATATTTTCTTAACTACGCACAATGCAAAAGCCAATAAGATCAATGAAGAAAAACTAGCTTCCCTTCCGGCGGATTCCATCTCTTTTACCGCTAAAGTCACGGGTAAGTTTGATTTGCATCTCTTCCCAAATGAGGAGACGCTCACGCTCAAGGAAGGTGCACAGGTTATGTTTATCAAAAACGATCCAACCGGTCAGCAACGCTTTTACAATGGAAAGATCGGTACGGTCTCCGACCTGTCTGAGAAAAAAATAACAGTATCGATTGATAGCGAAACGATCGTCCTGGAGCGCTTTGTGTGGGAAAACGTAAAATACAAAGTAGACCCATCATCCAGAGAGATCGAAGAAGAACTGGTTGGTGAATTTGCCCAGTACCCGGTCAAACTAGCATGGGCAGTGACAGTACATAAGAGCCAGGGGCTCACCTTTGAAAAAGCAATCCTGGACCTGGAAGAGGCCTTTGCCCCAGGGCAGTTCTATGTGGCTATGTCACGTTTGACAAATTTAAATGGCCTTACGTTTGCTTCAGAAGTACCGCGTAACTCCTTTCTGATAGACAGTAGGTTACAGGACTTTTCACAACAGTCTCGAGATACCGAACAGCTTAGCAATCAGCTCCTTAAAGATCAGCGGAGCTATATCCTTGACCTCTGCGCACGAGCATTTGATTTTCGTTCCTCTCATTCTGCAGTAATAGAGCTAATCAAAGAATTTGAAAGAACACAATCACTTGGAAAAGAAGATGAGCTTTGGAAAACCGTAGTTGCGTGGGATAAGCTACTAAGTAGTTGGTCGGGCATAGGAGAGAGATTCAGTAATGAGATCTTCCAAATAGGCGCTGATAAGGCAAATGAATACTTAAAAGTGCTGGCGACTCGGGTAGAGGCCGGATACGACTACTTTAAACCCACTCTGACTGATTTTTGTGATGAAATCATCTCTGTGGGCCACAAGAAACCATATAAATCAATCAAAGAATTTCAGGAAATATGGAAAGACTGGTATCAGGAAATCTCTTCTAAAGGTATTGCTTTGGTCAGAGCCAAAGCCATGACTAATCACGTAACAAAAAATCAGGATACTGATCCATTAAGTAATCTGCGGAACGAGCCAGATTTTATATTTTTTTCTAAACCGTATAAACCTAACCGATCCCCTGACACAAAGGCTCAAACATTAGCGATGTATCAAGAAGGAATGAAAATAGAAGAGATAGTAGAGAAGAGACAGCTCGCTCCCGGCACCATCTATTCGCACCTTGCGCATTATGTAAGTACGGGTGAACTCAATGCTTTTGATTTCGTAGGGAAAAAGAAGGTAACGAATATACTTACAGTTGCGGTTGCGATATCATCCAAAAAACTGTCCGAAATAAAAGCCAAATTGGGAGATGAGTATAGTTACGAAGACATTAGAATTGCCCTCGCGCATGACGAGTTTGAGTTAAAGATCAAGTAATGAAAATATTAAAAATCCTTGGAATTGGGTTTCTATCTTTAGTGATAATGATTGTGATCGGCACAATACTGGTAACCAACCTGCTGTCTGCATTTGGAGAGGCACCTAATGCCGAATTTCAAGCCGGTTACCAAAGCTCCAATAATTTCACTGATGAGGAATTCGTTAATGAAATTCCAACTTCAATGGATATGTCCGTTTCTGCTTTGAAGACAGTTCTATGGGACTACATCGTCGGTATTCCTGATCATGAACCTGCAAAACTCTTGAAGATTCAAAAACCAGTTGCTGAGCGAGTTTTCGAAATACCTGACACCCTTACTCAACTAATGTGGTTCGGTCACTCAGCATTTCTCCTCCAAACAAATGGAAAGACCATCCTATTGGATCCGATGCTAGGTACATCTCCTAGCCCAATCCCTGCTTTTGGGAGTCAGCGATTTACAGAAGGGTTGCCCATTTCATTAGAAGACCTGCCAGTCATAGACGTGATCGTTTTTTCACATGACCATTATGATCATCTCGACTATCCTACATTAAGGGAACTAAAGGATAGAGTCCAACATCTTGTAGTACCACTCGGAGTTGAATCACATCTGCAGTCATGGGGATTTAGGGAAGATCAAATAACAGCTTTGGATTGGTGGGAAGACATAACACTTGATGGTATCACTTTTACAAGCACACCCGCCAGACATTTTTCAGGAAGAGGTCTGACAGATCGGAATAGAACCTTGTGGTCAAGCTGGGTGATAAAGTCTCCACAAGCTAATATCTACTTTAGTGGTGACGGAGGTTACGGTCCTCATTTCAAAGCTATAGGAGAAAGGTACGGCCCGTTTGACTTCGCCTTAATGGAATGTGGACAATATGATGAACGTTGGCGACAGATTCACATGATGCCGGAAGAAACCGTACAAGCGTCCATTGATGTGAAAGCTAAAGTATTCGCACCTATCCATTGGGGTGCTTTTGTGCTTGCACTTCATAGCTGGTATGATCCTGTAGACCGTGCTGTTTTAGAGGCACAGCGACTGAAGATTTCAATTGCTGTTCCGGCAATTGGTGAATTAATCATCGTGCCAACTAGTAGTGATTCGAATAAAAGCTGGTGGAAAGCATTCAAATAAAAAATGCCGCCTTTCAAGGCGGCATTTCGATTATATATAAGCTAATTGAGAGTACAGACTCAGTACGCTTGTTTCAGATCCTCCTTCGAATGACTAAAATCAAGCGGTTCACCGGAGGTTTTGAGCAGATAAAATATACTTACCATGATGTAGGCTATGGTTCTAACTTGTTCAATCTCTAACCACGAACTGTAAAATGGGTTGAATACCCCCATCACACATAGTAACAGGTAGAAATTAAGGCTTTTCTTCGACTCGATCTCGTCTACAAAAACGAAAGCGGATACCAAAAAAACAATTGAATTAACAGTGGCTGAGTAAACGTGCAACAAATCCCCAAGAGCCAACAATAGGGTCAAGGAGACTAAGTATTGAAGCTTTTTCATTGTTACTGCTGTTTTTACTCAGTAAGGTTAGCAGCTTTGCAGATAAAAAGAAATACCCAAAACAGGGTATAATTCTACTAATTTCTGGTAATTCTGCTATTCGCTGAGGAAATGATGCCTCTTGAAGATATTCGACGGGGTAATTCTAAAGGACTCAGACCCAGACCGGGTGTACTTCACGATCTGCATATCATCACGTCCAAAGATGTAGACATTGATCTCTATGTTGAGGCTTACATTATGAGTGAGAATACGTTTCATAAGACCCCAATTTTTCAGCATCGACTCCCTCTCCTCTTTGTCCATGTCCTTGATGTCAAGCAATACCGTTTCTGTTGAAATGTAACTCTCATGTAATTTGATTTCTACTTCCGTAAGGTCCTTCGAACCGGAAGCCAATACTTGATCGTACATGTGGTTGGTCAACACGTGATGATTTTCGTCTGACAGTATCTTGGCTTTTATCTCTTTGTTATCCAAATCCTCTTCAAAATGATTTTCATGTAACCAGTTATCGCTCACTTCAATCACGGAAAACAGTAAGGTGTCATATATCGCTAAGGGATAGATATCCACCGGCACCATAATCATGGTGAAGTTCTGATGCTCACTGAAATGCTTTACGTACACATCCAGGTCTTCGCCTATTCCGATATCCTTTTTCTTGAGATTGACAGATCCGGGATCTATGCCATGCCCTTCTTTTAGCAAGTATTCTATAAAGGAACTGGATTCTAAGAAAGCGTGAACGACTTCTTCAATTTCTTCTACATGATTTTCCTTTAGGTAGTCTTTCAGGGTCTCTCCTGCCTCAATAACTTCCTGACTTCTGCCTTCCCTTTGGGAGAAAGAAGCAAGAGGAAGGAATAGAGCAAACGCTAGGAGTATGTATATGACTCTGGTCAAACCTTACTAAAGATTGAAAGAATAAAGATAAAGCAATGGAATAATTAACACATGACAGAAAATCCAAAAGTGAGGATATCTTCATGAATCGATGATACAGCAAAAAACTCAACGACCAATTAATTGAAGGACCAGTTAATAATGAGTAAAGTCAACCTAGCATTCCCAGTATCGCTTGCCAAGATTAGAGGAGAGCAGAAAGTACGCTCAGTATAACTCCTCTTTAAGCACACGCAAAATTTTGCTGTTCATTTAAAGGAATAGGATAGAGACCTTAGATAGCTGCAGGTCTAATCAGGTCACAGTCCATCGAGAACCACAGAAGTATGTACTCATGTTGCAAACACAGATTTGAAGTCACTAAAGAATCCGTTAGATTCACCTAACAAATACATCAGGCGTATATGAGACATACTATCACATGTCCGGGTGTTGGGTTTAATTAGGTGGATGACATAAGAGATTATATTGAGAACAAGATGAGCATGTCGCACATCTACCAACCGGTAATGATTAAAACATTATTACTCAATGATGGAGTAGCGGATAAAGCCAAAATAGCAAAAGCTATTCTCTCATTCGACCATTCTCAAGTTGAGTATTACGAGAAAAT
>JAYPLE010000009.1:0-128923 GCA_038129245.1 Flammeovirgaceae bacterium | reverse complement strand
TCATATCTTTTCCTCACAAACAAATCTTTCAAGAAAAAAAGATGAGAAAAGTTAAATACACTTTTTTGCCTGCTACTTTTTTGCGCAAAAGGACTGCAAAGATAATACAGTCCGATTTACAGAGAGGCATCTACCGCATAATTGTTTGATTTCTATCCGGACCTAAAGAAACGAGATTAATCGGAGTTTTTACGTAATCTTCTATGTAAGAAATGTATGTGGATAGCTCCCCTGGAAATTGATCAAATGAACCATAATCCCCACTTCTCCAATTTTTCAGTCTCTCATAATTTACCGAACAGGTAGTGTCAAATACTACCGGAAACTCCATGGTATTCTGTCCCTTGATCTTATATGAAAGTGCCACATTGATTTCCCCAAAGTCTGTCAGCACGTCCGCCTTCATCATATACAGCTGGGTAACACCATTCAGCATAGCCGCATACTTTAGCGCAGGCAGGTCAAGCCAACCACATCTTCTTGGACGACCTGTCGTTGCTCCAAATTCATTACCTTTCTTTCGTAACTGATCACCTTCCTCATCCAACAACTCAGTAGGAAAAGGTCCACTACCTACCCGTGTACAATAGGCTTTGAAAACCCCAAATACCTCTCCAATATCCTTTGGGGATACTCCAAGCCCGGTGCATGCCCCTGCGGAGATCGTATTCGAGCTTGTCACGAAAGGATATGAACCAAAGTCGATATCCAATAATGAACCTTGAGCACCCTCAGCCAACACATTTTTCCCGTCAGCTAAAGCCTCATGTATGAGGTACTCTGTGTTCTTAATTTGAAATGACTTCAGTAGTTCAACTGCCTCAAAAAAGGCTGCTTCATCCTTTTCAAGATCATAGTCCAACTCATACTGAGCAAGCATGGATTGATGTCGTTTCTTCAGGGCATCATACCTCGACCTAAAATCATCGTACAAAACTTCGCCTAGCCTTAAGCCCACTCTCGCCATCTTATCTTCGTAAGTGGGCCCAATACCTCTCAATGTTGATCCTATTTTGAGCTCTCCCTTTGATAACTCATACGCCTTATCTAATAATCTATGAGTTGGCACAATGAGCTGGGCCTTGGTAGAAAGTATCAAACTACTTCTTAGATCTAAATCAAAAGGCTTTAGTTCCTCTACTTCCCTCTGGAAGGTAATAGGATCCAATACGACACCATTGCCGATGATATTCAAAACACCTTCACGAAATACACCCGAGGGTATCTGATGTAAAACATGCTTCTTCCCGTCAAATTCCAAGGTGTGGCCTGCATTTGGTCCTCCTTGGAATCTCGCTACGATTTGATAATTGGGCGCTAATACATCAACGACCTTACCTTTTCCTTCGTCTCCCCATTGAAGACCAAGTAGAATATCTACTTTCCCCATATACACTAAGATATTTGTCCTAAGGCTTCTGCTTTAGAATTGACAATATTGAAAATTGCCTGTAGTTTGGTAATGATTAATAGTTTTTTGACATGCTCAGAGGGTTGAATCAAATACATCTCTCCACCCTTATTTCTGAACTTTGTTAGTATGGTAATCAGGACTCCTATACCACTACTATTGATGTATCTAACGTCCGCAATGTCAACAAGTGCATATCGCACTCCGGCATTCAAAACATTATTGATTATTTCCACCAGTTCAATTCCTTTAGTCTCCCCTATCAAATCTCCCTGGATCGTCAAGGTCATGTTCTGGCCGTCTAGTTGATGAGCATATGTCATGACTTTTATTTTTCTATTTTATTTTCACACTCGGACTTGGTACAACTCCCATATAATATTAATGAATGATGGATCACATGGGAGTCCAGTAATTCACCAACTGTATTCTGAATCGTTTGAATTCTGGGATCGCAAAACTCCATCACCTTGTTGCAATCTGTGCAAATCAAGTGATCGTGTTGCCTATACCCATATGCTTTTTCATATTGAGCTTGAGAATGACCAAATTGGTGCTTAGTTACCAGATCGCATTCAACCAGTAGATCAAGTGTATTGTAAACAGTTGCGCGACTCACGCGATAATTCTTGTCTTTCATGCTGATGTACAAGGACTCTACATCAAAATGACCTTGCTTCATGTAAATCTCTTCCAATATTGCAAATCGCTCAGGTGTCTTTCTGAGGTTTTTCTGCTCCAGGAAAGCCGTGAAGATTTTTTTAACTTCCTCAAATAATACCTCGGTCTGTGTCATGCGGCTGCAAAGATAGCTGTTGGAAAAAGATTTTAATCATACCTTGATACAGTTTCAACACCTGCAATCTTCTCAAGGTTTCCTATCAGAATATTTAGATGCTTAGTACCATCGACGTACAACTGAATCTGTCCGTCAAAAATCCCATTATCGGTATTAATGGTAAGAGATCTCATGTTCACTTTATGTTGAGCAGAAATGACATTTGACACATCACTTATGATTCCTATTCTATCAGTTCCAAGAATCTTCAAACCAGCTAAGAAAGAGTTTGGAAGTCGAGAGGTCCATTTGGCTTTCACGACCCTATACCCATAATTGGAAAGTAATTCGGCGGCGTTTGGACAATTCGTACGATGAACCTTGATGCCTTCACTTACCGTAATAAACCCAAACACATCATCACCTGGAATCGGATTACAACATTTTGCAAATTTGTAATCAACTACATCCAAATCATCCCCAAGCAACAAATAATCCTCAACTTGTGACTTCTTTTCTCTTTTCTTCTTCTTGAAAGTATCGGGATCTGTTTCTTTCAAATTTGGCCTTTTCCTAGTCTCTTTCCTTGTTTCTTGAAACTGCTTTATTTCGTTATGATCGATCTTTCCAATTCCAATCATGTAGAATAAGTCAGTTGGTGTTTTGACTTGGAAATGAGCAGTCAACTGTTCCAGCACCTCTTGATCAAAAGGTAACTTCATTTGTTTCAGCTTGCGCTGAACAACTTCTTTCCCATCTAACGAGTACTTCTTCTTTTCTTCTTTCAAGGAATCCTTGATCTTGGATCGGGCTTTAGAGCTTACCACAATCTTCAACCAATCTTCAGTCGGCCTCTGCTTGTTTGAGGTCAACACCTCAATTTGATCCCCATTTTTCAGTACATAGTTGAGAGGCACTAATTTCTGGTTTACTTTGGCACCAATACACCTAGCGCCAACTTCAGAGTGTATATCAAATGCAAAATCCAGGGCAGTAGAGCCATAGGGAAGTGATACTAAATCGCCCTTGGGAGTGAAAGTAAAGACTTCGTCATGGTACAGTGTGGATCGAAAATCATCAACAAATTCAATGGCGGATGTATCATTCTGTTCTAATATCTCTCTAACCTTTGAAATCCACATTTCCAGTCCTGAATCTTCTCTTGACTTATTCTCCTTGTATTTCCAATGTGCAGCGTAGCCCTTCTCCGCGATGTCGTCCATTCTACCGGTGCGAATCTGGACTTCCACCCATTGGCCTTTTCCACTCATCACAGTCGTGTGCAGAGATTCATAGCCGTTTGCCTTGGGTATACTTATCCAATCTCTCAGTCGGTCCGGGTTGGGCTGGTAATAATCAGTTACTATTGAGTAGACCTGCCAACATAAGGCTTTCTCTTTTTCAACAGGCACCTCGATAATAATTCTGATGGCAAATAGATCAAATACCTCCTCAAAAGGCACATTCTGCTTTTTCATCTTATTCCAAATGGAATGAATTGATTTAGGCCGCCCTTTGATGTGATACTTTATCTCGAGGTCATCCAACGAATCCTTGATAGGTCGAATGAAATTTCGAATGAATTTATCTCTTGCCGATTTAGTGGCATTGATTTTTGTTAGAATCTCATCATAGATCTCGGTATCTGTATACCTCAGGCAAAGGTCTTCTAGTTCTGACTTAATAGCGTATAAACCCAAACGATGAGCGAGAGGTGCAAATATGTACGCTGTTTCAGAAGCAATCTTAAGCTGCTTATGCCTAGGCATGCTTTCTAGCGTACGCATATTATGCAGCCTATCCGCCAATTTTATCAAGATCACTCTGACATCTTCGGAAAGTGTGAGCAACATCTTCCTGAAGTTCTCTGCTTGCTGTGAAGTGCCCTGATCAAAGACTCCGGTGATCTTGGTAAGACCATCGATAATCTTAGCCACTTTACCACCAAACAAATAATCTATATCCGCCAACGTGGTTTCAGTATCTTCCACAACATCGTGCATCAGTGCAGCTACAATCGAAGTCGTTCCTAAGCCGATTTCATCCACACAGATCATGGCTACTTCTATGGGATGATAAATATACGGTTCGCCAGATTTACGACGCATGCCATCGTGTGCTTCCAATGAAGTCTTGAATGCCTTTCGGATGATCTTAGCATCACCCTCCTTTAACATTGGTTTAGCATGTCTTAAAAGCCGTCGATACCTTCTAACGATCTCTTTTTTCTCTTCCTCTATCTCAACAGCTATCATTTTTTTGTACTGAACTTGAAAATATGTTTGTCGTATAAATTAATTGTTTATTTTTGCCGTCCAATTAGCGGATGTGGCGAAATTGGTAGACGCACTAGACTTAGGATCTAGCGCCGCGAGGCATGGGGGTTCGAGTCCCTCCATCCGCACAAAAGCGACCCTCTTATGGCCAATTCTCATAAGGGGGTTTTTAGTTTCAACACCTTTAACATTCAATTACATTGGATACCACGATTGACAAAATTGAAAACTCTGAAGCCTTAATTAAAATTACTTTAAAGGAGGATGATTATCAACCCAGAGTATCTCAAAAAATTAAGGAATTCAGCAAAAAGGCGAACATAAAAGGATTTAGACCCGGGAAAGTACCTCCCGGACTGATCAAAAATATGTACGGCCAATCCTTCATGGCAGAAGAAGTAAATAAGATGATCTCTGAAGAGTTAAATAAGGTACTCAAAGTCAGTGAGCTTCAGTTTCTTGGTGAGCCTCTTTCCCACGAGAGTCAACCAGAAGTTAATTGGGATACACAGAAGGATTTTGAATTTATTTTCAATATTGGATATGCAGAGCCATTTGAAATCGGACTAAGTAAAAAAGTTAAGGTCGATTATCACAAAATCAATATCGACAATGCTGTAATCAACGAGACAATCGGAAATCTGCAGAAGCAATTTGGAGAAGTTTCCAACCCCGATATTGTAGGAGAAGGAGATACGATTTACGGACCTGTTACTTCTAAAAATGATTCCATCAACAGTGAAGTTTCTCTTGATCTTACAGAATTTAAGAATGCTGCAGCTAAGAAAATCATTGGGAAGAAAGTAGAGGAGAGTGTAGAAATCAACGTTGCTACTGCCTTCAAAAATAAAGATTATTTCTTACGAGTCAGTAGACTGACAGAAAGTGAGCTGAAGGCCGTAAAAAACAAGGTCAATCTTGCCATCAAAGGCATCAATCATACTGAACCAGCCGAAATAAACCAGGATTTCTACGACAAAACGTTCGGAAAAGATTCCGTAAAATCAGATGAGGAATTTAGAGAAAAAGTAAAGGAGACGATTGCTGATAACTATGAAAAGGAAGCAGAGAAGTTTTTTCACTTTAAGATCCGAGAAAGATTAACGGAGAAAACAAAAATTCATCTCCCAGATGCCTTTCTTAAAAGATGGTTAATCCAAACAAATGAAAACATTACAAATGATGTGATTGATAAGGAGTTTGATCAGTATGCTAAGGAACTTAAATGGTCTCTTATCCGCAATCAAGTAAGTAAGGATAGAGAACTAAATGCTACTTATGAAGAAGTAAAAGAAGAGGCAAAGCGAATGATCGTCCAACAATTTGGGGGACCTGCAGTTGCCGATCAGTTAGGAAGTCAACTGGATGGAATGGCTGATAATTATTTGCAAGGCGAAAATGGAGATAACTACATGAAAGTGCATAATGAGATTATGAACATTAAAGTGATGGAGCATGTAGCCAATGAAATTACTGCGAAAGAAAAAATGATTAGTCTGGAAGAGTTCAGAAAGCTATAAAAGCTGGAACTATCCGCCGGCAGTTGAAGTTTTATCAAAGTCCTGTTTCAGGACTTTTTTTATGTTTCAGCTTATCAGTAAATTAACCACATGATAAACAAAGAAGAATTCAGGAAATATGCCGTAAAAGGTCAGGGTCTTAACGGGCTTACTGTCGATAACTACATGGATAGCGTAGAAAACATGACACGAGCCGTAATTGAGGAAAGACCGACTAACTTTAGAGAAATTGATGTGTTCTCTCGGCTGATCATGGATCGTATTATATTCCTCGGTATGCAGGTAGAGGAAAATATTGCAAATATCATCACTGCGCAGTTACTTTTTTTGGAGTCTGTAGACGCGAAGAAAGACATCTTGCTATATGTTAACAGTCCCGGAGGTTCTGTATACGCCGGTTTGGGTATGTATGACACCATGCAGTACGTGAGTCCTGACGTGGCAACAATCTGTACAGGAATGGCGGCATCAATGGGTGCTGTCTTGCTTGCAGGTGGGGCGGCAGGAAAAAGATCTGCTCTTCCCCATGCCAGGGTAATGATTCACCAGCCCAGCGGTGGTGCTCAAGGTACCTCCAAAGACATGGAGATAAACCTTCGGCAGATGCAAGAGTTAAGAAAGGACCTATACACTATTCTAGCGGACCATTCCGGAAAAACCTATGAAGATATAGAAAGAGATTCCGACAGAGATTATTGGATGCGAGCAGTAGAAGCAAAGGAATATGGACTTATTGACGAAGTCTTAGAAAGAAAAAAATAATTATGGCACAGGTCACTTGTAGTTTTTGCGGTAGAAATAAGAAGGATGTCGATCTGATGATCTCTGGCATTCATGCACATATCTGTGATAAGTGTATCGCTCAGGCTCAACAGATTTTGAACGAGGAGCTAAAAACTAAAAGTGACACAGAGTCTCCAAATTTTAAGCTTATCAAACCAATTGACATGAAACGTCACTTGGACGAGTTTGTGATAGGGCAAAATGAAGCTAAAAAAGTAATGTCTGTTGCTGTTTACAACCATTACAAGAGACTCATGCAAAAGAAAGATGATGATGATATTGTGATTGAAAAATCCAACATCATCATGGTTGGCCAAACAGGTACTGGAAAGACCTATTTGGCTAGGACCCTAGCTAAAATTTTGCAGGTTCCTTTTTGCATTGCGGATGCAACTGTGTTAACCGAGGCAGGATATGTAGGAGAAGATGTTGAAAGTATTTTGACTCGCCTGCTGCAAGCCGCCAACTATGAAGTTGATCAAGCCGAACGTGGAATAGTGTACATAGATGAGATTGACAAGATTGCCAGAAAATCCGACAATCCTTCAATTACAAGAGATGTGAGTGGTGAAGGCGTACAGCAAGCACTATTGAAATTATTGGAGGGGACGAGTGTAAATGTTCCCCCGCAAGGAGGTCGAAAACACCCTGACCAGAAAATGATTTCAGTAAATACAGAAAATATCCTGTTTATATGCGGAGGTGCCTTTGATGGAATCGAAAGGCACATTTCTAATCGAATTAATACACGACCTATAGGGTTTGCAAATCAAGATGAACATAGTGAACAACTAGATAAAAGCAACTTACTTCAATACGTGACAGCGCAAGATTTAAAATCGTTCGGACTAATTCCTGAATTGATAGGCAGGCTCCCTGTTCTCACACATTTAGACCCACTAAATCTTGAAGCTCTAAAGAGAATACTTGTGGAACCTAAGAATGCCTTAGTTAAGCAATATTGTAAACTATTCGATATGGAAAATGTGACACTTCAGATAGAAGATGAGGCATTAGATTACATTGTGGAGAAAGCTATGCAATTTAAGTTAGGAGCCAGAGGACTCAGATCCATTTTCGAAGCGATTATTACCGACGCTATGTTCGAAATCCCATCAAGTGATGACATCCAAGAAGTGGTGCTCAATAAAGAGTATGCACAGGAGAAATTTGAGAAATCGAAATTTAATAAACTGAAAGCTGCTTAGATTCTTAAATCATTAAATATGATCATGCTAGCTTCTTGAGAAGCCTTTTTAGTTTCTAGAATCTTAGTTATCCTGCTGTAATTCTGCTGTATCTTGTTACGATACTTTTTATCAAGAAGGAGTTTATCCAACTCAGACGTCAGTGAGTCAGGGTTGTATTCATCTTGAATCAACTCTTTTACGATGGCCTCATCTGCAATTAGATTTACTAGCGAAATATATTTGACCTTTATTAGACGCTTTCCTATTGCATACGAAATCGGATGGGCCTCGTAACATACTACCTGAGGAATTCCCAAAAGTGCTGTTTCTAACGTTGCAGTGCCTGAAGTAACTACCGCGGCATCAGATTTTAAAAGTACATCATAAGTACCACCAGTGACAACCAAAACATTCCGCAACTCTGCTAAAGAACTATATAGCTCAGCAGGCAGGTTATCGACTGCGGTTACGAGCAACTGCCATGTAGGTCGTAATAATGCCAGTTCTTTTATTCTGGGAAGAGAAGAAAGAACTTCTTGCTTTCGGCTGCCAGGCATAAAAGTTATCCGGTAGTCAGCGTTTTGATCAATACCTTTTACTCCAGTTGCTTTATAATTGTCTATTTGCTCTACTAGAGGATTGCCAACGTACGTCACAGGATATTCAAGCTGTTTGTAGTAGGGGACTTCGAAGGGGAATACTACCAACATTCGATCCACATACTTCCTAATCTTCTTTATTCGCCCCTCTTTCCATGCCCAAATTTTTGGAGAGATGTAATAGAAGGTACGGATTCCCTTTGACTTGGCATAAGCTGCCATTCTCAAATTAAATCCTGGATAATCGATAAGAACTACAGCATCGGGACTGAAACTATCAATTTGATTTTTGCACGCTAAAATGCGAAAGAGAATCAACCTTAGATTTTTAACTACCTCAAAAATCCCCATAAAAGCTGCTTCTTGATAATGAGATAGCAACCTCATTCCTTGCTTTTGCATTAAGTCACCTCCATACCCAACAAACTCTGCTGCGGGATCTTGCTGCCTGATCGCCTTGACCAAGTAAGAACCATGAAGGTCGCCTGACCTTTCCCCTGCTATTAGAAAATATTTCATTTTCTATTCTCCAAAGTACTCTGCGTAATTATTTGGTGTTTCATAAAGTTTTAAAGAATGAAGTGAAGCACCGGGTTCAATATCCTGAATTTTTGGTGCCAGAATCTGCCAAAACTCATAAATGATCGTTTCGCAGCTTGGAAGTTTCCCCTCCAGAAAGGATACATCAAGGTTTAAATTCTTATGATCTACCTTTTCAATGATTTCTGCTTTAACCAATTTGCCAAGCTCTTTGAAATTGATCACAAATCCTGTCTCAGGATTAGGCCGTCCTTTGACTGTAATATGTAAATCAAAATTATGACCGTGCCAGTTTTCATTTGCGCAAGGCCCAAAGACATCGATATTTTTCTTTTTATCCCATTTCTCATTGTAGAGCTTGTGGGCGGCATTGAAATGCTCTTTTCTTGTGATGTAAATCATAGAGCAAAGATACGATCGAAGCAATTATTGAATTGAACACAACATAGTAGCTTTGCAATAAAAAGCATGATTATAGTCACGGGAGCAGCCGGTTTCATAGGTAGCTGTATGATCTCCAAGCTTAACAGCGAAAATTTCAATAGAATCATCGCAGTAGACCACTTCCATGATCAGGAAAAAAACAAAAACTTACTAAATAAGACCATTCAGGAAAGAGTCGATCGAGGTGAGTTTTTTCCATGGCTAGATCGGCACTTTGAAGATGTGGAGTTCATATTTCATCTCGGAGCAAGAACTGATACTGCCGAATTTGATAAAAACCTTCTTTGGGAACTCAACACAGACTACACCAAAACCATCTGGCGGAAATGCTGTGACTATCAAATACCTCTCATCTATGCTTCTAGCGCTGCGACATACGGCCTTGGGGAATTGGGATATGAAGACAGTGAAGTAATCGTAGATGATCTAAAGCCGTTAAATCCCTATGGAGAATCAAAGAATGCATTCGATTCCTGGGCAATTAAAGAATCAAGGAAACCATTTTACTGGGCAGGATTAAAATTTTTCAATGTCTATGGTCCAAATGAGTACCATAAAAGTCGTATGGCATCCGTAGTCATGCACGCATTTAATCAAATTAAAAGGAGCGATAGTATGAAACTATTCAGGTCTCATAATCCTAAATTTAAAGACGGTGAGCAACAGAGAGACTTTGTATACGTAAAGGATGTGGTAAACATCCTGTATTGGTTAATGCACCACAGAAAAGATTCTGGGCTTTACAATTTAGGAAGTGGAACCGCACGTACATTTCTCGATTTGACGCGAGCAGTTTTTACTGCCCTTGGACAAAAAGAAGACATAAGCTTCGTTGATACGCCGGAAGATATCCGCGATAAATACCAGTACTACACAGAAGCCAACATGAAAAAACTTAAATCTATTGGCTATCCTGAAGATTTTACGCCACTTGAAGAAGGAGTCAGAGACTACGTCTCCAACTACCTTTCTTCGGGTAAATTCTATTGAATGATCAACTTGGCTTGGTAATATTTTTCTTCTGTTTGAATTGATAAGATGTATTGGCCAGAAGAAAGTGCTGAAATATCCAGGTTCTTAGGGTTCTGCCTACTAACTGTATCCGTGAACCACATACGTCCGGCAATATCATGTATCTCGATACTAACCCGTTCGCCCTCTAAGCCGGCTATTTGAAGTTTCCCATCTTTTACAGGATTAGGATAAACAGTAAAGGACATGTTTTCTTCCAGATCTGTTACTATAAAAGGACTAACCACAGAACTACCCGGACATCCGTCTATTGTTACAAGTACCGAATAGGTACCTCTTTCGGTGGCTTCATAGGTTTGTAAATTAGCCCCATCTATCGGTGTATTTGACATAAACCATTGGTATTCATCACCTTCAGAAGCAATAAAATCTACATTGCCACTGCTATTGAATGAATAAGTAAATGTCGGAATATGCTTAGCTCCTGATAAAACCTCAAATGTTTCTGTTTGAGTAGTTCCTTGCCCCCCAACTGTTAAGGTTACCACGGAAGAACCAAGCGAATCATAAGAAACGAAATGAGGTCCCGGACCACTGGCGGATGATATTGAGGCGTTTTGACCAAAATCCCACTCCATCGATGTAATAGAACCAATGGAGGTACTGGTAAATTCCAACTCTTGACCTTGACATCCTTCGTAACCATC
Organism: Flammeovirgaceae bacterium; assembly: GCA_038129245.1. Classification (GTDB taxonomy): domain Bacteria; phylum Bacteroidota; class Bacteroidia; order Cytophagales; family Cyclobacteriaceae; genus JAYPLE01. Next base: position 117,703 of record JAYPLE010000009.1, on the reverse strand, counting down.
GACCTCAAAATTTGCAGTAATTGCTCCTGTCTGGGGGAAAGAAACAAAGAAATCATCTAGTGCCATACCTACATCCACCGTTGCGGGATCAGTAAGAAATACTACCCTGAAAGCCACGCTTGATTCTCCCGATAAAAAGGAGACGGAGGTCTCATATTCCTCGAATTCTCCTGCTGTACTCCCACTAAACATTGGAACATTTGCTCCAAAAATTGCATTTGGGTGACTGATGGTATTATACCATCCATCTGCTAGGCTCTCATTAAGCTTCGTCCAGGATGCCCCTTTATCAAGACTGTATTCTATAATGAAACCATCCCAGGTATCCTCGAATACATATTTCGCTTTAAAGCCTAATGAATAGTTTCCAATAAACTGAAAATTAAAATTAGGACTGTACAAGTATGCCTCTGAAAGGTCTTCGTATACGGGTTGACCAAAAGCCACTACCCACGCATGATCACCACTTGCGGTTCCATCTTTACCTGGAATACTATCCTTCCCTAACGTGAAGCCAGATCCTGAAACATTCTCTACACCAAAATATCCAAAATTAGACTCAAAATCGCCTCCATCCGCTAAGGTTAAAGCTGTGGACAGATTAGGTAAAACTGTAATTAAATTTGCTATGGTGGTATCTCGATCTCCCTCGTTAGAACCAATGGACAAACTTACATCGTATACCCCCGGACTGCTGTAAACATGACTTGGTGAAGCAGTGGAAGCTGTACCTCCATCTCCAAAATTCCAATTAAATGAACTTGCACCACCGGATAAATACGTAAATGAGATAGAATCACCGGTATAGATCACCGTTCTATTCGATGTAAAGTTGGCTGAAGGATCTCTCGTTTCAATCTGAAAATCATCTATCATAAAGCCATCGTCAGGATTCCCATTGAAGCTTCCTGATACGTACAATACAAATCTGAAGGTCACCTGCGTTTCCCCTGCAAATTCAGAAACATTGAATTCGGTATACTCGTTGACAAAATTTCCTAACCAACCGTTTTGATCCGCAATGATAGAGGGGTCAACTGCGCATGCATCACCGGGAGCTTTGTTGTACCAATTGAATCCTAAAGGATCAAATTTACTCCCTAAAACCTCCCAGGTTTCTCCATCCAAACTATACTGCATTTGCACTGCGGCTGGAGCGTTACAAAACTCAGCTTCCATACTTTTATAAAAGCTCAAACGGTAGTCTTTTGAGATATCAGAAAAATTGAAGACAGGGGATTGAAGCACATTTGCATATGAGTCTTTCGGCAGGTCTTCATTAAGGAGAGTTTTCCAAACGGTGGAATCCGAATTTGCTTCATTCAATACGTTACCGGGGACTCCCAGCTCCCATATACTATACTGCCCGACCAGTGGAGCACTTGCAAAATCACCTGGAGAACTTTCAAAATCCCCTCCATCTGCCAGAAGATAGGGAACTGTCGCAGACTGTGTTACGAGCGGATTTATCTGAATTGTGAAATTTACACTGTCCTTATAGTCAAACCCTGCATCTGAAAACACCACGGAAAAAGGAATGGTTTTATTAAAAGTCTCTTCTGATGACACTGTTATCTCTCCTAGGTCACTCAGTACAATAGTCTGCCCTGCCTCTACTACCCCTAATGCAACTGTTGTATTTTCTATTTGAATATCAGAGCTGTCCAGAACGAAAAGTTGTAGCTGTGCCTCTGACGAGGAGTTAAAGAGCGCATTTCTCAACCGAATATCCAGCTGTCCGGTCTCCCCGCGGCCGGGTATTGTTCCAGCGCTGTTTAGAATTGTGGTCTCCAATAATTCGAATGCTGGAACTGTCGCAGTCAATGCCCTTTCAATGTTCAACCTTCCGGAACCCAAATCTCCAGCCAGAGACTCAAGGTTCACAGAATCAATAAAATCTGTAGATTGAATCAATAATTGATGGATTTGAAATGGACTAAAATCGGGATACTTAGCCAGTATCAGTGCAGCAGCCCCGGAAACTATCGGAGCTGAAAATGAAGTACCTGACTGGCGTTGATATATATTGTTCTGACCCGTTGTCAAAATACCTACGCCAGGAGCAGACAAATCGACCCAACTTCCAAAATTTGAAAAACCAGCCTTAATATCATTATTGTCGGTTGCAGCGACGGACAAAACATGCTCATATCCCGCAGGATATGAAATTTGATTGCTTGCTTCATTCCCTGCAGCGGCAATCAGTACCGAGCCTTTCTCAACGGCAGCATACGTCATGACGTCTTGTCCAAATTGCGAGAAAAAACTACTACCATACGACATATTGATAATATCAGCTCCTTGATCTGCAGCATAAATAACAGCCAACTGCGTATTGCCCAGTATCCTTTCACCTCCATCAACCCCGCATTTTAGGGCCATATACTTGGTGTCATAGCCTACACCAGCAATTCCTATACTGTTATTTGTCTCTGCCACAGCAAAGCCTGCAACCCAGGTTCCATGTCCCAAATTACCATTCCCGATGGGGTCGTTGTCTTCTATAGGGTTTTCGATATCAGCTCCGATAAAATCCCACCCAAGGTAATTATCTATGTAGCCGTCATCATCATCGTCGATTCCATTATCAGGTATTTCATCTTCGTTTAGCTCAATTTTATCGTCTAAATCATCATGATTATAGTCCAAACCATCATCAATAATTGCGATTACAATGTCGGAAGACCCTGTTGTGATATCCCACGCTTCATAAGCTCGTATTGGCTCTAAATATTCACTCTGTTCAGAAACTCTCGGGTCGTTAGGTACCAATGTAGATTCATGGAGATATAATGGCTCTGCATACTCTACACTTTCCAATAATTGTAATTTAGACACTGCTGCTTTCACATCTTCATCTGCCCCTAGCCTCAATATTTGAAAAGAAGAAAAATCAATACCACTACGGCTTTGACTCCTTGCATTGCTCAGATTTCTGAATGGGTTCTTAGCTGAAACAATTTCTATTCCTGTTCGCTTAACCGGATGATCAACTCTTGCATTTGTGTAATTGAGGGGTAAGGTCTCCGAACCTGAATGAAATTTAACAACAACCACATGAGGCATATGCGCCCCCTCTTCTAAACTTGTTGAAACACTACCTTTTTGTCCAAAAACACTAAATGCACAAGACAACATAAATAAAGCGAATAAATTCTTCATCATATGGATATAATTGAATGTAGTTTCATAAAATAAGTACTCGTCAATTAATGACAACATATAAATGACCAAAAAGATTGAAGCTTAACACTGGATAAGTGATGCCTTGGCTCGTTTTTGGATGAACTTAAGCAAGTCTCTCTGTGGTTGACGTAATGCTACATCATGAGGATCACTGTTCTGCTCAGCAACCTTTCTTAATTTGACATCCTCCTCCCCGAAAGACTTAATCTCTTCTTCAGATAGCTTTCTAAATTCAGTATTGATCACTTGATATCCTAATACTGTGAGTGAATTTCCGGCAACCGATTCAAAAATTTCAATCTCCTCATCGGATAATTCATTTCTGAATTTATTCTGATTTTGCTTAATAATTGGTCTCGCAACATTCTTCCACATGTTCCCGGATTCAGCTGTGATTCTAGACTCTTCAGAGACGTGGTATTCTAACATCCTCGTGTCATAATCAACCCCAAGTCTCTTACAAATTGTCTTCAAAACAATTTCTGGGTCATGTATCAACTGTTCATAGGAAACCTGCACATACCGATTAGGCGATAACGTCTTTATGATGGACAAAGACTCCTCTTGTTCCTTATGCCATTTTTCAGCTATTGAATAGATGTGTTTTGGACCAACAATCGCCTTTTTAAAAGAAACAGACACGTCTCTTCCATCTCTATACAGATAAAGGTAAAGCGGCTTGTAGTTCCTTTCTAACAACGAGCTGTAGAAGACATTAAAAGTGCTCTTACAGCAAAATATTGAAGCTTTATCCCGCTCCATCATCGCATTATATATACCTACTAAAATATCAGTAATATCAGAAGAACGCTGTGACAACCTCTCTATATCAAAATTTTCTAACCTCCATGGAACAGGATTATGTTGAACCCATGCAACCATGTCCTCTACCAGCTGTCTCCTATTACCACGGCTAGATAGATCCCCATAGCAGGGAAGAAGCGGTACAAAAGTTCTTAATAGATGTGGGGGATGATGAGCTGAAATGTCAGGGTGTTGATTCAACATCAACCTCAACAGATTTGAACCAGAACGCTGTGTACCGATAAATTGAATAAAATCTATTTTCCCCATTATAACCAAATCAACCCAAGACACCCAAATAGCAGTATCAACAAGAAGTCATTAATCTTAGTAAAAATAAGCAGAACCCCCGCAACAGCAGCCAAAAAAAGCCTTATGAAGGAGAAGTCATCAGACATGAAGATGACGACTGCAGAATATGCTATTAGACCGATAATAACCGGTCTGATTCCTTGAAGCGCCCGCAAGAAAAAATTTGACGATTTCAAATACTCAAATCGATTACTAACAAGAACCATCACAATTGCAGATGGAAGAAAAATTGCTGCCGTACTGATGATTCCACCCGAGATACCCTTGACTAGATAGCCGACAAAAGTAGCAGAAACTAATATTGGACCTGGCGTCATTTGACCAAGCGAAATCGCCACAGAGAAGGCTTCAGGTGACACCCAATTCTGCTGCTCTACGACCAAATTGTACAAAACAGGGATCATGACGTAACCACCTCCAAACAACGTAACACTCACTTTTGAAAATACCACAATAAGTTGTCTTAGCAGCGTATCATCAAAAATCACTATGCCAGCGAAAGCTATACCAACAATGATCAATGCCCCCCAAATAGGAAAAGGTTCGGTCTTTTTATGTGAAGTGGATGAAGCTTCCACTTTAGATAAAAGAAGACCATTCACACCTCCAAACACGAGAAGAAAAACAATAACCAGATAAGCTTTAAAAAAGAATAAGCATGTCGCCGCGATAACCGCCAAAACTACCTGCCACCAGGCTTTTAGGTTCTTTTGGCTCATTTTGTTTACAACTGAAAAAATTACCGCACAGATAGCAAGTATAATTCCACTTAGAAATGAACCCACAGTCTCAAGATCTCCAAACTGCTGATAAAACTCAGCTGCCAAAATCATCAACAAAACCGATGGAGACAGGACTGCTGCCATTGAAACTACAGTTCCCATCCAACCTCTCAAAGAATATCCAATATTAGCTACAACGTTAACAGCTAACGGTCCTGGAAGCAAGGAAGCGATGGTAACACTATCTAACAATTCTTCTTCAGAAATTAATTTAGCCTCGTCCACCAATCGCTTCTGAACGTATGAAACTAAGGCCGTATAGCCACCAAAGGAGGTTGCACCTATAAATGAAAATACTTTGATTAAATACAAGAACGAAACAGAACTACGCCCCTTCAATCTATCCACTCTTTCGGTATGTGATAAGCACGATACGACACGTAATCACTCTCAGCTAACCATAGTATTTCCCCTTGTTTATTAGTCACCACAAGGGATTTAGTCTGTGAACTACAAAATAAATACCTGTCCTCTGCAAATTGGTAAACACTGCCTTGTTTAGAGCTAAAAAGGGAATCAGGCAAAGCCACATCATAGACACCTGTTAAATTATTCTCCCCATCGACATTAAAACTGTGAGCTGAAGAACTCTTCCTGCCATTATTAAATACCAAGTAATTTCCATCGCTATCATAACTGAGGGAATGCTGTCCTATCATTCCACCCCGTCCACCTTCTTGTTTTCCGGAATATTTCCAGAGCACGTTACCAGAGCTGTTGTCAATGCACCAAACCTCATTGTAGCCCTTCCATGAAATAAGATAATTTCCCTGCTTATCTACTAGAATCGCATTGGCATGTCCCCACGGCAATGCCTGCTCTTCTAGAGGGTTTCCTTCAACATCGAAGCGTCTATCGAATGACCATCTCCATATTACTTCACCCTCTGGAGAGAGTTTAACAATTCCCTCATTCTTGATAAATCCAATTCTCGCATCGGGTTCATTGGTACTTAAGTCTGAAGCGACGTACTCCTTAGTCAAGGTTACCAAAGAACCATCCATAGCCTTAATGACTTCATGATGCATGGTGAAATTGATGGAAGTATCTTTTGAAATATCCCAACTATTTAACGTATCACCAGCGTAGCTTATATCAAAGGCCCTCGTACTGGAATGCAGTGAAATGAAAGAAGATCCATATGGTGTAAAGGGCCGGAATAAAGTCGTATCTCCTGCCATAAACCACGCAACCTTTCCTCTACTATCTATAGCAAGCTGGGCACCAGGATTTTCGATTTGTCTCACCATTACATACCCCTTAAATGCATCCCCTCTATTAACCTTTACATCAAAAATTGGCAAAGAGGTCGGTAACGGAATAACATCCCTTTGCTCCTGAACACAAGAAAAGAGACCTATGAAAATAGTCAGCAATAGTAGTTTTTGTCTTTTAGTAAACACAGATCAAGAAGTTATCAAACTAAGAAATAAATTAACTGAAACCACAGAGGAGTCAAAAAATTTGACTCAAAAAAAAAGCCACCTATGATTAGATGGCTTTTTAAAATTAAGTATCAAAAATTACTCGTTACATAGATCAAGAGCAATTTCACCAACAGGAGGGCTAGGTCCAATAGCTGCACCTAAAGCACCACTAGGAGTGTAAATCTGACAAGTAATCTCAGAATCCCAGCTACCAGACACAAACTCGAAAGTAAGTGTGCTAGTTCCTGCAGGAACAGTCACAGTTTCAGAACCAACAGAACCTGTGGCAATGAAAACATCTTGTGAAGTTCCATCAATAGTCACTCTGATAGAAGCACCGTTCCATCCGTCACCATAGGAGTCTTGCATGTCGATCACATAATCTCCTGCAAAAGGAGTAGCAGGAATGCAAAGAATACCTGCAGTATACTGATATGGAGATGCGAAATAGGAACCTTGTAAAGACCCTGAAGCATCAGCAGCACTGAACCTTCTTCCGTCTGTTAGCACCAACTCCAGTCTGATGGTGATTCTATCACCGCCAGCATACTGCCCTGCACTTAAACCTAGCGCAGTCAATGCCTCTCCAAAAGTCACTGAAATTGTTGTGATAGGAAGACCTGAAGCACTTGTAGTAAACGAAGAGGCAGGAATGGTAGTCACAAGAGTTTCCGCTCTATTGTTATCCACTCCATCATCTTTCCGATCCGTGTACGTCATATGCACCTCAACATTATCCAACAATTTTCCATACTGCTCGTCTTGCTGCTCTACAACAATTTCGAAAGTAGAATTAAGATCAAACAAGTTGAAATTTGTGTTCACTCTATCCTTAGTACGAAGAACTGCTCCGTACTCGACTCCGTCAAATACATCGTAAATGACGTTCTCAGGCTCTGAACAACTGATTGCAGTTGTTAAGCCTAATCCAACTAAAAATATTTTACTAAAAATCTTTTTCATCTTTCTTCAATTTAGTTGGCTGCAGGGAAACCAGGTGATGCAGGATTTGTATCCCAAAAGACCTGAACATCTACACCACTTTTCTGCGTAATGTTCTGGTTTGTATTTGCAGCGTTCGCAGCATAATAAAATGATCTGATAAACCCACCTGGATCTGGCTCTATGTTAGGCTGCAAGGTGGTAGGATAACCCGTTCTTCTGTAGAAATTGTAGGCATCGATACCGTTTCCATACATCGCCACATAATATTGCATTCCTAATATATCCCATTTTCCAGCTGTGCCAGCAGCATCCCACTCAGCGGTAAGATCACTATTGAAAGCACCGATGTAGTCTGATAACAAACCAAGGATAGGACCATTGCTGGTAGGATCACTTGGATTAGCTCCTGTGCCAAAGATCCATTCGAATCTTGCCGTACGAGGGAAGAAATTAGTCACCTTATCCATTGAAAGGGCAATAGCTGCATCCATTGAGGCTTTTGCGCCTGCTACGTCCCCTGCTACCATCTGAGTTTCGGCAATCATAAACTGCGCCCAGGAAGCAAGCATAACCGGAGTTACACCGGCTCCACCGTTTCCTCCACCATTTATCTGAGCGTCGAATGAGAAATCGTCCAAGGCTCCGCCTGCAGGATAAACACCTTCGAGAGTTCTCAAGAATCCATCCGGTGGAATACCGTTATCGTTACCATGGTCACGACCCCAATAACCTTGAGGAGCGCCACAGAACACATAACCATCGTAATGAGTAGGTGCATTTTGCAAACCACACTCCAGTACTTCTTCGTCAGCTGGAGCATCAATTCCAGGAGTTCCACTTACCTGTCGGTAGAAGTAGAAGAGAATCCTTGGATCGTATCTACTTGGATTAAATGATCCCAACTCAGGATTATTCCCTTGCATGTAGTACATCAGTGAATTCGATGTGTAACGACCACCACCTGTTGTAGTATACGTTGAAGCATATCTCGAATGACGCGTGTCAGGCTGGATTTCATTGGTTCCATATCTGAACTGCATGTCGTCAGCGTTCGATGTGATATAATTACCACTGGCAACAATTGCATTAAAGCTTGCAACAGCGCTACCATCCACCAACCTGGTAGTCATGTACGCTTTCATCTTTATTGTATTAGCTGCCTTTATCCATTTACCCCAATCTCCATCATAATAGAAATCGTACTGAGGTTCAGCCAACGCATCAGCCTCAAAGTTTGCAATTGCCGCATCCAAAAGACCTATTGCTGCAGCATATACATCTGCACCGCTGTCAACTCCCGGATTCAAATTACCATCCTCACCTGCAAATGCCTCACTGTAAGGAACATCTCCGTAAAAATCTACTAGTGTCATGAGGGTGTAGGCTTGCATTACCTGTGCCATACCAGTGTGCTTCGTCAAGCCTGCATCACCTGTGGTGAGCTTATACATCGTCTCGATGTCCATCATCATTCGTTGATAGGCTGATCTCCAGCGACCATCCTGGCTGGCAGGAGAATACGCGTTCGTGTAATCTCTACCACTCATGTAATCGATTCGTGTCAACTGAGCTCCAGTTCGCCCGAAAGGCTCAACTATTGATCGAGCAAAATCAACCTGAATAGCGTTTAGGAAAAAGTCAGGACTCGCTTGATCTGGTGATAACGCGTTAGGGTTATCGGCCAGATCCAACTCTGTCACATCACAAGACGCCACGATCACTACGACCGCAAGCATCAATGCTCTACTTAAAAATTTTATCTTTTTCATCTTGTAATTCGTCTAGTGATTAGAATGATGCCTTGATACTGAATCCATATCTTCTCGAGCTAGGACCGTTTAGGTACTCCCATCCAGCACCATTACCAATTCCAAGTCCAGCTACGTTCGGATCGAAATTAGTTACGGAAGGAATGTTAGGCGTGTGGAACCACAGGTTATTACCTGTGAACGTTACACTAGCATTACCAAATGGAGTGCTTTCCAAAATTGCAGAAGGAAGTCTGTAAGTAAGAGAAAGCTCTTGTAATCTATAAACTGTAGCGTCATATACACCCAGCTCGTTTGGACCATAAAGCACATTACTGAAATAGTAAGTGGAATTATTAATCTGCTTAGTATTCGTTTCTCCACTTGGGTTCACACCAGGAAGAATGAAAGAGTTTGCTCTATCAATTCCTTCTTGATTGACGACACCTCTACCAAGTAAAGTTTGTACTGTCTGAGAATAAATATCACCACCTTGTACCCAATTGAACAATATGTTCAAAGACACACCTTTATAGGAAAGTGTATTGATAATGTTCGAGGTGAAATCAGGCGTAGCATCACCGATAATGTTATTTCCTGTTTTGACCACATAGCTACCAGAAGCATTCACTTTAAGGTTACCGGCTTCATCTCTGTCAATGGCAGTACCGATCATGGTATTCAGAGGCTCTCCAACAATCGCTGCATTACCCTGATTTGAAAAACCTGCGTAAGCAACAATGTCTGTATCCAGTCCAAGATCGTTAACTACCGCATTGGCTCTAAACCAATTGATCGATGTATTCCAGCTGAATCCATTGCTATTTCTGAACCAATCATATCCAAGGTCTACCTCAGCTCCTTTGGTTTCAATTTCACCTACATTGGTTTGTGTAGTTGTAAAACCAGTAGAAGGATCCAATGGTCTATTTACCAAAAGGTTAGTTGTTGTTCGGTTGTACACGGAGAAGTCAGCTGTAAGCCTGTTATTCAGTGCAGCAATCTCGAAACCGATTTCTACTTCGCCCATTGATTCAGGAAGTAGTGCACTGTTACCCAAAACATTACCCGTAGTATTGATTACAACATCTGTACCCGATCTATCCTGAAAATACTGCGTTTGTAAACTAAGAGTCGACGCAATAGGATAACCTGTTGGGAAGTTGGCAGATGTACCATATCCAACTCGAACCTTGAAAAGGTCGATCGCACTGATATCGCCCAAAGCTGCAATTGCACTGAAAGGCAGGAACGAAACAGAAGCAGAAGGATAGAAAATAGATCTATTTTCTTCCGAAAGGTTAGAGACCCAGTCATTTCTTCCAGCTAGAGTCAGATAAGCAAATTTCTTATATCCAACCTCAGCTTGTCCATAGATACCTAGAATGTTTCTTTCCTGGAAATACTGGATTTCATTCTGCTGTGCGAAGTTGGTATGTCTGATGACATTGAAAACCTGCTGTCCTGTACTGGCAACCCCATTTCTGTCGTACATATCACTTCTCGCTTGTGCACCGGCAGCAAACGTCACATCCAAATCAGAACCGATGCTGTAGTTACCATTGATAACTGCATTGTAGTTCTGTACAGTGTTTGTGTTGTTCCAGGTCTGATAAACACCTGACCTGTTTGCCTGGCTACCTGTTTTACCACCTTTATTGGCATAATTGGTGTTGTTTTCACTGTATGTATCGTATGAATAATCAAAACTCACGTTTAGATTCTCATTGATTGCATACAAGGCAGCCATACCTCCAAACACTCGGTTTGTCGCCTGAATGTTTTTTGCATTATTAACTGTCCACAGAGGATGCTGTATACTATTGTTCTGTCTGTAGTATGTTGACTCACCAGTAATTGGGTTTTGAAAGGGAAGACCCATCAAATCAATGTTTCTAGGTGTGTAAAAAAGGTTACCAAAGATCGACGCATTCTGTCCACCCACGTTACTACCATAACTTGCAGCAACCGGAGGTGTGATAAAATCCGTATTGGTGTAGTTCATGGTACCTCTGATGGTGAAGTTGTTCGACAACTTCGCTCTACCACCAACAGAAAAAGTATTTCTGGTTAGTGTGTTACCAGGGGTAAAACCTTCGTCGTTCAGGTTACCAAAACTTGCGTTGTAGGTATAGTTTCCGTCATCTGAAGTACCTCTTACGTTTACACTGTTAGAGTTGATAGAACCCCTTCTGAAGAAATCCGGAACGCTATTATAAGGTCTCCACTCATAGTCTACTGGATTACCCTCTGAATTAGTAAACTCTGGAAACGCCTGCGGCATGCCCGTTGCAGGACTTGCTGTAGCGTAAGGGTGGTTCAGCATAGGAACACCATTCACATTTCTGATCGCAGACTGATTGGCCCATCCAGCAGGTCCGCCTTCACTAAAAGACGGTCCCCAGTTACTAAAGAACCATCCAAAGGACTGATCAAAACCCCCTCCGTAATCGTCTTGGTAATCAGCCATCGAAGCGATCTCATTAAAAAACAACGAGCTTGTTACCGTAATTTCTGTCTTCTTCTTTGCTGCTTTACTTGAGCCTGATTTGGTAGTGATCAATATCACACCATTTCGACCCGGTGTACCATATAGCGTAGTCGCTGCTAATCCTTTCAGCACGTTGATGCTCTCAATGTTATTAGGATCAATATCCAAGAATCTACTTGAACCATTGTTACCATCGACAAAACTACCTTGCGCATTGGTTCCACCATCAAAAATCACACCGTCTACGATAAACATTGGCTGGTTTGAACCACTAAATGAGCTTAGACCTCTAATTATGATACTAGTTCCAGATCCTGACATACCACTTTGCTGCTGAATCTGAACCCCCGATGCTTTACCATTTAAAACACGGGCAATATCACCTTCTGATCTTTGCTCCAGATTCTCAGCTCCCACATTGGCTACAGAGTAACCAAGCGCTTGCTTTTCTCTGGAAATACCCTGGGCAGTTACAATAACTTCTCCAAGTGTTTCTACGTCTTCCGACATAGCAACGTCCACGACTGATCGTGAACCAATTTCAACTTCCTGCCTTGCTAGACCGATGAAGCTAAAAACTAGAGTACCTCCTTCTTCCGGAACGCTCACACGGTAATTACCGTCGAGGTCAGAAGTAGTACCGGTCGTCGTTCCTTTCAGGATGACGTTTACACCGGGAATACCACTCCCATCGGAGTCAGAAGTTACTCTACCTGATACTGTTCTCTGCGCCCAGGCTGTACCCACGGCTAACAGAAAAGAGATACTTAATAGTAGAATCCTCTTCATATTAAATTGGTTTTTAAAAATTGAACATTAAAATTATCCAAACACTAAAATAGAATATTTTGCTAATATTAAAAATCAAGGAAATCTTTCGTGCAGATGCACAAAACGTTGAAATATTCTAACAAGCCTCACATTTTCCCAATATTGTTAAGTATTGTTAAAAAAATCAAAATCCAAGAGAGGTGAACTCCCCAAAATCGAGAAGTTCACAACATTTAATTCGGTGACAGATTTTTAACTGAATATTAAATTTTTGTAAAAAAATTAACATCAGGTGCCACTTGTAACCGCCTTTTTTTCTTTCTGGATTATATTATTCTAAGTCTTGAACCTGACTGTATATATTCGATTTCACACAATCTGCAGGTACGAATCAGTTAATTGTTAAGATTTTGAAATCGATTCTACGATTAGCCGGACTTGCAGGCTGATCCTTAATAAGGGGTAGTTCTGCTCCATAACCTCTGGAAATCATTTTTTCAGCACTCACTCCCAAATCTACCAGGTAATCAAATACAGCCTCAGCTCTCCTCTTCGACAGGGCTGCATTATAAGACTCGTCACCTTTACTGTCAGTATGTCCGCTGATTTCAACTTTCACATTATTTTCCTCTAAAAACCTCGCAATGGCAAGTAGCTCACTTCTTGATTCAGGCGACAGTTCATAACTATCAAATTCAAAATAGATGTTTTCCAACGTGAGCTCAGCATTCTCCTCTAATGGCTGCAAATAAATAAACAGTGAATCTGGACGGGAAACATCATTGGAAACTACATCAAATGTGAAATCCTCAAAAAGGTAATTTCTGGCTTTTACAAATACCCCATAAGTGCTCCCTTGAGTCAGCACAAAATAGAAATCCCCCGATAATCCATCTGACCTTGTTTTATACGCCTCCTTTTCACTGCTACTCTTTAGGTTGCTCAGCATTATTTCAGCCTTTACTGGCTGTAGAGATTTAGCGTCAATGACGCGACCTGTCACATAGACCGCTTCATTTTTAATTATACCACTCTCATCAAAGGTTACTTTAGAAAGCTTACTTCTCCTGTAGCCTCCCCGGTCCACAAACTCTTGTGCAAAATATCCGAAGGATCCGTCGGCTGAAATTGTCATGGATATTTGATCCAATTCATTATTAATTCCATAACCAAGATTAACAGGTTCGGTTTGTGACGAATCTAAAAGTTCAATTTTGAATAGATCATAGCCTCCAAACCCTAAATGTCCGGAGGAACTAAAGAATAAGGTTTGATTGTTAAAATGCAGATAGGGCGTGACCTCATCTTCTTTGGTGTTTATTTCACTACCCGCATTTTGAGGTTTGGTCCACTGATCGTTTTCATATCGGGCGAACCATAGGTCTCGCCCCCCTTTTCCTCCCGGTCTATTGCTACTGAAATACAAAATTCGACCATCAGCGCTCAGGCTCGGCTGAGAGTCCCAGTAGATGGAGTTTACAGTAGGCCCCAGGTTCCTTGGCTTTGTCCAACTATTACCAATTTTAAAGGAGATAAACAGGTCGCAACTCCCAAAAGAATTTTTCTCCTCACACGAGGTGAAAATTAAGGTTCTGCCATCGGCAGAAATGGTACTGGCACCTTCATTATCAGCAGAATTAATCAATGGGGATATACTACTGGCACTAGACCATCCCCCATTGGTCGCATAAGAAATCATTAAGTCTTCATCATCTTCTGTGCTTCCTCCTGACCTTTGGGTAAATATTAATTGGGAATTATCGACGGTAACGATAGGGAAATACTGACTGTGATGCTTATTGACTGAATCTGATAATAGTTCAAAGCGATGGTTCATGGGATTCTTACTACCATCTACCGCAAAGTTTATTCTTTTAAGTAAGTCCTGGTATATTTTATCCTCACTATCGATTACCGGGTATTCATGCAGTAACATGGCTGCTTTTTTATACCGTCCTTTTTTGAGATAGAGTTCTATCAAAAAGAATGCAGTGTGCTGCGGCATATTGTGGATGCCTTGTATTTTCAAATACTTATCGTAGTAATAAAAGGAGGAATCCCTTTCACCGAGTACTTCAAATGACATGCCTAATCTCTTATATGCTTGCGCAAAATCACGGTCTCGTTGTATTGCCTTTTTATAATAGCTTATGCCAGAAGAGAAATCCCGGGCTACAATAAATTGCTCAGCTTTAGAATAGAGATTGTTTGCCTTCTTATTTTCCGAGGGAGTATATTGACTGAAAACAAAAAAAGCAGAAAGAAAGAAAGCAACAGTAAGAGTGGCTTTGAGGATGATCCGTTTGACTACGGAATGTTTAAATACTTGTGCGTTTGCAGTGAAATTCTCCATCTAGGATTTGCTCTTATATGATCAACGATCATCGGCATGATTTGGTCTCTCCGTGACCATTCCGGCTGTAAATATAACCTGGCATCGCGATGCATTTTGGCCGCATGCTCTTCCGCCCACTCTAAATCGTTGGGATGATAAATCACTACTTTGAGCTCTTGTGCCTTCTTATAGTATTCCTCTTTAGGCTTTTTGAATTTCTTTGGTGAAAAGCAAATCCAATCAAAATCTCCCGTCAACTTATATACGCCTGAAGTTTCCAAGTGTACTTTTTTTCCTTTTTCAGAAATGAAAGCGCAAAGAACGTCCATGTCGTACATCAATGGCTCTCCTCCAGTGATTACTACAATCTCCGCATTTGAACTTTCTACAGCAGCTAAGATTTTTTCAAAGGGTAAAGTAGGATGCGTACTTGCGTCCCAGGATGCTTTCACATCACACCAATGACAGGCCACATCACAGCCTGCTGTTCGTATAAAATAGGCAGCTTTCCCGGTATGAAAACCCTCCCCTTGAAGTGTATCAAACATCTCCATGATGGGCAGCTTCATTATTTCTGCAGAGGTAGAATCAGGCAAGGTGACGGCTCTCATAGGCTTTGAGGGTATTGACAAGTAGTGAAGCAATGGTCATGGGTCCTACTCCTCCCGGAACTGGCGTTATGTAAGATGATTTTGCTTCTACTTCATCAAATTGTACATCTCCAACTATTCTAAAACCAGACTTCCTCGATGTATCCTCCACACGGGTAGTCCCTACATCTACGACTACTGCTCCCTCTTTCACCATATCGGCTTTTATTAGATCGGGCTTTCCAACAGCGGATATAAGTATATCTGCCTGTTTAGTATGCTGAGATAAGTCAACAGTGTGTATATGACAGACTGTTACGGTAGCCAGACCCTGCTCCAATAACATCATACTAAGTGGTGCACCTGCAATCCTACTTGCCCCTACAACTACACAATGCTTCCCTTTTGTCTCTATCTTATACCTATGCAATAATTCCATCACTCCATATGGAGTAGCAGGAAGTAGTAGAGGATGATGCGATACAATGGATCCAAAATTCTGATTAGTGAATCCGTCCACATCTTTTGAAGGTGCAATCCTTTCCGTAACATTACCAACAGAGATATGCTCAGGTAATGGAAGCTGAACAATGAATCCGTCAATGTCTTCATCATTGTTTAAAGCTTCAATGTGTTTGATTAATTTTTCTTCACTGATTGTCTTTGCAAACTGCATTAAGGTATAATCAAAACCAACCCTCTTACAAGCCTGAATCTTTCCATTCACATAAGTATGGCTGGCCCCATCGTCACCAATTAAAATGATCGCCACATGAGGTGATCTATGACCTGTTGACTTATGGTTGGCGACCTTGTGCGCAATCTCTTCCTTTATTTCATTTGCAATTTTCTTGCCGTCGATTAACTGAGCCATCAATCTCTTAATTATCTAATTTCAAAACTGCCATGAATGCTTCCTGAGGGATCTCTACATTACCTACCTGTCGCATGCGTTTCTTACCTTTTTTCTGCTTTTCGAGAAGCTTCCTTTTCCGCGAAATATCACCTCCGTAGCACTTAGCAATCACATTCTTTCTCAATGCCTTTACTGTTTCTCTCGCAATGATCTTCGTTCCGATGGAAGCCTGTATTGCTATCTCAAACATCTGCCTTGGGAGAAGCTCTCTCAATTTTTCACAAAGACGCTTACCCCATTCATATGCTTTATCCCGGTGCACGATAGCTGATAGAGCGTCCACCTTATCACCGTTCAATTGAATATCCAATTTTACCATGGTTGATCTTCTGTATTCAATCAGCTCATAATCCAGTGATGCGTAACCCCGAGATATGGTTTTAAGCTTGTCAAAGAAATCAAAGACGATCTCGGCTAAAGGCAGCTCAAAGGTTAACTCAACACGATCTGACGTTAAATACACCTGATTCTTAATCTCACCGCGCTTATCCATGCACAAGGCCATCACAGGCCCAATAAACTCAGACTTAGTGATGATCTGCGCGCGGATAAATGGCTCTTCAACATGAGATATTGTGTTTGGCTCTGGCATTTCAGACGGTGCACTGATACTTTGAATACTTCCATCAGTTCTTACTGCCTGAAAGCGTACGGAAGGGACAGTTGTGATCACCGTCATACCAAATTCACGCTCTAATCGTTCCTGTACGATTTCCATATGAAGCATCCCAAGGAAGCCACATCTAAACCCAAAACCTAAGGCGGCAGAAGTTTCAGGTTCCCATACAAGGGACGCATCATTCAGTTGCAACTTCTCCATAGAAGCTCGTAACTCTTCGAACTCGCTTGTCTCCACAGGGTAAATTCCTGCGAAAACCATGGGCTTCACATCTTCAAATCCCTTGACTTGCACTTGCGTCGGCCGGTCCACATGTGTAATAGTATCACCTACCTTCACTTCTTTAGCGACCTTGATGCCGGAGATAAGATAGCCTACGTTCCCGGCACTAATTTCAGTTTTAGCTTCATGCTGTAATTTCAAAACACCGATCTCATCCGCATCGTAGGTCTTTCCTGTGTTGACAAACTTGACACGATCGCCTTTCTTAATGGTTCCATTAAAGACTCTAAAGTACACTTCAATTCCTCTGTACGAATTGAAAACAGAATCAAAAATCATAGCCTGAAGGGGATCCTTGGTATCACCCTTCGGAGCTGGTATTCTGGCCACAATCGCCTCCAAAATATCATTGATACCAATTCCCTCTTTGGCACTGGCATGTATGATGTCCTCTTTCTCGCAACCAATCAGATCAATGATTTGATCAGAAACTTCATCTGGCATGGCACCTGGAAGGTCTATTTTATTTAGAACAGGAATAATTTCAAGATCATGTTCTAGTGCCAGATATAAATTTGAAATAGTTTGTGCTTCAATCCCCTGTGCAGCATCGACTACTAATAAGGCACCTTCACACGCTGCAATTGACCTTGAAACCTCATAACTAAAATCAACATGGCCTGGTGTATCGATTAAATTCAAGACATAGGATTGATCCGAGAGATGATAATTCATTTGGATCGCATGACTTTTAATCGTAATTCCACGCTCACGCTCGAGATCCATATTATCAAGCAACTGTGCTTGCATCTCCCTCTCATTGACAGTCTGAGTGAATTCTAATAGTCTGTCAGCCAACGTACTCTTACCGTGATCGATATGAGCTATGATACAGAAATTTCTTAGGTACTCCATAATAGAAAAGTGTGCAAAAATAGCACATCCTGCACCAACTCAAGCTATTTTGAAAAGGAGTTTGTACTCATTTTCGATCCCTCGAATCTATTATGATTGTCACAGGTCCATCATTGATTAAGCTTACTTTCATATCCGCGCCAAATTTACCCGATTGGATATCTTTTCTTGTCTTTACCTTAAGTGCATCAAGAAAAGAGTTATACAATGGAATTGCTTGATCCGGACGAGCTGCATCTATATAAGATGGACGGTTTCCCTTCTTTACACTTGCATGTAAGGTGAACTGACTGATCACGAGATAATTTCCAGAAACATCTTCACAGCTCAGGTTCATTTTGCCTTCTTCATCTGAAAAAATTCTCATAGCTGTAATCTTTTTGACGAGCCAATCCACATCTGATAGTTCATCCCGATGTTCAATACCTAACAAAATGAGCAAACCCTGATCAATCTGACCTTCAACTGTACCTTCAATTGTTACCGAAGCTTCACGGACCCTTTGCAGCAGCGCTATCATACTTCTGCCATGTCATTTTGCTTATCCTCCCATTCCTCAAAGGCAGCAATATCATCTCCAATACTATTGGTAACAAAATACAGCACTGTCAAATCATCAGTAAATCCCAGAAATGGTATCAAATCCGGAATCATGTCGGTAGGTATCACAAAATATAGGACTGCAAATACCATAAAAAATATAGACTTAGGCGAAAAAGAACTGTATGTCCCATTCAAATGCGCTCGAACCATTCGCATAACCAGTTTCACTTTTTCAATCAGTACTCCTTTTTTCTCATCGTCGTCTGTGAATTCCTGCAGTTTACTACTCGCCTGATTAATGACCTGTCTAATTCGATCATTATCTCCGATGTATGACTTTGTACTATTCCAGATTTCTTGAGCTTTTGGGTGCATAACAAAAGGGATTAGAAAAGTTGACGGACTTCTTTTTTAATGTATGAGATTGATTGTGAAAGTGTCTCCTTTGTGGATCCAGATTCAAAGATTCCTTTAGCTAGATCCAGACTAGAGGCTTCCTCATCGCACTGCATCGCGACTTCATTAATTAAGTTGATCGTATCTTCCACTGCTGTAGATATGTATAGCCAGGCTTCTTCCGAAATATAAATTTGTTGTGCCAGGTTATGTTGATACTCCTGCCTGATCTCATGAATCAAAATTTGTTGGAATTCTTTGGCAGTGTAGGATCCATTATTGAGTCTTGGAATGAGGTTATTTGGAGCCATTCGCTCCAATAGCAGTACCATTCGCTCATACGCCTGTAACCTATTAGGCAACACTTGATCCAGTGACTGCTTACGTGCTAACTCTCTAATCTCCTGCAGTCGCTGATTCTGGAAAGATCGTAGCATTAAAAAAACCGCATAAAGAACGATCAGGGCAGGTCCCAAAATTTTGAGGAGTTCTATAAAAATTTCCATCTATTGAATTAATTCAATTACTGTCTGGTTCAAAAGTAAGTAATTTACCCTCTGAAATGGACCCGGCAGTAGAAATCAGTCCTTCTGCACTGAAGGAAATAAAAAACATCATTGAAAAGAAAAACATCCCAGCAGGATATGGGCTTAGAATTACAATAAAAGGAGGCAAGGGGTGTGCCGGGGTCAGGCATACACTTGGCTTTGACAGGCCTTCCGGGCAAGACATCATCTATCAGCAGGATAATCTTGATATCATGATTAGAAAAGGCGAGCTTATGTATTTGATCGGCAAAAAGATTGATTTTTACGACGGTTCCGACGGCAGGGGTTTTGTCTTTGAAGATGAAGAAGATAATTCAACTGAAGCCTTTTGACATAATCCTTTAATGGGTGGATCATGTTTGCTCACTTTGATGCGAACCTTCTCAACAACAGGGAACTCTCTACCAATGGCCTTAATCATTTTAGCAGCTAGATGCTCAAGCAATAACGTATCTATGCTCATAACCTCAGCTATAATCTGGTACACACGCTCGTAGTTAATCGTGCCTTCAAGTTTATCATGAACAGCAGCTTGTGAAAAATCTAAATGGATAAATACATCGACAGTGTATTTATTCCCAAGAACTCTCTCCTCCGCATAATAGCCATGTTGGGCATAGAATTCCATACCCTCCAATGCAACGACACCTTCTGACATCATGTTTGATTGTCTACTTGATCAAAAAAGCTGCCCTCTCCCGTTAGACCTTCCTCTTCTTGCTGCTCAGTGGCTTGTTTCTGTACCTCAGGTTTCTTGTCCTCTTTTTTTGATTCGATGTATGCTCCCAATTTTTCATCTGCTGTTTCATCTCCTGGACTGATTTCCGGAATGGCAGATGGCTTCTCAACATGAATAGATAACTGCTCTTTATTGATACGATCTTCAGATTCACGAACCATCTCACGTACTTTAATCAGATGGTCATCTATTTCGAACTTCTTGTGAGAAATTGAGGTTCGCTTCACCCTTTCCTTTACATCATTAGCCAGATTAGCCAGCTCTGAGATAAGGTTATCTCTTTGATTTTCAATTGTCTTGTAATTGCCCTCAAGTATTCTGATTGCCTCTTGCATCTCAAGTATCATCTCTTTGGCTTTTAGCTCAGCGTCCTCAATAATTGCCTTTGCTTTTGCTTTTGACTCATTTAAAACTGCCTCTGCATTCATTTCAGCTTCTTTGAGGTGCAACTCTGCTGCTTTATTTGCCTGACCGATAAGGTTAGCTCCTGTATCTTCAGCAGTCTTTAATGTTTTGAATAGAGAAGACTCTACCTCCCGCAACTTTTGAACTTCCTTTTCAGACTGAGCCAGCTTGATCTTAAGTTCTTTGCTTTCATCGATTACTCGTTCCCATTCTGATGATAACGACTCTAAAAAAGCGGTAACCTCGTCCTTATCATATCCTCGAAGTTTCTTTTCGAAACTTTTCTGTCTTATTTCTAATGGTGTGATTCTCATTTATCACCTATTTTAATCTTCCACACTGCTATCGACCTATCATCACTACATGTAACCAATAGGTCATGGTATGGCATCCACAATGTTTTATTTACCGATGTGCCGTGTCCGGCATGTCTGCCTTTATCAATTACTTTCCTTAGCTGTAAGGATTCAGCGTCCCATATCTTGACGCTTTTATCCATGCTACAAGATACAAAATGTTGCCCATCTCTGCTGTAACTGATATGATTGATGGCATACATGTGAGCAACCACATCATGTTTCAATTCAAATGTTCCCAATTCCCATGCTTTTATGTGGGCGTCGCGACTTCCCGAAACGAGTAATCCTCTGCTTAAATCTGCTTGCAACGTAAAAACTGAGACAGTATGTGCCTCAAACTCCGAAATCAACTGTAAATTTCGATTGTAAACGCGAATACAGTTATCACTGTAACCAACCATCACAAATTCATCCGTAAGTGCAATGGACCTCGCACTTTTTTGAGAATCTTTGAAACGACGAATTATTTTCAATTCAGGTAGATAAATATGAAATACTTCACCGGTTCCTGTTGCTACGAAAACCTCATCCCCATCTCTCTGAATATCAAAAATTGCTGCGTCATTTAGCCGCAAGGAGGCTACTCCCTTTGAGTCCTCAACATTAATTAGATGTAGCCCCTGAAAGTTTTGTCCGATCAATAGCAGGTCTTCGTTTCTATGATAACAAAGTGCATAACATGAACTAGAAATTCTTGCTATCACCTTTCCATTCTCAAAGTCCTGTAAGTCCCAAAGCACGACCATCCCGTCAGCTCCTGCTGATACAAATCGCTGATCATCAATCATTTCAAGTGCATAAAGGCAATCCTTGTGACCTGCGTAGGTATGATATTTCTGGACTTTAACTGAGGGTTTCATCGTGTCTGGCTCAAAATTATTACAATTGCATCGATTGAGGACTTATGCCACTATTATTCTCGAAAAAGATAAATCCTTACAGTGCGTACGCTGTTTGGAAAATTACAGAAACAGAAGCTCATCTTCTAGACCTCTGCCATACTAAACCACCTGAAATGCAATCCGCTAAGCGCTTAGAGTGGATGGTTTCAAGAATATTGGTAAAATACCTTTGTGAGCTCTGTAATCTTACATTTAATGGTATAACGAATCTCCCCACGGGTAGACCGGTCTTGATAAACAATCAAGCCGAAATCTCCATAACACATAGCTTCCCCTTTGCTGCCACGCTTATTAATTTAAGAAAGAAATGCGGAATTGATATTGAATTAGAACGTCAGAAGATGCTTAGGGTTCAACATAAATTCCTGCATAATGATGAACAACAATATCAAGACAACCTGGAGATACTTACAAAAATCTGGTCAGCAAAAGAGGTTATTTTTAAAGTTCACGGCAGGAAAAATCTCAGTTTTAAAGATGAAGTCTCATTGAAATTTGATTCGGAAAATAATGCAACGGGCCGAATACTGAAGTCTCAATTTGAAATGGATATACCCATCAGATACGAGCGGGTGCTTGATTACTGGCTTTGCTACAGCATTTAACCGAGGTAATTACCTGAGCCAAGCAACTTGAGGATTCCCTTTATCTCATCACTTTTTTCAAAATCATCCACTTTCTCAAAGCTTATTACAAGGTTACGTAAATACCTCAGTATTATGTCCTCATTCGAGCAAGGCATATAATAAATCTCTTGGGGAGGCAACTTCAAATGATCGATATAATTATCAATATCATCTCTGGAAAAGATCAACCCTTTGTTGAAGACGTTGATGTAAAACTGCAAATCTTCCCCTTCATCTTTATAAGTGAGAATAAATAGATTAGGAAGGTTAACACCATGAACAGGCATATCCAGTTTTCTAGCAATCAACATATAAATGGTGCTGAGAGATATAGGATTTCCTCTTTTCGATTCCAACACTGTATTGATCATAGAATTTCCAGGAGAATGAAAATTCTTCGTATTGGCTCTAAATTTCATCTGATCAAAAAGCACCTGATTGATTATCCTCACTTTATCGTAAGGCTGCAGATCATCTCTAAAATGCCTCCATACTTCATGAAAAATTTGCTGTAGCTGCTGATGAACATGTGAAAGCTCAAGATCTGGATATTGATAGGTTGCCAAAATCCACACCCCCCTTAATAGATCATCGGAATGATTTTTCTTCCAATCAAGTAGCCTCTCACCAACTAGTTCAAATTGTAACTGATGAATTAAGTCCTCTATTCTCCGCTGAGTCGTAGGGTTGAATACCGACTCCCACTCTTCTTCAAGTATTGGTATAATTGCGGTGCCAAAAGCTCTTATTTCATTTTCGACATGGTGGACAACTTCTGTATCGTCATCCTCCAATAATTTAACAAGGGCTTTGATTTCTTTGGGGCTCATTCAGCTGTATTCTCAAACACATCTCAAATGTATACCGAGGATTCCGGCAGAAAAAATCTTGTCAATTATCTGATGTATTCAAGCCCTTCAATTTGCTATTTTTTCGACCAAGTGGCTTTAAGAAATCTTTTGGATACTGATTGAAATGGATCACCATTTTGTCCATATCGTACAACAATTGATTAAGATTCCTGTACAAGGAATCGTTTTTCATCAACTGCCCCACTGTACCTTCTCCCCTGTCAATATCAAGCATGATCTCATTTACTTGGCCCAGCGCCTGATTGATCGCCAAGACCGTCTCCTGAATTTCGAGATGATTGATTGAATCTAGTAAGGTGTGACTCTTTTGCAATATCGGATCCAGTTGATCTACTTTATCTGAAAGATTAGTGAGTAAAACATTGGTAGTCAGCATGGCAGTCTTGAGGTCTCTCTCATTTGCTTCCAATAACCTGTTTACTCTCACGATCATTTCATTTGTATTTGCTACGGTGTTTTTGAATTCTTCACCGACTCCCTCCATTCCTTGCAGGATTTCACTTATCCTGATGATTGCAACGTTAATGTTATCTGCGATCGGTTGCACATCGTCCCAATAAGCCTCCAGGCCGGGGTCTACATACGCGATAAGAGTATCTCCCTGCTTTATCGGATTATCCAATGGGCCCACTCTTAGGATAATCGCTTTTGAACCAAGTAAATCGGTATCTGCTAGCTCTGCAACAGACGAATCACCCAGTATTATGTCTTCCTCAATTTGAAATTCAACCAGAATCCTTCCCAACTCCTGCATCAACTTGATATTAGACACCTGACCTACGTTAAGACCATTTATAATCACAGGATTGGATTTGGTCAAACCATCCACGTTGTTATAAACAACATAATAGCCAGAGGTACTAGAGAAAAAATCTGTTCCTTTCAGGAAATTAAATCCATAATAGAAAATGAATATGGAAACAATGGCAATAATGCCAATCTTAAATTCTTTTGACACGGTGAGTAGTTTTTAAAATTGAGCTTCAACTTCTTTTTTATAGTCACGAAAAGCTCTGTATATCCCAGAAGCGATGTAAACCTGGTTCAATTTATCGTTAAGCTCACGCTCTTCTTTTGCGTTGCTAAGATAACCAACTTCAACCAAGACACTTGGCATAGCGGAGTTCCATAATACCCAAAGGCTCGATTGTTTAACCCCGCGGCTTCTTCTCCCCACTCTTGTAGCCATCTGTTCTTCTATCAACGAGGCCAGTCGAAGGCTCCTTTCCTGATGCGCAGACTGGGACAATGAAAACAGAATGTAAGATTCTGGGGAACTTGGATCAAAGCCGTCATACCTGCTTTCGTAATTCTCTTCTAGCAGAATCACGGAGTTTTCTCTTTTTGCCACTTCAAAATTTCTTTCCGAATTCTGTACACCCATTACGTAGGTCTCACTGCCGTGAATTTTTGGATTAGCTACCCAGTTGGCATGGATGGAAATGAAAAGATCAGCCCCAATTTTATTCGCTAGCTCCGGTCTTGATTCAAGCGTAGGGAAACTGTCATCATTTCTGGTAAGCACTACCTCTACTTCAGGCGTATTCTCCTCTATGATCCGCTTTAGCTCTTTTGCTATTGGCAGAGCTACGTCTTTTTCGAGAGTATTTACACCACGCGTTCCCGGGTCGCGACCACCGTGTCCCGGATCAATAACTATTTTGTCCACCCGAAAATCTCTAACTCCCACCGTATGGAATGAAGCTAAAATCAGGATTAGACAAATTCCGAAAGGGATTACAATATTTCTCACAGTGTGAAGGTTGTAACTACCAAAAGCAATACTTTTACACAAAACTGTAAAATTTTAGTCTAAAATAAAATCGGCGCAGGGTTGAGGAGAAACGTCTTTTTAGTTGTTTTCGTGTGCATATGCGTCATTTTCCACGCATATGACGTAGCCGCTCAGCAAGCAGAAAAGTTTCCTGAAAATCCTTCGAAAAGCTGGTCCGATTCGTTAAGATCAGTTAATGCTGAATTTCCAAAGAATAAACCAGACACAGCACGTTCAGATGAACCGCCTTGGACGAATTACAATGATCTAGATTCATTGTTTAGTGCCAACGATAGTTCCCGCATTTTTAAATCAGATACCACTTTCCTTCCAAGCAATAGGCGCAGATCTTCAGGAGATATAGAGACCACTATTAATTACAACGCTGAAGACTCTATTTTCTTCGACCTAAACCATCAGAGCTTACTGTTATACGGTCAAGCACATATAGATTATGGAGCCATCACCTTAGATGCTAGCCAGACTATCGTTGATATGTATCAAAAAACCATCAATTCAATTTTCACTACTGATAGCACGGGTAGGAAGATCGGTAAGCCTGTTTTCAGTGAAGGTCAGGACGTTTACGAAACGGAAAAAATTATCTATAACTATGAAACGAAAAGAGCACAAATCCGAGGCGTCGTAACGGAACAGGATGGGGCTTTCATGCACGGGAACAATGTTAGAAAAAACGAAAAAAATGAAATGTTTATTCGAAGTGCAAAATATACGACCTGTAACCATGCGGAACCTCACTTTTTTATTGAGTCAGACAAACTAAAAGTAATACCTGGAAATAAGATCGTCTCAGGACCATTCAATCTCCGCTTTGGAGAAATCCCTACCCCGCTATGGTTCCCTTTTGGGATGTTTCCGCAACCCAAACAGAGAGTATCTGGAATAATCTTTCCTCAATATGGTGAAGAAAGGAACAGGGGGTTTTTCCTTAGAGATGGAGGGTATTACTGGGCTCTGAGCGAATATATTGATCTTAGACTGACAGGGAGTGTTTATTCAAGGGGATCTACAGGATTAAACGCTACATCAAACTATCGAAAGCGGTACAAATTCTCTGGTAACTGGAACTTTAGTTACAACCAACTAGTACTTGATGAAACAGAAGGAGGCACTAATACGCAGGATTTTTGGGTGCGATGGAATCACCGTCAAGAATCTAGAGGCACGTCCAATTTTAGTGCCGCAGTATCCATGGGAACCAATACATTCAACCAAAACACAAATGTAGTAGCACAGGATTTTAACCGATCAATCAACTCACAATTCACTTCGAATGTAACCTATTCGAAGAGGTTTCAAGGGACTCCCTTTAACCTCACTTTAAATGCACGGCAGAATCAAAACCTGCAAACTGGTATTGCTAAACTAAATGCTCCGGAAATGACTTTAAATACTAGCAGAGTATTCCCTTTTCAGAAGTTTTTTAAGAACAACAACAATCCAGTCGCTAAACTAAATTTCAGCCATAATTTCGTAGCCAAAACTGAGCTGACAAACTCTATCACCAATGGCAACTTTAATTTTGATGTGGTTGGTGAAGAAGATTTTGTCTCTGATACCGTCGATTTTTGGTCAGATTTTGACCAAGTACTATCAAATGCTCAGGTAGGCGGAAGACATCAGATCCCTATTAGCACAAGTATTCCACTGCTGAAGTTTTTCACACTAAATCCCAATTTCAATTTTCAAGAGGTCTGGTATTTATCTGAACTCGACTACCAATGGGACCCTACAGCAGAGGCGGTGAGAGTGGACACTATTAATGGCTTCAGCAGAGCGGGAAGCTGGTCCTCTGGAGCTAGCGTAAACACTATAATATACGGTACTTATTTCTTCAAAGGAAAGTTTGGGGAAACCGTACAAGCTGTACGCCACGTAATGACCCCAGCAGTCTCTTTTTCGTATAGTCCTGATTTTAGTCAAGGTGAAAATAGTGCCTATTCCTATGTGCAACGAAATACTGAAGGTGACAGCATAAGACTATCAAAGTATCAAGGATTCTTATTTGGATCTCCAACCGGTTCAGCAAATAGATCCCTGGGGTTCAGTCTTCAGAATAAATTAGAACTTAAGGTGGTAGATAAAGAGGATACTACAGGAGTAGGGTTTAAAAAAGTAAAAGTCTTTGACAACCTATCACTAAGTTCTGGATATAACTTTGCTGCTGACTCCTTCAAGCTAGGTGACATTAGGTTCAATACGAGAACCAGTTTCTTTGAAAACAAACTAAGTGTCAACTTAAACGGGACCATCAACCCCTATCAGTACGAGTTAATTTCGGAAAATATAAACTCTCGAGGGAAACGGATTGTCACACAACGCGAAATAGACCGACTGAGCATTCTGGATGGAAATGGACTAGGTCAACTCAATCAGATAACTGCTTCTTTTAACCTTAATCTAAAACCCAAAAGCCAACAAGGTCGAAACAATGATCAAGATCAACAAAATGATCAAAATAGTGACCTTTCTAGAACTGATCCTGGCCAAAACAACTTTGATAATGGTTTTGGTGGTGAGGAACTTAATGACATACAACAGGCTGAGTTAGAATACATCGAACAGAACCCCGAAGAGTATGTCGACTTCAGCATACCCTGGAGTTTAAGAATGGGCTATACAATCAATAGCAGGAGAAATGGTTTTGAAACACCTACGCTAAGACAAACTTTTACTTTTAGCGGTGATCTTAGCTTAACTCCAAAGACAAAGGTTACATTCAATTCTGGATTTGACTTTGATCAGCAGCGCTTTACCAATACCAGAATCGGTATCAACCGTGATCTACATTGCTGGTCGCTGAATTTCAATTGGGTGCCATTCGGAGCATTCCAGTCATTTTCACTTGTAATTCGCCCTAAATCTGCCATCCTGCAAGATCTGAAGCTTCAGAAAAGGAGAAGTTTCCAGGATTTCTTCCAATAAACAAGGCAAATCTCTATCACGCTCCACAAATACTTCAGCAAAAAAACTAAAGATTTGGTCATGTTCTGTCAGGATATCTATGGCTTCTTCACCCCTCACCTCCTGCAGATCCATCCTCATAAATCATTTAGAGAGCAAACAATCAAGAGTAAATTCATTAATCAAAGATTGAAAGATACCTTACGCTACCACTAAAAATGCGATGCCCCCATTTTAAGGTTGTGTTTCGTATATATTGAGAGTGCCAGGAAAAAGAAATACCCCAAACGCATCACTTAATCAGGAGTAGAGACGACCAAACATGGTGTCTTAATATATACCCAAACGATCATATGATTTACGTCAAAAAATTTCTAAGCTACTTGCAACTGGGTATTGGATTTATTTATTTCTGAAAAGTGGAAATAAGTCACTATTGCAGCTGAGAGCACAAAGTAACCAGCTACTAGGTAAATCCCATTTGACCAATAATTACCAAGGCCAAACCAATCACCTGCATAAAGAATCAAACCTAAACCTACAGCTGATTTTACTACTTCAACCAACCAGGCATAAATACTTCGATCCATCAGCATGGTCATACTGCAAATACACAAAAATAAATATGCCCCGTAAACAAAGATCCAAAGTGTTTCTACCTCTGCGATGGTATTAAAAAAGAACATAGTCATTAAGAAAATGAACATATATTGAACCCACGACCAAGTTTGAATGGCGAAGCTCAGCTTAGGATAATACTTATCATAGTCATGAACGTCATTAATGACTTTTAAGGGATATTTATCTACGACATCAGCAGGTCTCCACCCTGTCGGTTTAAACCAAATAAGGAGTTTATCCAAGTAGCTACTTGTCCTCCAGGCATCAACAATAAGCTGCCGCAAGTGAATAAAATTGATAATGAAAGGGTTCCAAGTCCTAACTGGTCTTTTGACTCCATAAACAGGAGGTTCATCATCTAATTCTTCCTGGAAGGTTCCAAACAACTTATCCCAAATAATGAATATCTGAGACAAATTCTTGTCCAGGTATATTTTATTGATCGCATGGTGCACGCGGTGGTGACTTGGTGTCACTATGATTTTTTCTAAAAACCCCATTCGCCCTATAAGACGTGTGTGATACCAGTACTGTGCAAATAGATGCAAGGGACTTATGATAGCAACAACTTCAGCAGGAACTCCTAATAAAGCAATGGGAATCAAGAATACAAATGTGATCGAGAACCACTCCGAAATACTTTGCCTGAGCGCACACCCCAAATTGAACTCCTCGCTACTGTGATGTACTATATGGTGATTCCAAAAGTAGTTAACCTGATGTGCAATTCGATGTACCCAATACCCGGCAAAATCTTTCCCAATAAAAGCAAAAACGTAAACGAGAACCGTCGATTTAATATGGAATAAAGCTATTTTATCCACTAGCCACGCATACGAAACAATAATCACCGTAAGTCCCAGAACATCTTTTATCACATTTGAAAGACCGCTACTGAGGCTAGCCAACGTATCCATACTACGAATTACATCTGCTTTCATGCGTGCTGCCACTAGGATTTCAATTAGAATCAAAGCGACGAAAAAAGGAATAGCGTAATTAAGAGCCTGCACATATGCTTCCATAGCATCAAATTATAGCTTCGCAACTTCAAAAATACCAAAAATAAAGTAGTAGGCATGCAGCCTAAGCTTCAGCCTTTGCTGACTTTTTAAGGGATACAGCCAAAAGTAAAATTGAAAAAGTGGCAATTCACATCTACGGTCCAAAAGAATTCAGCTACAGAAAGCAATCTAAGAACATGATAAAGCGGATTTAGTCACTGAAGATGGATGAACCTCCTGGCTGTAGGGCTAGAACTCAAAAATCACTATCAGATGACGCAAAGCTTCGAGGAAACCCTGGAAGCTTTAACTTACATACTCCGAGAACGAGGCAGCCAATGATGCTGGGGCATCATTCCTATCACAGGTAAAATGCTTTGAATACCCGACTTACCTAGGAAACCTGCAGCTGGGTAGATAGATATTGATTCGGATGGAACTTCGATTGGCCTATATTAGTGGTCGATCCATTATGAAAACTACTTTATTTTTCTACCTCATTTCCTTTGCAATTGTAGGATGGTCACAGCCTGCCACCGAAGTCTGGTTATTTGATATTTCGTCCAAAGGAACACTCTCTAATCCCATTAACGTATCTAATAATCCTGGTTATGACAATCAACCTTCTTTTACCAGAGGTGGAAATAAATTGCTTTACACATCCACCCAAAACAATCAAACTGACATTGTCAGCTATAACATAAAAACGACTCAAAGAGAATGGCTAACGTCGACTCCCGGAGGAGAGTACAGTCCCACTCAAATTCCCTCCAGCTACACTTTCAGTACAATTCTGTTGGAAGAAAATGGTCGACAATTACTATGGAAGTATAGTCTTAATGGGGGGAATGGAGAGATACTTATCCCCTTCATCAAGATTGGGTACCATACCTGGCTTTCTGACGAAGAGCTATATGCATTTGTTCTTGGGCCTCATTCCACCTTGCAGCATATTAATATCACCACACAAAGAGCCGAAATTATACAGGAAAATATTGGCAGATGCTTGGCAACATACAATAGCTCCATTGTTTACATAGATCAGTCAGTAGATAAATCCGCTATTACAATCCTAAATCCTGTAGAAAATGAGAAAAGGAAGCTACTTAATGTATTGGAAGGTTCTGAAGATTTCGCTATCAGCTCTGATGGGTTCATTTACATGGGACAAGGAGATCTACTTTTTAGAACGTCATTAGCAGAGGGTAGTGACTGGATGCAAATTGCAGATCTCACAAAATTTGGAAGGTCTGGTATATCTAGACTAGCAATTGCTCCTGATAATTTGAAAATCGCAATAGTACTCACTGAATAGAATTCATTATTTAGTGAAAAATAATTGGTTTATTTTAAATAATTAGTATTCTTGTTGTGATTTTCGCATCAGAATAATGAAGTGATTGCGTTTGAAATAAAAAGGCCCGAGATCGAAAAAGATTTTCTCTGCCATTTCACATCTATTGGTAGTAGAAAGACCTTCCTACAGGGTGAATTAGTCACCCTGCAGTACAAAAGAGGTACCACATTCTACCTATTAGAATCAGGTGAACTTACCGTTTCAGCCCGAAAAAGTGAAGAGGAAGCACGAGTGGAATTAGGTGTGATTAAGCAGAAACACGCCCCGGTAGGTTGGTCAGCTATGAATGCCCCATTTCGATATGCTGTTGAAATCTCTGTTAAATCAACATCTGCGGTCCTGATCGCATTTGATATCAAAAAGCTTATGGCCAAATCAGAAGCTGACCATGAGTTTGGAATCAGTTTCTTCCAGTTTGTACTAACAAGATATAATCATTTGATCACGGAGTCTTTGGAGCACCTAAGTCAAGTCGCTCCAGTATGGGATTCGATCCTCTCACCCGCTTCTGAATCCTTTGATCAGGTCAAACCACGAAAGAAGAGTGTAGCAGAATTTCTCCAAAAATCTCCCTTCTTTGAAACCTTTGAGGATTTTCACATCAAGGCATTTGCAGAAATCTGCAAAAAAAGAGTATATCGACCAGGTGATACGATAAGCCATCAGGGGCAATGCAGAGAAGGCTTCTTTATACTAAACCAAGGATGGGTAGACCTTGTCTATGAAAGTATGTCAAGAAGTAGGGTATTATATCGATCTATTTCAACACCTGGTTTTAGTTTAACGTGGATAA
Organism: Flammeovirgaceae bacterium; assembly: GCA_038129245.1. Lineage (GTDB taxonomy): Bacteria > Bacteroidota > Bacteroidia > Cytophagales > Cyclobacteriaceae > JAYPLE01. The sequence goes on along the minus strand of JAYPLE010000009.1, from coordinate 85,776 downwards.
GTCAAAGTAGCAGTACTAACTACGGATCATTAATAGCACGTCATACTACATCCATCTACTATTTTGATTATGCAGAATTAAACGGGCTGTTCGCAATCGATCAAAAGCTAGCCTTTCAATTTTTTAAACGAATGCTTTGGTTGGTTAATCATCAAACACAGGTCGTCAGAGCCAGATTTCTGACATTTACTCACAATGTAGAGTGGGTAGCGGTAAAGACCTTGATTGATGCAAACGCGACCAGGCTTTCTCTGGATTCTCCTCTTCATGAAATACCGCATTTACTAAAGCATAAACACAGTCAAAGAAGAGCCTTTGACATCCTACATGATTTGCATAAGTCGGGAGATGTTCATGAAAAGCATCTTGCCTCTGTTGCCCTTGATAATCTGCAAGAGCTTTCAAAAGAATATTTATTCTATCAGGGATTAATCAATGTTTACCAAAGCGTCTCCCTACTTCCGCAAAAATCAAAACCGGAAAAGGCACGTTCCGTTTGCGCAAAAGCGACCATTAGCGCATTTAATCATGTGGATTATAAGATTCAAGGATGGAATCATCTACCCGAAAAGGGAGGACATATTTTTATTTACAACCACCTGAAAAATCATCCTTACAACACGCTTCCCAATAATTTTCAAGTAACGCTAGATAGCCATTTTATCAGTGCAAAGATCTGTTTTGTCAAATATCAGGATGCTGGACTGCGTGTAGTTCGTGTAGGAAAAGACATCGAGTATGGCCATCAGGAATACTACGAAAAACTAGGACACATTGACGTCTATACTGTGGATTCTGAGCAGCGTGATCAAAGCCAAGAACTAAAAGAAAAAGCCAGAGAATCCTTCTATCAAAAAGCAGGTCACTATTTACGCAAAGGAAAGAATCTCATCATAAGCCCTGAAGGATCCTCTTTTGAAACGGCTGAATCTCCCGGACCTTTAAAAAGTGGAGCATTCCGACTTGCGTTGACACAGGAAGTTGAGCCATGGATTGTTCCTTTGGTGATTGCAAATTTTGATAAGAGAGCTCGTCGCAATCAGTTTCGTTGCAAGATATTTGCCCCCTTCAAAATCAGTAAGAAAATCGCAGACCCTCAGGATCAATTACAGATGCATTCATTTCTTCTGGATTATCAGCAGTGGTATAAGAAAGAGGTTAAGAAATTAGCAGGACTGTAGTTGGAAACATTTGATAGAGATATCAGAATTTTAAAAAGAAGGATTGCCAGGCATCAAGACTACAGTGATTTATATGCTTTCTATGGTAGCTCGACTCTTAGGCTATGGACCTCCATGTCTGATGATCTCAATCCACTTAATGTCATCAATCTTGGATTTGGGGGATCGCATTTTGATGCTTGCATTCATCATTATGAAGAGGTATTCAAAAACCTGTTTCCTTCAAACATTGTGCTGTATGGAGGCGATAATGACCTTTCTCAAGGGTACAATGCACATGAGATACATGAACGATTTTTGAAGCTATGTGCAATGTTTAGAGATCAAAACCCTGATGTTAGAATCTTCTCTATCACGGTGAAACCAAGCCCTCATCGAGAAAACAGCAGATCCATCATTAAGGAAGTAAACCAAATGATGAAAACTAGTTTAGAGGCATTGGGCAACGCATTTCAGGTTAATACCTACGATGCTCTCCTAACCAGAGATCAACAAACCCGTCCGGAGCTGTACATGGAGGATGGGTTACACCTCAATCAAAAGGGTTATGATCATTGGTCAACAGCGGTAAAAAATGCCCTGCACCTCCATAAATAGATCTTTTTTACATTGCTACACTCTCCATCCGTCAATATTTTTTGGATTTTGATATGCCGAATGTTTTAATTTAGTCTTTGATAAATTTGATGCGATTCATAGCTCCTTATCTCCTGATTTTCTCTGTAATACTGCCAGTAAGTAGTCTTGTAGTTTGGTTAGCTCATCACAAATACGAAGTACAGGAAAGACTTGAGCATAAACTACTATTCACTGACTCAGAAGTCGATATTGTCACTTTAACCTTTTCTCTAGAAGAAGCAAAAACATATCTTGAATGGGAGCATGAAAGGGAGTTTCAATTTCAAGGCGAGATGTATGATATCATCGAGCACACCATCACTGCTGACTCAGTTAGATACCGATGTATTTGGGATCATGCCGAGACAAAAGTAAAAAAACAATTAGAGGCATTAGTATCAGGGGCTTTGCAGCAAGATGAACAACATCGGGAGGTACAGCTATCTATTCATAAATTATTCATGAGCCTTTTCTTTGAAGACTCAAATGATTGGCAATCAGAAACTATAGCTTCATTAATAGATCATTTCGCGAAATGGAAAGCTCCTTTCAGTGAAAAAGTAATTTCCTGTCATACACCTCCACCCGATTTATTGTAGCATCATAAACATCTGATCTACAATTTTTCAAAATACTTTAATGTATAAACTACTACTGTGTGGTGTTTTCTGCATTTTGGTTACCGTATGCTTTGGGCAATCGGTTACGCTACTTGCAGAAGACTCAAAGGAGCCCGTCGAAGGAGCCATTATTATTTCTCGTAATGCTGAAGTTTATGCCATATCCGATAGATATGGCCAGGCAAAAAATGATGCTTTCAAAGGAAGCATGGAAATAACCATTCGTGCTTTGGGTTATGAAACTAAGACAATAACCCTTGATTTTAGCTTTGAGCCGAATTTGATGATCGAACTCACCCCCGCCTTATTTAACCTTGATCAAGTTATCATAACCGCATCCAGGTGGTCACAAAGCATGGATAATGTACCAATGAAAGTGATCACTGTTGACCCAAAAACCGTACAATTTCAAAATCCTCAGACAGCTGCCGATTTACTTGGGACTTCTGGAAAAGTTATTATTCAAAAGAGTCAGCAAGGTGGAGGAAGCCCGATGATTCGTGGGTTTGCCGCCAATAGATTGATCTATGCGATAGATGGTGTTAGAATGAATACTGCAATATTCAGAGGGGGTAACATTCAAAATGTGATCAATTTGGACCCTTTCAATATTCAAAATACCGAAGTCCTTTTTGGTCCCGGCTCCGTTATTTACGGAAGTGACGCCGTTGGTGGCGTGATGAGCTTCCAAACTAAGGCTCCAACTTTCAATTCTGATGAAAAATGGAACGCCGCTGTCAATCTAATCTCGCGGTATTCTTCCGCCAACAACGAGAAAACAGGTCATGTAGACATTACGATCGCTAATCACAAATGGGGATTCCTAAGCAGCCTAAGTTATTGGGATTTTGATGACCTAAAGCAGGGAAGCAATGGCCCGGAAGATTTTCTTAAAACACAATTTGTAATACCAGACTCAGATGGAGTAGACGAAATCAGATTGCAAGAAGACCAGCTTCTACAACAGCCATCAGCTTATTCCCAAGCTAACTTTATGCAAAAGGTCTCTTACCGGTTTAGCGATCATTTAAAGATTAACTACGGGCTGCATTATTCTGAAACTTCCTCATATGGAAGATACGACCGGCATAACCGAACGAAAAATAATGTGCCACAATTTGCTGTTTGGGATTATGGCCCTCAAAAATGGGTGATGAACCTGATCCATTTAGTTCACATCAAGCCGAATAAGCTGTATCAAAATGCAAGTTTCCGCTTTGCGAGACAGGGTTTTCAAGAGAGGCGGATTACACGGCCATTAAACTCATCCCTGCAAACTTCCAGGAAAGAATTGGTAACTGCATACTCCTTAAATATAGATTTTCTTAAGAAATGGGATGATTCTCAGACCCTCAATTATGGACTAGAATACGTTCATAATGATGTTAATTCTGCTGGTATAGTTACTGATTTAGCTGACGAGAGCTCAGAAAAAGGCCCAAGTAGATATCCGAATGCGTCCTGGCAGTCAACGGGGGTTTATGCTTCCTATAATAGAGAGTTGTCACAAAGCTGGTCATTGAATACAGGTATTCGGATAAGTGCTTTTGCGATAGATACCCGGTTTGACACTGCTTTTTATCAGTTTTCCTTTGACTCGGGGGGGCTATCTGATGCATCGGTTACAGGACATCTTGGCTCAGTATTTAGACCTTTCGACAACTGGATCATTAATATCAATGCTGGTACTGCATTCAGAGCCCCGAATGTGGACGATATCGGAAAAGTCTTTGATTCGGAGCCTGGAGCTGTTACTGTTCCTAATAATCAACTCAGCTCTGAATATGCCTATAATCTTGATATGGGCTCTTCTCTGATCCTTCTTGAAAACCTGAAACTTGATATAACGGGATATTACACTATTCTTGATAACGTGATGGTGAGACGAAATTTCTTACTGAACGGTCGAGATAGCATTGTCTATGATGGAGAAATGAGTAGGGTCCAAGCTATTCAAAACTTGTCTGAGGCTAGTATCTATGGAGCGCAAATTGGTATCGAGCTAAAAACTGAATCCGGATTGGCTGTGCAATCGGACCTTAACATACAACAAGGAACAGAAAAAAATGAAGAGGGCCTGGCAACACCTATCCGACATGTTGCACCCACGTTTGGAGTCACCAGAGTTCAATTTCAACAACCTAAATGGCAAATAGAATTAAACACACAATACCAAGGCCGCTTGGAAGCAAATCAACTATCATTGGATGAAAGATCTAAAACTGAAATCTACGCATTAGATGAAATGGGAAAAACTTATGCTCCTGGATGGTACACTGTGAATTTCAAATCCAGCTATACCATTCAAAAATGGTTGTCTATAAACGCTGGAATCGAAAACATTACTGATCAGAGGTATCGAACCTACAGCTCAGGGATATCAGGTCCGGGTAGAAACTATGTTGTTTCTGTAAGAATGAGCTTTTAACGCAAAGGGTGGAGGACATAGCACTCCACCCTTTGTGTTATGACATGTATAATAGCTACTCGATCACTTCAATAAACAAACCATCGTCTGTTTTGGTCACATTAGCAAAACCCGAATTTCGAAGGCCCTTGATAGCCTTATCCCATTTTTTATTGCTAAGTCCCACCTGATCTTTCAGCTCGTTTAGTCTCATTTTCCCATTTGGTTTTAGGCGTTCAAAAACAGCCTTCTCATCCTCATTCAATTCCACAGCAGGCAACTGCTTCTCTGGACGCATTTGAGGAAAAAATAGTACGTCCTGAATAGAGGGTGAATCTGTCATAATCATCGTAAGACGGTCAATCCCCAGTCCCACTCCGGCTGTTGGAGGCATCCCAAACTCCAAAGCTCTCAGAAAATCTTCGTCCAAAGCCATCGCCTCTTCATCACCCCTTTTTGCAAGCTCTAACTGATCTTCGAAGCGTTTTCTTTGATCCACTGGATCATTTAATTCCGAATAGGCATTCATGATCTCTTTTCCGTTGCAAATTGCTTCGAAACGCTCCACCAAACCCTCTTTGCTTCTGTGCTTTTTAGTCAAAGGAGACATCTCTTCAGGATAATCCGTGATAAAGGTAGGTTGAATCAAATTGTGCTCACACTTCTCGCCAAAAATCTCATCGATCAACTTGGCTTTACCCATGGTATCATCTGTTGAGATTCCAAGGCTATTGGCAGTCAATCGAAGCGCAGTTTCATCCATTTCTGAAATATCAATCCCTGTAAAATGCTCAATAGCTTCAAACATGGTGAAGCGCTTCCATGGCCTCTTGAAATCAATTATATTCTCTCCCACCTGAATCTTAGTATCACCTGAAACATTAATAGCAATACGTTCTACGACTTCCTCCATTAAGTCCATCATCCAGAAATAATCTTTATATGCGACATACAGTTCGACTTGAGTAAACTCTGGGTTATGAAAACGAGACATTCCCTCGTTTCTAAAGTCTTTGGAAAATTCATATACACCGTCAAAACCACCGACAATGAGACGTTTCAAATACAGCTCATTGGCAATCCTTAGATACAGGGTCATATCTAAGGTATTGTGATGTGTCTTAAAAGGCCGCGCTGCAGCGCCACCATGAATGGGTTGGAGTATCGGAGTCTCAACCTCCAGGTATCCCTTTTCATTAAAAAAATCCCGGATTGTATTCACCAATTTTGCTCGCTTAATGAAGGTCTCCTTGATTTGGGGATTTACAATCAGGTCTAAGTAGCGTTGACGGTATCGCTGTTCAGGGTCAGAAAAAGCATCCCACGTTTTCTTATTGCCTTCCTCATCTACTGCCTCTTTTACAATAGGAAGTGGTTTTAGAGACTTGGAAAGAATCTTAAACTCCGTAACGTGAATTGAAATCTCACCAACTTGAGTGGTGAATACATAGCCCTTGACCCCAATGATATCACCTATGTCAAGTTTACGCTTGAATACCGTATTGTACAATTCCTTGTCATCTCCCTCGCAGATATCATCTCTCCGAACATAGAGCTGAATCCTACCAGATGCATCTTGCAATTCTGCAAATGATGCTGACCCCATGATGCGGCGGCTCATTATTCTACCGGCAATGGATATATCTTTATAGTCCGTTTTTCTCCGATTGTAGTTTTCGTGAATATCCGCAGTAGTCACATTTACTGGGAAAAGCTCCGCAGGGTAGGGATCTACACCCATGGCTATCAATTCTCCCCTTTCTTTTCGTCGCTGTAGCTCTTGCTCGCTTAATTGCATGTATTAATTTTTCTTCTTTCCACTTCGTTTTTTATCAGGTCATACTCCCTGCCTGTTTGCCCCTTTACTGACGTGTTCTCCTCAGCTCTCCTGAACAAGTAAGGCATTACCTTTTCCACAGGCCCATATGGCATATATTTCGCAACATTGTAACCTTCAGTAGCTAGCTTAAAAGAAATATGATCGCTCATTCCCAAAAGTTGTGCGAAAAACACCCTGGTATCTTCTTTTGCAATCCCTTTTTCTGTGACCATTTCAGCCAATTTAGCACTGCTAAGTTCATTGTGAGTGCCGGACAGTACTGAAAACTTGTCTAAGTGTTCCAGCGCAAAAACCTGTGCTTGGTCAAAATCGGCATCTGTCGCAGCCTTGTTCGGTTGGATTGGATCCTGATATTTCAATTCTTCCGCCCTTTCTCGCTCTTTCTCCATATATGCTCCTCGCACAAATTTTGCTGCAAAATAGCAACCTTTACCTGTGATCTGCTCGAATGCCTTTACCATGTTACCGTATGCTGCCTTACAATAGAATTGGTAGGTATTGTAAACTATAGGCCTTCTCTTGTTGTGCTTAAGCATAAGGTCGTAGCAAACACGATCAATCACCTCCTGTATCCATGTTTCTTCCGCATCGATCATGAACTTTACTCCATTATCATCTGCTTTTTGTGCAATAGCTGCAGCACGATTTTTGAATCGCCTAAACGCTTGTTCCTCTTCTGCAGTCAACGTCTCATTCGCCTGTACTTTGGTCATCAGCGTCCGTGATCCTAACCCTGTCAACTTTACCACACAGAACGGGATGTTTGGGTCTTCCTTAGCTGCATCAGCAGTCTGTAAAACCTCAGTCAAGGTCTGATCAAAACTTGCCTCCTCTTCCTGCCCTTCCGCACTATAATCCAAAATTGTTTGAACATTAAACTTCGAGAGGTTTTCTATACTCCTTCCACAATCTTTTATAGACTCACCGCCACAAAATTGATAGAAGAGTGTCTTTTTGATCAAATTCTTTACTGGCAATTTCAATCTTAATGCCAATAACGTCATGAAGGTGCCAATCTTGACTACGAAAGGATATTTCATTATTCTAAACACAAAATAGGACCGTTCCAATTCTGAGTTGCTACGACCAGCAAATGCCACTGCAGTATCGTCAAATTTGATCATCCTCTAGTATCATTTAATATATTGGCGGCGCAAAGATAGCAAGGTGAAATCATTACTATTACAGTCTTTTATACAAACGAAACAGATGTATTTTTGAAGCATGGAAGGACTACCTGCCTACATACAATTTAATCGAGAAGCGGATGAGGAAATCTGGTCACTTGTAAAAAGACTAGCACCCGATAAGGTTGCGATTTTAGTCGATGAAAATACGAGGAAATTCTGTCTCCCTTTACTATCGGAGTATTATGACCAGGTCATTGAAGTCAAAAGTGGAGAGCAAAACAAGAACCTATCGACATGCAGCCAAATATGGGATCAAATGACCGAGGCAGGTCTAAGCAGAAAATCGCTTTTGATCAATTTGGGAGGAGGAGTTATAGGAGACATGGGTGGATTTGTTGCTTCCACTTACAAGAGAGGAATTCGGTTTATTAATGTTCCCACTACATTATTATCGCAGGTAGATGCAAGTATTGGAGGAAAACTTGGCATTGACTATAAAGGACTAAAGAATCACATTGGTGTCTTTAAGGATCCAGACGCGGTAATCCTATCCGACGTTTTTCTTAAAACGCTGAACGAACGTCAGCTTAGGTCTGGCTATGCGGAGGTAATCAAACATGGTTTCATATGGGATAAAAACTACCTTAAGGACATCAGGAATAGGTCTTTTTCAAATGAAGAAGACTGGGATTTACTTTTGGTAAGATCTGTAGAAATAAAAGGAGAAATTGTAGAGGAAGATCCACTGGAAAAAGGACTGAGAAAAATCCTGAACTTTGGGCATACAATGGGGCATGCAGTGGAGACCTATCACCTGGAGAATGGAAAAGACATGCTTCATGGTGAAGCCGTAGCAGTAGGTATGATAATGGAATTGTGTCTAAGTCATCAGCTCGGCTGGATGGAAGCTGCACAGGTTAGAGATCTAAGCACTTGGTTATTTGGCATCTACGGCTATGTTCAAAGTGTTCCAGATGCAGATAGCTTAATAAAACTTATGATACATGACAAAAAAAACGATGCTGGTCAAATAAATTTCTCTCTACTTAGAGCGGTAGGATCATGCCAGTATGATGTTCAAGTAAATCGCCAACAAATAGAAAATGCCGTGGCTTATTATCACGGCCTTGATGTTAAATAAACAGGTTTTCTCCTTTCTGAGCTACTGATTTCTTTTTCGTCAACTCAACCCATTTATTTTTAAGTTCCGGTCTGCGTGCGGAGGCGATTAAAGTGGAAGCTCCGAGCAAAATCATTGCGAAAATTCCAAACACAGTTTTAGAAATAGACATAAGATTGAGAGTTTATAAACAAAGAACTATAAAATTACCAATAAGTTGAAAAATATTCGAATTTTATGATTTTTTCACTCGAAGCACCGCAACAGCCCATAAGAGGTGATATTTCGCTTTCATCTTCAAAAAGTGAAAGTAATAGGGCTTTAATCATCCAAGCACTCGGTGCTGATTGTGTATTAAACAATCTATCAGATGCTAGAGATACTCAGACTATGCAACGTCTTCTGGAAGAGAAAGAGGAAGTTTGGGATGTGTTGGATGCCGGAACCACTATGCGTTTTTGCACTGCCTATTTAGGCGTATTTGGAAAAGCTGAAATCATTACGGGAACTGATCGAATGCAACAAAGACCGATCAAGCTATTGGTAGATGCGTTAATTTCTTTGGGAGCTGAAATCGAATATCAAAAGAATGAAGGCTATCCTCCACTTAAGGTAAAAGGCATATCAGTTCAAAAGTCCAATCAAATCGAAATTCCAGGTAATATTAGTAGCCAGTATATTAGTGCGTTGCTAATGATTGCTCCCAGGCTTCCCCTTGGTCTTAAAATTCAATTGAGAGGTCATGTCTTTAGCAAACCATACATTCAGATGACACTTGCCTTGATGCAGCATTTTGGCATTCGATACGACTGGGACGAAAATGAACTGATCTCGATAAGTCCTCAAGGTTATGGATCAGCCAACTACACCATCGAAAGTGATTGGTCAGGGGCTAGCTACTGGTATTCGATGGTTGCGCTACAAAAAGATTCAAGAATTGTTCTTAAGGGATTAAGAGAAAACAGCTTTCAGGGAGATCAAAGAATTGCTGAAATAATGAAAAATCTTGGCGTCTCCACAGTATACCATAATAAAGGAGCAGAATTAACGCATTCCGGTAAGGTAACAAATGATCTCTCTCTAGACTTCCGTACTTGTCCTGATCTTGCACAGACCGTCATGGTGACAGCTGCAGTACTAGGAACAAAACTTAAGATGGTAGGTCTTGAAAGTCTTAAAATAAAAGAAACAGACCGCGTATTGGCTATGCAAAATGAACTTCAAAAGCTGGGCGCTTCTCTAACTGAAGAAGGAAATACTTGGACGATGATACCAGGGAATATTCCTTCTTCGATCCAACCCATTAATACCTACGAGGATCACAGAATGGCGATGGCATTCGCACCTGTCGCAATGAGGCAAAAGGTTCAAATTGAAGAACCAGATGTTGTAAAGAAATCTTACCCTTCTTTTTGGGAACATCTACAAATGGTTGGGATGCATATTGAAACCCACTAACTTCCCTTCATGGAAATCATTGCCGAAAGCTGGTCTGACCTACAAGAAAAACTTTTTCATGACACCTGGAATCAAAAAATAAGCAGGTTCCGTTCAAAATATGCATATCGAGGGTTAGGTTCAGTGAATTACGATCTACAAACATCGCTGATGCGGCTTGGAGGAAATTTCTGGGAACTGGAAAGGCATATTATTAGAAACTTTCAAAAGTACTCTTACAAAGACATACTTGATGATGATACCATCTGGCATTGGCTTTCAATCGCTCAACATCATGGTTTACCTACGAGATTACTTGATTGGACTTTTTCCCCTTATGTAGCACTTCATTTTGCAACTGCAAATATGGAATTATACACTGAGGACGCTGTAATATGGGCAGTGAACTATAGCAGTGTCCATGCAACACTTCCAAAGGCATTAAGGTCGATAAATAGAAAAGAGGGTTCAGACATTTTTACCGCCCAGATGCTTGCATCAGCGATATCCAGCCTTGATGACTTTGATGAATTGAAAGAGATCGTCGTATTTTTTGAGCCTCCTTCACTCGACGCGCGGATTGTCAACCAACATGCCTTGTTCAGTGTTATGAACAACAGTCAAAAAACGATCGATAGATGGATAACCAGTAAGAAAAATCTAGAGTGGTTTAAGCTGATTATCCCTGCGAAACTTAAATGGGAAATAAGAGATAAGCTTGATCAAGCCAATATTACCGAACGGGTATTGTTTCCGGGACTGACAGGATTATGTACCTGGCTAAAACGTCAATATTCTCCAGTTACCTGATCTTCTCTTAGTTTTAACAACCGCGTTCCGTACCAAGAGTAATACTCACCGTTCACCAGCTTAACCGTGGTACTCTTCAGTTGAGATTGAAGTTCCTCTACATGTTTCTGTTTAAAGGGATAGGGTTCAGAACTGAGGAGCAGAAATTCCGGATTTAGTCGAATGACTTCCTCCATAGTGACCTCAGGATACCGATCTGTTTTTATCAGATTCTTATACCCAAAGTCTGAAAGCATACTATTCACAAATGTGTTGTCGCCGATTGCCATGTAAGGTTTTTGCCATATCAGATAAACTACTGTGCCTTTGTCTTTATCAATATGCAGCCTGTATTGATGGTTAAGTTTATCCCTAAGAACACCCCAATTCTCCTTTACCTCTAAACAGGTAGACAACTGGTCGAAACATGTGATTGACTCTTGAAAAGACCCTATCTCCGTCATCCAGACATTAAAATCCTTTTTGAGGAGATCGATTCCCTCTTGATAGTTTTCTTCCTTGTTCCCAATAATCAGGTCAGGATTTAATTCCTTGATCGTATCAAATCTGAAATTTTTGGTTCCGCCAACCAATGGGATACTTTGCACAGCAGCTTTAGGGTGAATGCAAAACTTCGTTCTCCCTATTACATCGACCCTCACATCGACCAGCCATTCGGTAATTGACGGCACCAGACTTATAACGCGCTTTGGTGGTTGATCAAATTTCAATATTTCACCTAAACCATCACGTAAAGTCATATCAGATCGAAGAGGGTGTTTTTTCCGACCACCAACGCTGATCCGGCAAAAAGTCAACATCTACGTTATGTAAAGCTGCAAAAAACGTTTCCTTTAATTTTGGGTATTTGCCATGTAGAGAGGAGAGTAGTTCCTTCATTGCTTTCCTTTGTAAGTTCTCCTGCGACCCACAAAGGTTGCATGGCATGATCGGCCATTCATTTAATTCAGAGAACGCAGTAATCCATTCTTCACGAACATTGAATAACGGTCGGATCACTTCAATACCTTCCTTGTCGGTTTGATACTTTGCGGGCATTGCTGCCAGCTTTCCTGAAAAGAAAGTATTAAGTAAAAAAGTCTCCAAGACATCATCCAGATGGTGACCAAGTGCCACTTTATTACAACCTAGGCTTTTGGCAGTTTCATAGAGGATCCCCCTCCTCAGCCGACTACATACGGCGCAATAGCTCTTTCCTTCCGGGGTTTTATCTACCACAACAGAATAGGTATCCTGACTTACTATTTTATAAGGCACATTCCAACCTACAAACAGTTTGGGCATGTGCTGTTCATCAAACCCCGGCTGCTTTTGGTCGACATTTACAGCTATGTAATCAAATTTAACGGGAGACTTCTTTTGATAGGATTTCAAGTAATGAAGCATGCAGAGACTATCCTTTCCTCCACTTACAGCAACAAGAATCTTATCACCTGGTTGAATCATTTCAAACTGAGCGATGGCTTTGCCTATCGCTCGATTCATCTTTTGATCTAGTTGCTTATATGAAACGTTAGTCGCCTCTGACGGGATCATTTAATATATCGGAAATCTTGTCCATCTTTAATGTTCTTGACGGTTTCAAAGATCAGCTGAATCACATTCTCTACATCTTCCTTGGAAACAGTCTCTACCGTAGTATGCATGTACTTCAACGGTAACGATATCAAAGCTGAAGCTACTCCGTCCGCACTGTAAGCAAAAGCATCTGTATCTGTTCCGGTAAATCGAGACGATGCCAACCGCTGAAAGGGTATATTGTTTTCATTTGCCACATCAATGATCATATCTCTGAGGTTGTTCTGAACAGCTGGCGCATAAGAAAGGGTTGGCCCCTTACCTGCTGAGATATCTCCGCTTGCCTTCTTGTCATACATGGGGGCATTTGTATCATGTGTCACATCCGTGACGATGGCCACGTCTGGTCTGATACGTCTTGAGATCATCTCAGCACCGCGCAATCCAATTTCCTCCTGCACAGAGTTTACTACATATAGCCCAAACGGCAACTCTATATCATTTTCCTTAATTCTGCGTGCAACCTCAGCGATCATAAAACCTCCTATACGATTGTCCAATGCTCTTCCAACCAGATACTGGTTATTCAATTCGGTTAATTCATCTTGGAAAGTGATCACCGTTCCGGGATGAATACCCAATTCTTCTACCTCCTCTTTGCTGCTAGCTCCCACGTCTACGAAAATATTCTTTAAGGAAGGGGCGTCTTCTTTATCCTTCCTTACGTGGATCGCAGGCCAGCCAAAAATACCTTTCACTACTCCTTCCTTCGTATGTAGGTTTACTCGCATAGAAGGTGCTATTTGGTGATCAGAACCCCCATTTCGAATTACATAAATATAACCTTTGTCGTCTATGTAATTCACAAACCAGCTGATTTCATCCGCATGGGCTTCAATTACAACTTTATACTCCGCTTTTGGATTGAGTACACCTACCAACGTGCCGTAGGTATCCGAAATGTATTCATCAATGTAGGATGAGATGTACTCTAACCAAATCTTCTGACCGCTAGACTCAAACCCAGTGGGAGAAGCATTATTAAGGTATTTATAAAGGAAATCTGTACTTTGTTGATCCATTGTTATTAAATTATATCGATTGTGTCAAGCCTCCATCAATCACAAAGTCTTGACCTGTAACATAGGAGGAGGTCTCTAGCGCTAAAAACTTAACCAGGGCTGCCACCTCATCAGGTGTCCCTTGTCGCAACAAAGGTATTTGTTCAATAGTTTTTAAGTCCGCCTTATAACTATTTATATATCCCGGGAGAATGTTGTTCATCCGAATTTTATCGGCTCCATACTCTTTTGAAAAAAGTTTAGAGTAGCTGGACAAGGCCGATCTCAATACAGATGACACGGGGAAACTGAGATTTGGCTCCTTTGCAGCAAAAGTTGAGATATTAACGATGCTGCCTCCTCCCTGTTTCTTCATGATTGGTGTCACCATCCTTGACATTCTGATAACATTCAGCAATAATAGATCAACTCCTAATCTCCAATCTTCATCTGAAAGGTCAATCAATTTCCCTTTTGGCGCGTGTCCCGTGTTATTAATCACCACATCTATCCGGCCATATTTTTCATAAGTAAATCCTACAACTCGTTCAATGTCCTGAGCAGAATCCACAGAGCCTTTAATTGGCCTGGCATCTAACCTGTCCGCTAGAGGAAAAAGATCATCTGAGCGAGACATCAAAATAAGTTTGTGCTGCTCCCCTGCAAGCGCTTCTGCACACGCTTTACCGATTCCTCTACTAGCAGCAGTAACAACTATGACTTTTTTATTCTTCTTCATTGTTCTAGATGATAAGCATTATGTGCTACTAAAGTGGAATATTACCATGTTTCTTCTTAGGTAGCGTATCTACTTTGTTTTCCAACATCTCAAAAGCCTTTAACAGCTTGGACCTAGTCTCCCTCGGATAAATTACCTCATCAACGAATCCTCTTCCAGCAGCATGATATGGGTTGGCAAACTTATCAGTGTATTCATCAATTTTCTCTTGATGCTTAGCATTGGGATTCTCTGATGATTGAATTTCCTTCCTAAAAATAATTTCTGAAGCACCTTGAGCACCCATGACAGCAATCTCTGCCGTCGGCCATGCAAAATTTAGATCCGCACCGATATGCTTAGAGTTCATCACATCATAGGCGCCTCCATATGCCTTTCTGGTTATCACTGTAACCCGTGGAACAGTTGCCTCACTAAATGCAAACAACAGCTTTGCCCCTTGAGAAATAATACCATTCCATTCCTGATCTGTTCCCGGTAAAAACCCTGGTACATCTACTAAAACCAATAATGGAATATTGAATGCATCGCAAAACCGGACAAAACGACCGGCTTTCTTACTCGATTTTACATCCAACACTCCAGCAAAACTCATAGGTTGATTGGCTACAATACCTATACTTCGCCCTCCGATACGGCTAAACCCTATTATAATGCTCTCTGCGAAATCTTTCTGGACTTCAAAAAAGCTATCCTTATCCGCAATCTCGTTGATCACATCTCGCATCTCATACGGTTGATTGGGATTATCAGGAAGTATCTTGTCAAGCGCTACTCTTAATTCATCATTTGTCGATTCATAAGGTAAGGCCGGCGGCTCTTCTTCACAGTTAGAAGGAATGTAGCTGAATAGTTTTCTTAAATCCTGTATACAAACCACTTCATTAGCAGAGATAAAATGGTTTACTCCGCTCTTCATTGCATGTGTTTTGGCTCCTCCAAGTTCCTCGGCAGTAACTTCTTCTTGGGTAACCGTTTTCACTACGTTGGGCCCGGTCACAAACATGTAACTGGTATTTTCAACCATGAATATGAAATCTGTCAATGCAGGACTATAGACAGCACCTCCTGCACAAGGTCCCAGAACAGCTGACAGTTGAGGAATCACCCCACTCGCTCTCACATTTCTATAAAAAATATCAGCATATCCGCCTAGCGAAACAACACCCTCCTGGATTCTAGCACCTCCAGAATCATTTAACCCAATTACCGGAGCCCCATTCTTCATGGCAAGGTCCATAACTTTGCATATTTTTTCTGCAAAAGTCTCGGATAGAGACCCTCCGAAAACTGTGAAATCCTGACTAAAAACGTAGACAAGTCTTCCGTCAATCTTACCATATCCGGTTATGACTCCATCACCAAAAAACTTTTCTTTTTCGAGGCCAAAATCATGCGAACGATGAACCACTAGTCTATCAAATTCCTCAAAGGAATTAGGATCCAGAAGCAATTGAATTCTTTCTCTAGCTGTCAGTTTTCCCTTTTCATGCTGCTTTTGAATTCTTGCTTTTCCACCTCCTTCAAATGCCTTTTTATTTAGCTTCTGTAAATCGGCATGTTTTTCAGAAACAGGTTTGATAGTAATGGCAGATTTGGGTTTCTTATCACTCATTTTGATTGATTTTCCAGTCAGAGTAAAGATAAAATTTAAACAGCAAAGACGCCGATCTACAAGTTTTGATTACCATCATCTTGATATTTAAGTGGTTTTTAAGAAGCTAGGTTGTTGATCGCTTATCGATTAAATTGCGCGAACAATTTCCGACCATGAGAGTAGCAGTAATAGACATGGGAACCAATACCTTTCATCTTTTGATTGTAGATGTTAAAGGAGGTGATTTCCGTGAAATCTACCGTGAAAAAATTGCTGTAAGGTTAGGTCAAGATGGTATCAGCAAAGGAAGTATTACTTCTGAAGCATGGAAGCGGGCCTTAGATACACTTAATACCTTCTCGGAGGTTATAAAAGAACACGATACTACCAAGACTTTTGCAACAGCGACAAGCGCAATACGCAATGCCAAAAATGGACAACAATTGGTCGCAGATATCAAGGAAAAAGTAGGAATAGAAGTCAGGATCATTTCAGGAATTCAGGAAGCTGAATATATTTTTTACGGGGTGCGTAAAGCCATGGATATTGGTGAGAATCCTTCGTTAATCATGGATATTGGCGGAGGAAGTATTGAATTCATAATAGCTTCTGGCAACAAAATTAATTGGCTACAAAGCTTTGAAATTGGAGGTCAAAGATTAGTAGATCAGTTTCACCACAATGACCCCATTACGCTGGAAGAAATTTCCAAATTAGAGCATTACATCTTTCATCAGCTAGGTCCTCTTTTTAAAGCTATTGATAGACACCAACCATTGACCTTAATTGGAAGTAGTGGCACCTTTGATACATTGAGTGAGATTCATTGTAATCGAGAAAGAAAAGAATTAAATCCCGATTTGACAGAACTTCCCCTTACGGTAGCTTCTTTTGAAAAAATCTTCCAAGAACTAATTACTAAAAATCGTGAAGAGCGGTTAAAAATAAAAGGTATGATTCCGCTTCGTGTTGATATGATTGTCGTTGCCGTAATTCTAATCAAATACATACTAGATACTTGTGGGTTAAGAAACATTAGAGTTTCCGCATTTGCACTCAAAGAGGGTCTTCTGCTCAACACAATAGATCAACTACAGTCTGAGAATACTTATAGATAACGAGCGATACTTATGAGCTACAGCTATCACTATTTACATGATTTTACAAGTAAGGTATTACAAGCAATTGGACATGATCCGTTGGAGGCAAAAGAAGCTGCGGACATTTTGATTGGAGCAGATCTCAGAGGTATCGATAGTCATGGAATAGCGAGACTCGCAGGATACATTCGCCTCTATGAAAAGCGACGGGTAAACCCAAAACCAAAGCTTAGAATCGTACATGAGACTCCCAGTACTGGTGTTGTTGACGGAGATGCCGGTTTAGGGCTCATCAGTGGGCCCTACGCCATGAGACTTGCAATTAGGAAAGCCAAAGAAGTTGGTAGTGGATGGATAGCAGTAAAAAACTCTAATCACTACGGCATTGCTGGATACCACGCAATGCTTGCCTTAGAAGAAGATTGCATTGGAATAGCCATGACAAATGCGAGCCCACTAGTTGCACCTACTTACAGTAACGAAAGAATGTTGGGTACGAATCCTATAGCAGTAGCAATTCCAACAGATAAACAGCCAGCTTTTGTTGCCGACATGGCTACTACAACAGCAGCAAACGGAAAGCTAGAAGTGCTCCAAAGAAAAGATATGGATGCGCCCTTCGGCTGGCTGCAAGACAAAGATGGGCATCAAACCACCGACGCCCATGGGGTTAAGAAAGGTGGAGCTCTTTTACCTCTCGGTGGAGACCCTGAACACGGTTCTCACAAAGGATACATCCTTGGCAGCGTTGTTGATATCTTATCAGCGGTACTCTCTGGTGCAAATTATGGTCCTTGGGTTCCACCCTTTGTGGCATTTTTAGACCCTCATCCGGATCCAGTGGGGGAAGGGTTAGGGCATTTCTTTGGTGCGATGAGAATCGATGGTTTCAGGCCTGCAGAGGAATTCAAAAAGCATATGGACCATTGGATTGAACGATTTCGAGATGCAAACAGAATTCACAAGGATCAAGCTGTTCTGATACCTGGAGATCCTGAAAGAAAAATTGAAGAAATCAGGAAGTCAAAAGGAATCCCACTTCTCGAACCTGTCAAAAAAGACCTTCAGGCGCTAGCAAAAAAGTATCAGGTTGCCTTCGAATAGCCTGTTCGCTGATAACGCCTACTACTGTACAGGAAAATCTCAGCATTCAAGGGATGAACGAACTCCCCTCGTCGAAAAAACCTTAGTAGGTCAATCCAACTAAAGAAAGGAAGCAAGGCGACAGTATATACGGTAGAACAAGCACCTGCAAATCTCTATCAAGGTAGACTTTTTCTAACAGACCAAAATATGACATCAGGCTTTAAAAGCCGTAATTGAAACCGGCCCTTATTAAAAATGGAGATGGGTATTGAGAACTCTCTCCATCTCCATAAAGAAGATTGAAATAACCTGTAAGACTAAATGTCAGCAAGCCTCCCATAGGTTGAAAATAGCCACCACCAATGAACATACTGTCGAATCCGATCCGATTCCTATCATTGAAATTATTGCTAGTAGCCACTTCATAGGTCATTCGCTCGTATTCTGCTGCTGCAAAAATATTTTGAGTAATGATATATCGAGTAAAAATTCCGCCACCAATATGTGCAAGGTTTACATCGAATAAACGATAATTATCGTACACGTATCTTGCCCTGAATCCTGCTGATGCCCTATCCGTAATCTTGTAACCAACATGACCATTTATACTTACTCGGATATTCGTTTGACTAAGCACAATTCCATCAGAACCTATTCCTCCACCTACGAAAACCTTATCACCAAAAAGGCCCTGAGCTGAAACCGGCGTAAATGGGCTAAAAAATAAAAAGAAGAGAATGATTAGTAGCTTATTCCTCATCGACAATAATAAAAACGTCCTCATCCTCTTTCTTCATTAAGTACTTCTCTCTTGCCACTTTTTCAAGTAGCTCCTCACTATTAAGTAACGCTTCTCTGTCAGACTTCACTACTTGGATTTCCTCCTCATAGTAATCCTTTCTTTCTATCAACTCTTTTTCTTTACTAGACAGCCTCATTTGAGTAATCAAGTCATTGGAATCGAAAATCAGTAACCAAGCAAAAAAAAGAAGACTGGCTATAAAATAAAAGCTTCTAAAAAAAGGTGGTATTCTCTTGATGAAATCCCGTATCATATGATAAAAGTAAAAAAAAAGAGCCACATTCTGTGGCTCTTAAAATTCTGTTAAACCTGTGAAGGATAAACCGCCTCTTCGGCAAGTTCCTCTTCAATCCTTAATAATTGATTATACTTTGCCATCCTGTCCGATCTTGATAATGATCCAGTCTTTATTTGTCCCGTATTCAATGCTACGGAAATATCAGCGATGGTATTATCCTCTGTTTCTCCAGATCTATGAGACACAACAGCCGTCCATCCTGCCTTATGGGCCATTTCGATAGCCGCGAAGGTTTCAGAAAGGGTTCCAATCTGATTTACTTTGATAAGTATCGAGTTGGCTGCCTTCTCTCTAATAGCTTTTTCTAAGAACTTCACATTTGTGACTAAAAGATCGTCACCTACAAGCTGACATCTGTCTCCAATCTTAGCATTAAGTAATACCCAACCTTCCCAGTCGTTTTCATCGCATCCATCTTCTATGCTATCTATAGGATACTTTTCTACAAGCTGAGCCAAATAGTCCACCTGCTCCTCGCGCGAACGAACCAATCCACCATCACCCTCGAACTTCGCATAATTATAGGCACCATTTTCATAGAACTCAGATGATGCACAGTCCATCGCAATTGTTATTTCTTTTCCCGGCTTGTAACCAGCTTTTTCAATTGCCTTGATCACGCTATCAAGTGCTTCCTCCGTTCCTCCTGAAAAATTGGGAGCAAACCCTCCTTCATCTCCTACTGCTGTGCTTAGTCCTTTCCCCTTAATAATACTTTTTAGATTGTGGAATACTTCAGCTCCCATTCTAAGCGCTTCGCTGAATGTAGGAGCGCCTACCGGTCTAATCATGAATTCCTGAAATGCAATAGGAGCATCTGAATGAGAGCCACCATTAATAATGTTCATCATCGGCACTGGCAAGACATGTGCATTTACACCTCCTAAATATCTAAATAGAGGCTGTTCTGATTCTTCTGCAGCTGCTTTAGCAACTGCTAATGATACTCCAAGAATCGCATTAGCTCCCAGCTTTCCTTTATTTTCAGTACCGTCAAGGTCAATCATCAATTGATCAATTGCCTTTTGCTCAAAAGCACTGTAGCCCACCACTTCGGGTGCAATAATTTCATTCACGTTTTCCACCGCCTGCAAAACACCTTTGCCGAGATATTTCGATTTATCGCCATCTCTTAATTCAACGGCCTCATGCTCTCCGGTAGAAGCACCGGAAGGAACTGCTGCTCGACCCAATATCCCCGTTTCTGTAATTACATCTACTTCAACAGTTGGATTGCCTCTGGAGTCCAATATTTGCCTCGCAAAGACACTTTCAATAATACTCATGATTAGTGATTTTTAATAAGTTCAATAAAGTCATCAAATAGATAGGTAGAATCATGGGGGCCCGGAGAAGATTCCGGATGATACTGAACTGAGAATGCAGGTTTTCCTGTAACTCGCAGTCCTTCTACCGTTTCATCATTTAGGTCAATATGTGTTAGCTCAGCTTTACTTGATTTTTTCAAGGTCTCCATCTTCACAGCAAATCCATGATTTTGTGAAGTAATCTCACTTTTACCCGAATTAAGATTTTTTACTGGATGATTTAATCCTCTATGCCCGTGATGCATTTTAAAAGTATCAATATCTACGGCACGAGCCAGTATCTGATTGCCCAGGCAGATACCAAATAGAGGTTTGTTATTATTTAGGACTTCTTTCACAGTGTCTACGGCATAATCCATTGCGGCCGGATCACCTGGACCATTCGATATGAAGAATCCATCAGGACCCCAAGCATTCATCTCATCAAAAGATGACTTTGCCGGGAATACTTTAACCTGACAATTTCGTTTCACAAAGTTCTTTAGGATCGACCTCTTCACCCCAAGATCAAGTACAGAAATTTTTAAGCCATCATTTTCAGTTCCAAGGTCGTACTGTTTGTCCGTACAGACCTTACTTGAAAGTTCAAGAGATTCCATGTTAGGAATCTTTTCAAGTTCTATCTTAAGGTCCTCTATTTTATCAGTATCTGTAGAAATGATAGCGTTCATAGCACCTGCTTCTCGAATATGCTTTACCAATTTCCTGGTATCAATACCTGCGATGCCCACTGTATTGTGTTTCTTCAAGTATTCATCTAGCCCCGAATCAGTAGTATATCGACTATACTGATAAGTGAAATCGTTCACCACCAATCCTTTAATTTTTGGGAAATCAGACTCATCTTCGTCATCATGCACACCATAGTTCCCTATGTGTGCGGTTGTATTCACAATTATTTGACCATAGTAAGACGGGTCGGTATAAATTTCCTGATAACCGGTCATACCAGTATTGAAGCATATCTCGCCACCTGATGTGCCAGTTTTTCCTATTGAATATCCATGGAAAACGCTGCCATCTGCAAGTAGAAGGGTAGCTTTGGTCTTTTCTGTTAATGCCATGTGGTTATGATTGAGTCCGATATACGGAGCAAAAATAAATAAATATCCGACTGAGTTTTCTCTTGATCATAAAAAAAGGGATCAGGTAACAAACCCAATCCCTTCACTATTTCAATGTGTTCTAAATCAATCTTTCTTCTCTTCTGAATCTTCCTCAGGAGAAGCATCGGGCGCTTCCACTTTTGCCTCCGCTTCTGTTTCAGTCTCTGCTGTTGACTCCTCTTCAACCTTCGCCTCTTCCTCAATAACCTCTTCCGCTACAGCTTCAGTACTTTCTTCCACTACTTCAGCCTCAGTAGCTACAGAATCTGTAGATGCTTTGCTTCTACCTCTACGAGATCTTCTTGACTTCTTGGGTTTCTCTTCTGTAATCAAAAGCTCATTAAAATCCACAAGCTCCATCATACACATCTCCGCATTATCTCCAAGCCTAGCACCTGTCTTGATGATTCTTGTATAACCTCCAGGACGAGCTGCTGTTTTATCAGCTACAACTGAAAACAATTCAGTTACAGACTCTTTGTCTTGCAAATAAGAGAAAACAACTCTCCTTGATTGAGTTGTATTATCTTTCGCCTTCGTAATCAATGGCTCTACGTACTTGCGAAGCGCTTTGGCTTTGGCCACGGTAGTATTGATTCTCTTATTCTTGATCAGAGACGACGCCATGTTGGAAAGCATAGCTTTTCGATGTGGGGCAGTCCTACCTAAGTGATTAAATTTCTTTCCGTGTCGCATTATTCCTCTTCCAATTTATATTTAGAAAGATCCATACCAAATGTAAGGCCTTTCTCAGCCACTAGCTGTTCAAGCTCAGCTAATGATTTCTTTCCAAAGTTCCTGAACTTCATCATATCGGAGATTTCTAGATTCACCAGGTCTCCAAGTGTTCTTACATCTGCAGCTTTCAAACAGTTGTAAGCTCTGACAGAAAGATCTAGATCGTTCAATGACGTCTTCAGAAGCTTTCTCATGTGAAGTAACTCTTCATCTACTTGCTCAGGCTCTCCTTGCTGAGCAGTCTCCAAAATCATATTTTGATCAGAGAATAACATGAAGTGTTGGATTAAGATATTAGCAGCTCCCTTCAACGCATTTTCAGGATGGATAGAGCCATCCGTCTCGATATCTATAAGTAACTGCTCATAATCCGTTTTCTGCTCGACACGTGTATTTTCTACACTAAACTTCACATTCTTGATCGGCGTGAAGATTGAATCGATAGCAATGATCCCAAAACTTTGTTCCGCCGGTTTATTTTCGTCGGCAGGAACATATCCCCTTCCTTTCTCTACAGTCAACTCCAACTCAAACTGTGCTCCTGCATCAAGATTACATATTACATGATCCGGATTCAGGATTTCAAAAGAAGTAGTTGAGCCAGCAATATCACCAGCTGTTAACTGTGTTTTGTTAGAAACAGCAACAGTGATTTTATTGTCTACCACATCGGTTATTTTCTTAAACCTTACCATTTTGAGATTTAGAATCATGTCGCTCACGTCTTCAACGACACCCTCAATTGTCGAAAATTCATGTAGTACGCCAGGGATTTTGATACCTGTAATCGCATAGCCCTCCAGCGAAGAAAGTAAAATCCTTCTCAATGCATTTCCGATCGTTACACCGTAACCTTTTTCTAGCGGTTTAAAAGTAAATAAGCCATGGAAATCATCGGCCTTTTCCATTACCACCTTTTCAGGCATTTGAAATGCTAATATTGACATAGTTTTATCTTTTATTCAGGTGAAATATTATTTAGAGTACAGCTCGACAATGAGTTGTTCCTTGATATTTTCTGGAATTTCTTCCCTTGTTGGAGCATTCAGAAATCTACCTGTCATGCTAGTGCTGTCCCACTCCAACCATGAGAATCTATTTGCCCTGGCTGCTAATGAATTTGTAATTAGCTCGATAGACTTAGACTTCTCCCTAACCCCTACCACATCATTGTTTTTCAATGTGAAGGAAGGTACGTTGACGATCTCTCCATTTACCGTGATGTGTTTGTGAATTACCAACTGCCTCGCTGCTCTTCTGGTTGGAGCAATGCCCATCCTGTACACAGTATTGTCTAAACGAGATTCTAACAATTGCAGAAGCAACTCACCAGTAATACCACTTTTTCTTGAAGCTTTTTCAAAAATATTGGAGAACTGACGCTCCAATACCCCGTAGGTGTACTTTGCCTTTTGCTTCTCTGCTAACTGGATCGCGTATTCCGACTGCTTGCGTCTTCTACCTCTCCCATGCTGCCCCGGAGGATAAGGCTTCTTTTGAACCGCCTTTGAATCACCAAAAATCGGCTCACCAAACTTTCTTGAAATCTTAGCTTTAGGCCCTGTATATCTAGCCATTCTATTACTCTATTTGCTTTTATTAAACTCTTCTTCTTTTGGGAGGTCTACAACCATTGTGAGGGAGAGGTGTCATATCTTTGATTACAGTTACCTCAATACCCGCATTTTGGATTGTTCTGATTGCTGATTCTCTACCAGCCCCAGGACCTTTTACAAATACCTCAACCTTCCTGAGACCTAGTTCGTAAGCCTTACCAGCGCAGTCTGAAGCAGCTACCTGAGCAGCATACGGGGTATTTTTCTTGGATCCTTTAAAACCCATTTTACCTGCAGAAGCCCAAGAAATAACCTGACCTTGAGCGTTGGTCATAGAGATGATTATATTGTTGAATGTGGCCTTAATATGGGCTTGTCCCAAAGGCTCAACAATAACAACTCTTTTTTTAGCTTTATCTTTTCTTTTCTGAGCCATTATTTAGTTGCCTTTTTCTTGTTCGCTACTGTCTTACGCTTTCCTTTACGAGTTCTAGAGTTATTCTTGGTTCTCTGACCTCTAAGAGGGAGTCCTTTTCTATGTCTAAGTCCTCTGTAACACCCTATATCCATCAAACGCTTGATACTAAGTGTGACTTCTGACTTTAAAACACCTTCGACCTTATAGTTTTCACTGATGATGGTTCGGATAGCGCCAGCTTCATCGTCATTCCATTCTCCAACCTTTTTGTTTCTGTCAATTCCCGCTTTGTCTAGTATTTTCTGAGCGGTACTGCGACCGATACCAAAAATGTAGGTAAGTCCTACTTCGCCACGTTTATTATCGGGTACATCGACACCTGCAATTCTGGCCATAATTATCCTTGTCTTTGTTTAAACTTCGGGTTCTTCTTATTGATCACGTACAGCTTGCCTTTTCTTCTGATCACTTTGCAGTCCGCACTTCTCTTTTTTATTGATGCTTTAACCTTCATCAGATCTTATTTATATCTGTATACAATTCGTCCTTTAGTTAAATCATATGGAGACATCTCCAACTTAACTTTGTCCCCAGGTAAGATTTTGATATAATTCATTCTCATTTTACCTGAAATATGTGCTATCACCTGATGGCCGTTTTCCAGCTCAACACGAAACATTGCATTAGACAATGCCTCCACAATCTTCCCATCTTGCTCTATAGATGCCTGCTTTGCCATTATGCGATAGCTGCTTGAGTCCTACCTTTTATTCTACCTGATTTCATCATTCCTTCGTAATGTCTCATTAGAAGATATGATTCTATCTGCTGGAGAGTATCAAGGATAACCCCAACCATAATTAGCAGTGATGTACCACCGTAAAACTGAGCGAATCCAGTATTTACACCTGCGATCATTGCGAAGGCAGGAAGAATCGCTATTACTGCCAAGAAAAAGGATCCTGGTAGTGTAATCTTCGACAAAACACCATCAATAAAATCAGCAGTCTGTTTTCCCGGCTTTATACCCGGAACAAATCCACCATTTCTTTTCATATCATCTGCTATCTGCGAAGGATTAATTGTTATCGCCGTATAGAAGAAAGTAAAAAGAATAATCAAGAGGGCAAATACTAGATTGTACTGCCAAGACTCTACTCTTGAGAAGGTGGCTCCAATGTACTGTGCCACATCACTCTGATCAGCCCATATTCCCGCTATCAATGCAGGCAAGAACATCAACGACTGCGCAAATATGATAGGCATCACACCAGAACTGTTTACTTTCAATGGAATGTATTGTCTCTGTCCTCCGTAAACCTTATTTCCTACAACCTGCTTGGCATATTGAACGGGGATTCTTCTGACAGCTTGCACAAGTGCCACTGTCGCCATCACAACAAAAAACAAAGCTGCAAACTCAAGTACAAGGATTAGTGCCTGGCTCATTCCTCTTGACAGAGCTTCTGCCACGATCGATCCGGGGAAAACGGAAATGATACCAATCATTATTAACATGGAAATACCGTTTCCAATACCTTTATCGGTAATACGTTCTCCTAACCACATACAAAATATGGTTCCTGCAGTCAAAATAATCATAGAGGATACTCTAAATAGAAACCCGTTTTGAAGCACAATGGCATCCGCAGGAATGGTAGCTGACAAATAACCAATCGATTGGGCTAAACAAATGAAGATGGTCAAAACACGGGTGATTTGGTTGATCTTTTTTCTACCGCTGTCTCCCTCTTTCTGTAGCTTTTGAAAGTATGGGACTGCAACCGTCATCAATTGCAACACAATAGAGGCTGAAATATATGGCATAATGCCAAGCGCAAAAATAGAGGCATTACTAAATGCTCCTCCTAGAAAGGTATCTAACAAACCAAATATACCGCCGGCATTACTTTCCAACTTCGAGGGATCAATACCAGGTAGCGTAATAAAGGACCCCAATCTGAATATCAACAAAAAACCAAGGGTATTAAATATCCTGGTTCTTAGCTCCTCGATTGAGAAAATGTTTTTTATGGTTTGTATAAACTTCTTCATTAATCGATCAGTGTAACAGTTCCACCAGCTTTTTCAATAGCCTCTTGAGCAGTTTTCGAAACCTTGTGAGCTTTTACTTCTAACTTAGCCTTCAATTCGCCTCTTCCCAAGATTTTTACCACGTCACCTTTACCAATTAATCCATGCTGCAATAAGTACTCAGGATTAACATCCTTCACCTTTCCGCTATCAGCGATCAGTTGGAGTGTATCTAAATTAATGGGCTTGGATACAATTTTATTATTATTCTTGAATCCGAACTTAGGAACTCTCCTTTGAAGGGGCATCTGACCTCCTTCAAATCCAATCTTTTTTGAATAACCAGATCTAGATTGTGCTCCCTTATGACCTCTTGTAGAAGTACCTCCTCTACCAGATCCTTGACCTCTACCGATTCTCTTTGAAGATTTAGTAGACCCTTCAGCAGGCTTAAGTGATTCTAACTTCATGGTTACAGTTCTTTAACTTGTACTAGGTGATGTACTTTATCAATCATCCCCTGAATTTGAGGATTCAATTCTTTCTCTACTGTTCTATTGATTTTACCTAAACCCAACGCTTTCAAAGTAAGCTTTTGGTTGGATGATCTTTTGATAGAACTTCTTATCTGGGTAATTGCAACTTTACTCATCTCAATTATCCGTTATATACCTTATCAAGTGTAACTCCTCTTTGTCTTGCGATCGTAAAAGGATCTCTCATCTTTGCCAAAGCATCAAAAGTTGCTTTGACTACGTTGTGAGGGTTTGAAGATCCTTTAGACTTTGCAAGTACATCGTGTACTCCTGCACTCTCAAAAACAGCACGCATCGCACCACCGGCAATCACCCCGGTACCCTGAGCGGCCGGCTTAACCAGAACAAAACCTCCACCGTATTTTCCTATGCTCTCATGAGGAAGCGTTCCTTTGTATACCGGAACTTTTACAAGGTTCTTTTTAGCATCGTCAATGCCCTTGGTAATTGCGTCAGTTACCTCGTTCGCTTTTCCAAGTCCATAGCCCACAACACCATTACCATCTCCTACCACTACGATTGCACTAAAGCTGAACCTACGACCTCCTTTTACAACCTTTGCAACCCTCTTTATGGCTACAACTGTTTCTTTAAGATCTATCTCACTTGCTTTTACAGCCTTTATATTCGTCTTAGACATATTCAACTTAGAATTTTAACCCTCCCTCTCTCGCTCCATCTGCAAAAGACTTCACTTTTCCGTGGTAAGGGTAACCATTACGATCAAAAATTACATTTTCGATACCAATTTCTTTCGCTTTAGCAGCTAGCTTTTGGCCTGTCTCTTTGGAAATCTCAATATTGAGACCATCCTTACCAGTTTCCTGACTAGAAACTGACGCTAGCGTATGACCTGCTATATCGTCAATCAGCTGACCATAAATACGCTTATTGCTTTTGAAAACACTTAGTCTTGGTCTATCTGCGGTACCAGAGATTTTCTTTCTGATCCCTTTCTTAAGACGTATTCTTCTATTTACCTTACTTAAAGCCATACTAATGATTATTTAGCAGCAGTTTTACCAGCTTTTCTTCTTATTTGCTCACCTACGAATCGGATGCCCTTCCCTTTGTAAGGCTCTACCTTTCTCAATGATCTGATTTTGGCTGATACTTGTCCTACTAGCTGTTTGTCAGAACCTTCGATCGACACAATGGGGTTCTTCCCTTTCTGAGTCTCCGCCGCAATGTTGATCTCCTGAGGAACAGCCAAATAGATGTTGTGTGAGTAACCAAGATTCAACTCCAACACTTTACCTTGAACTGATGCTTTATAACCTACACCTACTAACTCGAGCTCTTTCTTATAACCCTCGCTAACTCCAAGAACCATGTTGTTGACCAAAGAACGATACAAACCATGAAGTGCCTTGTGTCTCTTTTGATCGGTGGGACGTTCTACTGTTACCGTAGCATCCTCAACTTTCACTGAAATATCAGGGCTAATTTCCTGACTCAGCTCACCCTTAGGACCCTTAACACTCACTGTATTTTTCTCTACTGTGACTGTGACGCCTGAAGGGATTGATATGGGTGCTTTTCCTATTCTGGACATTTTCGATTTATCTTAATATACGTGGCAAAGAACTTCACCACCAATATGCTCTTTTCTGGCTTCTTTGTCTGTAATGACACCTTTTGATGTAGACAAAATGGCAATTCCCAGCCCATTAAGTACCCGAGGTAGATCTGCAGCATGAGCGTATTTTCGCAAACCTGGCTTACTGATTCTTTCAAGATGAGTAATTGCAGATTTCTTACTGGAAGTATCATACTTTAGAGCAATCTTTATGGCACCCTGCTTACCATCATCCTCCAGCTTGTAGTTCTTAATGTATCCTTTATCCATCAGAACTTTTGTTATCTCTTTTTTAAGATTAGAGGCAGGTATCGTAACGATTCTGTGATTAGCCTGAATCGCATTCCGAAGGCGTGTTAAATAATCTGCAATTGGATCTGTTACCATATTAATACTATTTGGCCCCTAAAAAAGGGGTGCAAAGTTAACCAATACTATATAATATAACTATAACTAAACATTAAAAAAGATTACCAGCTGGCTTTGGTTACACCCGGAATTTTTCCTTCCGATGCCATTTCTCTGAAAGTCACTCTGGAAATACCAAATTTCCTCATGTACCCTTTAGGCCTTCCTGTCAACTTACATCTATTGTGCAGTCGGACAGGTGATGCGTTCCTGGGAAGCTTATCTAAAGCTTCGTAATCACCAGCCTCCTTAAGAGCAGCTCTCTTAGCAGCATATCTTGCAACTAATTTCTCTCTTTTACGCTCTCTTGCTTTTATTGATTCTCTTGCCATGCTTTCTTAGTTTTTGCTTGTTGAGACAAATGGTAATCCAAACTCCTTCAATAGTGCAAGACTTTCTTCATCCGTCTCTGCCGAAGTCACAAACGTGATATTCATACCAGAAATTCTATTTACCTTCTCGATACTGATTTCAGGGAAAATGATCTGCTCTTTCACACCTAATGTGTAATTGCCACGGCCATCAAAGCCTTTGTCTTTGATTCCCCTGAAGTCTCTCACTCTAGGAAGTGCTACTGTGATCAGTCGGTCTAGGAACTCATACATCTTATCTCCTCTTAAGGTCACTCTTGCACCAATTGGCATTTCTTCTCTCAATTTGAAATTTGAGATCGAAACTTTTGCTTTTGTAGCAATCGCTTTTTGCCCAGTAATCAAGCCAAGCTCTTCGAGTCCGGCATCAATCAGTTTTTTATCAGCTACTGCTGCACCGATACCTTTATTGATCGCTATCTTTTCTAGCTTAGGCACCTGCATTACGGAAGAATATTGAAATTTCTCTCGCAGCGCAGGAACTACGTCTTTTTGGTATTTGTCTTTTAGTCTAGGATTAGCCATTTGTGATAAAATCTCCAGTTTTCTTAGAATATCTCTTCATTTTACCGTTATCGTCAGCTTTTCTTCCAACTCTACTAGCATCTCCCGAAGCAGGGTCTACTACCATGACATTGCTGATGTGAATCCCTGCTTCGGTATTATCAATACCTCCTTCAGGGTTTTCGGCAGAAGGCTTTTTGTGCTTAGTCACAATATTTACTCCTTCAACAATCACTCTACTTTTAGCTTTAATGATCTCAAGTACTTTTCCGGACTTGCCTTTATCATTACCTGCTATCACTTTTACGGTATCGCCTTTCTTGACTTTTATTTTTACTTGTCCTGCCATGATTATAATACTTCAGGGGCTAATGAAACAATCTTCATGAATTGCTTCTCCCGCAATTCCCTTGCCACAGGTCCAAATATCCTTGTACCCCGAGGCTCATTGTTGGTATTAAGGAGAACGGCAGCGTTATCCTCAAACCTGATGTAAGAACCGTCTTTTCTACGGATTTCTTTTTTAGTCCTCACCACAACTGCTTTTGATACAGTACCTTTCTTAAGGCTACTAGAAGAAATTGCAGATTTCACCGATACAACGATCGTGTCACCTACTGAAGCGTAGCGTTTGCGTGTACCTCCAAGCACTCTAATACAAAGTACCTCTTTAGCACCGCTGTTGTCAGCAACTGAAAGTCTTGATTCTTGTTGTACCATCTTACTTCGCTCTTTCTATTACTTCTACGAGTCTCCATCTCTTGTTTTTACTCAAGGGGCGAGTCTCCATAATTTTAACTGTATCACCTACGTGACTGTCATTGTTTTCATCATGAGCAGTCAACTTAGTTGTCTTTGAAACGAACTTACCGTAGATCGGATGTTTCACTTTTCTACTCACTGCAACCGTGATAGATTTTTGCATTTTATCTCCTACGACAAGCCCTATACGTTCTTTTCTTAAATTCCTTTCCATCTTAGTTAAGCTTCTTTTGCCTTAATTTCGGTTTCAATTCTTGCGATCAGCTTTCGCGCCTCTCTAATCTTCATTGGATTCTCAATAGGCGTAATCGCATGTGAAAACTTTAGCTTTTTATAGCCTTCCTTTTCAACAGCCAACTTACTCTTGAGCTCATCAGCTGATAATCCTCTTAACTCTGAGTTTTTCATGCTTGGTAATCCCTCCTTATGACAAATTTTGTACTGATGGGCAGTTTTTGTGCAGCCAATCTCAATGCCTCTTTTGCTAGCTCTGTGCTTACTCCCGCGGCTTCAAAAAGGATCGTTCCAGGTCTAACAGTGGCAACCCAATACTCCGGAGCCCCTTTACCTTTACCCATCCTCACCTCTGCAGGCTTCTTGGTCACAGGTTTGTCAGGAAAAATTCTAATCCAAACCTGTCCTTCTCTTTTCATGGCCCTGGTCATCGCGATACGAGCAGCCTCTATCTGTCGGCTATTGATCCATCCAGGCTCAAGTGATTTTATTCCAAAAGATCCAAAAGCGATAGTGTGTCCCCTCTGTGCAATCCCTTTTACTCTACCCTTCTGTCTCTTTCTAAACTTTGTTCGTTTAGGCTGTAACATCTTCTAATTCTTTTGAAATTATCTTCGTTTTCTTTTAGGTCCGTCTCCTCTTCTTCTTGCACCACCAGACGGCGCATTGCTCTGAAGACCTACATTCGGAGAAAGATCTCTTTTACCGAATACTTCACCTTTAAATATCCAGACCTTGATGCCTATCTTACCGTAGATAGTTTGCGCTTCTGAAACCGCGTAGTCAATATCTGCTCTCAGTGTATGCAGAGGTATTCTACCCTCTTTGTATTGCTCCGATCTGGCCATCTCAGCTCCACCCAAACGGCCGGAGCATTTAATTTTGATACCTTGCGCTCCTACTCTCATGGCAGAAGCAATTGCTTGCTTCATGGCTCTTCTGTAAGAAATTCGTGCTTTCAGCTGCTGTGCGATCGACTCTCCAACAAGTTTAGCATCCAGCTCAGGACGTTTAATCTCAAAAATATTGATCTGAAGATCTTTTCCTGTTAGCTTCTTAAGCTCTTCCTTCAAATTATCTACTTCAGCACCGCCTTTACCAATCACAACCCCCGGCCTAGCAGTATGGATAGTTAATGTGATGCGCTTCAGCGTTCTTTCAATTACTACTCTAGAAATTCCACCTTTGGGAACCCTAGCCGCCAGATATTCTCTGATCTTCTGATCTTCTACGATTTTATCTGAAAAGTCTTTTCCTCCAAACCAATTGGAGTCCCAACCTTTCACAATTCCTAGTCGAAAACCTACCGGATTTACCTTTTGTCCCATTTATTTGGTGTTTTCTGTTTTTTGATTTGAATTCTCAGCGTTGTGATCATCAATCACAATGGTCACGTGGTTGGATCTTTTTCTGATTCTATGAGCTCTGCCTTGCGGAGCAGGCCTCAATCTTTTCAAGATTCGCGCACTGTCTACGTAAATCTCTCTCACGTATAGATCAGCCTCTTCAATTTTCACATCTTCATTCTGATTTTGCCAATCTGAAATTGCTGTCATCAATAGCTTCTCAAGCGTATTTGAATTGTGTTTGCGATCAAATCGGAGAATATTCAGCGCTTTACTTACTCTTTCGCCTCTGATCATGTCTGCTGTCATTCTCATTTTACGAGGAGAAGTTGGTACATTTTTCAAAGAAGCCTTAACTGCACCTAACTTACCGGCGTTGGCAGTTTTATGCTCTTTCTGAGCCTCTTTTTGAAGTCTGATTTTAACAGACTTTTTCATTTTGGATGTCTCAGTAGCTCCCATTATCTCCTCTTGTCTTTTTTATTAATGTGACCTCTGAAGTTACGAGTAGGAGCAAATTCACCAAGTTTGTGACCTACCATGTTTTCAGTCACGTACACAGGAATGAATTTGTTTCCATTGTGCACAGCAAATGTATGTCCCACGAAATCAGGGGAAATCATTGATCTTCTTGACCAGGTTTTAATGACAGACTTCTTACCTGAGTCATTCATTGCATCGACTTTTCTCTCCAGTCTGAAATCAATGTAAGGTCCTTTTTTTAGTGATCTACCCATTATTTCCTTCTAGTTACAATCATCTTATCAGAATACTTATTCGGTTTTCTGGTTTTCTGCCCCTTGGCATAAACACCAGTTCTAGACCTAGGGTGACCTCCGGAAGATTTTCCTTCACCACCACCCATTGGGTGATCAACAGGGTTCATTGCCACACCTCTTACTCTAGGTCTCTTACCTTTCCATCGATTTCTGCCAGCTTTTCCAAGTCTGACATTCATATGATCTTCATTGGAAACACTTCCAACCGTAGCAAGGCATTTGCTCAATACCATTCTCATCTCACCTGAAGGGAGCTTAATGGTTGCATACTTACCTTCTCTTGCAACAAGCTGGGCATAAGAACCTGCACTTCTTGCCATTGCTCCACCTTTCCCCGGTTTCAGTTCGATGTTATGAATAATGGTACCTAGGGGAATCTCAGACATCGGCAGCGCGTTTCCTAACTCTGGAGCAACACCAGTACCTGAATTCAACACGGTACCGACTGTGAGCCCCTTCGGAGCAATGATGTATCTCTTCTCCCCATCAGCATATACTAGTAATGCAATTCTTGCAGTACGGTTTGGATCGTATTCAATCGACTTGACAGTAGCTGGGATAGAGTGTTTGTTTCTTTTGAAATCAATTTCTCGCAACTTCCTTTTGTGACCACCGCCCACGTTGCGGACAGTCATCTTTCCAGAGTTGTTTCTCCCCCCCTTACTGTTAAGCGACTTTGTCAGAGATTTTTCAGGTTTGTCTTTGGTAATTGTATCAAAGACGGGAGCTAGCCTGAATCTCTGCCCGGGTGTAATCGGTCTTAGCTTCTTAATCGCCATTTTTTAATTATTAAATTCCGCTGTAAAAGTCTATAATATCACCTTCAGCAACTTTCACAACCGCTTTCTTATATGCGGGTGTGCTGCCTTCGATGACACGTGATTTAGAGTATCTCGACTTACTTTTCCCAGGCTGAATCATTGTATTAACTGATTCGACTGTTACACCGTAAGTCCTTTCAACTTCTTGCTTAATTTCTACTTTGTTAGCCTCTTTCTCTACGATGAACCCATACTTACCAGACTCATTCATTTCTGAGAACTTTTCCGTGACTAAAGGTCTTACTAATACTCCCATGACTGAATTAATTAAGTCTGTTTTCGATAGATTCAACTGCGCTTTCAAACAATACGATGTAATCAGTATGTACTAGATCGTATGTCGTAAGTTCATCGACAGTTACCACTTTAGCATTAGGTATATTTCTCGTCGATAGGTAGACATTAGAGTCAGATTCATTAACTACAAAGAGCGTCTTTTCCACAGAAAGCGACAGACTCTTCAAAATGTTGACAAACCCCTTAGTTTTTGGTAAATCAATTTTTTGATCTTCCAGAACTTTAATTGAATTTTCAGCTGCTTTGGAGGAAAACGCCGACTTTCTGGCAAGCTGCTTTACTTTTCTATTCAGCTTAAACCCGTAGTCTCTCGGCTGTGGGCCAAAAATGGTCCCCCCACCTCTAAAAACAGGAGATTTGATACTTCCCGCTCTTGCCGTACCTGTTCCCTTCTGTCTTTTAATCTTTTTGGTGGATCCTGTAATCTCACCCCTTTCCTTAGTTTTCGCCGTGCCTTGACGTTGATTAGC
Source organism: Flammeovirgaceae bacterium (assembly GCA_038129245.1). Lineage (GTDB taxonomy): Bacteria > Bacteroidota > Bacteroidia > Cytophagales > Cyclobacteriaceae > JAYPLE01. Next base: position 51,125 of record JAYPLE010000009.1, on the reverse strand, counting down.
AAGGTATTGCTTCACATCTAAGTAAACTGCGTGTTCGCTGGGCTCGATCTTACAAATCTTATCACTCAGACTTACAGATCTGCCGGTATCTTCACCTTTATTATTTAGAACTGATAACTTCATGATTACTTTTCTAAGATTACGTATGAGTTTTTAGCACCCGGAACGGAACCGCTAACAAGAATCAGGTTCTTTTCAGGATAGATTTTCATCACCTTCAGGTTCATGACTTTTATTCTATCACCACCTGTTCTTCCGGCCATTTTCAGCCCTTTGAATACTCTGGATGGAAAAGAAGCTGCACCTATGGACCCTGGTGCTCTACCTCTATTATGCTGGCCGTGTGTTCGCTGTCCGACACCACCAAAACCGTGTCTTTTGACGACACCCTGAAACCCTTTACCCTTAGAAGTACCCACTGCATCAAGGAAATCATTCTCTTTGAAAATGTCTCCTACAGTTATCTCGTTTCCTAATGCAACTTTATCTTCGAACTCAGCTCTAAAGTCTCTAAATTCTACAGCGATTTTCTTAGGACTAGTCTTAGCTTTCGCATAGTGTCCTTTCTCCGCCTTGCTTGCATTTTTTTCTTTCTTATCGTCATAGGCAAGCTGAACTGCACGATAACCATCGGTCTCTTCATTCTTAACTTGCGTAACGACGCAGGGACCCGCTTCAATCAAGGTACAAGGCACGTTTTTGCCCTCCTCTGTGAAAATACTTGTCATCCCTACTTTTTTACCTATTATTCCAGGCATTTCTTGTTTTACATTATTCGTTTTTACTCTCTCAGTAGACTTTCCGTAAAAAGGACTGCAAAGATAGCAATTTCCCACGTTCACGCAAACGTTGAAAATAGTATTTGCACAAAAAAAGAACCAACACATTCGTATTGGTTCTTTTTCTATCTAAGCACCTAGATACTAGACTTTTATCTCAACATCCACACCACTAGGAAGCTCTAATTTCATCAAAGCATCTACTGTCTTTGCGCTATTAGAATAGATGTCTACCAATCGCTTGTAAGTACATAGCTGAAACTGCTCTCTAGATTTCTTATTCACGTGTGGCGAACGAAGAACTGTGAACTTCTCTTTTACAGTGGGAAGTGGGATTGGACCACTCACTACTGCGCCTGTGGTTTTTACTGCTCTTACGATCTTTTCAGAAGACTTATCCACTAAGTTATGATCGTAGGATTTGAGCTTAATTCTAATTTTTTGATTCATGTCTTATCTAATTAAGCAGGCTGTCCTTTTGCTTCCGCAATGACCGATTCTGCAAGGTTTCTAGGGACTATATCATAGTGAGAGAATGTTAAGGAAGCGGTCGCTCTACCAGAAGTAATAGTTCTTAAGTCTGTAACATATCCAAATAACTCAGATAAAGGCACATCCGCTTTTACTACAGTTGAGTTCCCTTTGGTATCCATACCCTTCATTATTCCTCTTCTTTTATTCAAGTCCCCGGTAACAGAACCTGTATACTCATCAGGAGTCACCACATCAACTTTCATGATTGGCTCAAGTAATTGAGGTGTTGCTTTGCTGGCAGCTGCTTTAAAGCCTAGACGGGCCGCCATTTCAAAAGAAAGTGCATCTGAATCAACATCATGGAAAGAACCATGGAACAACCTCACTTTCATGTTTTCGATCGGATAGCCTGCCAAAGGACCGTTTGACATCGCTTCTTTGAACCCCTTCTCAATCGCAGGGATAAATTCTTTCGGAATCACACCTCCCACAATCTGGTTTACAAATTGCAATCCTGTCCCCTCGAAATCCTCGTCTTTAGGTCCTATTTCAAATACAATATCAGCGAACTTACCACGACCACCAGTCTGCTTTTTGTAAACCTCTTTATGCTCCATGTTGGAGTTAATAGACTCTTTGTAAGCAACCTGAGGTGCCCCTTGGTTGATCTCAACCTTAAACTCTCTCTTCAGACGATCAATGATAATGTCAAGGTGAAGCTCACCCATACCCCTTAGAATCGTCTGCCCTGTTTCGTGGTCGGTATTCACTTGCAACGTAGGGTCTTCTTCGACCAACTTAGAAATTGCCATTCCAAGTTTATCGACATCAGCCTGTGCTTTAGGCTCAATAGCATATCCGATTACAGGATCAGGAAATATCATGGATTCCAGAACAATTTTGTTCTTTTCATCACATAGTGTATCCCCTGTCTTAATATCCTTAAATCCAACTACAGCTCCAATATCACCACAATGTAATTGATCAATTTGATTCTGCTTGTTTGCGTGCATTTGGAAAATCCTAGAGATACGCTCCTTTTTACCGGTTCTCATGTTATGGACATACGATCCCGAATCCAGCATCCCAGAATAAGACCTTACGAAGCAGAGTCTTCCAACGAATGGGTCTGTAGCGATCTTAAATGCCAATGCTGAGAATGGTTGCTCTGCATCCGGCTTTCTTGTAACCTTATCTTCGGTATCAGGATCTGTACCCGTGATCTCTCCTCTATCAAGAGGAGAAGGTAGTAATTCCATTACATAATCAAGCATGGTCTGCACTCCCTTGTTTTTGAAGGCAGAACCACACATCATGGGAACAAATGCTAAGTCTATGGTTGCAGCTCTTAAAGCCGCAATAATTTCATCCCTAGTAATCGAATCTGGATCTTCAAAATACTTCTCCATCAATCCTTCATCGTACTCAGCTACGGCCTCCACTAATTTCTCTCTGTATTCAGCAACCTCATCTGCCATGTCAGAGGGGATATCAACTTCCTCAAAGGTCATTCCCATGTCCTCCTCATTCCATACCATTGCCTTATTCTCCACGAGATCAACGACTCCCTTAAAAGTCTCCTCTGCACCAATGGGCAACTGCAAAGGAACAGCTTTCGTACCCAGCATGTCATGGACTTGCTTACACACGTTTAAAAAGTCTGCACCAGCGCGATCCATTTTATTTACAAAACCAATTCTTGCAACGCCGTAGTTGTCAGCTAGCCTCCAGTTTGTCTCAGATTGAGGTTCTACACCATCAACAGCACTAAACAAGAAAACAAGACCATCTAATACTCTCAATGACCTGTTTACTTCTACTGTGAAATCAACGTGACCGGGAGTATCAATGATATTGATGTGGTATTCATCCCCTTTATAAGGCCAGAAGACTGTCGTAGCGGCAGAGGTGATGGTAATCCCTCTCTCTTGCTCTTGCTCCATCCAATCCATTGTAGCTGCACCATCATGCACCTCACCTATTTTATGACTAACACCTGTGTAATAAAGAACACGTTCAGTGGTTGTGGTTTTACCTGCATCAATATGCGCCGCAATACCGATATTTCTGGTAAACTTAAGATCTCTTGTTGCCATGTTAGTAGTTAGTATTAGAATCTAAAGTGGGAGAACGCTTTATTTGCTTCCGCCATTCTATGAGTATCATCCTTCTTCTTGATTGAAGCACCTTCTCCTTTTGACGCAGCTATGATCTCAGCAGCAAGTCTTTCCTTCATGGTCTTTTCTCCTCGAGCCCTCGAATATGAGATTAACCACTTTATACCCAAAGACACTTTACGGTCCGGACGAACTTCAATCGGTACCTGGAACGTCGCACCGCCTACTCGTCGACTTTTCACCTCCACAGAGGGCATTATGTTTTGCAAGGCATTTTTCCAAGTTTCTAGACCTGATTCACCTGTTTTATCCTCCACTATTTTAATAGCATCATAAAAGATACCATAAGACAAACTTTTCTTTCCGTCTACCATCAGGTAGTTCACGAACTTCGTGACCAGCGTATCTCCGTATACTGGATCAGGCAAGATGTATCGCTTTTTAGGCTTGGCTTTTCTCATTGAACTTGCTCTTTATTATTTCTTATCTTTTGGACGTTTTGCACCATATTTTGATCGTCTCTGAAGACGACCCGATACGCCGGCAGTATCAAGCGCACCACGGATGATGTGATACCTCACTCCTGGCAAATCCTTTACCCTACCCCCTCTAATCAAAACTATGGAGTGCTCCTGCAGATTGTGACCCTCACCTGGGATGTATGCGTTGACTTCTTTTGTGTTTGTAAGCCTAACCCTTGCAACTTTTCTCATTGCTGAATTTGGCTTCTTGGGTGTAGTTGTATATACCCTTGTACATACCCCTCTTCGCTGAGGACATGAATCCAAAGCGGGAGATTTTGACTTGGAAGTAAGCTTTTTTCTTCCTTTTCTAACTAATTGTTGTATTGTAGGCATTCTACGTCTTTAGTATGGACCTAAATTTTTAGGAACGCAAAGATAGAGATTAAATAAAGATATACCAATGGGTTGTAGATTTTTTAGGCTTCACCCATTGTGCCACCGAAATTCATTGGGAATTTTGGTGCTTCTTCTGCTTGTTTAATGCTTCCGAAGGAATCCTCATATTTTTGAATATTTTCCTCCAGAGCATGCAAAAGCCTTTTTGCATGCTCTGGAGTAATCACTATTCTAGATTTTACTTTTGCCTTGGGAACCCCGGGCATCAGTCTGATAAAGTCTACCACAAATTCACTGCTGGAGTGTGCTATCATAGCCAAATTGGCATACACTCCCTCTGCAACCTCTTCTGATAACTCAATGTTGATGTTCTTAGGATTTTTTTCGTCCTTATTACTCATCGCTATTCAGACATTATTTCTTTTGATCGCTCGTACTCTTCTCGAGACGCGACCAATTGCTCATATTCATCTTTTGAGTGAACGATCTGCGTATTGAAGGTTCTGTTACCTGTTCCTGCAGGGATTAAATGACCAACAATTACATTCTCTTTCAATCCAATCAAATTATCGCTCTTACCACGTATGGATGCTTCACTCAAGACTTTTGTTGTCTCCTGGAACGAGGCAGCCGATATAAAGCTTTCAGTCCCTAACGAAGCTTGTGTGATACCTTGCAAAGTTGGTTTGCTCACAGCTGCCTCAGCAGACCGAACTTCCACTGGTTTAAGATCTCTTCGCTTAAGATTAGAATTCTCGTCTCTCAACTTTCTTGAAGTAATGATTTGTCCTGGCTTCAATGTTTCAGAATCACCAGGTTCAACTACTACTTTCTTATCCATTATGGAATCATTCTCCTCCATGAAATTGAATCTATCTACTACCTGATTGGTAAGAAAATTCGTATCTCCAGCATCCAGAATAATAACCTTCTGCATCATTTGTCTGACAATCACCTCGATGTGCTTATCGTTGATCTTCACACCTTGTAGTCGATACACCTCCTGAATCTCATTTACAAGATATTCCTGCACTGCTGTAGGCCCTTGTATCGATAGAATATCTGAAGGAGTAATGGCGCCATCAGAAAGGGGCTCACCAGCTCTAATGAAGTCATTATCCTGAACAAGAATGTGCTTAGACAATGGAACTAAATATCTTTTTTTAACTCCGTCTTTCGATTCTATAAAAATCTCACGGTTAGCACGTTTGACACCGCCATAGGTGACAACTCCATCTATCTCCGTGACAACAGCGGGATTCGAAGGATTCCGAGCTTCAAACAGCTCCGTCACTCTAGGAAGACCCCCTGTAATATCGCGAGACTTGCCAGTCTTTCGAGGAATCTTTGCGAGAACCTGACCAGGCTTAACCTTATCACCTAAGTCTACCGCTAGGTGTGCTCCCACAGGAATATTGTATCCTTTAGACTCATCTTTGCCTTCTACAACAATAGCAGGGTTCTTGGTCTTATCTTTTGTATCAATGATAACTTTTTCTCTGTGACCAGTCTGCTCATCTGATTCTTCTTTGTATGTAATACCTTCTATGATTGCATCAAACTCGATCTTACCTTCAAACTCACCAAGAATCACAGCATTATACGGGTCCCAATAGCAAAGTTCCTGATCCTTTTTAACCTTATCCCCTTCTTTCACCTTTAGGATTGCTCCATACGGAACATGGTTAGAGATTAAGATTTTGTCCTTTTCATTATTAAGGATTCTAATCTCACCTGATCTGCCCATTACTACCTGAATAGGGTTTCCATCATCGTCTGTAGATGAGACTGTTCTCAATTCGTCGAATTCAACAACACCATCAAACTTCGACTTTATATTTGCATCTACCGCGATGTTCGAAGCGGTTCCTCCTACGTGGAATGTGCGAAGCGTTAACTGTGTGCCCGGCTCACCAATAGACTGAGCCGCAATCACACCAACTGATTCTCCCATGTGGGCCATATTTCCAGTTGCCAGGTTTCTACCGTAACATTTGGCGCATACTCCCTGCTTGGTTTCGCAAGTCAATACTGACCTGATTTCAACCTCTTCAATACTGGTTGCCTCGATTCTCTCAGCAATCTCTTCAGTAAATTCTGCTCCCGACTCAATTATCAACTCTTCTGAAAGCGGATCAAAAATATCATGCACAGAAACTCTACCCAGAATTCTCTCCGAAAGTGGTTCAACGATATCTTCGTTGTCCTTCAACGCAGTCACTACCTGACCTCGTAGTGTTCCACAGTCTTCCTCGTTTACCACCACGTCCTGTGCGACGTCAACGAGACGACGTGTCAAGTAGCCTGCATCCGCTGTTTTCAATGCTGTATCCGCAAGACCTTTTCTAGCACCATGTGTAGAGATAAAGTACTCCAGTACATCAAGGCCTTCTTTGAAGTTCGAAAGAATTGGGTTTTCAATAATGCCACCTACGGAACCACCAAGATTCTTTTGTGGCTTAGCCATCAAACCTCTCATACCGCCCAGCTGTCTAATTTGCTCTCTTGAACCTCTGGCTCCAGAGTGCATCATCATGTAGATGGAATTGAAACCCTGATCGTCATCTTCCAACTGCTGCATGAGCGTTGCTGTCAGTTGCGTATTCGTTCTTGTCCAAATATCAATTACCTGATTGTATCTTTCGTTATCGGTAATAAGACCCATCAAGTAGTTATTCCAAACACCATCAACTTCTTCTTTAGCTTGCGCAACAAGATCCTCTTTCGCTTTTGGAATCATGATATCACCAAGTCCCATGGATAGACCTCCTTTGTAAGCCATTTGGAATCCCAACTGCTTGATATCATCCAAGAATAAGGCTGTTCTAGCCATACCCACAACCTTAAATACTTGCGATATTATCTGCTGAAGTTTTTTCTTAGTCAGCAATTCATCGATATATCCCACTTCTTCAGGTACATGCTGATTGAATAGCACACGACCAGCAACTGTTTCTATTACCTTCGTTTCTAATTCACCAGCTTCATTTCGAACTTTTGTTCGGAGCTTAATGTAAGCTTGCTTCGAGATGGCTTTTTCGTTCAACGCAATGATGACTTCCTCCGCGCTGTAGAACATTTTTCCTTCCCCAGTCACTTTGTTATCATCGGTACTCTTTCTTCCTTTCGTTACATAATACAAGCCAAGCACCATGTCTTGAGAAGGAACGGCGATAGGAGCTCCATTTGCCGGGTTCAAAATATTGTGTGAGGAAAGCATCAATAATGATGCTTCAAGAACCGCCTCATGGCCCAACGGCACATGAACCGCCATCTGGTCACCGTCAAAATCAGCGTTAAATGCTGTACACGCTAATGGGTGAAGTTGAATCGCTTTTCCTTCAATTAGCTTAGGTTGGAAAGCCTGTATACCTAGTCTGTGCAGGGTTGGAGCACGGTTAAGTAAAACAGGGTGACCTTTCAGTACATTTTCAAGAATGTCCCAAACAACTGGATCCTTTCTATCCACAATCTTCTTAGCAGACTTCACTGTTTTCACAATACCTCTCTCAATCAGCTTTCTGATTATAAAAGGCTTGAAAAGCTCGGCTGCCATATTTTTAGGAAGACCACATTCGTGCATCTTCAACTCAGGTCCTACCACAATCACAGATCGGCCAGAGTAATCTACCCTTTTTCCTAGTAGGTTTTGACGAAAACGACCTTGTTTACCTTTAAGCATATCGCTTAAGGACTTTAATGCTCTATTTCCATCTGATCGAACTGCATTTACTTTTCTTGAGTTATCGAAAAGTGAGTCTACTGCCTCTTGAAGCATTCTCTTCTCATTTCGAAGGATCACTTCAGGAGCTTTGATATCTATTAATCTCTTTAAACGATTGTTCCTAATGATCACTCGTCTGTAAAGATCATTCAAATCAGAAGTGGCAAATCGACCACCATCAAGAGGCACCAATGGGCGCAATTCAGGTGGAATTACCGGAACCATCTTGATGATCATCCACTCTGGCCTGTTTTCAATACGCGTTCTAGCTTCTCTGAACGCTTCCACAACGCGCAGTCTCTTCAGGGCCTCTGCTTTTCTTTGCTGAGAGGTATCAGTGGCCGCCTGGTGCCGCAGCTGATACGAAAGCTCGTCTAACTCTGTGCGAGAAAGTAACATTTCCAATGCCTCAGCACCCATCTTGGCGATGAACTTTTGAGGATCATCATCGTCAAGCATTTGATTTTCTCTTGGCAACTTATCGAGAATATCCAGATACTCGTCTTCGGTCAGAAAATCGAGTTTACTAATACCGTCCTCTTCCTTTACGCCTGGCTGAATCACGATGTATCGCTCATAATAGATGATCTGATCCAACTTTTTAGTTGGCAGACCAAGCAAATAGCCGATTTTATTAGGCAATGAACGGAAGTACCAGATATGAGCAACGGGCACTACCAATTCGATGTGACCCATTCGCTCCCTTCTGACTTTTTTCTCGGTCACTTCCACACCGCATCGGTCACAGATGATTCCCTTATATCTGATTCTCTTATATTTTCCACAGTGACATTCCCAGTCCTTCACAGGCCCAAAGATTCGCTCACAAAAAAGACCACCCATCTCTGGCTTGTACGTACGATAGTTGATCGTCTCCGGCTGAGTTACTTCACCATGAGAACTCTCCAGTATAGACTCAGGGGAAGCAAGACTTACAGTGACTTTGTTAAAGTCATTAGTTAGCTTTTTATTTTTTCTAAATGCCATAATTTATTCTATGTTGCCAAATGGCGATTTTACAAATTAGTCTAAAGTGATTTCAAGAGCCAAACCTCTCAGTTCATGAACCAATACATTGAATGATTCAGGAATATTCGGCTTCATCATATTTTCTCCTTTCACGATAGCTTCGTAAGCTTTCGCACGTCCAATCACATCATCTGATTTGATGGTCAGGATTTCCTGAAGCACGTGTGCTGCACCAAATGCCTCAAGCGCCCACACTTCCATCTCACCAAAACGCTGACCACCAAACTGAGCTTTACCTCCCAATGGCTGCTGCGTAATTAGTGAGTAAGGGCCTATCGATCTTGCATGCATTTTATCATCCACAAGGTGACCTAACTTTAACATGTAAGCTATGCCTACGGTTACCGGCTGATCGAACATCTCACCCGTCAATCCATCGTATAGATAACTTCTACCAAATGAAGGAAGGCCCGCTTCGGAGAGCTCAGACTGCACTTCTTCCTCAGTTGCCCCATCAAAGATTGGAGTAGCATATTTTCTACCTAGTTTTAAACCTGCCCAACCAAGTACTGTCTCATAAATCTGACCGATATTCATACGAGAAGGTACCCCTAATGGGTTTAGTACGATATCCATTGGAGTTCCGTCCTCCATGAATGGCATATCTTCTTCTCTTACGATCTTCGCTACAACACCTTTGTTACCGTGTCGACCCGCCATCTTATCCCCTACCTTAAGCTTTCGTTTTTTAGCTACGTAAACTTTAGCAAGCTGAACAATGCCTGCAGGTAGCTCGTCTCCAACCTCTAGCGTAAATCTCTCTCTCTTGAACTTCCCAGCTATTTCATTTCTCTTGACGATGTACCTCTTGATTAATCTGTAGATCAAGTCATTTACTTTATCGTCAGATGTCCAATCGTCTAGGTTTAAATCAGATATAAGGTTAACCTCTTCAGCAACGTTGTAATTACTCTCGTCTCTAAAAATATTCTTGGCAGGGAAAAGGTTAGCTTCAATGTTCTTTCTGCTGAACTTCGAGCCTTTTGCCATGATCTCTTCTCCAAACTTGTGCTTAATTCCGCTACAAGTTTTACCTGAAAGAAGCTCAGCAAGCTTATTAATCATCTGCTCACGTACTTCATTAAGTTGCTGGCTGTACCTGCTTTTTAGCAACTCAACTTCTTTCTTAGATCGAGCTCTTAAGTCTTTATCTTTTTTAGGCCTAGAGAAAAGTTTTGTATCGATGATCACGCCATTCAATGAAGGGTTGGCTTTCAACGACGCATCTTTAACATCTCCTGCTTTATCACCAAATATCGCTCTAAGTAGCTTTTCTTCTGGTGTTGGATCTGACTCACCTTTTGGTGTGATCTTACCAATCAAGATATCTCCCTCTCTAACTTCCGCACCGATTCGAATGATGCCATTCTCATCCAGGTTCTTAACAGCTTCCTCACTTACATTCGGAATCTCAGAAGTCAATTCTTCTTCACCTCGTTTTGTATCTCTTACTTCAAGCTCGTATTCATCGATATGAATAGAAGTAAAGACGTCCTCTCTAACTACTCTCTCCGAAATTACAATTGCATCCTCAAAGTTGTATCCTTGCCAAGGCATATAGGCTACCAATAGGTTACGACCCAAGGCAAGCTCGCCTTGTTCTGTTGCGAAACCTTCACACAATGGCTGACCCTTTGTTACTTTCTGACCCTTGAAGACGATTGGCTTCAGGTTAATACAAGTATCTTGATTAGTTCTCCTAAACTTCGTTAATAAGTACTCCTTACTCGGCGTGTCGAAAGTGATTAATTTCTCATCATCATCTTGTTCGTATTTTACTACAATTTTCTGAGCATCTACAAACTCAATCTCTCCCTCTCCCTCGGCTAAAATAAGAGCTCTTGAATCAAGGGCAATTCTTTTTTCAAGGCCTGTTCCTACTATTGGGGCTTCTGCTCTCAACAGAGGAACTGCCTGACGTTGCATATTGGATCCCATCAATGCTCGGTTTGCATCATCATGTTCCAAAAATGGAATCATAGAAGCTGCAACAGATACAATCTGATTGGGAGCAACGTCCATGTATGTTACTTCTTTAGGCTCAACCACGGGGAAATCACCCTCAAACCTTGCTTTAACCCTGTCATTGACAAAGTTCCCACTATTTTTAAGGGGTGCATTGGCCTGTGCAATGTTGAATGTATCCTCTTCCTCAGCAGTCAAATACTTCACCTCACCTGACATATCAACTTTACCGGATTGAACCTCCCTGTAAGGCGTTTCGATGAATCCCATCTGGTTAACCTTTGCATGAACACATAAAGATGAAATCAAACCAATATTTGGACCTTCGGGTGTTTCAATCGTGCATAATCGCCCATAGTGCGTGTAATGAACATCACGAACTTCGAAACCTGCTCTTTCTCTTGAAAGACCTCCAGGACCCAAAGCTGACATCCTTCTTTTGTGTGTTACCTCCGCTAATGGGTTGGTCTGATCCATAAACTGAGAAAGCTGATTAGTGCCAAAGAATGAGTTGATAACTGAAGACAGTGTTCGGGCATTGATCAAATCAACTGGCTTAAAGTCTTCATTGTCTCGAACATTCATCCTCTCTCGGATTGTTCTTGCCATTCTTGAAAGACCAACTCCAAATTGAGAATATAATTGCTCACCTACAGTCCTTACTCTTCTGTTACTTAAGTGATCGATGTCATCAACAACCGTTTTACTATTGATTAATTTGATCAGGTACTTTACAATAAGAATGATATCTTCAGTAGTAAGTACTCGCTTATCATACCCAACATCGATATCCAACTTCTTATTGATTCGGTACCTCCCTACTTCACCTAAATCGTATCTCTTATCAGAGAAGAACAAGTTTTGTATTATATCTCGGGCCGTTTGCTCATCAGGAGCTTCGGTATTTCGCAATTGACGATAAATCTGTTCAACTGCTTCTTTTTCCGAGTTTGAATTATCCTTTTGAAGGGTGTTGTAGACGATGGAATAATCGGTTACATTCACGTCTTTTTTGTGGAGAATAATAGACTTGGTTCCGGAATCAACGATTGTTTCAATATCCTCTTCACCGAGGATACTGTCACGTTCAAGAACTACTTCGTTTCTGTCAATCGAAACAACTTCGCCCGTATCTTCATCTACAAAATCCTCTGTCCAGGTTCTTAGCACTCTCGCAGCTAGTCTTCTACCAACTACCTTTTTTAGAGACTTTTCAGTAGCATCTACCTCCTCGGAAAGCCCGAAAAGATCTAAAATATCTTTATCTGAGCCATATCCGATAGATCGAAGAAGAGTGGTAATAGGGAATTTCTTCTTTCTATCGATGTAAGCGTACATAACATTGTTCACATCGGTTGCGAATTCAATCCAGCTCCCCTTGAATGGGATGATTCTAGCTGAATAAAGAAGTGTACCGTTTGTGTGTTTGCTTTGAGCAAAAAATACCCCTGGAGATCTGTGCAACTGAGACACTATGACGCGCTCTGCTCCATTGATCACAAACGAGCCCTTTTCGGTCATGTAGGGGATATTTCCAAGGAAAACCTCCTGTTCTATTGTCTCAAAATCCTCGTTGTCCTCATCATTGCAAAGCAATCTTAGTTTTGCTTTCAAAGGAACAGAGTACGTCAATCCTCTTTCAATGCTTTCTTGAACAGAATATTTCGGAGGATCAACAGTATAGTCGATGAATTCAAGCACATAGTTCTCGCGTGAATCGGAGATCGGGAAATTCTCCATAAATACTTTATAAAGACCTTCGGAGTCACGCTTTTCAGCCGGAGTATCCAACTGAAAAAAGTCTGTAAATGATCTTAGCTGAACATCCAGGAAATCAGGATAATCAATTACTGACTTTATAGAGGAGAAATTAATTCTCTCGGGTGTTTTTGTCTTAGCCAAAGCTATTAATGTTTAATTGAAAACTAAACTGTGGTGGTTGGTAGTAGGTATAAACGGCAAAAGACCTGAACCCGAACCGCGAAGGTTTGGGCGCCAGGCCTGTTACAGTCTCGTATGTGAAGAATTAAGCTAATTCTACTTCAGCGCCAGCTTCTTCAAGTTGCTTCTTAAGACCTTCTGCCTCATCTTTCGCTACTCCTTCTTTGATAGCTTTAGGAGCGCCATCAACTACTTCTTTCGCTTCTTTAAGACCTAATCCAGTCAATTCTTTAACAAGCTTAACAACTGCAAGCTTAGATGCTCCTGCAGATTTTAGTACTACGTCGAAAGCTGACTTTTCTTCAGCTCCACCTTCTTCACCACCTCCGGCTGCACCGGCAACCATTACTGGAGCAGCTGCGGCAGCAGGCTCGATTCCGTACTCTTCTTTTAAGATATTGGCTAGCTCATTAACGTCTTTCACGCTAAGGTTTACCAACTTTTCTGCAAACTCTTTTAAATCCGCCATTTTAAATAAATAATTAAATTTTTGTTTCGATTGATTTTATTGTTCTTTCTCAGAAAGGGTTTTTACAATGCCCGCAAGTGTACCTCCACCACTGTTAAGTGCAGAGATAACGTTCTTGGCAGGTGATTGTAGAAGTGTGATGACTTCACCGATAAGCTCTTGCTTAGATTTAAGCTCACTGAGAGCACCCAGTTGATCAGCACCTACGAAAATATCTGAATCTATAGAAGCTGCTTTGAACGCAGGACGATCCTCAGGATCATCTTTCTGAAACTTCTTGATAAGTTTAGCAGGAGCATTTGCATTCTCCTTGATAAACATCATCCCAGAAAAACCTTTAAGAACCGGGAAAAGATCGCCGTAGTCGTTTTCTTCTCCTTCTAAAGCTTTCTTGATAAGCGTGTTCTTAAACACCCGGTATTCAATGCCTTCCTTGTAGCACATCTCACGGAATCTATTAATCTCAGCTACTGTGAGACCTCCTGTATCCGTGATGTAAAAGTGATCGTTCTCACTCAGCTTCTGCTTAAGCTCTGCTACAACTTGAACTTTTTCTTCTCTTGTCATAATTAAATACCAGCAATGCTGCTTTTATCGATTGATATTCCTTTACTCATCGTAGAGGATATCGAAATGGATTTGAAATAAGTACCTTTTGCGGAAGCAGGCTTCAGCTTAGAGACAGTATTAATCATTTCGATTGCATTGTCCTTAATTTTTTCAGCCTCAAATGATACCTTTCCAATACTGGTGTGAAGGATTCCTGTCTTGTCAACCTTGAAATCAATCTTACCGGCTTTCACTTCCTGAACGGCTTTCCCAATATCCATCGTAACAGTCCCGGATTTAGGATTTGGCATCAGGCCTCTAGGGCCCAAAACTCTACCGAGCTTACCGACTTTAGCCATAACAGTAGGCATGGTGATGATAACATCAATATCGGTCCAACCACCTTCAATTTTAGAAATGTAGTCGTCCAATCCAACGTGATCGGCACCAGCATCTTTAGCGTCTTGTTCTTTGTCAGGTGTACAAAGCACAAGCACTTTAACTTCTTTACCGATTCCATGAGGAAGAGACACCACGCCTCTTACCATTTGATCGGCTTTTCTTGGATCTACACCCAATCGTATGTCAATGTCCACAGAAGCATCAAACTTGGTGAACGTTATGTCTTTTACTAAAGAAGCAGCCTCCTCGACAGTATATTCTTTGTTACTATCAACTAGCTCTTCTGCCTTCTTTTGATTTTTTGTCAACTTACCCATCCTTCTGTCTATTAATTAGGAGCTGTCCCAGTTACTCTTACACCCATGCTTCTGGCAGTTCCTGCAACTTGTTTCATTGCGGACTCGATTTTAAAAGCATTCAGGTCAGGCATTTTAACCTCAGCGATCTCTTTAATCTGATCCCATGTAATTGAGCCAACTTTAGTTCTATTTGATTCAGGAGAGCCTTTCTTCAATTTTATTGCCTCCATGATCATCACGGCAGCAGGAGGTGTCTTGATGATAAAATCAAATGATTTATCACTGTAAATTGTTACCAAAACTGGTAGTAGTTGACCTTGCTTTTCCTGTGACCTAGCATTGAATTGCTTACAAAACTCCATGATGTTCAGACCTTTTGCTCCTAGTGCAGGCCCAACCGGAGGAGAAGGATTTGCTTGTCCCCCTCTTACTTGTAATTTCAAATAACCCGAAATCTCCTTTGCCATTGTACTTAATCTAATTTTTCCACCTGGATGTAATTCAACTCAACCGGTGTATTTCTTCCAAATATTTTTACCGTAACGTTTAGCTTTTTACGATCTTCAAATACCTCTTCTACAGTACCCGTAAAACCACTAAATGGACCATCCATTACCTTTACATTTTCCCCCACGATATACGGAGTACCCAATTTTTCCTCGTATTCATCCGTCTCATCTACTCTCCCCAGAATCCTATTCACTTCAGTTGGCCTTAGAGCTACAGGATCGGTCATCGAGTTTCGACCTCCTTCTCCCAAAAAGCCAATAACATTAGGTATTAGCTCCTTATTCGTCAACAAATGCAGCACCTCCCCCTTGGTAAGGTCTGCTTGAATTAGTACATAACCTGGAAAAAAATTTCGCTCTCTTACTCTTTTTTTTCCATTTCTCATCTCATACACCTTTTCTGAAGGGATGAGCACTTGGGGGATTAACTCTTCGAAACCGTGTCTTGTAATTTCGGTTTCTAAAGCTTCTTTTACCTTTCTTTCCTTGCCGCTGATAGCTCTAACGACGTACCAATTATGTTCCGCCATGATTTAAAATTCGTTATAGAACCAGCTCATGGCGTTTTCAAACGCCAAATCAATAACGCCTATTAACAAAGCAAAAATCAGAGAAGCCACCAGAACCAAAATTGAACTGTTTTGCAGATCTGCAAACTTCGGCCATGATACTTTTCGTACCAGCTCGTCGTATGACTCTTTAATATACGTTATCAGTTTTGACATATCACTTTATCTAATAGCACGGGCGGAAGGACTCGAACCCTCAACCAATGGTTTTGGAGACCACTACTCTACCAATTGAGCTACACCCGTGTATGCTCAAAAAAACCACAGCATCCCGAAAAGGACTGCAAAGTTAGCTGTTTTTTTATAATCGACAATAAAGCCCTGAATAAAAATCCAGGGCTTAAATAGTCTTTCTTACTAGTCTAGGATTTCGGTCACCTGACCTGATCCTACAGTACGGCCACCTTCTCTGATCGCAAATCGAAGACCTTTCTCAAGTGCTACTGCATTGATAAGGTTTACCTCGATGGTTACGTTATCGCCGGGCATGACCATTTCAACGTTTTCAGGAAGTTTGATTTCTCCTGTCACGTCTGTAGTTCTTAGGTAAAATTGAGGCCTGTATTTATTGAAGAAAGGAGTGTGACGACCACCTTCTTCTTTTGATAATACGTAAACTTCAGCTTTGAAGTGAGCGTGAGGAGTCACGGAACCAGGTTTACAAATAATCATACCTCTTCTGATCTCGTTTTTCTCGATACCTCTCAAGAGAAGTCCAACGTTATCACCAGCTTCACCTCTGTCAAGTATCTTACGGAACATTTCCACACCCGTAATGGTAGACTTTAAGTCTTCAGCACCCATACCGATGATGTCAACAGCGTCCCCTGAGTTGATCACCCCTCTTTCGATTCTACCGGTTGCAACAGTACCACGACCGGTGATGGAGAAAACGTCTTCAACTGGCATTAGAAAATCCTTGTCGATCAACCTCTCCGGAAGAGGAATGTAATCATCGACGGCTGCCATCAATTCTTCTACTTTCTCTACCCACTTAGGCTCTCCGTTGAGCGCTCCTAGAGCAGAGCCTTGAATTACTGGGATATCATCGCCAGGAAATTCGTAATCAGAAAGAAGTTCTCTAATTTCCATTTCCACTAATTCAAGAAGTTCCTCATCATCAACAAGGTCAACCTTATTCATGAAAACAACCAGTGCAGGTACACCTACCTGACGAGAAAGAAGGATATGCTCTCTTGTTTGAGGCATTGGTCCGTCAGTTGCAGCAACCACAATGATTGCACCGTCCATCTGAGCAGCACCCGTCACCATGTTTTTCACATAATCCGCGTGACCGGGACAATCTACGTGAGCATAGTGTCTGTTCTCTGTTTGGTACTCAATGTGAGATGTGTTGA
The DNA here is from genome assembly GCA_038129245.1 of Flammeovirgaceae bacterium. GTDB lineage: Bacteria > Bacteroidota > Bacteroidia > Cytophagales > Cyclobacteriaceae > JAYPLE01. The sequence continues at coordinate 34,081 of JAYPLE010000009.1, read as the reverse complement.
TAGTAATCCCTCTTTCCTTTTCTTCAGGTGCATTGTCGATCGCAGAAAAGTCTTTCAGCTCAGCAAGACCCTTTCCTGCAAGAACAGAAGAGATAGCTGCAGTTAAAGTAGTTTTACCGTGGTCAACGTGACCGATTGTTCCAATATTTACGTGTGGTTTGGAACGATCAAAGGTTTCTTTAGCCATATTTGATAATCCTCAGTTTAGTTCTAATATATTTTTTTTATTTAAATGCTCTTCTACATGCTCGTCAAAATTGAGCCAACGACGGGAATTGAACCCGTGACCTCTTCCTTACCAAGGAAGCGCTCTACCTCTGAGCTACGTCGGCTACTATTTTTCAACAGCTCATCAGTACGCTGAGCCTGACATGACTAGCAACGCAAACACCGCACGAATGTGTAATCTAAAATGAGCGGGTGACGAGGCTCGAACCCGCGACCTACAGCTTGGAAGGCTGTCGCTCTACCAACTGAGCTACACCCGCTTATTTAAACTAGCAACACCACTTGACAGTGTTTGTGGGGGGAGCAGGATTCGAACCTACGAAGACATAAGTCAGCAGATTTACAGTCTGCCCCAGTTGGCCGCTTTGGTATCCCCCCGCAATAATTAAAGAACTCGTTTTTCTGCACCTTGCGGAAAAACGGATTGCAAAATTATACGGATTTTATATTTAATCAAATTTTTGTTTTGAATTATCTCATATCATTTAGTCGGGGTAAAATTCACGGTATAACGCAAGTAACTGTTGGTCCTTCTCAAATGCCAGAATTTCCTTCACTTGTCTATTTACAGATACAGTATCTGCAAGTAGCAGGAGTCCTTCAAAAGCTATCAGTCGCGTATCGCTATCTATATGATATTTTGCGTAGTGCAAAAGAAATGCTCTTGCAGAAAGTTTTTCAATTTGACTAGCATCTAGCAGGTAATCATTGTAGGCCGAGAGCATGTACGATTGGTCTGATGATCGTAGACCCGCGATTTTTTCCTGATACCATGAGTCGTAACCTTCAGCATATATTTCATTTATGTACATCGTCAAGGGAAGAAGTAGATTTAGGTCAATTTCAGCCTTTAAACTGTCAACTAACATCAGGTTTGCTTCCTTACTGCCTTCCGAAAGAATGGTTTCAAGAGCCAAACCAACAACGTAACTCGAACTGTCTCTACTGTATACCTGACGCCAATCAACCAAAGCAGGAACACTATCAAGTATAAGTAATGCCAAAGCTCTTACCTGAGGATGTCCGTGAGCCGCGAGATCAAGGAGTTGCTGCCTATGTTCATTCCAATCAATTGAATTCTGATGGTACAATAGGTCTAAATATTTCACAAGAACCATCTCGTTCTCCTCTTCCAGTATTCGAGCGATAACCCTATCGTCAGGTTTACCTCGCTTAGGCATACTTCCTAACAGCAAGTCGTATGCGGTAACTCTCGCCATAAAATCCTCAGATTGGAGTGCCAGATACCGTATCTCTTCCGGTTTCCGAGCGTGCGTTATCTCACCGACTAACTGAAATTCAGGATCGAATTGTATGGACTTCAGCGATCTTCCCTCTGCTGGAATTCTAAAGGTATGAACTTGATCTGCTATGCTCATAGGATAAGTCAAGGTTTCATCCCCCCAATACAGATCTACATATAGTGGCAAGAAATACAAAGGGTATAAAGAAAAATCCTGCTTCTGCTCTACTGTTAAATACAATGTATCGTCTTGAAGTTGATGCTCTACTTCCAGCACCGGATGACCGGGATTGTACATCCACTGTTGGAAGAACCAACTTAAATCAAGACCTGTGACATCTTCAAAAGCCTTTTTAAGATCGCTTGCCTCCACAGCACTGAATCTATTATGCGTTAAATACCTAGCGACACTTTTAAAGAACGCCTCATCACCCACAAAGATTCTAAGCATATGCAGCACTCTAGAACCCTTGGCATAGCTATGATTATCAAACAAGTCGCCATCGGCATCTTTGTAATAATGCCTGATCAAAGATTCTTTTTTATGAATCGACTCTCTTAAATAAGTCTGCAATTCTCTATGCGCTAGTAGGTCAGCTGAATCCTGACCATAATAGTATTCGTTCCACAGCTGCTCAGAATAGGAAGCAAATGACTCATTGAGCGCAAGGTTTGCCCAAGATTCACATGTTACAAGATTACCAAACCAGTGATGAGCTAATTCATGTGAGATGTAATCATCAAAATGTTGGTACTCTTGCTCTTGCTCAGTCAAAGCAATATCTTCTAGGAATACAACTGCACTTGTATTTTCCATTGCCCCACTGATGTAGTCCTTGACTACAATCTGATGATAAGCTGGCCAAGGGAATTCTACTTCAAAAAGTTCTTCGTAGAAATCTATCATGCGGGAGGTCCGTGAAAAAACCTTGCTAACCGTTTCAACTTCCACCCCAGTAGCAAAAACGCTGGCTTGAATCCCCTCGATTGACAGTAGTTGTTCTTCAAAGGACCCAACAGCAATCATACTTAAATAAGGTGCATGCGGTTTATCTAGCACCCAAGTATCTTTCCTCAAACCATCCCCTTTCTTTTGTTGAGATCTAAGTACTCCGTTGGAGAGCGTCTTCAGAGAGTCTGCGACTGTCAGGCTTATCTGCTGGGTATAACGCTGATTAGGTTGGTCAATGGTCGGATACCAATGACAAGTGAAAGCAGTCTCACCTTGTGTCCACAGCTGAGCTGCGCGACCTTCCCAGTAGTCAACCAAAAAAATGCCTCCTTGATTATCTGCAGATGCCTGCGCAGGGATAGAGAACTGATTGATTTCATATTCTATCTCGCACACCAACTGCTCACCAGCAGAAAGTACCTGAGGTAGTTCGATGTAAATCTGGCTACTATCGTACTCGAATAGGTGCCAAATTTCATTATTCAGCTTTAAGTGTTTGATTGCTAATTTATATGCGTCCAACTGAAGAACCTCCTGATCAAAAAAAAGAGGGGACAAGATTAGCTCCGCCTTACCACTTACTTTGCGCTCATCAAAATCTATCGCCAGGTCAAGTGTAACATGCTGTATTTCATAGTCTTTTGTCGATGACCCCTTGTAAGTTCCCCAGGGGGATTGAATGTTAACTTGCTGAAGGTCTACCTGCTCGTCTGCGTTAGTAAGCTCTGTAAATGCTCGCTTGGACCTACATCCTGCAAATAATATCACGCTCAGACCTACTAAGTAAAAATAGTATCTAAATTTATCGTGCAAATCGATGATATTATGGAGTATGATATTTCTGTTTCCGGTCATAAGTACAGGGTATCCAGTGATGATAAAGCTTTAACCTTTAACGGTCAGAAAGCCAACCCGAAGATCACAAAGATATCTGAGAATGAATGGTCTGTGTTAATGGATAATAGATGTCTAACTGTTATCCGCTCTGAAGCTGATAACACAGGTCAAACTTTTATCGTCAACGGAAAAACACTCAAGCTTAATGTTGAGACGGAGCTCGGCCTACTCTTAGGTAATTTAGGAATGGATATTAATGAAAGCGCTGTTGTCAATGAAATTACTGCTCCTATGCCAGGCGCAATCTTAGAAGTTATCGTTAAAGCTGGGCAAGAGGTGCAAAAGGGAGAAAAATTACTTGTCCTTGAAGCGATGAAAATGGAAAACATCATCAAATCACCAACCGCTGGAATCATAACCTCTGTCACCGTTACCGAAGGCGATAATGTAGAAAAAGGGCAGTCACTCATCACTTTTTGATTTGATTTCTATTTACTGTACGGTCTGCTATATTTGCCCAGTTTATATACCTCAAAATGAAATACAATCGAATCTTACTAAAGCTTAGCGGTGAAGCCCTTATGGGTAAGCAGCAATACGGGATTGACCCTGAGCGACTGGACCAATACTCCAGGGAAATTAAAAAAGCTCACGACCTTGGGGTAGAGATAGCCATTGTAATTGGTGGCGGAAACATCTTCCGTGGTGTACAGGCCGAGAACACCGGAATCGACAGAGTTCAGGGGGACTACATGGGAATGCTTGCAACGGTAATCAACGCCATGGCGTTGCAGAGCTCCCTCGAAAAAAATGGAATGTTCACAAGACTCATGAGCGGGTTGAAAATGGAACAGGTTTGTGAGCCATTCATTAGAAGAAGAGCCATTCGGCATTTAGAAAAAGGTAGAATCGTAATTTTTGGTGCTGGCTTAGGCAATCCTTACTTTACAACGGATTCCACCGCTTCATTAAGAGCCGTAGAAATAGAGGCAGATGTAGTATTGAAAGGCACAAGAGTCGACGGTGTCTACACTGCTGACCCGGAAAAAGATCCTTCTGCTACTCGATACGAAAATATTTCATTTCAAGAAGTATTTCAGAAAGGGCTTAGTGTGATGGATATGACAGCCTTTACGCTTTGCCAGGAAAATAACCTACCGATCATCGTATTCGATATGAACAAAATTGGAAACCTGGACAGTCTGGTAAATGGTAAAACTGTGGGTACATTAATAAACTAAAACCAATGGAAGAAATAGATTTTTATCTGCAGCACGCAGAGGAACAAATGGATAAAACTGTCGAGCATACAAGTCAGGAACTATCAAAGATCAGGGCCGGAAAAGCAATGCCTAGTATGCTTGATGGACTGATGGTAGATTACTATGGAGCACCAACCCCCATTAATCAAGTAGCATCCATTACTGCCCCAGATGCTAGAACTATTGCGGTAAAGCCCTGGGAAAAAAATGTGATCCCAGACATTGAAAAAGCCATTATCAATAGCGATTTGGGGCTAAACCCTCAAAATGATGGCGAAATGGTAAGAATTAACATTCCTCCACTCACAGAGGAAAGAAGAATTCAGTTGGTGAAAGCTGCCAAGCTTGAAGCTGAAAATGGTAAAATAAGTTTAAGAAATATCCGCAAGGACACTAACGATTCACTTAAGAAGTTATTGAAAGAAAATGTATCAGAAGATCTAGTAAAAGATGCTGAAGGGGAAGTACAAAAAATAACGGATAATCATACCAAACGTATTGATGAGATTCTTTCCAGGAAAGAGGAAGACATAATGACGATCTAATGAAAAAGGGCAGAGCCTTTTTCTAGTTGTAATATTTCCTGCCCTCTATCAATTCAACTACTTCGTCGGGAACCAAATACTTAATCGATTTTCCTTCGCGAATTAATCTACGAATCAACGTCGCTGAAATATCCATTTTGGGAGCATCTACCCAACAAATATTTTGATGATCTGATAACTCCGAAACTTCGCAATTAGGTCTCGGATAAACTATCAATCCTCTCTTCAGAATCTCTTTAAAATTCTTCCATCGAGGCAATGAATTAAGATTATCCTCTCCAATTATCAACCTGAAATCAAAATGAGGATACTTTTCTTCTAAATACGCTAACGTATGGATGGTGTAGTTGGGTCTAGGCATCCCAAATTCTATATCGGATACTCTCAAATGGTATTCGTCCTTAATACACTCTCTTACCAAATCCAGTCTATCACGTTCTGGCAGTAGGTTCACCCTCTTCTTATGAGGGTTTTGCGGTGATACTACGAACCAGACTTCATCTACCAATGCCTCAGTCCACACCAAGTTAGCGATGATTAAGTGACCAATGTGAATGGGGTTAAAAGAACCAAAAAAGAGTCCAATACCCCTTCTCATTTTGCTAAGAAATCTTGTACAAGATGCTGTGCTTGCGCTAATGTTTCCTCAAGCTTATCATTAACCAAAGTCACATCAAAATCCGGCTCAAATCTCAACTCATGTTCGGCTTTTCCAAGTCTCTTTGAAAGTTCATCATTATTCTCTGTACCCCTGGAGGTCAGCCTGCTCTGCAGCTGGGCAATTGAAGGGACTCTCACAAAGACAGCAAGCGCATTCTTTCCCAATTGCTTTTTCAATTTAATACCACCTACAACGTCAACATCAAAAACAATATGTTTTCCCTGACCCCAAATCTTTTCTACTTCGCTTCTAAGCGTACCGTAATATCTGCCCGGATAAACTTCCTCAAACTCCACCAGCCCATCCTCTGCAATAAGTTGCTTGAACTGATCCTCTGAAAAAAAATAATAGTCTTTTCCGTTAATCTCATTGGGTCTGGGGGATCTATTAGTCGCCGAAATAGAAAACGATAGTAAGTCATTGCTTTCCAGTAAATGACGAACAATTGTCGTCTTTCCAGAACCGGAAGGAGCTGAGAAAATAAAGGCTTTTCCTGACATTACTGATTTCGAATCATCTGGATTTGTGTTCGAATCTGAGTAGCCAACCCGTCAGGAACGGGCAAATTCGAGCACTTTTTTTTTATCAACTCCCTAATTTCTGTCTCAATCTCATAATGCTGAAAACAAACCATACACTTATGGACGTGTTCGTTCACATACTCTTCCTGTTTTTCGGAAGCTTCATCATCAAGCATAAGCTGTAGGATCTCCATGCATTTATCAAACTCTGTGCAACTGTTACTATCCAACTTTTCACTCATGTTCCTTAGATTATCTGTAGTCTTTGTACCCCATAGAGGTTGCATAACCTGCTAGTTTCTCTTTTAAGAGATTTCTTGCTCTATGCAGTCGAGACCTCACAGTTCCAAGGGGAATATCCAAAATCTCTGCCATCTCTTCGTATGTAAAACCTTCTATATCACACAAAATGATCACTGTCCGAAAATCCACCGCTAAGGAATTGAGTGCAATGCTTACCTCATCACCTATCAAATCTTTTACTGACTCCTGACGAAGATCTGATGTTCTATTATCATTGACTTTTTCAGAGTTGTAGTAACTTTCGACTTCTTGGTAATCCACTTTCGAAGGTTCTTTACTTTTCTTCCGATAGTCATTAATGAAACTGTTCTTTAGAATACGGTAAAGCCAAGCTTTTGAGTTAGTGCCTTGCTGAAACGAATGGATAAAGCGATAGGCTTTCATATAAGTATCTTGAACCAGATCTTTGGCATCATCCTCATCCATTGCAAGTCGGAAAGCAAAATTGTACATGGCATCTAAGTGAGGAAGAAATTCCTCCTCAAAAATCTGCATTTGCTTTTTCAGATTGTACTGATATTTCTTGGTTTGCTCCGCTACTTTTGTGGCAACCTCCGTCATGATTGATCTCCTTTCTGCTGATCTGATATTTGCTTCATAGCACCTGTACTTGATATGCCCGAGACATATTTATGTTCCTTCAAAGCAGCAATCCTGTAAATAAACATATTTTTGCGAAGTGTCAAAAACCATACAACTGTAGCTTCTACAGATGAATACTGTCAAAATTTCAGGGTGTATTATCACATACAATGAAGAAAAGAACATTGAAAGATGCCTTCAGTCGCTTACAAAAATATGTGATGAAATAGTGGTAATTGACTCTTATTCTACAGATAAGACAGTTGAAATTTGTGAAAAATTACAAGTAAGAGTTTTCCAAAATGCATTTGAAGGATACATAGAGCAGAAAAATTTTGCACTGACAAAGTGTCTGAATAATTGGGTTATTAGCCTGGATGCAGATGAATGCCTAAGTCCAGAATTACAAGAAGAGATACTCAAACTTGATCTAACTGTCGACAACAAGGCCTATGCGGTCAATCGACTTACCAATTTTGCAGGGAAATGGATCAGATACTGTGGGTGGTATCCCGATAGGAAGACGAGGCTATTTAATAAAGATAGTTCCAGTTGGGGTGGGAAAAACCCTCACGATCGGATTGAGCACCATGAAAGAACTCACATAATCAAGCTCAAAGGAGATCTGCTACATTACTCATTCGAAGATATCTCAGACCACGTATCCGTAATCAATAAATTCTCAGCGATCGGCGCAAAGTCGGCATTTGAGCAAGGCAGGAAGCCTAACTTCTTCACTCAAGTCCTTCTCGACCCCTTCTACACTTTTATCAAAAAGTATTTTTTTCAGTTTGGCTTTTTAGATGGTTTTTATGGGTTTGTTATTTCTATTAATACCGCCCACAGTAAGTTTTTAAAATATGGTAAGCTCAGGGAGCTTCATAAAAATGCAGGTAATTGATGAGGATTGCTCACATAAGCACTCAGTATTCCTGGCGCGGTGGAGAACAGCAGATATACTATTTGCACGAAGAACTCTCGGACAAAAACATCGACTCAATTGTCTTAGCAAAAAAGAATTCGGAAATCACCAGCAGAATCAAAAGCAGGGGATTAAGTCTAGAAGAATTTTCCTTTCGATCTGCTTATGATCTCAGTACAGCATGGCGTATCAAGTCATACGCTAATGACCAAAAAGTGGATTTAGTTCATGCCCATACAGCTAAGGCTCATACCCTTGCAATTTTTGCCGCTTTATTTGGGATGAAGGCTAAAATCATAGTTTCTCGCAGGGTAGATGTTCCGGTAAAAAATAACTGGTTTAGCAGGTATAAATACAATCATAGTGGCGTGTCTAGCATTATCTGCGTAAGTGAGAAGATTAAAGAAATCACAGGTGAAAGAATAAAAGACTCAGATAAGCTATGCACCGTATACAGTGGGGTAGATCTCAAAAAATTTCAAAATATCGAACGAGGAAGATTAAGGAGCCAGTTTGCAATTAAAGAAAATTACAAAATAGTCGGTAATATCTCCGCCTTAGCTGAACATAAAGATTTACCAACTTTCTTACGAACTGCAAAGAGGCTATTAGCTGAAAAAACGAATCTCAAATTTGTTATTGTAGGTGAAGGTGAGGAAAGGGCTGCCATCGAAAAAATGATAGTCGAGCTGGATCTGAAAGGCAAAGTAATCCTGACGGGCTTTAGAAAGGATATTCCTGAAATACTGGCTGATATTGACGTTTTTTTATTTACTAGCAAGACAGAAGGCCTTGGAACAACCATATTAGACGCCTTGGCTAGTGGGACCCCAGTTGTTGCTACCCGAGCAGGAGGGGTTCCGGAAATAATAGAGAAGGATGGCGCAGGCATACTCTCTGCAATTGGCGATGTAGAGAGCCTGGCCAGTAACGTGAAATCAATCCTGGATAATCAAGAAATTAGAAAATCTATAATCGAAAAAGGATTCCAAACTGCAAAAACATTTTCTAAAACCGTCACAGCAGAGAAAACCTTAAACCTATATCAAACACTACTATGAACCCAAAGGCGTCTGTTATTGTGGCTTTTTATAACAACCTTGAATTTCTTGAACTGGTACTTGCCGGATTCCAACGACAGAATTTTAGATCTTTCGAAGTTGTAATTGCGGATGATGGTTCCACTCAATCAGTTGTGAATGAGCTAGAAACCTTAAAGAAAAATTACGAATTCCCAATTCGACATGTGTGGCATGAAGATAATGGTTGGAGAAAAAATATCATATTAAACAAGGCAGTAGAAATAGCAGAGGGAAATTATCTCATTTTTATTGATGCAGATTGTATACCTCACCAATCCTTTGTGAACGATCATTGGCAGTCAAGAAAGAGAGGATCGTTTCAAGCAGGAAGAAGGGTTCACTTGTCTCCAAGAATAAACCAAAAGCTTGATGTAAGTGAAGTTAAATCAGGCTGTTTAGAAAACCCTTCCCGGTACTTTATAGATTCTCTGAAATCACGGCCAAAAACCAAGAATGCGGAGAAGGCAATTCGCATTCCCAGTTCCATTCTAAGAAGCCTGGTAAACCAAAGGAAAAAGAAGTTATTAGGATGCAACATGTCGATGTTCAAAGAGGATTTGTTAACTCTAAATGGGTTTGATGAACGCTATCTACATCCAGGTACAGGTGAAGATGTTGACTTAAACCTCCGAGCGGTCAATGCTGGCTTTGAAATCAAGAGCTTGCAATGGAGTGCGATTCAATACCACATATGGCATAAATCCAATAATCCGACCAGACATCCAGATAACCTGAAAATCCTACAGGAAAACAGCCAAAATAAAATTTCTGCTACAGTCTACAGTAGGTTTTACAATAAATAAGATCAATGATATTTCCAACGCTTCAAGGTTTCTTTCGTCATCTGAAGTATCTGATCTAATTCGAAAGGGTCCTCTTTCTTGTACTGCGCTAGCTTTCGCAGATCTACAATTGAAGCAAGATGTTCCTTATGTTTGGTGCTAAAATTCTTACCCAGAAAATCAGCAATCTTCTGCCCCTCATCTAATGGATCTTGAATGAACGATTCAAAGGTCACCTCATGAAGCTGATTTATCGGGATATTTGATTTCCATCTGTCAAATCCATCCACTTGAAATCGCCAACTTGCAGCAGCTTGCACGTAATGCGGCTTATCCATTACACCCATGTTTTTTAATATCAATCTCCCTAACGGTCGATCAGGTCGATCGGTCTGATGAGTCTTAAATGCGATGTCTCTTCCATCCCGCACGATGTGTAAAATCTTTGCATTTGGAAAAACCTTGATCACAATTGGAGCAATCAAGTAGGTCTCTGGAAACTTCCAACCCCAATTATCAGGAGAGACTTGAAGTCCATTATAATAGCTCCATACAACTGCCTTGAACCATTTTACGGTTTTCTCACTATCCCCATTTTTCAAAAAGCAGAGTGCTATTTTCTTAATTTCATTGGTGAAGCGAATATTGCTGGCATCTCCGGTGGACATTATATTTTTAGCATCTAGGTCGTAACCGACCCTTTCGCAAAACTCTGAAAATACCCGTGTACCAGAATGCCCCCTACCCATTATCACCAATGGTTTGGCAGATGAGAAAAAACGCTCTTCTTTCTCTGAAAATCCAATCCAACGTTTGAGAAAAACTCTCATAACCTAAAAATAGGAAAGGCATCAAAGATTTTTGATGCCTTACAACTGTAACTCCTCAATTATTATCAATATCGATAATGCTCAGGTTTAAAAGGTCCTTCAACCTTAACTCCGATATACTGTGCCTGATCGTCACTAAGTATTTCTAGCTCCACTCCAATCTTCTCCAGATGAAGAGCCGCAACTTTTTCATCTAAATGCATAGGGAGGGTATAAACCGCGTTTTCATAGCTTTCTGTATTAGTCCATAACTCGATTTGCGCCAGTGTTTGGTTAGTGAATGAATTAGACATGACAAATGATGGATGGCCTGTTGCGACACCCAGGTTCACTAACCTACCTTCAGCCAGCACGATAAGGTCATTACCCTCTACGTTGTATAGGTCAACCTGAGGTTTGATTTCTACCTTAGTGCTACCATAGTTTTCATTCAACCATGCCATATCGATCTCATTATCAAAGTGACCAATATTGCAAACAATTGTCTTGTCTTTCATTGTCTTGAAATGCTCACCTCGGATAATGTCTTTATTTCCGGTAGCGGTAACAACAATATCAGCTCTTGGAACAGCATTGGACATTTTTATGACCTCAAAACCATCCATAGCTGCTTGCAAAGCACAAATAGGATCTATCTCAGTCACAATCACTCTAACTCCAGCTCCTCTCAGAGAAGCAGCTGAACCTTTCCCTACGTCGCCATATCCAGCCACAACAGCGACCTTACCAGCCAACATCACATCGGTTCCTCTTCTAATGGCATCAACAAGGGATTCTTTACAGCCATATTTATTGTCGAATTTTGACTTTGTCACTGAATCGTTCACGTTAATTGCAGGCAATGGCAATGTTCCCTTTTTCATGCGCTCATACAGTCTTAGTACACCCGTAGTCGTCTCCTCCGAAATACCTTTTATGCCCTCCACTAGCTCCGGGTACTGATCCAATACCATATTTGTTAAATCCCCACCATCATCAAGAATCATATTGAGAGGTTGCCCCCCTTCAAATGCATGTAATGTCTGTTCGATACACCAATCAAACTCCTCCTCATTCATCCCTTTCCATGCGTAAACAGGCACTCCGGTTTTTGCAATGGCAGCAGCAGCATGATCTTGAGTTGAAAATATATTACATGAAGACCAGCTAACTTCTGCACCTAAAGCAGTTAACGTCTCAATAAGAACTGCAGTTTGTATTGTCATGTGTAAACAACCCGCAATTCTTGCACCTTTTAGTGGTTGGGATTCCCCAAACTCTTTTCTTAGTGACATCAAACCCGGCATTTCAGCCTCTGCGAGTTCAATTTCTTTTCTTCCCCAATCAGCTAGTGCTATATCTTTTACCTTGTAAGTGAGTGTATCCTGTGACATTTCTTAATTCTTTTCAAATAGGCCGCAAAATTAGTAATTAATTATCTACAGAACATCTATTGTAAAAGCATGCTTATCTCTTTCAAACCAAAAGTAGCACGAGCTCCCTCGATTAGGGAAGTGTTCCCCGCTGTATGCACCATAATTTCTAAACAGCCTTTGCTATCCACCCCAACAATTTTCCCCTGAAATTCTCCTTTAGCTGCAAAAGTTCGGATTTCCCCATACCCCAGCATATTTTCAAAGTACTCTTCCAGCAGCTCTCGGCTTTTTCCTGCTTTCAACTTCATTAAATAATATTCCAAATCTCTCAATACAGCACTCAGTAGTTCTTCCCTATCAGTAACCTCGTTAATGAGATTATAAATTGAAACAGCAGCCTGGTTTTGAAATTCATCCTGGTTCAGATTTATCCCAAAACCTACTACAGCAGAATCCAGCGATCGGCTGCTAATACTTGCCTCAGTCAATATTCCCGCTATTTTTTTTTCTCGAACATATACATCGTTGGGCCACTTCACTTTTACATCCATTTTAACCCGCTCTTGAATTGATTTACGTATTGCAAGACCCGATATAAACGTTAGATAGAATTGATCCGCTATCGTTAACCACTTTGGGCGCAATAAAACAGACGCTAGCAGATTTTTACCTTTAATAGATTCCCATCCATTACCCCTCTGACCTCTGCCTTTTGTCTGATAATCACTCCAAACTACAGTGCCTTCAGGGAGAAATTCAATTTTACATAAATTGGATAGACTCTCATTTGTTGAATGACATTCTGGCAGGAAAATGACTTTTTTCCCTAGAAACAGAGTTTTGGCAAAGAATTTATGCACTGTTATTTAGTAGTTTTGCTAATTATTTTATCCTAAACACTTTACATCTAAATGCAGGCAAATATCCGTACAATAGTGGACAGTCAGCACTTAAGTGAAATCGTCGTTACGGGTATGTTAGATAAAAAAGCTGTTGATGTGACCGTTTTGGATTTGAGAAAAATCAAACACGCCGTCGCCGACTATTTTGTTATCTGCTCCGGTAACTCTGATACGCAAATAGACGCAATATCCGATTCCGTCGAAGATACAGTGAAGAAGCAAACCAAACAATCCCCCTGGAAAAGAGAGGGGTTTAAACAAAGAGAATGGATTTTGATCGACTATGTAGATGTGGTTGTACATATATTTAGCAAAGATAAGAGGGTATTCTACGGGCTAGAAGAATTGTGGGCAGATGCAAATATTACCACCGTACAAGATTAACTGAACCTATTCTGCGAGAAGGCGTTCTTATATAGCATTAAATTACTGGCAAGAAATCATTTAAATACACATGGCAGAGAAACCGAGACAGAAAAAAGGAATGTTAGGAGCTCCGGGCGGAAGGGGTAACTTTCCTGTGTGGGCCATTGTAGTACTCGTGGGTACAGTGATCGCATATGCGTTCTTTACCAAGACCAATGCGGCAATACCCATTACTACCAAAAGATTTGAGCAGATGGCGCTCAGCAACGATATCTCACGAGTCGTTCTAATCAAAAATAAGGACATCGTAGAGGTCACGCTAAAGCAAGAAGCGCTTCAAAATACAAAGTACAAGATAGAACTTGAGAACAACAATTTCGTGTCCAATACAGGGCCACATTACTATCTCAAAATTCTTAATACTGATATTTTTAATGATACCTTAAATAAAATCAACGACCAACTACCGGACGAGCAGCAAGTCTATGCAGAGATTGAAGATCGACAGGATTTTGGTGATTTTCTTTTAAGCTACGGATTTTTCTTCTTGCTGATATTTGGGTTTTGGTTCCTGATGAGGAGAATGACAGGTGGCGGAGGCCCGGGCGGTCAGATATTCAATATTGGGAAATCAAGAGCAGCATTGTTTGACAGTGAGAATAAAGTAAGGATTACGTTTAGCGATGTTGCTGGTTTGAACGAAGCAAAAGAGGAGATAAAGGAAATTGTAGACTTCTTGAAATCTCCTTCTAAGTTCACCAATCTAGGAGGAAAAATACCCAAGGGTGCCTTGCTGATTGGTCCTCCAGGAACAGGGAAAACCTTACTCGCGAAAGCGGTTGCGGGAGAGGCTGCAGTGCCATTCTTTACCCTATCCGGTTCAGATTTTGTAGAGATGTTTGTAGGAGTTGGAGCCGCTAGGGTGCGAGACTTATTTAAACAAGCTAAGGAAAAAGCCCCCTGTATCGTATTTATCGATGAAATAGATGCCATAGGCAGGTCTCGGGGGAGAGGCCAAATGCCGGGAAGTAATGACGAACGTGAAAACACGTTAAACTCATTATTGGTTGAAATGGACGGGTTTTCCACCGACGCAGGTGTCATCATACTAGCTGCTACAAACCGTCCTGATGTATTAGACTCTGCCTTATTGAGGCCAGGTCGTTTTGATAGACAAATCAGTATTGACAAGCCTGACATTCAGGGCAGAGGTGAAATTTTTAAAGTCCACTTGAAACCCATCAAACTGGGGAAAGACGTTGATCCTAAGAAATTAGCCGCCCAAACACCCGGATTTGCCGGTGCTGAAATTGCCAATGTCTGTAATGAGGCAGCTTTGATTGCAGCAAGAAAGGATAAGGAGTTTGTTGAAATGATTGACTTTCAAGATGCGATTGACAGAGTAATTGGCGGACTGGAGAAGAAAAGTAAAATCATTTCTCCGGAAGAAAAGAAGATAGTGGCCTACCATGAAGCCGGCCATGCAATTGCAGGTTGGTTTCTGGAACATGCTGATCCTTTGGTGAAAGTGAGTATTGTTCCAAGAGGCGTCGCCGCTTTGGGATATGCACAATACTTACCCAAAGAGCAATTTCTCTATCAAACAGAGCAATTGGTGGATGAAATGTGTATGGCACTGGGAGGAAGAGCTGCGGAAGAGCTGATCTTCAATAAGATTTCCACCGGAGCCCTGAGTGACCTTGAAAGAATTACCAAAATGGCTTATTCAATTGTTTCCGTTTACGGAATGAATGAAAAATTGGGCAATATCTCGTACTATGATTCCAAACAATCAGAGTACAATTTCAACAAGCCATATTCAGAGGCTACTTCTGAGCTCATCGATAAAGAAGTCAAAGACCTGATCGAAACAGCGTACAAGAGGACAAAGAATTTACTGAAAGAAAAAAGTAAAGAATTAGAAATTGTTGCACAGGAACTGCTTGAAAAGGAGATCATCTTCCAGTCAGACCTTGAACGTTTGATCGGACCAAGACCATTTGAGCATCAAACAGCTTATGAAGCTTACACAAACAGTACTGAAGAAGAAAATTTAAATGAGCAAGTAACCGAAGTCGCCGAGGTAGAGACTTCAATTGAGGAGCTAAAGCAAGAGGTGAAAGATGAGGTGGAGTCTGAAGGCTCCACGGAAAAGACAAAGTCTTAGACTTGATCATAAGTATATATTAATTTAGGGAGCTCATTGTGGGCTCCCTTTTTTATGGTTAGTATTCAATTTAAAGAAAAAGCAAAGCTATTTTTCGCGAGTGATTTTCACTTAGGTGCGCCAAATAAAGAACAGAGTGACTTGCGGGAATTGAAAATCCTAAACTGGCTCGAGTCTATACTAACCGAAGCCGATGGCCTTTTTTTGGTTGGTGACATATTTGATTTTTGGTTTGAGTACAAAACGGTTGTACCCAAAGGGTTTATTCGTTTCCTATCCATGATTTACAGATTTACAGAAAAGGGCATACCTGTCTACTTTTTTCACGGAAATCATGATCTCTGGATGAAAGACTATTTTGAAAAAGAACTGGGTGTCCAGATTATCCAAAATGATTTGAAAGTACTTTTGGATGGTAAAAGTTTTCTCATTACGCATGGAGATGGGCTAGGTCCCGGAGATCATACATACAAGACCCTAAAGAAGATCTTCACAAACCCAATTGCAAAATGGCTTTTTCGTTGGTTGCATCCCGATATTGGGGTTAGAATTGCTTCCACTTGGTCATCCAGAAGTCGAATCAATAGCACGAAAAACGGAAGTGAAGAATTTCAAGGCGAACAGGAATGGCTATACCAATATGCCTTAGAACAAGAGCGTCAAGAGCATCATGACTACTATATCTTTGGTCATCGGCATTTACCAATAGAGATGAATGTATCAGCCGACTCAAAGTATATTAACTTGGGAGAGTGGGTGAACTACTGCACTTACGCTAAATATGAAAACGGAGAACTCAAACTGTTAACCTATGAGGGTTAGTCTTTATCTCTGCTTTCTTTCTCTCAAATTAACGCTAGTATCACAGACTTTGACCGCCATCGATACATTATCATTTCAGTATGATGTGTCTACTCTATGCGGTAATCTTAAAAGTGAAGTTTATGTGGGTCTTGAAAACGGAGAGATTGTTAAAGTTTCCCCATTAGGAAAGGTCATCGAGATATTTTCTTACCCAAACCTTGGAGCCGTTGCTAAGATTAACTGTGCCAACCCCTTGAAAATATTTGTCTTTTTTGAAGACACACAACAATTTCTTTTTCTTGACAGGTTCTCGGTTCGTCCAAATTTATATAATGTAACTGGCGATCTCTTCGAACGAACAGATTACCTTGAACTATCGGCTGATCAATCTCTTTGGTCCATTTCGTCGCCTGGCCTGGAGTTACGTCGATCTATGGACAACATTTCAACTGAACTTTATCTATTACAATCAATACTCAACCAAGGAGAGGACGCGCTAGGGCTACATTCGATAGGAAACCAAATGATAATACAGACTCAAAACAAGTTTTATATTTTCAACCTAGCAGGCCAATTCTTGAACACTTCCACAGGTTCTGAATCAACCATTAGCATCTCGCAAAACGATGCCTTTTGGATAACTGATGATAAGACGAAATTATACTCGCTAGGTAGAGGCTTTGAAGGATTAATTACACCCGGCTATGATAGAGGTATAAAGGTTGATTCATCCTTACTCTTAAGTAAGGACAATCAACTGCATTTCTACCATATCCGGTAAGCCTATACCATCCTTTTAGGAGAACACTTTTCTTCTTAATTTTTCGATCCATCTAAAAAGACGTTCTAATTTTCTCTCTGCTACTTATGTACACATTGAAACGCTACGAAAGGCGTACCATTCAACAAAATAGTACAACAGACAAGTTCATCTGATTATTGGAGGGTGTGCGCGAAAGACAAAAAAAGGTTCAGATCGTTGATCTGAACCTATAGGTCAAAAACTCAAAATAAAAGGACTAATCTTAAATCTTAATCCACAACAACATATCGAATATAAGAAGAAAAGGATAAAATACATAGTTACAGTTTAAAAACAATTTTCCCGACTTGCTAAACAAATAATCCACGCTAGTCGTTATGGTAGTATTACTATCGTTATTGATAATAAAACTACCGAATGGCTCAACTCCAGCTTAAACTAAACGATAAACTTTTTCAGAAAGACCCACAGTCCACGGACCTTGGGATGCGAATAGTTGAAAAGAGCATTGAACTGATCGATAACCTGGGGTTTGAGGCTTTCACTTTCAAAAAACTATCGATCGAAATAGAATCGACGGAAGCATCGATTTACAGGTATTTTGAAAATAAGCACCGGCTCTTAATCTACCTGATCTCATGGTATTGGTCGTGGACTGAGTATCGAATCACCTTCGATACGCATGCTATCGATGATCCTAGCGCACAGCTTGCTAAGGCTCTTGAGGTTATTTGTGCCAAGCATTCGTATGATAAAACATTTCCTATAGTCGATGAAGCTGCACTACAAAGGATCCTAATCAATGAATCGGATAAAACTTATCTGACAAAGAATATAGATGAAATCAATAAGGAAGGTGTGTTTAAAGGTTACAAATCCCTTTGTAAGCTGGTAGCAGAAATGATAAAGAAAATCAACCCGAAGTTTCCTTATCCGTATGCCTTAATCAGCACCATCCTTGAAGCCTCACATCAACAGGTCTTCTTTGCGCATCATCTTCCTGCCTTGACAGAGTTTGAAAGGGAAGATGCCTTTGAGAAAATTTCACTATTCATCAAGGACTTGGTTTTTACCGCCATCAATTCAAAATGAACAGTAAACAAATCACAAACATTCTTTATGAATGTGCGAGAGAGCTAAATATTGTCATCGATAGCTCTACTCTTGAATGGATCGATAGCCATACTCGAAATTATGGGATTGACGAATTGGACGAATACATCCGAGACCTAACGGAAGCCGGCAACAAAAATAATTTGGTAGTTTTCAAGAAAGAGGTACCCGCAGAAACATTCGATATCTTCACTAAAAACTTTGACGCACCGGTTATCACTTTCGTAAATAGGGAGAATAAAACCTGTCCTTTACTTATTTCAGGAAGTAAAGCAAAAAAAGGTGCAAAGGTCATTCGCTTTAGCAACGAATCAATGGAGCTACTACCTCAATCAGATTTGGAGATATCTGATATGGTTAGAGACAACACTGAGAAAATTATCATACTAACCGTCTTTGCCTATGACAGTATATCAGGATCCACCTCAGATGAAGCAGATGAACATAAAAAGTTGACTCCTGTCCGACGGCTGATCAGATTATTAGCTACGGAAAGGAGAGATATAATTTATATCTACATCTACGCTATCATAATTGGTATCTCCACATTGATATTGCCTTTAGGAATTCAAGCGGCCATTGAATTGATCTCTGGAGGGGTATTCTTTAGTTCCATCTATATATTGATTGGGTTCATCATTTTCGCGGTACTTGGTTCTGGTGTCCTTCAAGTTTTCCAGATTTCGATCGTAGAATACTTGCAAAGACGCGTTTTTACCAGAGCTGCATTGGAGTTTGCATATCGAGTCCCTAGAATCAAGATGGAGGCTGTTATGAATATGCATTTTCCGGAACTCATGAACCGGTTTTTTGATGTATTGACAATCCAAAAAGGACTCCCAAAACTTTTGATAGACTTATCTACGGGAGCCATTCAAATTCTTTTTGGTTTACTACTGCTTTCGTTCTATCATCCTTTTTTCGTTCTCTTCGGACTGATCCTGATTTTTACACTTTTCATGATCTTCTATACTACCGGACCAAAGGCATTGACTTCTTCTATAATTGAATCAAAATATAAATACAAAGCTGTTTATTGGTTAGAAGAATTGGCAAGGTCGCTGTATAGCTTCAAGCTATCAGGAAGTACTTTTCTACCAATTAAGAAGACAGATTATTTTGTCAATAACTACTTAAAAAACCGAAAAGCACATTTCAACATTCTGATAACCCAATACGCCTACGTCCTGCTATTTAAAGCAATCGTAACAGCTGGGCTACTGATTATCGGAACCGTGCTTGTAGTACAGCGGGAGATTACTTTGGGTCAATTTGTCGCTTCAGAAGTAATCATCATTCTGATCCTAAATTCAGTAGAGAAAATAATTAGTTATATCGACGTGGTGTATGACATGTTAACCGCAGTTGACAAGATTGCACATGTCACCGACCTTCCGTTGGAAAGGTCAGGTGGTATTGACATTCCAGCTAGACCTGGGGATGAATCTAAAGGATTTGAAATCATTATCAAAAACCTTAGCTATACCTACCCAAATACTAAGAAGCCAAGCGTTAAGGGAATCGACCTACATGTTAACGCTGGCGAAAGAATCTGCATTAGCGGTGTGGGCGCCTCCGGAAAGACAACCCTGACCAATACGATTGCCGGCGTTCACGATACCTATGAAGGTGTAATCACTTACAATGGCTATTCTCTGAGAGATCTAGACCGGACACACCTAAGAGACATGATTGGAAAAAATGTTTCCACTGATGACATTTTCGAAGGTACGCTTTTGGATAACATTCTGGTCGGTAGGCCGATGAACGATCAGTACGATGCTCACAATGCAATCAAACGCGTTGGTTTGAGTGATGCGATAAATTCACTTCCAAAAGGCCTTAATACTCAGGTACTCAGCGGAGGGAAAGGATTCTCAGAAACATTTATTCAGAGGTTAATACTGGCCAGATGCCTTACCAAACGACCAAAGCTTCTAATTCTCAACGACTTCTTTGCCAATTTTTCAAAATCAGACCGATTAGAACTTGTCAATATGTTAATCAGTCCAGATAACAATTGGACACTTATCGTCGTCTCAAATGACCCGCTCATCATGTCTGCCTGTGATAAGGTTTACTATCTAAGCCATGGTGACATTGTCGCCTCTGGTTCATTTGAGGATGTAATTCAACATGAAGAGGTAGTCAAAAACTTATATTAAGATGCTAGATATTTCAAACAATAAAATTGACGATAGGCTGGCAGATTACCAGTTATACTCACTTAAAACACTTAAGACTCCCGAACTTTCCAAATACTTAGCTAGGGTGATGGTAGTGGTCATTGTGTTTGCTATGCTAGGCTTGTTTTTACCGTGGCAGCAAAACGTGCGCGGACAGGGACGCGTTACCGCATTTAACCCTGCAAATCGCCCTCAGACCGTACAAAGTGCAATTCCAGGTAGGATAGAAAAATGGTACCTGGTAGAAGGTGACTATGTGAGCAAGGGAGACACGATTCTTCAATTATCGGAGATCAAGGATAAATATTTTGACCCTGAAATTCTTCTCCGATTAAGCGAACAGATCGAAGCAAAGAAGAACTCCCTTACAGCAAAAGAATTTAGAGTAGAAGCGTACAGGCAGCAGATCTCCGCTTTGAAGGACGCACTTTCAGCGAAAATGATGCAAGGGAATAACAAGGTCAATCAGTCCAAGCTGAAGGTGCAAAGTGATAGTATCGGTTACGAGGCAGAGAAAATTGCAACGGAAAATATGACCAATATCTTTGAGCGGAATAAGCTAAGGTATGAGTCTGGTAATATTACGCTAACGAAGTTTCAGGAACTTCAAACCAAATTCCAAGAGCAACAGGCGAAGATTGTTTCTGCTGAGAATAAGTATGCGCAAAGCATTGCCGGACTTGTAATTGTACGTACAGATCTTGCGGGTATTCAGGCTGAGTATGCAGAGAAAATCAGTAAGGCAAATTCGGATCTGCAGACCAGCTTCTCAGAAGTAGAGGAAACCCGTGCTGAAATTGCTAAAATGACCAACGAATACAGCAATGTAAAAGTACGCACCGATCAATACTCGCTTGTTGCACCTCAGTCAGGCTTCGTTGTGAAGATGCTGAAAGCGGGTATCGGTGAAACCATAAAGGAAGGGGAAGCGATTGCCACTATTATGCCCGAAAGCCCTGACTTGGCAGTGGAAATGTATGTGAGAGCTATGGATGTGCCCCTTCTTGAGAAAGGAAGAAGAGTTAGGATTGAATTTGATGGTTGGCCAGCACTTCAATTTTCCGGATGGCCCAATGTTGCAGTTGGTACATTCGGAGGTCAGGTTGCCGTGATCGACCGCGTTAACAACGGCAATGGGAACTTCAGGATCTTGGTAAAACCTGATCCTTCAGATGATTCATGGCCACAGCAGCTACGACTAGGGTCAGGTACCAAAGGTTGGGTCATGCTTGAAAACGTTCCTGTTTGGTATGAAATATGGCGACAGCTTAACGGTTTCCCTCCCAGTTTGTATGAAGAGCCTACTGCTTCTACTGAAGATGGTAAAAAATCAGATAATTCAGAGTAAAAATAGAGATGCGGTTTTTCAGAGTGGTTTCTTTCTGTGCTGCTTTAGGTAGTGTGATACCAACAAGTGGGCAGGACTCCTTGCAAGTCTTGGAACTGAATGATTTTCTCAATATCGTCTTGAACAACCATCCAGTCATTAAACAAGCGGAACTACAACCGAATATGGCTGATGCATCCTTGTTAATGGCTAAAGGAAAGTTTGATCCAAAGTTGGAGCTTACCCGAGACATCAAGAAATTTGATAAGAAAGACTATTGGGATGACACCTACGCCGCACTCAAAATTCCTACTTGGATTCCGATAGACCCAAAGTTCACTTTTGAAAGTAGAACGGGTGAATTCTTAGATGAAAGTGAATCGATTCCTGAAGAGAATAATAATCGGCAGCTGACGGCTGGAGTCTCTATTCCTTTGGGCAGAGGATTGTTCATTGACGAAAGGAGGGCCATTATCAAACAGGCCAATATTTACCAAGACATCGCGGCAGCAGAGCAGCTAAAAATGGCAAATGAGCTTCTTTTTACTGTGATCAAGGATTATATGAACTGGAGCCTTGCATTTCAGGAGTTAAACCTTCTCCAACAGAGTGTTACGATAGCAGAAGAATTATATCGACGCGTAAAACTCGATTATGATTTTGGAGAAGCGGCATCCGTGGATACGGTACAAGCATTAATCACCTTGCAGAAACGCCAAACTGATTATCAAAAAGCACTATTTAATTTCCAGGCCTCCGGTTACACGCTCTCAAATCATCTATGGAGAGAAGATCGCATACCTCTGGAAATTAAAGAGAATACAATTCCGGATACTACATCCCAATTCGGTGATATCCCTGATCAGAAAACCATCTTTTCTTTTATTGAGTGGGCCATGGCAAATCACCCGGAGATTCAAATGATTCAAGGAAAAACAGAGCAGTTGAACATTGATAGAAGACTTGCAAAGGAATTTTTGAAGCCCCAAGTAGATTTAAGCTACTCCTTCATCGATGCACCTGTAAATCCCACCTGGACATTTGAGAAGCCTAGTTTTGATGACAACTACAAACTGGGAATGGATCTCTATCTCCCTTTACTACTGAGAAAAGAAAGAGGAAAATTAAAACTGAATGAACTGAAGGTAAGAGATATCAATTTTGAACTAGACTTTCTTAAGCAAAACATCACAAATGAGATAAATACGCGATATGCCGAGCTCATTATGGCACAGCGCTTAACGGAACAATACCGTTTGATGGCTGCTAATTATAAAAGCTTACTGGAAGCAGAGTTTCTAAACCTGGAAACAGGCGAAAGTGATCTGTTCAAATTGAACATCCAACAAGATAAATTCATCGAATCACAATTGAAATATCTTTTTAACCTAATCAAATTTCAAAAGCTAAAGGCTCAAATCCTTTACGACGCAGGAAACCTCTCCCATTCCCTTAAGTCCGCATCATCCTGAACAGTTATTGAATAATTAATGTCCGATTACGGACATTTCGCTTACCTTTATTTCATAGAAATACCATAAGAATACCCTATTTGATCAATTTAAGAGGATTGGTATTTTCTGGCATATTTTGTGACTGAATCAAGAAAACAACTAGAGTGGAAAAAGAACTGGGTAAAATCCTTATAATCGACGATGACGAAGACGTGTTATTGGCAGCTAAGATGCTGTTAAAAAAACATGCGAAAGAAGTCTTTATAGAAAAGAATCCTAAAAAGATTCCTTTCCTGCTCAACAATGACACCTACGACATCATATTACTGGACATGAACTTCAGTAAGGACATTACCAGTGGTAAGGAAGGGTTTTACTGGTTAGAACAGATATTAGAAAAAGACTCCAAAGCCATTGTGATTCTCATTACTGCTTTCGGAGACGTGGAGATGGCGGTAAGAGCCTTGAAGGCCGGAGCTACAGATTTTGTCCTGAAACCATGGCAAAATGAAAAACTATTAGCGACACTTTCTAGTGCCACCAAACTTCGAGAATCGTATGAAGAAGTCAGTCAACTCAAGAAATCTCAAAAACAACTGCAGGAAGACAGCAACCAGTCTTTCAAAGACATAATTGGTGCAAGTGAAGAGATAAAGTCCGTTTTCAATGTCATTGAAAAAGTAGCAGGCACTGACGCGAACATATTGATTCTAGGCGAAAATGGAACAGGGAAGGAATTAATTGCCCGAGCCGTGCATCAGAAGTCTTTAAGGGCTGACAATGTCTTCATCAATGTCGATATGGGTGCAATTACGGAGACCTTATTTGAAAGCGAACTTTTTGGCCACAAAAAAGGATCATTTACCGATGCAAAAGAAGATCGTACCGGAAGATTTGAAACCGCAAATAAGGGAACACTCTTTCTGGATGAAATTGGTAATCTCAGTTTACCACTACAATCCAAGCTTCTAACCGTTCTGCAGCAGAGACAAATACATAGGATTGGATCAAATCAACCCGTCAATATCGACATTCGCCTGATATGCGCAACGAATATGCCAATTCATGAGATGGTGAACGAAGGTACTTTTCGACAGGATCTACTGTATCGAACGAATACTGTGGAAATACACCTTCCACCGTTAAGAAAAAGACCATCTGATATTCCGATGTTGGCAGAGCATTTCATAAAAATCTATG
This sequence comes from Flammeovirgaceae bacterium, assembly GCA_038129245.1. Lineage (GTDB taxonomy): Bacteria > Bacteroidota > Bacteroidia > Cytophagales > Cyclobacteriaceae > JAYPLE01. Next base: position 9,694 of record JAYPLE010000009.1, on the reverse strand, counting down.
CAAATAAATACAGGAAAAATATTGGCGGAATCTCTCCGAATACAACAAAGAAGCTTCAAAAATACCGCTGGCCAGGTAATGTCCGCGAGCTTCAACATGCCATAGAAAGAGCCATCATCATGAGTGATAACCAAACACTAATGCCTGATGATTTCTTTTTTCTTATGGAACCTGACAGCCAAGCCAACGTCGAACCAGATACCTATAATCTTGATGATGTAGAAAAAAGCGTGATTCAGAAGGCAATCAACGCACATCATGGCAACATAAGTAAGGCGGCAAAAGAACTGGGTTTGACAAGAGCTTCTTTGTATCGAAGATTAGAGAAACATGGACTTTAAAGGTTTCAAAGTTCAAGTATTTCTAAGGCTTGCGTTGCTGATTGCAACGCTTACACTTTTCATCAATCTCTTTTACATAGATTCGAGGGGTCTTACCCGCATCATGGTTTTCTTCATTCTTTGCCTGGAAACCTATTATATTTTTCGATATCTCGAAAGAAGTAATCAGGCACTGATCGGATTTCTCAAGACTATTCAGCGCGAAGATTTCACTCACTTCTTTACAGAAAGAAAACAAGAAACAGGTTTTGATGACCTCTTCCATGAAGTCAACAATGTCATACGAAAGTTCAGAGAAAATCGTGCAGAAGAAGAGGCTCAACATCAATACCTAAAAACAATAGTGCAGCACGTAGGGATCGGTATCATCACGTTTGATAAAGAAGGAGAGGTACAAATCGTCAATGCCACTGCAAGAAGGTTGCTGGGGATCAAAGAAATAAAAAATATCAAGCAATTAAGAGCCGTAAGTGAAGAGCTGATCACGTCTATAAATGAGTTAAAAACAGGCGGTAGAGACCTGGTTAAAATCACCAAAGAAGGGAATGATATCCAAATGGCTGTTTATGCCATCGAGCTATCCTTGAGAGGGAGAGAATTCAAATTGATTTCTATTCAGAACATTCAGTCTGAATTAGAGGAAAAAGAAATGGAGGCCTGGCAGAATCTAATCAGAGTATTAACACATGAAATCATGAACTCCGTGACGCCCATTTCTTCACTGGCGGCCACGGTAGAAACAGAACTAAACGAATTGCTAGCAGAAAATGGAAACTTGAATCAGATCGATAATGATCAGCTGGAGGATTTTCACATGGCTCTTAAGACCATTCACAATCGAAGTGATAGTTTAATAAAATTTGTAAGCGACTTCCGAAATATGACCAGGGTAAAACACCCTATGAAAAGTCATAAAACTGTTTCAGAGCTGTTTGAACATATTGTGGCACTCATGAAAAATACCATTGAAGAGCATAATATTCAATTAGAAATTAATATTACACCTAAGAATTTAAAGATTGAATTGGATAGGGAGCAGATTGAGCAAGTCTTGCTTAACCTGTTAAAGAATGCCATTGAGGCGCTGGCCGAAAATGACGAAGAGGGTAAAGCGTTTAAAAAAATCATCCTAAAAGCGGGCATACAAGAAAGCAATGCAATCATTTGTATCGCTGATAATGGTACCGGCATCGAAGAGGAGGCGCTGAAAAAAATCTTCATCCCATTCTTTACAACTAAGAAACACGGATCTGGTATCGGACTTAGTTTATCCAAACAGATCATGAGACAGCACGAGGGATCTATCAGTGCCACCTCCACCATCAACGTTGGTACCGAGTTTACCTTACGATTTCCGATCTAGATCAGAGCGTTTTTCATTCGTTTACCTCGAAAAACAATTCGTTCAAAGATATTTTTACTCGTTGATGTCCATCCAGGACAGCTTTGAATATTGAAAAAATTCAAAGACATGAAAAAAATAGCACGATTAGTACCGCTAACACTTATTCTATCCCTCAGCAGCTGCGTTTTTAGTCTATTCCCTATCTACACAGCTGATTCACTTGTTCATAACTCAGATTTTGAAGGAATCTGGACAAATGAGGAAGGTAAGCAGATTACCGTAACCCGACTAGGTAGGGTTTCGAATATTGAAATTTCTGTAGAAGCCGATGAGAAAGAATACTTAGTAGAAAACGGCGATACCATCCGGGACAAAGAATACATAGAAGCCTATTATGAAAAGTCTTTGCAAGAAGAACTTGTCGAAATGTTGGACCAAGAAGTTCCCGGCTACTTATTGGTGAAAATGGACAAAGAGGATACCATTCCATTCCGTGCTCACCTAGCATCCATTGGAAAACAAGTTTACCTGGATCTTTATCCCTATGATGAAGATGTACAACTTAGCAAAGAAGAAGTATTCGTAAATGCCCTTGCTGGAAATTGGTTGCCCGTTCACACCTTTATGAAGGTTGACATAAAAGATGATCAATTAGTGATCACTGAATTTGACCTCAGAAAATTGCAAGAACTTTTTCGTTCAAACAGAATCCGTTTAAGGCACGAGGAAGTAGACGACTGGACCGTCATCACTGCACAACCTGAAGAGATTCAAAAATTTTTAAGTATCTACTCCGAAAAGAAAGAGGTGTTTGAAGAACCCACCAAATACGTTAGAGTAGCACCATGACCATGAAGCTAAATTCACCAATTGCCAAATGGGTCATTCACATTACCCTTTGGTCTATTTCTGTGTATGTCATTACCAGCTACTTTGCCATTTCAAACGATCTATCTTTAATTGACTTGCTCTACTCGCTTGTCTTTCATATGCCTTTATTTTTGCTAGTTTACTTGAATCTAGAACTCTTAATTCCCAGGTTGTGGAGGAAATCAAAATATAGCTTATACGTAGGCAGTACTCTTCTCCTAATCGGATTTACGCTAGTATTTCACAACCTACTTTTTGATGTCATTGGGCCATTAATTCTGGAGGACTACTTGTTTGTTTCTTTCACGGGTATAAGTAGTCTGATTAGAGTGCTCGTGATCTACCTGGTAGCTTCTTTGTTATTCAGTCTATCCTCCTCGTGGTTTGATTTGCAAAAATTACAAAAGGAAAAAATTCAATTGGAATTAGATGCGTTAAAATCGCAATTGAATCCACATTTCCTATTCAACGGAATCAACAGCATCTACTCTTTGAGCATTCAGCGAGACCCCAGAGCTTCGGAAACACTTTTGAAACTATCTGATTTACTGAGGTACTCTCTGTATGAATTGAAAAAGGATTCGATTCCATTGGAGAGAGAAGTGGAGATGATCGAAAATTACCTTGAAATTCAAAAAACTCGTCTAAAAAATCCCAGTTTGGTCTCTGCCAACTTCGATATAAAAGCTATCCAAGATAAGAGTTTGCCACCCATGCTGCTATTACCAATAGTAGAGAATATTTTTAAACATGGAGACCTTCAAAAAAAATCCAATATTCAAATCATAGGAAAGGATGCTAAACTGTTCTTCAGAAGCAGCAATCGAATCAGTAAATCTTCAGTCGATGAAGACAAAATGAGTGGCATCGGGATGGCCAACATTAAAAAACGACTTGAATTATTATATCCGAAAAGGCATCTCCTTGCTATTTATTGTGATGACGATAGATACACCCTTGACTTAACCCTTGACTTGTCATGAGATGTATCATAATTGAGGATGAACCACTTGCCCAGGACGTACTTATCAAGTATATCAACGATCACCCCATGCTACAATTAAAAGGGGTATTCGATGATGCGTTGAGCGCTCTGAATAGTCCGGAAAGCAGATTAGTCGACCTGATATTTTTAGACATCAACCTCCCTAAACTGTCCGGAATAAATTTTTACAAAGCGCTTCGTGAAAAACCACAGGTAATTTTTACCACGGCTTATTCCGAATATGCAGTGGAAGGCTTTGAATTAGAAGCCACTGACTACCTGCTGAAGCCCATTTCATTTGATCGATTTATGGCAGCAGTAAGCAAAGCCTTGGAAAAAAAGACAAAAGATCCCCAAGGTTTTCTGCATGTAAAAACTGATAAGAAATACTACAGAGTACCTTACCCGGAAATCAAATTCATTTCTTCAATAGGAGATTTTGTCAAAATACATACCCCCTCTCAGACATACATCTCAAATCTCAAGCTTCGTCAACTAGAAGAACTTCTTCCAAGCGACGAGTTCATCCGAATTCACAAGTCACATATCGTATCTATTTCCGCTATCAACTTCCTTGAAGGAAATCAAGTCCAGGTCGAAGATCAAAAACTACCGGTTGGATATGCATATCGCGCTACAGTAGATCAATTATTTAGAGGATAGTTGTTAGCTTTAATCAGTCAATTCTTGCTGATGAAGTACTTTTTTATTGTTCAGGGTGAAGGGAGAGGGCACATGACTCAGGCTATTTCATTGAGTCAAATACTCAAAGAAAATTGTCATGAAATCGTACACGTTGCAGTAGGTAAAAGTCCCCAACGAAAGATCCCGGAATTTTTTAAAGATAAAATTGGAGCCCCTGTCACAGAGTTAGAAAGTCCGACTTTTGTGACCGACAAACAGCATAAATCAGTCAAGCCCTTTCGTACTATCGTCTATTCCCTACTTAAAAGCAAAAATTATAGGCAGAGCATCGACAAAATCAATCGGTTAGTAGATGAAACAAAGCCTGACGTGATCATTAACTTCTATGACTTTCTAGGAGGACTCTACAATTACTTCTATCGGCCACGGGCTAAATTCATCGTCCTTGCCCATCAGTATCTTCTGAATCATCCAGAATTTACCTTTCCACAAGGACGTAAACTTGATCGGGTATCCTTAATGATGGCCAATAGAATCACTCGATTGGGTGCAGATAAGATACTTGCGCTTTCTTTTCAGCCCTTCGATGACCAACCGAAAAAGAAGATGACCATTGTCCCGCCTTTGATTAGAAAAGAAGTCACCCAGCTTCAAGTCATTGACCAGGGACATTTGCTTGTGTACATGGTCAATCCAGGATACGGTGAGGAAGTGGAACGGTTTCATGAAACGCATCCTAGCATACCCCTTCACTGCTTCTGGGACAAAAAGGATGAACCGGAAGAATTGAAAAAAGATGAGCATTTGACTTTTCATCAGCTCAATGATAAAAAATTCATCGAGAAAATGGCTGGCTGTCGTGGCTATGTGACGACGGCTGGCTTCGAGTCTGTATGTGAAGCGATGTACCTCGGTAAACCTACGCTGATGATTCCTGTTGAAGGTCATTATGAGCAGTCTTGTAACGCTGTGGATGGACAAAAAGCCGGGGCAGGCATTCATCATCACGAATTTGACCTTTCTGTGTTGATTGATTTCATTCCAGATTATGCAGACGTCTCTGGCAAATTCCGACAATGGACCAACCGGAACGATAAAATGTACATTGAAGCCCTAACTACTTGACATGGCGATTATCTCCAAAAAGAAGATTGTCTACCCTATCAGTGATAACCTACGCAATTACCTGATCAAGTACAGCCGAGAGGTAGAACTCCCCATAGCATATGTGGAATTACAACGCTATGACAACTCCGTCCCACTATACGATGGCAATCAGAATGATACGCTTTGGGAAACGGTTTTCTATCCACAATCGGAAATGGAGCATATTCATGAAGCACTGAAAAAAATCTATGCGCTGATGAAGTCTCTAGGTGATATGACTGTGATCGATCACTTGTACATAGATCGCATAGATTTATGCGTATACGGAAATACACAACCTTTCCGTATTCGTGTGGTCAATGAGATCAACGACAACTTTGACTATTTCTACATTAAAACAGCCGATGCTTCAAGATTGTACGGATTGGAACTAGAGCACCTTCTGTCCCCAAATAGAATTGGCTACCTCGTGCATCACAATACCCTCGTAGAGGAACATATCGTGGGTATTCCAGCTGATCAGTTCATCAAAACCCGAATGAATGACTCGGATCTCAATAAGATTCGCTTAGTCAAAGAATTTGTCAAGTTTAATGAACGGTGCTTTGTTAGACTACTCGGAGACATGCACAGTAGCAATTTCGTCGTGGATATCACGCCTGATTTTGAAGAAGTAGTCTATCGATTGCGCCCGATTGATTTTGATCAACAATCATATGAGGGCAGAAGCTCCATCTATTTTCCCAAGTACTTCAAAGAAAACAATCCTATCATACAGCTGGGAATAGATATGATGACGAATGAAACCATGCGTCAATATCAGCGTGAAGAACGCTCCAATATTTCGTACAGAATACAAATGGGAAAGAAACGAGTAGATGACCTCTTAGAAACAATGGCGGGTGACCGGTTAGCTCCTAAAGAGAATCTAAGAAGTTTACGCGGTGATCTTGCAGATTTTTATCACGACAAACGCTTCCTGAACTGTCAATCCATGGGTGAACTGGTCAGGTACAGTCTTGAGATATTAGTTAACCAACCACAGCTGTATTCAGAGAAATTATAAGCGCATTAATAATAGATTATGCCCTCAGAAGCATCTCCTACACGTTTTACTTCGCCCTCGTTGAATCTTTTTCCTATGATATAAGCTAATAATGCATCCACTTCATGCCAGCTTGAGGGAATATGTTTAACCTTTAATTGAAAGCTATCCAGAATGGCATTGGTAATACTTCCAATGTACTCCTTCTCTTTCTTATAGAGCGATCTGTCCAGTTTTATTTCATCTACTAAGCCGGAGGGATAACTTTCATAGAACACGATGCCAACCTTTGAAAAAGTACTAGCGAGTTTCATTGCTCTTGCTGTAAGTCCCCCCAAAAACATAGGGGACATGGCTCGAATTGCTCGATCTGCTTCCCTGTAGAAAAACTCTTCCGAATTTGAATTGGGGTTTAAATAAATCTTAGGAAGGCTTAGCGGGGCATCTATGAATACCTGACTTACCGTTGGATGTTCCTCCAGAAAGCCGCTGATCATTACATCTGCATCTTGCTTTTTCCCCGAAGTTTTAAACAGCAAGTACCCTTCTGAACGAAAGCAAATCGAGGTAGTGCCTGCCAGTTTACTACCATAATCCACTCCGATGTGCATTAGTACAGGTAAGCTCCCACTTCTTTATCCAACTTCACTTCAATGTGATCGTCTAAGGTTGTGCTTAATGAAATCCCGCTGTAGGTCGCTGCTACAGGAAAACGCGTGTATTGACGGTTTACTAATACCGCCGTTTCTAATTTTTTGAGTGAGAGTTGTAGTAAATAAGAAAGCGCATAGGCCGTGGTTCGCCCGGTATTCAAAACATCGTCCACTAAGACTATCACGCTATCTTCAAGTTTCTTCAGATCGGTATCCATCTTAATATCTGAGCGCACCGGTTGATGCTTGTCTATGAATAACTCGCAAACCGTGCTTTTAATCTCCGGGCGTATTGAATACATAAACTCCTTTAGATTACGAGCCATTTGCATCCCTTGCCCGGAAATACCAACCAGGACTATCTCTGACTCAAGAAAATTATTTTCAATGATCTGAAACGCAATACGCTTCAGGATTTTCTCAATCTTCTCTTCTGAAAGTATCTGATTATTCATTTTCAGGAACAGGCATTACTTTGCTGTCCTTAAAGGTAGATAGAATAACCATGGATTCCAGCCCGTCTACTACCTCAATATCGCTTACTTTTTCGAGCATGAGCTTTTGGTAGGAAGCAATATCAGTCGAGATCACTTTTAGCACAAAATCTCCTGAACCGGTGATGTGATGACACTCGATAACCTCCTGTATATTGTTGATCTTATCAAGGAAGATGTCAATGTTTGTTTTATTATGACCTTTCAAACTCACCTTGACAAAGGTATTTACACCCAACCCTATCCTGTTGTTATCCAACATAGCATGATAGCTCTTGATGACTCCGGCAGTCTCCAATTTCTTAACACGCTCAAGAGTAGGAGCAGGGGATAATCCAATGTCCTTCGATAACTGTGCATTCGTAATCTTAGCATTGGATTGAAGGATCTCAAGAATTTTTCTGTCGGTTTGATCTAATTTGATATTGGCTGAATTCAACTTCATTACAAAATATTATTTGCTGCTAAAGTAATAAAAATAAAAATTATTCGGAATTAATCTATGATCCGACTGCATATGGAATTTATTAGCGATTAGCAGATCGGATGGCTTAGCTATTGTATCAGAATTCTTGTGGTATTTTCTTCTTCATTTGCCGTGATCCTCAAAAAGTACATTCCTGCTTCCACATTGTCTAATTCCAGCAAAAAAGTTGTCAGACCCTGTTTCTCTGTTTCAAAAGACCTGCTAATTGCGATCTTACCTGAAATGTGCAGCAGCTCGAATTGAACTTGACTGTTTTCTGGTAATACCATTGGAACGGTCAGTTGAGTAACGGCGGGATTCGGATAAGGTGCATTGAAGACAATTTTATCTTCTTCAAGGGTGATGCATTCCTTGTTATCAAAAGGTTGAATATCCTGGGTACCATAGTTGCTGTCAACAGCTACGCATATCGACTTGATCTGATTTGTCAATGGTATTTGCGTTTCCAAACTGTACGTATTGGCTTGATTGATCGCTAACATCTGTGATCGGTCCTCCTTGAGGGATAAACCATTATCAAAAGATATATTAAACGAAACGGTTTCTATCGGAAGGTTGCTCTGGTTGATTACTTCAGCAAACAAGGACCCAAAGCCATCCCCATTGTCAATCAATTGCAAAGATTGCAAGGAGAGGTCTATACTCGGTTCCGCAATGATCACTTCACGTGCATCACTGGACTCACATCCTGCGTCTGTTAGCGCAACTCTCTCAACAGCGAAAAACCCGGGTTCCAAAAACTGGTAGACGGTATCCTGCCCCGAAGCATGTAAGGTGTCCAGATCCACCACCCAAAAGGCACTGTCTGCAAAGCTCGTCTGATCGGTCAATGTAATTACTGATCCCGGTACCCCAAAGTCTGCAGATAAACTGAAATCTACAACTGGAGCAACATTCACAGAAAAGTCTTGGGTCAACTCATAGCTGCAGCCGGAGAAGGTGGTAACTGCTAGGGTGACCGATTGCTCCCCTGCTTCACTCAGCATTCTGCTTACTTCATTACTCTGTCCAATCTCCAAATCATTTAAGTACCAAGTCTGGGAAAGTATAGGATCGGAATTTGATGACGACAGATTAGCAACGGAAAGAAACTCATATTGACAGATGTCATCAACTAAGAAATCCAGATCAGGTGGTTCAGGAATGATGACTTGTTCTTCATAGGTCACGTTGCATAAATTATTATTTATCAATGTCAGTCCAATGGTCACGGTATCCGCCTGATCGAACACCTGCCTTAACGTATCTCCTGATGATGTCAACACGCCATCCATCAACCAATTTGCTTCAACATATTCAGACGCGCTATCACCTACGGCAAAAATAAATTCATCTCCAATACACCGTTGCTCGTACGCTATCCGAGGAGTAGGCGGTTCCAAAATTCTTATTGTCTTTACTATCGATTGTTCACATCCCGCTGAACTGAATACGCGTTGCTCCAACTGAACTTCTCCTGCTGAAGGAAAGGATAATAACGGTGAAGACGCTGTCGATATTACACTATCGCTGACAAGCCATTCCCAGGCTATAATATCAGCATTTGCTGCACTTGATAAGTCGCGTATTTGTACCGTTTCATTCGCACATATCAAGTCAAAGTCAAAAGCAGCTATAGGTATTGAAGCGACTCGAATTTCTTCAGTTGAGGTATTGATGCATCTTAAGGAATTTTCCGCCACTAGTGTCACTTCGTATAATCCTGCATTTTCATAGAGATAT
>JAYPLE010000008.1:101897-131572 GCA_038129245.1 Flammeovirgaceae bacterium | reverse complement strand
ACTGCCATACTTTTTGACGAACTCCCATCCGTCCATTAGCGGCATGTTTATATCTAACAATATCAGCTCTGGAGCAGTTCCTGCCTCAATTTCTTTTTTTAGGGTATCAAACGCTACAATAGGGTCTTTAAAAGCCACAACATTGTCTGCAAGCTGCAGTCGAGAGATCACAGAACGATTAAGGAAGTTAATTCCTTCATCATCGTCGATCAGATAGATGGTTTTTAGATGCTTCAATTGAAAAAACTAGATGCTAAGCGTGGTTTACTAACAAACTCAAAACTAGGAATAATGATCCATTATTTTCTCGAAATCAAGTCAATAAATTACCATCCTCATCCCATTCGGCTTTTACATTTCTTGATTTTTGATCAACACATTTACTTAACCATTCCTCATCATAGGTCAGATCATGTTTCTTCAAAATCTCTTCAGGAACCCCATCCCATACATTTGGTATATTTCCCACATAACCAAGTGACCGTATTCCTTCTTGGGAAGTGTAATAACCTGTTAATGTTAAATTTCTCATGCGATCGAAGAAGTTAACACCTGGCTCCATTTCACTATTCTTGGGTTTAGGATAGGCGATTTCTTCCACCAACTCCAGCATCTGATCTTGATTACATTCTGAAAAAGATCGGTTAAACCTTGCATTGCTTTGATGATCCAACCACATCAGTCCTCCTCGAAGCGGATGTTGATGATAAGGCAGATCTTTTGCTATAAACTCTACAAAGTCAGGAACATTTACCTCTGAAGCACCTTTATCCGAAGATGTGGCAGGAAGTATAATATCGCAGAGCACTGCAATAGTGACAAGTTCCTTTTCTGTGAAAAATTGTGAATCAAACAAATCCTTATCACGTGCTTTCTCCTTTTCAGTCCTCCCATAGAGTCCTACCTTATCTTCAGAAATTTGCAGCAAATTATCTTCAGCTTTAGGGTCACACCCTGATACCATAGCACCTCCGGCAACTGTACCTACCAAAAGGGTTTTCAGCGATTCTCTTCTATCCATAGCTTAAATATTTCTTTGTTTCACCTGATCAATAATATATTCTGAAGTTCTCCAGGATAATGCCAATATAGTCCATGTCGGATTTTTATCTGCTTGAGACACAAAAGGTCCTCCATCAACTACAAAAACATTATCAGCATCATGAAGCTGTTGCCTGGAGTTGGTTACAGAAGTCTTGGGATCTTTTCCCATTCTCGTGGTGCCTACTTCGTGTATAATTCTACCCGGAGCTAATAACCCATAATCTTCATCTGCTCCCGGCTTATCTCCTAACACGTGTGCCCCCATCGCATCAAATAGTTCTTCAAATGTATCGTGCATATGAGCTGCCTGCTTCACTTCGTTCTCCGTCCACTTATAATTAAATCTGAGCACTGGAATACCAAACTCATCGACAGTACTAGGGTCAATTTCACAATAATTATCAAACTGAGGCACACTTTCTCCTCTACCAGATATACCGACCATAGCTCCATAATATCTTTTTACATCTGCTCTCAATTTATCACCGTAACCCCCTACTTTACCTCCAAATATTTCATTCATTGCAGAGGCACCGAATCCAAAGCCATAGGTTGGCATTCCCATACCACCCCAGACTTCAAGATGATAACCTCTGGCAAAATCCAGATCTTTATTATCTAGCCACCATGGTGTGTACACATGCATACCTCCCGTCCCATCTTCATTGTAAATATCACGATTCAATAATTGAGGCACAATCGCAGCCCTGCTTGCTCCAGTAGAATCATGCAAGTAATGTCCTAGTGTTCCACTACTATTACCTAAACCGTTAGGATGTTGCTCACTCTTAGAATTAAGTAAGATCCTGGCAGAACTACACGCAGATGCTGCCAATACTACGGTTTTTGATTTCAACTGATATTCCATCCGGTCTTTTTTGTTTACATAAGAAACACCGGTTGCTTTCCCCTCTTCGTCAGTCAAGACTTTTCTTACCATTGCATCGGTATATAAATCCACTTGTCCTCCTCCCTTAATAGCAGGAAAAATCAAACAAGTACCTGAAGAAAAATCAGCATACACTTGACAGCCCCTGTTGCATTGACCACAATAAAAACAGACCCCACGATCGTCGTTGATCTTTTTAGTCAACATGGACATTCGTGAAGGAATCACCGGAACCCCTGCTTTTCTGGCACCTTTGATGTAATACAATTCATGTAATCGCGGCTTTGGAGCCGGCAGGTAAAATCCATCCGGCTCATTTGGTATATTTTCTTTACTACCGAAGACCCCGATCAACTTGTCAACACGATCATAATAAGGTTTTACCTCATTGTAACCGATCGGCCAATTATCACCTAACCCATCAATGCTTTTACGTTTGAAATCATCAGGACCGAACCTAAGTGAAATCCTACCCCAATGATTTGTCCTTCCACCAAGCATTCTCGATCTGAACCAATCAAACTCTGTGTCTTCTGTTGTCGTGTATGGTTCACCCTCTATTTCCCAGCCACCATATGCACTATCAAAGTCTCCAAAAGGACGAACGGAAGAGGCACCTCTTCTTGGAGATTCCCATGGCCATTTCAACTGGGTTCTGTCATTGGGGTCAGCAGGATCAAAATACGGGCCGGCTTCTACCACTGCCACTTTATACCCTGCCTCCGACAGGACTTTAGTAGCCATTCCACCCCCTGCACCAGACCCTACTATGATTACATCATATACTTTTGAAGATTCAATTATCTGCATCTGATCATATTAATTTTAAAGACTGCTTAAATTAAAAAATTTGAAACAATCAACTCTTGTATTATTTGGTTAATTGCAGCTGATGTGAAAAAAAGCTTGTTTTGGAGCCTGCTTCACACTTATTGTATTTGGAAATAGCTGACCCTTTTTTGGTTTTGGTAGGTACAGAAATTAAAATGGCCAAAAGAAAGGTCACTACTTACTTAGCCATTGAAAATATACAATGAAACCTATATTTTTGTTAACTCTAACATTCTACCATGAGACTAGGCCAGTTAGCGCGTGTTGTTGCGCTCAAACCCAAAGAGTTAATCATCCTTCTTGAGCAGCAAGGAATCAACAACTATTCTCATGCAAATGCTAAGATCTCTAAGGAAGATGAAGCATATGTCTTGAACCATTTTGGAAAGAATGAGGAAGAAGTTCAAGAAACAGGGGCACCAATAGAGACCCTAATTCCTGCTGAAAAAAAAATAGATCTGACGCCTGACATTAAGCACGTAACCCTGAACGAGGACGTACTGGAAAGAAATGAAGTCTCAATCGATGATCCAGAAAAGCCAAACCCGGAAATCTTGATTTCAAACGATGATAATCAGGTAATTCAGGAAGCCGAGCAAATTGAAAAAAACATAGAACTGATCAAAGCTCCAAAAGTCGAACTACCCGGCTTGAAAGTGGTAGGTAAGATTGAACTCCCAGAACCACCCAGTAAAGAGGAGAAAAAGGAGGAAGAAGTACAAAGGGAAAAGAATACTGAGTCATTTGGTAAAGAAAACAGGAGATACGACGACCGAAGTAGAAGAAAAGGAAAAAAACAACGTACTGACCCCAACTATAATCCAGTCAAAGCAAAACGGGACAGAGAAAGTAAACAATTAGAAAAGCAACGCGCAAAGCAGAAAAAAAAGGAAAAACAGAAGAAGGCTGAACATTATTTTGTCAAGGTTGCACCGCAACAAGCTAAAGCTAAAAAGAAGAAAAAACCGACAGCTCCAGCTTCCTATAGTCAAGTTGTGATGGAAAAGGAAGCAATAGAAAAGCGAAATAACAAAAAAGGAAGTTTTTTCTCGCGACTTTGGAAATGGCTCAATACCTATTAACCAAAGTTTACATTTTCTTTTTTTCTTCAATCAAATCCGAGATAGACTTTCTGATGTCCATCAGATAACCATTAATTAAGGAAAACCTCAGTTCTCCATTCTTAAAAAAGAGTAAAGATGGATTTGCTCCCAAAGTGAGTTCGCTAATAGGTTGTTTATTGATCTGAAGCAAAATTGAACTCTGAAAGTAATCAGGTTCTCCTACTTCCACGTATGCCACACCTCTTCGCAGTAGCTCTGCTTGTTTTCTCTTCAATTCATCCATGGACATAATCGTTTCTTTTTCCTGCAATGCTGATTTTACTGTATACCCTTCCATATTGTGAACAATGTAGGCACTTGAAGTACTTAAATCTCCTACATCCACGATCCTCGCAGAAAGATAGTGGTCATCATACCCAACATTATCAACTTCCTCCAACGTTATTGCAATATCTGTTAGGTATCCTCCCATGGTCATAGGTAATTGTATATTCTTCAAGATCACATCTTGCATTCCTCTGCTGTTATTTGGAATCTCATCATACTGATCGACCGAGAAATTCTCAAACTCATTATTAGCTATTGACGAAAATGCTAACTGAAGTACAAGAAAGTTCAACTTTCTAATTAGCTGCTTTTCTCGATCTCCATACTGGCCACCACTCTCTATTAAAATAGTTCTTGTACCCCATTTTTGGATATTGTCACCAAACGCCCGGGGCTCAAATTCATCCCAGTAGCGTCCTACTTGATTAGGAATCTCCAGCTGAAGGTGTTGATTCATATGCGCTATTAACTGCATAGCATCCCCTCTTTTCTCGTTTACGGATCTATCAAAATCAAATGCAGGCGCTAAAAAAGAGAGTGTTGCCGGCATTTTCCCAACAGATGTCCTTCTGCCTTGATCGTGCAAATTGAATCCCCAATCAGCATCTAAGCTATCTCTCACTCGCTTTAGCGTTCTTCCTTCAGGTGTTTGCAACCGTCGCGCATCTCGGTTAATGTCAATATCCTGCTCATTTCTTCTCCTAAATCTCGCGGCTCCATCCGGATTGAGCATTGGCAACAAATGAAGTGTCACTTTGGATAAAAGCTCGTTTTTTTGACTCTCAAATTTACTTTGAGGCGCTGATAACCAGTTGAGAATGTCCATCAAAGCCATTGTTGCCGTTGGCTCATTTCCATGCATCTGTGACCATAAAAGAATGTTTATAGGTCCATCTCCTATGCTGACTAATTTCAACGACCTACCACCATTAGAGGCTCCTACCGTTGCGACATTAAACGAAGCATCTAGTTGTGATACACGTCTCATAATATCCTCATGCTTAAAACGTCGATTTGAGATCTCCGAATACCTGTAATCCTCATAAGTACCAGATAAAGCCTCCCATAACTCCCGATCATTCCCCAATACGGATTGACTGAATAATTGAAGATGGGCTAATGTAGAAATTAGAAGAATTAATGATGCGTATTTCATACTCGTTAATCTATTTTATCTAAGTTCGATACAGATCACTAAAACTATGAGAATTACGGTAAGTCTCCTTCTTTTTCTAGCATTATCACATCAAGCCATGTCGCAGAACTTTAAAATCCAGAGGATACCTCAATCGATCCAAGAAGAAATGTTCTTAAAAGGAACAATCGCCGAGGACGCTCCGGTCGGAATTGACAGACTCAGATTAATTTCAGTTCCTTATCTTGATTTTCAAGGAAAAAGCAAAAAAGGTCAACTCATAGTTTTGGACGTACTGGCTTCGGCAGTAGGAGCAATATTCGTTGAGCTGTACGAAAAAAGGTTTCCTATTGCCAAAATGGAGTTGATAACGGTCTATGGCGGAGACGATGATGCTTCAATGGCCGACAATAACACAAGTGCCCACAACTATCGCAAAGTTGCAGGTTCTGCAAGATTATCTTTACATGCTTACGGGACAGCCATTGACATCAATCCGGTTCAAAACCCCTACATTCTATTAGAAAAAGGCAGTAATCAGGCTACTTACCTCCCCCCTAATAGTATCCAATACGCGAATAGGTTAACAGAGAGACTGGGAAAGCCTTACCAAAGAGGTTTTGCTGAAGATGTAGTAGATATCTTTGCCAAACATGGGTACTATTGGTGGGGTGGATATTGGGATACCCCCATTGATTACCAGCATTTTCAACTTGATAGAGACGTCTCCTATGTATTAGCTAACATGCCTGCAAATGAGGCTCATTGGTTCTTCCAGCTCCTGAAAGAACACTTCAACGAATTTGATCAACCACTTGAAAGATTGCTTCAATCAAAAGTTGAAACTTCTCTTTTGGAGCGTTATCAAAATGATTCTGAAAACTTTAAAGAATGGGTAGAAAGCAACTATTGACCGTCTACATCAGGCAATGTAAATTGATGAAAGGGGCTTTTCTCCTTCATCAAAGCTTCTACCTCTTCGGGTTTTCTAGGTGCCAAATCTGATAGTAACTCACATCCTTCATCAGTTACCAGAAAATCATCTTCAATCCTGACGGGTATACCCCACCACTTCGAATCCATGGTACTCTTTTCAGGGATATAAATTCCTGGTTCAATGGTGATGACCATGTGGGCTCTAAGCGTATCGTAATTCCCTAAATCATGTACATCTAGTCCGATATGGTGACAGCAACCATGGGGATAGAATTTGTTCCTTCCAGTTTTACCGTTAATGATGTCCTTTTTTTTGGTGCTTTTGTAAAGACCCAGGTCCACCAATCCATTGTTGATCACTTCTACAGTAGCTTGATATAAATCACTGAAAGGCACGCCCGCTTTGCAAACATCCATAGCCGCCTCTTGTGCTTCCAGCACCAAATCATAAATCTGCCTCTGTTCTACTGTAAATTTCCCGTTAACCGGAATAGTCCTTGTCACATCAGCCGAGTAGCCATGGTATTCCGCTCCCAAGTCCATTAATATCAACTCCCCATTTTCTACTTCAGCTTTGTAGTTTTCGATGTAATGCAACACGCAGCCATTGTGTCCTGCCCCTACTATACTTGGATAACCCTCAAATTCCGATTGGTATTTTTTAAAAATATACTCGTGCATACCTTGAATCTCAGTCTCAGACATGCCCGGTCGCATCGCCTTCATTACTTCTGCCTGTGCAACGGCGCTGATATTTACTGCCTTACGCATCAACTCAATCTCTTCGGCAGTTTTTATACCCCTGAGATTTTTCATATATTGATCTAAGGTGACTACGTCAAGATTATTCTTCTGGGGTTCAATAGTAAGCTCATCTGAATCCTCATAACCCACCTTGGCCTTAAACTGCTGAACAAGATCGTACAAATCTCCTTTTTCAGAAGAATTACGAATGTCATCAAAGAAATCGTAGAAAAGGACTTTATCAAAACGAGAAAAATCCAGGTTAAATGATTCAAAAGCCGGCGTTTCGAAGGCCTTCTGAAGTCTTAAACGGTCTTTCACTTCGGTCTGATCAATTCTTTCGCCATCATAAAGCTCCGCCAATGCATTCCTCGATCTAACAAAAAGAACCTCGTCAGTCATCTCATCGTCAATATCAAGCTTTTCCTTAAAAATCAATAGAAGTGAGTGAGGTTCTCTGTGTCCTGTCAGATAATAGAAATTTGGATCAGGGTGATAGATATAGTTTACATCGTTTGCTCGATTACGTATTGGACTGGAGAAGAATACAGCTACCGAGTTAATAGGCATTTGCTGGCGTAATAACTGCCTTCTTTCTTTGTGAAAAGACGCCTCCAGCAAATCGTGAGGATTACTTGGGTTTTGTGCAAGCAAAACCACTGAGAGGAGTAAGGTGATAAACGTAATGTAATATTTCATCTTCTTCTAACCATTTAATCGATCATCGACACTGTATTTACCACTTCCCATCAGTATCAAAATCACGTATCCCGCAAGGTACAATAGCGCTTTTTCTTTTTTACTGAATGGGTCGTCACCATGCTGAATCAGCGCTGCGACAAGCATTGTGAAAGCGAGCATGGATGCACTAAGCCTTGTAAACAATCCAATTATCAAGGTCATGGAACAAAGAAATTCGGCAAAAACAGCCAATATCAAACTTATCTCAGAGCCTAAACCAAGAGGATCTGCAAATTTCATATTACCCGCCATTAATCTTTGAAATTTGGGCCATCCATGGGTTAACATCATGACACCAAGTGATACTCGAAATATCAGAAGAGAAAAATGAGTTCTTTCCTCCCATATTTGGGTATTCATCCAGTTTTTAAGCACTTTTTATTTAGTCAAATAATCTGTCAAGTCATTAATCATTTCAGCACCACGGGTGAGCTGATCAATAGAAATAAATTCATCTGCTCTGTGTGCTTGTGCAATATCACCCGGCCCACAAATGACAGATTGAAATCCACCTTCAGCAAACTGTCCCGCTTCTGCTGCATAGGAAACGGTCACCAATTGTTCAGATTTTGCCAGTTTCCTTATGAGCGAAACTACCGGCAGTTCCTCAGGTGTATCCAATGCAGGAACAGCAGGATGATCCACCTCAGTCCTTATTTCGAATTGCGGAAAAACCTTTCTAAGTCGCTCACTTATTTCATCACAGTGAGCATCAAAAGAAGCTTTGATGGCTGTTATATTGTCCATTGGTATGTTTCGGACATCCCAAAAGAAACTACACTGGTCTGCTATTACATTAGGCGCTATACCTCCTGTAAAAACCCCACTGTGTATGCTTGTATGCGGTGGGTCAAAACGCTCATCTACATGTCCGGAAGTGACTAATTCATTCATGTGATTTTCTAACCAAACTACCAATTTTGATGCTTCATGAATCGCGGAAACCTCTTGTCTGATTCTGCTGCTGTGTCCGGCAGAACCATTAACTGTCGTCTTGAAAATACAAATCCCTTTTTGTCCTACAACAGGCTGCAACATAGAGGGCTCCCCGATTATTGCATAAGCCGGTTGCTCCGTGTAATGTTCTTTGATTGCCTTAACTAAGTCCGGAGCACCCAGACAACCTATTTCTTCATCATAAGAAAAAGCAAGATAAATAGGTTTCTTTAGGTCTGCCTCTAACATGTAGGGAACTCCGGCTAAGCAGCAAGCATCGAAGCCTTTCATATCGCATGATCCTCTTCCATATAGTTTGCCGTCTTTTTCTGTTAGTGTGAAAGGGTCCGTTGTCCAATTTTGTCCTTCAACAGGTACTACATCCATATGACCAGACAAGATTACCCCTCCATCGACTGCTGGACCTATGCGGGCATGCAAATTCGCTTTCGTTCTATCATCATTGTAGACACGATGTGTTTCCACTCCCAGCTCCTTCAAATACCTTTCGATATACGCTAGAATGGATAGGTTCGATTGCCCCCCTAACACCGGGAAAGAGACCAAATCACTGAGAATTTCTTGTACGTTTTTCATAAACTGAATTAAAAAGGACCCCAATCAACTGCTACTGCTAATAAAAGAAAGAGCCATGAAATCAACAGGACAATACCTGCGAGCGGTAAGATAAACTTAAGCCAACGATCGAAAGACACACGACACAAGCTAAGCATTGCAATCATTCCACCTAGTGAAGGATTGAAAAGATTTGTAACCCCATCCCCTATTTGGAAGGCTAATATCGTTGCTTGACGTGTCATACCCAAAAGCTCTCCAACAGGCAACATAACAGGTAGCGTAGCCAACGCCTGACCACTTCCTGAAGGTATGAACATGTTGATGATCGACTGCGAAATGGTCATGCTTAATGCTGCGGCGTATATCGGTAAATGCTGAAGAACTTCACTTAAATGAAAAGCGATGGTATCTCCGATCCTTCCTTGCTCTAGAATAACCTTGATGGTAGTTGCATAACCTACCATAAATGCGCCAGGAGCAACTGCACTAACGGATGACAAGGTTGTCTCTCCTATTTCATTACCGGACATACGTGAAACCAAAGCAGAAGTAACTGAAATAATCAAAAACAAAGCTGAGATTTCACGTATGTACCAGTGATAAGTAAATATTCCAAATAGCATGTAGGCCAAACCTCCGACAAACACCAGCAGGACCAACCAAGTATTCACACTCATCTTGTAACTCTCGATCGGCTTCTCCAACTTTAGTCCATCTGCACTAATATCCTTCGTCATGCTCTTTTCGGGAGAATTCAATATTCTCCTAAAATAACGCACGTTGAATATCGCAACCATCGATAATGCTGCAAAAACCAAAGCAGATCGCAACAGAGCACCCGAAAACATGGGCAATTCAGACAGCTGGTGGCCGATCCCCACCGTGTAGGGGTTAATGGGTGATAAACCAAAACCAACCGTAACTCCACCGACTGCAACCCCTGCTGCGAGCATCAGGTCCCCTCCCAGAGCAAGACAGGTAATGGCTGCTATGGGCATCATTGCTATGTTGTTTTCATATCCAACGCCTACTCCAAGCAATCCAAACAAGTAAGTCATGATTACCACAATCAAAAAACGTCTCTCTCTACCCATTTTCTTGATGAACGTCCCTATAGACTGTTCAACCATTCGAGTCTTCTGCAGAATGCCAAACATGATTCCACTGGAGATTACAACGAAAATAATGTCGACGGCACTTCGGAAGCCACCGGAAAACGCCAAAAACAAATCAAGAAAGCCTAACGGTTGTTGCGGTACAGAATGATAAGAGCCCGGAACCACACGCAATCGTCCGTCTACTTCAATTCTATCAAATACGCCTGCTGGTACTAAATAAGTGGCGATAGCTGCTGCCAAGATGATAATGGACAGCAAGGTAATAGGATGTGGGATGTTTAGTTTCTTCACTGCTTTCAAATCTAAGTTAAGCCGAAGACTTAGCCACATTTTTTATCTAATTGACCTAGAAACTAAGAAGCACTACTAACGATGCAAGTAAATTTTTGCACATACAACTAGAAAAAGAATAAAAGCTAAACGCCCTTTTTTATTCATACCTCGTTATCTAGATTTTAGTAAGCAATAGAAAGCTTAAAAAAGTGATTTTGAGGAAGTAGAGATTAGTTATCTCATCAATTGACTTAAGGCTTTGGCTCCACCCATCTTATTCATGGTCTTCATCATTTTACGCATCTGCTGGAATTGCTTCAATAGCTGATTTACTTCCTGTACAGAAGTTCCGCTTCCTATTGCTATGCGTTGTCGTCTGCTGCCGTTGATGATATCCGGATTGGTACGCTCCTCCGGAGTCATCGATTTAATAATTGCTTCAATCGGCTTTAATGAGTCATCGTCAATATCTACATCTTTGACAGCCTTACCCATTCCGGGAATCATACCCATCAAATCTTTCATGCTACCCATCTTCTTGATTTGCTCCATCTGAGAGAGGAAATCGTCAAAGCCAAACTGGTTCTTTTTGATCTTCTTATTGAGCTTTCGGGCTTCTTCCTGATCGAAGTTTTGCTGGGCACGTTCTACTAATGAGATGACGTCACCCATGCCCAGAATACGATTTGCCATCCGGTCCGGATGAAACAGATCGATCGCATCCATCTTCTCACCCGTACTAATGAACTTAATCGGTTTTTCTACTTGCTTCCTGATCGAAAGTGCTGCTCCACCACGCGTATCACCGTCTAGTTTTGTAAGGACAACCCCGTCAAAATTGAGACGATCGTTAAACGCTTTGGCAGTATTCACAGCATCTTGTCCTGTCATGGCATCCACCACAAACAAGGTCTCTGATGGGTTTAAGGTGTCCTTCAACTCAGAGATCTCGTTCATCATCTCTTCGTCTACAGCCAATCGTCCCGCTGTGTCGATTACCAGCGTCTTCTTCCCGTTATCCTTCGCATATTTGACCGCATTTTTAGCGATCTGAACAGGGTTCTTATTATCCGGTTCCGTGTAAACTTCTACTCCTACTTGTTCTCCAAGAACTTTCAGCTGATCAATCGCAGCAGGTCTGTACACGTCGCATGCAGCCAGCAATACCGTCTTCCCTTGCTTCTTAAACATGTTCGCTAGCTTTCCGGTAAAGGTCGTCTTACCAGATCCTTGCAAACCGGAAATTAGTATGGTATTGGGATTTCCTTGTGTGTTGATTGGGACGTTTGACTCCCCCATCAGGATGGTCAATTCCTCTGCTACAATCTTTGTCAACAATTGACCTGGTGATACAGCGATTAGGACATCGCGTCCCATTGCTTTGGTCTTGATGCTATCCGTAATCTCCTTTGCCACCTTATAATTAACATCCGCATCAATCAAGGCTCTTCTAATTTCCTTGACGGTGGTTGCAACGTTGATTTCGGTGATTTTACCCTGCCCCTGGAGCGTTTTGACCGCCCGATCTATTTTACTACTTAAACTATCAAACATTCCTTCGAAAGATTTCAAACAAAAATAGCAAACTTAATTGCTTAAACGATGCAACCTTTTCAGTCTATGCTAGTATAATTACCCGTGGGTCAGTACCTTGTATTACCTACATCTGAAACAAAAACTCAATAGTATGAAAACGACGAAGTACTTTCTGATAGCTGCTCTTATGGTCATGGGAGTAGCCACGCAGGCACAGCAAAAAGTAAATGAAGACGATTTGGTGGGGAACTGGAAGCTCGTAATTGACATTGAAGAGGAATTAGAAAGGGAAGCCGATGAAGAAGACAACCCTTTTGCAAGAATGATGATTAGAGGCGTATCCGGACTGGTAGAAGGCATATTGGACAATATCGACATCTATTTTGATTTCCAGCGAGATGGAGAAGTGAAAATACTTGTAGAAGCTTTCGACGAAAATGAAGTTGATTACGCTAAGTGGTACATCAACAGAAATGGCGAACTGATCATCGAAGATCTAGACAACGATAAAATTCAATTTGACGATGACGACGTGTGGATGATGGATGGGAAATTCCTGGTTTCGATTGAAGAAGATGGGACTATTCAGGAAAATGTCTATATGACTAAAATTGAATAAGAATTAATGATTTTACAAAAAAGGGAGCGTGGCCTTCGGCCGCGCTCCCTTTTTTTTGTTTGATTCAAGAAGTAATGTTCCCTTATCCAAAGTAAGCCCGGGGATACCAATCTAATTTCGACATGTATATACTTCCAGCAAAGATTGAAATAGCTGCTGCCACCAATATTAATGTGTATACAGACATCATTTTTTTATTACCTGCTTCCTTGTATTGTTGGATCACTTCAATTTTGCGCTGTCCATCTAAATAGTACTGTCTTTTTGTAAAGAGATAGATCCCCACAGGCACAGCAAATAGCACAGATAGTAGAATGGGAAAGCTCACAGGAAATGCTATCAGTGACATGTGCAACAGTAGCGCCATAACAGGAAAAGAAAACACCAAAATCGGCACTAATATGGCACTACGATAAACATGATTCTCAAAGGAAGTCTCATTAAAATCAGTTGCCTTTTGGAACTGTTTTTTATAGGTCAAGTAGCAGTGACCATATCCAAGCAAAAGCAACTTTTTTATCATCTAGACGCGCTCCATTTAGCTGCGCTGGACTTTATATTATTTCTCCAGGATACTCTTCAAGTCAGCCGGTGAATAGTTGATGGACTTCAAGGTCTTATTATCCCCCTCTCTGTATACCAAATATTTCCCATCTGCTTCTTTGTAATAGCACTGGGTATTTCGTTCTTTCGTATAGTGATCTACCGTAGCTTGCGCCTCCTCTTCCGTCTTGCAGGCTTTGCTCATGTTTGATCGTTGCACTTCTTCAAACAACATCTTAAACTTATCCCCCATGCCAAACTCCAACACTGCCCCTGATAAGACATACTGAATATCACACAATGCATCCGCTACCTCGACCAGGTCATTGTCCGCTATCGCTTGTTCCAATTCTTTCAACTCCTCCGCTATCAAAGAGACTCGTAGTTTACAGCGTTCAGGGGAAGGAATAGCAGGTTCAGGTACTACCGGATGTTTGAATGTTCTATGAAAATCTGCTACTTGATTTAAGGGGTCTATTTTATCCATTTGTGCTTGTTTTATCCACCTTCACTAAAAACCCCAAAGATGCCAATCATATTCAATAATACAAGCAGTATTACCGTAGGACAGATATATTTCATGAAGAATACCCAAATTTTAGCTGGCGAGGCAGATCCAATTAGCGGCTGTGTAAA
Organism: Flammeovirgaceae bacterium; assembly: GCA_038129245.1. GTDB lineage: Bacteria > Bacteroidota > Bacteroidia > Cytophagales > Cyclobacteriaceae > JAYPLE01. The sequence continues at coordinate 117,621 of JAYPLE010000008.1, read as the reverse complement.
CCAGTGATTTCCTTGTTCAATTTCAGCTATCATTTTGGTCCCGCTGTAAATCCAAACGGTATAGATACAGATCATCAAAGCAGCAACAACAATAATGAACGTTCCGAAGATGTAATCGACTATATCAAGGAAGCCTGTGTAGGTTGAACCGAAAATCTCAATTTGCATGGAGCTAAAGAACTCATTGCCCCCTTTCGAAAGTGCGGATGGTATTCCAACCAAAAAGATCAGCGCCGTCATGATCCAGGTACTTTTGTTTCTCGACATTCCTTTTTCATCTATCAAATAAGATACTGGAACTTCCAGGATGGATATACTGGAGGTCAATGCAGCGATACATAGCAATAAGAAAAAGATAGCTCCCACAATGTTCCCACCCGCAGGCATCGAATTGAAAATATCTGGAAGTACTGAAAATACTAACTCCGTGCCCTGGTTGGGTGATTTTCCAAAAGCAAAAACTGCAGGAAAGATCATCAGACCTCCCAGTAATGCCACTGCCGCATCAGTAAACCCAACCCATAAGCCAGAACTCACAATGTTCTCGGATTTCGGTAGATACGAACCATAGGTAATCATAATTCCCCATCCTATCGACATAGAAAAGAAGGCTTGACCGATAGCTGCCAATATCACTCCACCTGTGATCTTACTAAAATCAGGTGTTAGGTAATAGGCAATACCTGCACTAGCTCCTGGAAGCGTGACACTTCTAAGGATAACTAGAAATACCAAAACAAAGAGAACAGGCATTAAGATTTTAGAGGCTTTTTCAATACCTCCTGAGATCCCCCCTTTTACGATCCAAGCAGAGATTACCATGAACAGCGCAAACAGAGGAATGATGAACCCCATGTTTGCCTGGAATTCTGAGAAGTTCATTTCAATACCCATCAAAGAAGTATAGATATACCCAATCGTCCAACCCGCAATGACGCCGTAATAACTAAGTACGAAAAAGCTTACACTGATGGAAAGAATTGCTCCCAGGTACCAAATACCTTTACCTCCAGAAGCCTTGATAGAACCAATGGGGCTTTTCGAAGTCAAGCGCCCAAGGGCCATCTCATTGAATAATAGCGGTGCTCCAATGAGCACCACACACAATATATAGACAAAAACAAAGGCACCTCCCCCGTTTTCACCCGTTACGTATGGAAAGCGCCAAATATTTCCAAGACCTACTGCAGAACCGGCAGCAGCCATAATGAATCCGAACTTACTGCCCCAATTTTCTCTTTGCATAGCTAAGGTTAATGGTTAGTTTTTGAATTTTTCAAAGATAACCATTCAGGGGAGTTAGCATCAACCGCTTGTAAAAGCCCACTCGTCTGTAAATGTCTAGCCGGATTCAATCGTGTACTTGCTACCCCTTATGGCATCGACAAAAAACAACTTAAATCCATAGCTTACACTCTGACAAAACACCTAGAGTGCGCAATCTTGATGCTCCAGCCTTACGGTCTCTTAACAGCGATCACCGCTCTATATAGATATATCACAATTCCGACCAAGATCAGCAGTCCCAATGTGCTACCTCCCAAAGGCTCCTCAGATACTTCTATATTTAACCCGACTGTCGCGAGCAGGGCAATTAAAATACCCATTAAGGCTTCACCGGTGATAAGCCCCGATGCAATTAGTAATCCTGAATTTTCTGCTTTATCCTGCTGCTCTTTGGAGCTCGAACGATACGCTCTTTCAAGCATCCAAGCCAATACTCCACCAACGAAAATGGATGAATCCAGCTCAAATGGAAGATATAATCCGACTGCAACCGCGAGAACTGGCATTCTGAATTTGCTATCAATCTTTTTCAAATATTGATCAATGGCTATGATCAATGCTCCGATCCCCGCTCCGATGTAAATGATATTCCATGGTAGATTTCCCCCAAATATTCCCGAAGCAACACTCATCATCAGTGTGGCCTGTGGTGCAGTAAGCGGATCAGGGTTTTGTACCGTAGGTGCTCCAATTCCTTTTGAAGCAAGTAGTAAATTCAGCACCGGGGCAATCAGTAATGCACCTGCTAGCACCCCTATCATCTGCATGATCTGCTGATTTCGTGGCGTTGCACCTAGAACATGGCCTGCTTTTAGATCCTGCATATTATCTCCTGCTATCGCTGCTGCTACACATACTACCGCTCCAACTAATATTGCTCCAGCTGCACCACGTGCAGGATCACTGGTGCCCATTAGTAATAACAGTAACAGAGCAGTGGAAAGAATTGTGGCTATGGTAACACCGGAAATTGGATTGTTCGAAGACCCTACAAGACCCGCCATATAGCCTGCCACAGCCGAAAAAAGAAAGCCCGCAACCACCATCACAAGCGTTAATACTAACGTGATCGAGACATCCTGAATAATGCTCAAATAAATGAAATAGACGGGTACCACCATTATACCTATTCCCATAAAAACCCAGGACATTGGAGTATCAAGTTCTGTTCTTAGTGTCTCGTTAACCTTTTGAGCACCAGACCTAAATGCTTCTACTCCCGAACGAAAGGCGGTGCCCAGCGCATTTTTCAAGCTGAATAATGCCCATAATCCTCCCACCATCATTGCTCCTACCCCCAAATACCTAATATGAGAGCTCCAGATGGAGCCTCCCATCTGTTCTGCACTCATAGCTTCAGGTGCACCGTTTAAAAGGATATAAATGGGAATCCCAAAATACCAGCTAATGGCCCCGCCTAGAAAGACCAAGAATGAGATATTGAGGCCTACTATGTAACCTACTGCAACCAAGGCTGGAGATAGATTCAAACTGAAGTAGAAGTAATATTTTTCCTGAACTAAGACTGCCTTCTCCCAAAGTCCTTTCCACAGGTTCAGTGCCTCGTATCCAAACTTATAGATGCTACCCATCAACCCTCCGATGACAAGATAGGCTACTGCCTCCCCTCCTCTTTCACCCGTCTTAAGTACTTCTGCTGTAGCGATCCCTTCTGGAAATTTTAATTTTTCCTTAACAATCAAAGCGCCCCTAAGCGGTATGGTAAAAAGTACTCCCAAGATTCCTCCGCAAATGGCAATCAGTGTTGTTTCAATGTAATTAAATTCCTCCCAATACCCCATAATCACCAAAGCGGGAATAGTAAAAATCACTCCTGCAGCTAAAGATTCTCCGGCTGATGCAGCAGTTTGCACCATGTTATTTTCTAGAATGTTAGCATTCTTAAAGGCTTTCAAAATAGCCATTGAAATCACAGCCGCAGGGATTGAAGCAGATACAGTTAAACCAGAAAATAATCCAAAATAAGCATTTGCTGCACCTAGTACAACAGACAGTAGAGCACCAATTACTATAGATCTAAAAGTTAACTCTGTAAGCTTGGTTTCAGGTGAAATGTAGGGTTTGTCCATCACATACCATTTTAGTCCAAATATAGAGTTTTTCATCTCGCTACCAGGATGCTTTCACCTGACAGGATACAAGGTCAACAATCGTCCATTTACATCCAGCTAGAAAACTGTAGTCATAATGAGTAACTCCTTATCTCCCATGGACATGTTACAGGCATTCAGTTTAAGGGAATCATGGCTCATTTCGTCAAAACATGATACAAACAACGGGAAAATTGTAGCGCAATTATTGACTAAGATTACGACAACATCAGGTGCTTACTGAAATTAGGGAATTATAAATGGAAGATAACTCCAAACCTAATCTATTCAATGAAAAAGCTTCCTCCGCTTTGCATTTTAAAAGGCAAGAGTCCGCCTAGAACCTGCAACTAGACACTAACCCATTTTAGATTTTGCCATCTCTGCAAGGAGCTTTAACGCTTCCTTTAAATAAGGGTCATCTTTAAGCTTATCTATTGATTCAGCAACGGTAGAAATATCTCCCAGATTTATTTCCGTAGAAAGTTCATCATCTATTTCTCGCTCATTTTGCTCTTTGCGGCGCTCCTCTATGTTCAATGAAACACTGGTTATCTTGCTTTCATTTTTCGCATCTTCCACATCTGTCACAAGCTTTTTAAGCTGAGGGTCATTACTTAGATCGTTGAGATACATGTTAAAAAGGCGATCCCTCAGGTCTTCTGAAATATGATCCGTTGGCTCAAAATTTGCAGATGAAATTTCGTCCCATGGTAGCGCATTCGGCCTACTGCTCTCACCGAAACTCTCGGGATCAAAGGGTGAAGGAAAATGTACATCTGGTAAAACTCCTAATTTCTGCGTACTGCTACCTGTAGCCCGATAAAACTTAGCAAGGGTCAACTTTAACTGTCCCAGTTTGATATCGCTATTATTAATTCCGTTCCTTATTTCGGTCAACTCTGCTAATTCTTCACTTGAAGAACCGGACTGCTTGTAGGCTATCAGCCGGTTTAAATAACTTGAAACCGGTCTATTAAGATCAATTAGGTTTTGTACAGTGCCCTTTCCAAAGCTATTCTCTCCAAGAATTACCCCTCTGTTGTAGTCCTGAATCGCACCCGAAAATATTTCTGAAGCAGATGCACTGTATCTATTATTTAGAACTGCCAAAGGACCATCATAAAAAACCTGACTGTTGTCTTTATCAAACATTTGATCAATTGTTCCGTCCATATTTTTAACCTGAACAACCGGACCCCTCGGAATAAAAAGACCCGTCAGATCAATTGCTTCCTGAAGAGATCCCCCACCATTATAACGCAGGTCTACCAGCAGTCCATCAACACCTACTTGCTTGACAGAATCGATCAATTTCTTCACATCTACAGTTGTACTTTTATAGTCTTTTTCACCTTTACTTCTGGCCTCAAAATCAATGTAAAAACTGGGAATACTTATAACACCTAGACTGAAAGTCATATCATCAAAGCTTATCGGGATAATTTCTGCCTGGGCTTCTTCATCCTCCAATTTGATTTTTTCTCTTACTAGCGTTAAAGTATCGGGTAATGCGTTTAATTCTCCCTTATTCAGAGTTTGAAGTTTTACCACAGATCCTTTGGGTCCACGAATTTTTTGAACTACATCATCTAGTCTCCACCCTATTACATCAATAAATTCACCGTCCTCACCTTGTGCTACTCCAATGATTTTATCGTCTTTATGCAATGATTTGCTTTTGTAAGCAGGTCCTCCCGGAACAATTTCTGCTACTACCGTGTAATCTAACTGCTGCGTCAATCTTGCCCCAATACCCTCCAATGAGAGGCTCATTTCTATTTGAAAATTTTCGCTATTGATGGGGCTGAAGTAGCTTGTGTGTGGGTCATATGCTCGAGTTACCGCATTGAGATATGATTGAAAAACGTCTTCGCTATTGAACTGGTGAATAGATTTGGTCTGCCTTGCGTAGCGCTCGTTTAGAGATTTAGAAATAGAATCCCAAGACCGATCTGGATCAGCAAGCCGATAGCTAAGTGCCTGGCTTTTGAGAATTAATCGCCATTTCTCTCTTAGATCATCCCTACTATCTGACCATTCGGCTTTTTCAAAATCCGTTTCAAAATATTCATCCTTTTCAAAATCGAATTCCTTTTCCAGTAATTCTTCTACTAAACCATAACGCTCCAAGGCTCTTTCGCGGTATTTTGAAAATACCTGATAACCAAAATCTAATTTTGAATTTCTAAGTTGATTATCTAGTTCCTCTTTGTATCGATCAAAATATTCGACGTCACTTTTTAGAAAGAAGGACTTCGATGCATCCAGTGAGGATAAATAATTCTTGTATATCACAGTTGAGAGCGAATCATCAAGCGCAAGTTTTCGATAGTGATATTGCTCCAACATGCTAAGTGTCACATCCATCGACTGGGGATGTTCTTATTTGGGGATTAAGATCGGAAATTCATCCTGTGCCAGCGCAGGTTGCCACAGCAATGAAGTTAATATCATTGCAAGTAGTGACAACTTGAAACGTTCTGCTTTATTTCTCATTCGCATAATTTTTCCCGTTAGTTTTAACGGATTCCAGCTCTCTTTGGTAAATAAATATATTCGATTTTTGATCAATGGTTTCGAAGCAACATCAACGGATGCAAATACTCATTCATTTTCTTTCCAAACCAAAGCAGCGGCACCTAAGATGGCAGCGTTTTTATCCATCATACCAGATGCTTTTAATTTCACTTTCCCTTTATAGAAAGGCAACAAATACTGTTCCAAATATTTTTGAGTAGGCTCAAAAATCCAATTCCCGGATTTTGCAAGTCCACCTAATAGAAAAATCTTTTCCGGATGAGAGAATGCTACAAAATTGGCAAGGTGTTTTCCTAAAATTTCACCAGTCATTCTGAAGGCCTCCACAGCTATGGGATCACCAGCCTCCGCCGCTTTAGTGATCACCTCACCATGCAAATCATTAAATGAATAATCTCGTAACACACTCTTTTCCAAGGAGTCAGCAAGTAAATAAAATACAGTACGCTTAATGCCCGTTGAAGACACATAGGCTTCCAGACAACCCCTACGACCTGTTCCACACATGCGACCGCCTTCATTGATCATCACATGTCCTAGTTCACCAGCTTGTGCGTCGTGACCGTAGATCAATTGATGATTGCTCACTATTCCACTTCCAAGTCCGGTACCCAGTGTTATCACGATGAAGTCCTTTAATCCCTTTGCATTGCCATAAATCATCTCTCCTATAGCGGCGGCGTTTGCATCATTTGTAATGTGAATAGGTAGCTCATAATAGGCTTTGAACTTCTCGATGACGGGCAGGATCCCTTTCCACTTCAGATTTGCTGCATACTCAATCGTCCCTCTATAAAAATTCGCATTTGGCGCACCTATTCCAATCCCAACTAACTCATAATCAAACGTCATCTTAGATCGCAAAGATTCGATATGGTTACTTAGAGCTTTCAAATAATGGTCAAAAGCATCATAATCAGCAGTTGGAAAATCCAAGTGATGATATAATTCACCCTCTCGGTCAACCAATCCGACTTTGGTCAAAGTACCACCTATGTCTATGCCTACTACTATCTTTTTCATTTCTATCTTATTGGAACTCATTGATGCATCTGATTTCAAATTTTAAGGCAAAAGATTAAAATCAGCACTTTTTTGAGCGCTCAAATATAGCTTAGCAAATGCAAGAAAAAACGAAATATTGAATTAGGTTAGAAACTTATAAATCTTCTGTGATTTAGTTGAATACGTAGTAATATGCAAAGCGATTTTTCTAGTAATTGAATGATAGATTCAGACTCATGTCAACAGATTACTTATTTACATATGGATTACTGAAGAGAAAGCATCATAAGTTGTTACCGTTCAGCCTTGCTACTACTTTCTTTGGAGAAGCTTACACAACTGGGTCTCTATATCAAATTGCTGATTATCCGGGAATCAAATTAACAGGCAACAGTAAAGTGTTTGGAGAAATTCATTCTGTAAACAAGAATTTTAATTGGCTGCAAATGGATGAATTTGAGCATGCAAGCCCCACCATCAAACTGAAGCCAGAATACAGAAGAATACGGACAATCTGCTTTATCGGAATGAAGGAATATGAATGTTGGATCTATGAATACCTTGGGCATGTAGCACAAAGTAACCTGATAAACAATGGCGTTTTCTAGCCTATTGGGGGTGATAAATCTTTTTGGCGTTCTTTCTCACTTCATTGATGTCTAACGTCATAGCTTTTCTTTCTTTGTTCACGAATAGATTCATTTGATCATCGTAATGCGTACTACTCGATCGGTTTGAAGCCCCATAGGAATTTACGGTTTCAATTACAGGTAGCCCTTCTTTTGGGTATCGAATCATCATAATGTATGATTCGCCAGCAGCTCCTGCTACTGTTCCATTTTCGTGAGGTTGACTGTACATCGCTGCCAATACATCTGGCATACCACGCAATGGCAATTTTCTTTCTCCTCTAACAAGCTTTTGATACTCTCCCAGTGAAACGTTTACTTTCCCAAAATGCTTCTTGAAATAATTGGTGATAAAAACCAAACCTTCTTCAATTTCCTTATCCAATGGTAGGTACTCTTTGTTAGTCCCATTATTGTAGGTTCGATTGATGTAGTAGTAGAGTTCGATGAATTGGGCAGGTCCCACGGAGTTAGTTTCAGCATTCTTATCCCATTGTCTTAAGATCTGCAATACGTCCGAAAGCTCTTCAGAAGAACTAAAATCTGTATCTAGCACGCGATTCAAGTCGATTTTATAGACAACAGAATCTGGTAGTTGTGCATCATACTTAATTCTCAAAAAATCTTGATAATTGAGTTTATCATATTTATTTATCAACTCTATAAACCGCAAGCTTCGGTTATTATTCCAAACGTTATAACCCATCGTTTTATCAAACAACGTTGACTGAATGTTTTCACCGGAGGCTGTCGCTAAAAATGGCGAATGGTTGGTATTGAAGATATAACCTGCTTTTGGATTAGCCAGCTGAGGGAGGTCCGAAAACTTAAAATATTCATTGTAGGAAGTACTATAAGTGTTGCCAGGAACCACCTCTCGCCACTTATAGTTAGGATTTCGCTTTGGTAGTAACGCATTACTTACATAATATATATTATCGGCATTATCGGCATAAATGATATTGAACATCGGCAGGGACATCATTTCAAGTGCAGATTTGAAACTCTCAAAATCCTTTGCCTTATTCATTCTATACCATTGCTCAGGAGTCCTTACCTCATGCAATGAAGCGAGGTCAAATGCAAAAACACCACTGTCATTTTTGATCACAGGACCATAGATGGAGCTGTAGGCTTTTCGGGCAACTGTCAAACGGAATCCCGGAAGAATCTTGACCTTAAGTTTGACTTTCTTCTCTTCCAATTCAAGTTCATTGCCATCCACAATGTATGTATTGCCTTTCGAGGATTTCATTTCGAGTTGCCATATATCGATCATATCGGGGTAGTTGACAGTATGCGCCCATCCAAGAGAAGGGTTTGTACCATGAAAAATAGTAGACCCCCCTGGAAACAAACCACCCAATGCGTTCCAACCCTGATCAGATACAAGATGTGCTTCATACCAGCTTACGGGTCCCGTCAGAGGTTGATGACTGTTAACTGCCAGATAGGTTTGGCCATCGGTTGTCTTATTTCTGCTGATAGCGATGGCATTGCTTCCCTTTGGTTGCTCCCAAATCTTCTCGATCTTATTTTCAACCAATGATTGGATGGTTTTATCGCCTCCTAGTATCACACTAAGTGAAAGTACATAGGCCTTCAGCATATCATCGACTGAAACGGGAAATGCTTTTTTGACTAAAACTTCACTGGGATGGGCTGCGCCGTACGCATTAAAGCCTTGAACATAACCTTCGAGAACAGATAAGAAATCCTCTGAAAGTGTTGATTTATGTTTCCGAACTACGCCCTCACAATCAAGCAAACCCACCACATAATCCACAGGGGCACCGGATTTCCCTAGATGTCTTCCTAACATCTGTTTTGCTCCAAGCAAGGTTAGTTGAATAGTTTCAAAATCATCTTCCGCATGTGCCCATGCAAGCCCATATGCCACCTCAGGATCGGTTTTGGCATAAATATGAGGAACTCCGTAATGATCCCGCATGATTTCAATCCCGATCGGATTAATTATTTGAGCTGATCCAATTGAAGATATTATTAAAGAAAACAGGAATGTTGTTAATCGCATGGCTTAAAATTCGAAATAAAGCTAATACCCAGCTTGATGAGTTCTCGAACGATATGTTACCTAATGAATAGAAACTTTATTAAAGGTAAACTGAAGTTCTTTTCCACTCTCAAAACCTATCTCTCGATAAAATTTTTTTCTTAATCTTACTGAATTTAGTATTTGCTAACAATAGTCGGACTGAAACTGTCTATTCAATACGGTGAAAATTCTCTAAAGCTGCTCCGTTGAAAAATCATGAAATACAAAGCGTTTTGACAAAAAGTGACACTGTGCAAATTTGTATTATTTAGCATTACCAAAGCAGACATATCTTTTTCACTTCCGTTGCTTTTACTTCGGTTTTCACAACCTTTACATCAACCGGAAAATTTTAACCAATCAGAAAAGGATGCTAATAAGCACTGCTTCTACCTCCCTGGTCTATCATTTGCCGCAATATGCCATTAAATAGATCATTTGAAAGCAGTTCCTCAATGCTGATATGGAGCCTGTACCTCCAATAATGCTGTGGGTTGGCCGGAACATTAATTCGCTCGTTTTCCGGTTTCTCCCTTCGCAAGACCCCATCCATTGCAAGTAGATCCTGAATAGGAAAAATCGCCCATATACTTGGCGAATGTAAATGTTGGCTAATAATATTTTTTGCTACCCAGGGCTCGCAGAAGTAAGGAGCCCTATCATGCTGACACATGATACTATTATAGAACCTTTGCGTGCTTTCAGTGTCCTCTTGCCACCATTCTCGTAATGTAGACATGTCATGACTTCCAGTACTGGTCACGCTCATAGTGAGTGTATCCGTGGGATGCCAGAATTCCCTGTCATCATTCGGCATTCTTTGAATGGCCAAGGATAGAATACTCAATTCATCCATTACGCCCGGTACGCATGCAGGTACCATTCCCAGGTCCTCCCCACAGATGAGCATATTCGTCGCAGCTTTAAGTGAAGGAAGCTTTCTCATCGCACTTTCTCTCCAAAAATCATTGTGACGATGGTAGAAATAGTGATTGTACAAGTCATCCAATTTCTGCTGCGTGTGATCGTCTAACTCTTGATAAGAGAAAGTACTGTGCATTGCAATTCTTGGATTAAATGCTTGCCCATTGGATAAAGGAGCTTCCAGGAACAATACATCTGCATGTAGTCGATAGAGCCCAAACCGCAACCAATTCAAAAAATCCTTATTAAGCGGATTTCCACTTATTTCTCTATCAAAAAACTCCTTTACTTTTCGCTGAGTGTCATAATCAGGCTTAAACTCCCAACATCCTGGAGCATACTCGTGTAGATAATTTTGAAATACCCTGTCCGCGTGATTATTGAATACATTTTGTACAATGTGCGTCCTGATATACGGTTTGGTGAATCGGTCCAAATCAAAATAAATTCCTCTGGTACTGAACTCCTCGAAACCAATAGGAAGTGCGGGGTTAAATCGCCCCAAAAGACCTTCTACGTGCTCATTAGGAATTTCCCATATTCTAAAAAAGCCTAGAATATGATCAATCCTGAAAACATCAAAATACTCAGACATTTTTATAAGGCGATTCTTCCACCATCTGAAACCATCGTTGGCCATCTCCTCCCAGTTGTAGGTAGGAAACCCCCAGTTTTGTCCTGAAATAGAAAAATCATCAGGTGGTGCACCCGCCTGGCAATCCATATTATATAAATGTGGCTCCGTCCATGCGTCCACAGAATTCCGATAGATTCCTATTGGAATATCACCTTTTAATACCACACCTTTATTTCGTGCATACTGACTTGCTTCTATAAGCTGCTTGTCCAGATGATATTGGATGTAAAAATGTATGGCTACATTATCAAAGTCTTTATGCTTGGGATCTGCAAATGCCACTACTTTCTTTTCATCGTATGTGGATAGTTCTTTCCACAAAGTGAAATCAGGAGTCCCATAGCGATCCCTCATCATACTGAAAACTGCGTAATCAATTAGCCAGTGTTGATTATCCTTAAAAAAAGATTTGTACGAGCTACTTGCCAAAAAACTTTTCTTGTTCTCCTCGTAGCTAGCCTTAAAAAACCTCGATTTGATCTGCATAACGGCCTCATAATCCAGTTCTTCAAGCTCGTTCAATTCAGCTCGTCGCTTTTCAATCTCCTCTTCCAGTTTATCATCTTTGAGCCTCCCGATCGCTTGAAGGCTTGCATAGATCGGATGGAGGGCTTGGACAGAAATGGCAGCATACGGATAAGAATCTACCCAGGTATGACTGGCTGTGGTATCATTCACGGGAAGAATCTGAATCAACTTCATCCCCGTCTTCACAGACCAATCCGTCAATATATTGATATCTGTAAACTCACCCACTCCAGTGCCATTTTTGCTTCTTAATGAAAAAACAGGAATGGCAACACCAGCTGCTTTCCAACAGCCTACAGGATACTCAAATGATTCATCCGTCCAAATCGTCAGCTCATCATTGGATAAATTTTTTAATGGAAAATATCGATTATCTCTGCTCTCCCACGTTACGATTCGCTGTTCTTGATGACTATAGATAACATACTTATACTCGAGGGGCAATTCCTTTTCTGTTAGCTTCACGTCCACCTTCCAAACAGGAAAGTCTTCGTCGGACATTAGCAAAACGTTGGATTCATCCCATGCTCCTAAGGTCTTCGTTGATCCGATGAGACCCAGGCTGTAATCAGCAGAGACCCTGGGTGCGCGAATCTGAAACCTTACATAATTGCCCGTTTTAGTGTACTTGGTTTTGTATGCTTTTTCTTCGCGATTGAAGAACGCCTTCATAAATGGAGATGTTGTCAGAATGCTCTCAACACTGTTCTCTGGACGCCAATTATCTTTCACGAAGCAACCAGTGAAGCTATCTTTATTTATGTTAAGGTGCCTATCGACACCTTCTTCCCACACCATCCATCCTGTATTCTCGTCCCTAAGAAAATACTTATAGGTAAAGTCAGCTTCCTTTACATTAACAAAACCGGTCCATAATTCTCCTACCCCAGGCCGCAATTTCAATGCCTTGTTTTCATCCCAACCTCCTAAGGCTCTATCAGATCCACACACATACAAAGCTTGCCCCCAATGGGTTCTATATCCTATTTCAAATGTTATTTTCATTGTTTCTTGTCTTTACCCCTCTACGACTTCGTCCCTATCCTCCACAAAATGAACCGAAATAGCCGCTATTAGAAATGAAACGCCTGCAAGTATCAGAGCATAAATTGCATGCGAATCAAACACCCTTTTAATCATTGGGCCACCAAATAATCCATTGACTATCTGTGGAATCACAATAAAAAAATTAAAAATCCCCATGTATATACCCATCTTTTTGGCGGGAATAGCACCTGCTAGTATGGCATATGGCATTGATAGGATACTTGCCCAGGCAAATCCAACACAAATCATAGATCCCAGTAGTAAATTTGGATCTTTAATGAAGTAGATAGATAAGAATCCAACTGCGCCAATCAAGAGAGCCAGCGAGTGCGTTCGTTTTCTGCCCAACTTTGCGGCAATTATGGGTAGCAACATAGCAAACCCAGCAGAAACAGCGTTGTAAACGGTGAACATTACACCTACCCAGTTACCTGCATCATTGTAAGCTGCTGAACTGGTATCATCAACAGCAGTTCCATATACATGTTGAGCTATTGCCGGAGTAGAAAATACCCACATTGAAAATAAAGCAAACCAAGAGAAGAATTGCACCACGCCTAATTGCTTCATCGTTTTCGGCATAGCAGCGAAATCCTTGAATATCTCCGACAAGCCTCCTAATTTATCCGCTGACTCTTCTATTCCATTGAATCTGGTAAGTTCTTCAGGTGAATATTCATTGGTCTTCATTAACGTCCATATGATAGTCGTTAGAAATACAACTGCACCGAAGTAGAAACTAAAAATGACATTGTCGGGTACCTCGCCTGCAGGAGCAACTTTTGAAATTCCAACCCATTCAGCTAATATGTAGGGTAAAAAGGAACCCACTACAGCTCCTAACCCAATCAATGTAGCCTGAACAGAAAAACCAGCCGTTCTTTGCTCTGAAGGCAACATGTCCCCTACTAGCGCTCTAAATGGTTCCATTGAAATATTCAGGGAGGCATCCATAATCATAAGCATCCCGGCACCCACAAACATCGGCGGAACAAAGCCAGCCAAAGATCCGGAATTCGGCATCAAACAAAGTGCAACGGAGGCAAGAATTGCTCCAGCAAGGAAGTAAGGCTTTCTACGCCCCATCCTGGTCCATGTACGATCACTGTAGTGACCGACTAGTGGCTGAATAATTAAACCAGTCACGGGTGCCGCAAGCCAAAACCAACTGAGATGCTCAACATCAGCCCCAAAATTTTGTAGAATTCTACTCGCATTAGCGTTTTGCAGAGCAAACCCAAATTGAATACCTAAAAAACCCATACTCATATTCCAGATTTGAACAGTATTTAATGCAGGTTTCTTCATTAATTCTTATGTTTTGATCTTACTTGTTAATTGAAATCAGATTTCGTCCTTTCAAAGCCCTCTCAAAGTTTTTTCAGTGCAATCGATTGTTTTTCAAATAATCGACGAAAAAATGCTTAAACGACAAAAAAACGTTGTTTTCAGGTCGTTAAAATAGAAAATTTTCAATAATCTCTTATAGAAATGTGAATGAAATCAGCCCTGTTGAAACAAGAAGGAATTAGCCTATATATTTGCTGCAAATTGTACAGTTCTGCATCATTGAAGAACTGAGAATATTGAACCAATTGAATAACAAAACTGCAATCAATAAATCTTATCTAAAATGAAGTTTAGACCAGGTGTTTTGAGCGGTCAGGAAGTTACTGACCTTCTCAACCATGCTAACGAAAACAAATTTGCCTTACCTGCCGTCAATGTGATCGGAACAAACTCAATTAACGCGGTACTTGAAACAGCAAAAGCTGTCAATTCGCCCGTAATGATCCAATTCTCTAATGGAGGAGCAATATTTAATGCAGGGAAATCCCTCTCAAACGATAATCAGGAAGCAGCAATAATTGGAGCTGTTTCGGGAGCTCACCATGTTCATTTGATGGCCGAAAAATACGGTGTTCCCGTAGTACTTCATACGGATCACGCTGCTAAGAAGCTTCTCCCTTGGATTGACGGGTTAATGGATGCCAATGAAAAGTATTTTGAAAAGACTGGGAGCTCCCTTTTTAGCTCTCATATGCTGGACCTTTCTGAGGAACCTTTAGAAGAGAACATTGAGATCTCGTCTAAGTACTTCAAAAGAATGGCTGAAATGGGGATGACCTTGGAGATCGAGTTAGGGGTGACAGGAGGAGAAGAGGATGGTGTTGATAATACAGACATTGACAACTCGCGCTTGTACACTCAGCCTGATGAAGTTGCTTATTCATATGAAAAATTGAAGGAGATATCAGGAAACTTTACGATTGCGGCAGCTTTTGGAAATGTGCATGGTGTCTACAAACCTGGAAACGTCAAGCTGACCCCGAGTATACTTAAAAATTCTCAAGACTTCATACAGGAGAAGTTTGGGACAGGCGTCAACCCTGTGAACTTTGTGTTTCACGGTGGCAGTGGCTCAACAACAGAGGAAATTAGAGAAGCAATAGATTATGGCGCTATCAAAATGAATATCGATACTGATATGCAATGGGCTTTCTGGGAGGGAATTAAAAATTATTATCAAGGAAAAGAAGGGTATTTGCAAGAGCAAATCGGAAACCCTGATGGAGACGATATCCCCAATAAGAAACATTATGATCCGAGAGTTTGGTTGAGAGAAGGTGAGAAGAACTTCGTTGGCAGGTTAAAGAAAGCCTTCGAAGACCTAAATAACATCAATCAAAACGCGTAAAATCATTGTCGATATTCGTGAAGCCGTCTAACGCTGTAGACGGCTTTTTTTATAGGCAAGCACTCTTTTAAAAGAGCGTTCAAATTTGCGTAATTAACAGTTTAATGATTCACGAAGCATCTCTACGCTTTTGTTTTTGTCTAAACGTGATTAAGACAAAAATACTGTCATGAAAGCCCCACAAACTTCAGAAAGACCCGTTATTTACCAAATGATAACTCGCTTATTTGGCAACTCAAACACGACCAATAAGCCTTGGGG
>JAYPLE010000008.1:84369-101887 GCA_038129245.1 Flammeovirgaceae bacterium | reverse complement strand
CCTTGGGGTACCATTGAAGAAAATGGTGTCGGAAAATTCAATGACATCAGTAACATTGCGTTAAATGAACTCAAAGCAATTGGGTATACACATATATGGTTTACAGGAGTGATTGAGCACGCCATATTAACGGACTACACTGCCTATGGTATACCATTGGACGATGCGGATGTTGTAAAAGGCCGAGCAGGAAGTCCCTACGCAATCAAGGATTATTACGACGTAAACCCAGATCTCGCTGAGAATGTTGATAAGCGAATGATAGAGTTTGAGGCTTTGGTGCAGCGAACACATCTAGCAGGGATCAAAGTCATCATCGACTTTGTACCCAATCACGTTGCAAGGGGATACAATTCAGATTCAAGACCACCAGATATAAAAGATTTTGGCGTCAACGACCTTACGACTTCCTCTTTTGACCCTAACAACAATTTCTACTACATTCCAGGCAGCTCCTTTTCAGTACCTGAGGGGTATCAGTCTTTGGGTGAAAGTGCTTTCACAACAAAAAACAGAAAGTTCGAGGAGAGGCCTGCAAAAGCTTCAGGCAATGATGTTTTTAGTTCACAGCCCTCAGTTAATGACTGGTTTGAAACCATCAAACTAAACTACGGAGTAGATATACAAAATGGAGGAGAAACTCATTTTGATCCCATACCGGATACATGGTTAAAAATGAAAGATATCCTGCTTTATTGGGCATCAAAAAATATAGATGGCTTTCGATGCGATATGGCAGAAATGATTCCGATTGAGTTTTGGAAGTGGGTAACTAAGGAAGTGAAGGACGTGTATCCTAACATCATTTTTATTGCTGAAATCTATAACCCTAATGTTTATAGAGATTATATTCAGCAAGGAGGCTTTGATTATTTATACGACAAAGTCGAGCTATACGATACACTCAAACAGATCATCCAAAAGAAAGCTTCAACAGACAATCTACCTACCGTTTGGCAAAAGCAAGAGGGTATTACCCATCACATGTTGAGATTTCTTGAAAATCATGATGAGCAGCGTATTGCTTCACCAGATTTCGCCGGAAATATGAATATAGGAATCCCGATGATGGCTGCTGCTGCTTTTATGCACTCTGGCCCTATTATGGTATATTTCGGGCAAGAAGTTGGAGAACCAGGCGAAGGTTCGTCAGGCTTCAGCGGAAACGACGGGCGCACGACTATATTCGATTATTGGGGAGTACCTGAGCATGCTAAATGGATAAATCAAGGGGAGTTTGACGGTGGTAAATTGAGCAGGGAACAACAAGACTTAAGGGCACGTTACAGCAAAATATTAAAAAGTACGAACAGTAGCGAAGCGCTTAGGGAAGGGGCTTTCTTCGACCTGCATTATTACAATAGAAATTCAGAATATACTGGCTATTCCAACAGGATTTTTACTTTCCTTCGATACACTGAAAAGGAAAGAAAACTTGTCATTATTAATTTGTCCGAAAATCAAGAAACTGTGAAAATTAAGATACCCAAACATGCATGGGAAATGATGAAGGTTACCTCTGGCACTTTTCAAATAGCATCAGTCGATGAAATCCAACCATTCAGTATTCAAAATATTTCCAGCTATAATCATAATGAAACTCTTGACTTTCTACTTTCCGGCAACACATACCAAATTCATTCAATTATAACCAAATAAACATATGTCCATTAAAAAAGTAGCGGTTATCGGCTCAGGCACGATGGGAAATGGGATTGCCCACGTATTCGCACAGAATAAGCATAAGGTTTGTCTAATTGATATCTCTGCTAATGCTCTTGAAAGAGCATTGACAACAATTGGCAAAAACTTAGATAGGCAACTAAAAAAGGAATTGATTACGGAGGACCACAAGAAAGAAACATTAGCTAATATCACCACCTCAACTGATATAGCTGTTGCAGTTTCAGATGTTGACCTAGTGGTCGAAGCAGCAACAGAAAACTTTGAGGTTAAGAGTAAAATCTTTCAAGATATGGATGCAAATGCCCCTAAACATGCTATCCTGGCTACAAATACCAGCTCTATATCCATTACAAAAATTGGTGCAGTTACAAAGCGACCAGATAAGGTGATCGGTATGCATTTTATGAATCCTGTACCGGTGATGAAACTCGTTGAAGTCATAAAGGGCTATGCAACATCAGATGAAACAACGAACACCATCATGAAAACTAGCGAGTTGATTGGAAAGATTCCCACTGAAGTGAATGATTATCCCGGCTTTACAGCAAACAGAATCCTTATGCCTATGATAAACGAAGCCATCTTCTCGCTTTACGAAGGTGTTGCAGGTGTTGAAGAGATTGATACGGTAATGAAACTGGGAATGGCACATCCAATGGGTCCTTTACAATTAGCTGATTTTATTGGTTTGGATGTTTGCTTATCTATCTTAAAGGTCCTACAAGATGGACTGGGTGACCCCAAGTATAGACCTTGCCCATTATTGATCAACATGGTCACCGCTGGCTATAAAGGTGTAAAAACCGGGGAAGGCTTCTATAAATACACAGTCGGAAGCAAGGAAATAGTCGTGAGCCGTAGGTTTATGTAAAATGCAAAAAAAAGGAGATCTTCGATCTCCTTTTTTTATTACAGTTTTACGGTGCAACTAGGCAGCACCTTCCATTTCCCTTTTTTCTTTTCCGGATGGGATTTTTATGTCCTTGTGCTCCCTGTGTCCACAATAGGTACACCTGTATTCTCGATGCATTTCGCCGGCTTCCGAATAAGATGATTCTTTGGTTACCTCTTCTTTGTGGACCTTAAGTGTTCGGAAATTGCAGTTGTTGCAGACAAAAGCATCATCGGTTATGTCATACTGCATGATGATCGTATCTTTCGACTCATCATCATACCACACATCAAAATCAGCTTCGAGATTATCCTCCTGCTCAATCATCTCAGGTGTTAGATATTCATCTTCTTCCAACTCATTAAGTAATCTCAACTTTCTTCCTGAAGAAGGCGACTTCATCGGTTTGAAGCGAATATTCTTCAGTCTTTTTTCCATCACCGTTGGGAAATAATACTTGACGTAGGCTGCAAAGCCTGACCCGAATAGGAAAGCAATCAAAAATGCCATAAACGCAGCCGCTATGTATTGATAGGTAGCTCCTAAACCGAGGAATCCGCCTACCATCATAAATGCAAAGAAGAACAGCGAAGCTGCCCACATGTACAAGGAATTTCTCATGTTACCCACTGAAGTAGTACTGACAAATTTGTACTTCTTAGCTCTGTCAGACTTTGACATTACTTGGATCTCAAACATGAGACGATTCAAAATGCCTAGTCCAATCAGGCCAAAACCAATATAATTAAAATACTGAATCATCGATTTGTGATAGGTTAGTTTAAGTTTTGCTTTTTTAAGTTAAGTAGAAATCTTCAATAATCGTAATATGAACTGACTCCTTTAAATGACCAAATTATCACATTTTTAGTTAATCCAATCCTTCATTTGAATAATTCTTATACGTAGGTTTGACAAATGGATGTACTTGGTATTGATATAGGAGGAACAGGAATAAAAGCTGCTGTAGTAGATACTGAAACAGGAGAATTGAAAACGGAAAGATATCGCCTTGAAACACCTCATCCTGCCACTCCCGCTGCAGTTATCGAAGTTGTTTCTTCAATGATAAAACACTTTGATTGGAAGAAGCTGGTCGGAATTGGTTTTCCCGCTGCCGTGAAACATGATGTAGTAAAAACAGCATCTAACATTGATAGCAGTTGGGTCGGTCTAAATGCAGGAGCAGAAATCGAAAAAGCAACCGGCTGCCCTACGCATCTGATTAATGATGTTGATGCTGCCGGCTATGCAGAAATGAATTTTGGTGCTGGTCAAGATAATAATGCGAATGTCATGGTGATAGCAGTTGGAACAGGTATTGGCACGGCCTTATTTTCTGAAGGTACTTTATTCGCCAACTCTGAACTGGGTTTCATCAAAGTCGCAGGAGTGGCAGGAGAGCATTATGCGGCAAATTCTGTACGAGAGAAGGAAAATCTTAGCTGGAAAGAGTGGGGAAAAAGACTCAACAAGTACCTGGAAAGAATTGAATCACTGTTCTACCCAGATTTGATCATACTAGGAGGTGGAATAAGTAAAAAATTCGAAAAATTCGAAAAGTATATCAATATAGAATGTGAAATAATCCCCGCCCAAATGAAAAATAATTCCGGAATTATTGGCGCAGCCCTGGCAGCTCGACATAGATTAGCTGAAATGTCCGAGCCATAAAAAGTCATAACCTAAGATTTCAAGTTCATCGTCCTTTTCATAAGGGAATTTTGAGATTAGGTCCATTCCACCTCTATCAAGTTTCAATGTTTGATTCTCCACACCAAAATTAAAAAAACAACTTACCTCTCGGTTTCCTCTTTGCAATAGTAGCACTTGCTCATTTACCAACTGAATCTGGAAGTTCGCATATGGATCGAAGGCAGCGATTCCTTGCTTCACCTCGATCAAGTCCCTAATCCTAGAGTAAATAATCTTTCTGTTGGAAAACGGATCCTCGAGATCTGATGCCAAAGATTGCAGGTCGATCTTGGCTCGGTTGATCGCCCTGTTATAACCCGCTTTTTTCATTCCCTCCAGATCATTCTCAGATCCTAAAAGTGAATGAATATAAATTGCCGGAACACCCGGAAAGGCCAACAATACGGCATGCGCCAATATCATCCTTTTTAAACCTTCTCTATGTTCACAGCCAGACCCTTTAAGTAAACTGAAATAATTGCAGTTGATTTCGTAAGGATCCTTACCTCCCTCAGCATTGGACTTGTAATTAACCCTCCCTCCATTTGCATCAGCAGCATCAATTAACAACTGCAATTCGTGTCTTGACAAAATACCTTGAACAGGCCTTACTCCTACTCCGTCATGGCTTGCAAGAAAATTAAAAAAGCATACTTCATTACTGGGAACAGCCAAGCTTTTAGCCCAATGCGCAAACTTTCGGACTGACTGAGACAACAAGCTGTAAGCTAGTAAAGGAGGCAACGTGAAATTGTACACAAGATGCGCTTCATTGAATCCATCACCGAAATAAGAAATATTTTCAATATGTGGCACATTGGTCTCGGTAATGAGCTTAACATCAGGTTTGATTTCCGTTAAAACAAATCTAAATAACTGGATTAAAGCATGCGTTTGAGGTAAATGAATACAAGAAGTACCTTCCTCTTTCCACATAAAACCGATAGCATCCAGCCTGAGCATGCTAGCCCCTTGTAAAATGTAAAATAGCAAAACGTCAAGAATCGCTATCAATAAATCTGGATCCCGATAATCCAAGTCTACCTGATCCTCACTAAAAGTAGTCCAGATGAAATGTCCATCCCCATTTTTGTCTATGTATCTGTGAAATAGCGGGCTTGTTCTTGGCCGCACAACCAGTGACCAATCCTTATTCGGATCATCCGCAAAAATGAGATTTCTAGCCTCTCTATCACCGGATAGATGCTCCTTAAACCAGTTTGATTTGGCTGAAACATGATTGATTACTGCATCAAACATCAAACTATAACTATTAGCCAATGATTTGATGTCAGACCAGTCTCCTAATGAGCTATTGACTTCCTTGTAATCAATCACTGAAAAGCCATCATCAGATGAATATGGATAAAATGGTAAAATGTGAACGTGTGAAAATACTTTTCCGTAAACATCCAAAAACGCTTTTAGAACATTTAAGGGACGTGCCTCTCCCGAGGTGATTGAATCACCGTACGAAATTAAAAAAACATCTTTTTGATCCAGAGATCTGACATCTTGTAATTCCAATTGGTTTCGGTAAGACGCAATCAGCTCATCTATTCTTCTCTCCAACTCTATCGAAATCGACTCATCGTAGATCGACCTCAATAACCCTGCTCGTGTCATATTAGGTGTGGTATCAAAATACTTGTGATAATGATCAAAGCAAAGTAAAAAAGTAATAAAACAGTGTCTTTTGAAAAAAGGGACTCCTTTTCAAATGATAATGTGCTTGCTTGTTTACTATTATCCGGTAGTAGCAAACTAACTAAATAGCCAGTGGATAATGTCACCACCGCACCAATTAAATTCCACCAAAACCAAAATACCTGATCCCCAACGACTAACCAGAAGTAGACATTGACACCAACACCCATTACGATTCCCACATTGATACCTCTAGCCTTGATCTTTTTAATCTGGATTGCTGCTAAAAAGGTGGCAAGAATTGGACCATAAAACACAGAACCTATCTTATTAATTGCCTCAATTACCGTAGAAGCAATATTTCCTGTGTAGAATGCTAGAATTACACATAGAGTACCCCAAATAAGTGAAGTCCATCTTGAATACTTCAGATATTGATCATGTGTCAAATTTTTACCGTGCGCTATAAAATCCTCAGTCGTCACTGCACTTAGTGAATTGACGGCCGAACTCAACGAAGACATCGCTGCAGATAAAATTGCCACAATCAGTAAACCAATGATACCATGCGGTAAATAATCTCTGATAAATATCGGTATCATCAAATCTGGTTTATCAACGGGAATCTGTGTAATAAATTCGGGTTGACTCATCGCAAAAGTCCCCAAGACTAAGCCCATGACACAATAGCTGAGCGTCACAGGAAACCTAAGTATCCCATTGTATAAGATCGTTTTCCTTACGGTACCGAGCGAATTAGCAGCAAGCAAACGCTGAACTTGACTTTGATCTGTTCCATAATAAGAGGCGTAGAGAAAAAATCCGCCCAGCACCATAGGCCAAAACCCAAATGACTCATCTGGATTAAACCCGAACGAGTTGAAGTCTACTGCTAGCAGTCGGTTCCGATCAACCATCTCTGTAAAACTCGACCATCCCCCTAGATAATCCAGCGCATAAACCAGGCAAATGATAATTCCACCAAATAAAATAAGCATTTGGATCATATCACCATATACTACTGCCTTCATTCCTCCCTGTATTGAATATACGATGGTAATAACACCAATACCTAAAACTGTCTGCCAAAATGGAATGCCCATTACACTAGCCAGAATCAGTGCTATCGCATAAATCATTACGCTCGTAGCAAATGCTCTACTTATTTGAAAAACAAGACTCAGCAGCAGTCGTGTTTCCCGATTAAACCTCTTTTCAAGGTATTCATAGATACTAACAACATTGGCCTTATACAGACCGGGGATCAGAAATGATCCAAGAAAAATCATAGCTAAAGGAACTGCAAACTCATAACTCAACCACTGCAGTCCCCCACCCTCTCTCATTCCTACAAAAGCCGGTGCACTTATGAAACTAATCGCAGATAGCTGAGTCGCCATTACCGATAAACTCAATGGAAACCAACCAAAAGATCTACCACCGAGAAAATAATCCTTTTTGTTATTCTGATTCTTAAAAAAATAGCCGAGCCCCAAGAACGCTACAGCATACACAATGACGATCGCATAATCCAGTATATTCATACAAGAAAAATTGGTGAAATAGAAAACTACTAAAGACTGTCTTAACAGGCGACAGTTTTATTATTAAAGGTGAACATGGAATCACCATTCCGTATGGAAGATGCCCTCCATATCTACTCTTTCGTACGTATGCGAACCAAAATAATCACGTTGAGCTTGCACAAGATTTAACGGTAAAAAACCAGATTTAAATGCAAAGAAATAATTCAAAGAACTGGACATTGTCAAGCCTGGAATTTGATGCATCATGGCATACTGTAATAC
Source organism: Flammeovirgaceae bacterium (assembly GCA_038129245.1). Lineage (GTDB taxonomy): Bacteria > Bacteroidota > Bacteroidia > Cytophagales > Cyclobacteriaceae > JAYPLE01. The sequence goes on along the minus strand of JAYPLE010000008.1, from coordinate 94,159 downwards.
CTTTTGAACCGAAGGTAACGATCGGTTTAACAAATCGGCAAATTCTACGTCAAGAAGTAAACTCTGCAGTGATGCGTCCCGAGCAAAGGCCTGCATCATATCTTCTAATAATCCTGCCCTAATGATACAGCCTCCTCTCCATATTGAACAGATTTTAGCCATATCAAGACCGTATTGCATTTCTTTATCAGCTGCAATTAATTGACTGAGCCCCTGCGCATATGTAATGATATAGCAAAATACCAGCGTATGCTCTACATCCCCAATGCTTAAAACTGAAGCGTTGTCCTTTTCAACCCTGGGATACATATCCTCAGCTTTCAATCGCTCGGTCTTCAAAGCCGATAGCTGCCGCATGCTAACAGCTGCGTCGATAGAAGGTACTGCAACTCCCAAATCCATAGCATTTTGGGAAGTCCATTTACCTGTACCCTTTTGTTTGGCTTTATCAAGGATCACGTCAACAAGATCTCTTTTGGTCAACTCATCTTTACGCTGAAAGATTTCACTGCTTATCTCAACTAAAAAAGACTGCAAAATCCCTTTGTTCCATTCCTGAAAAGTGTGGCCTAATTCTTGATTTGAAAGCTGCATTCCATTGTGCATGATATCATATACTTCTGCGATTAATTGCATCAGTCCATATTCGATACCATTATGAATCATTTTCACATAGTTTCCTGCTGAGCCACTTCCCATATGTGCCACACAAGAATCTTGACCATCCACTCCAGCTTTTGCAGCTACGGCATTAAATATTGGCTCTATCAGCTTGTAGGCATTCTTATCCCCTCCAGGCATGATACTAGGCCCCAGACGTGCGCCTTTTGCACCTCCTGATACACCTGCACCGATATAATACAAACCCTCTTTAGACAGCTCCTCAATTCTCCGGTCAGAATCTTCAAAGTAGGAATTACCGCCGTCTATTATCAAATCTCCCTTTTCGACAAACGGCTTCAAGCTAGAAACTACCTTATCGACGGGGTCTCCCGCAGGTACTAAAAGCATAATTTTTCGTGGAGTACTTAATGATTCTACGAATGCTTTGACTTCGGTTGTTGCAAACGATGCCTGCCCATCCGACTCTTCTTTCAATGCCTGGACCTTAGCGGCATCTAAGTCCAGCCCTGCTGCTGAAAAGCCATGATCAAGGACGTTTAGTATAAAGTTCCTGCCCATCACGCCTAGACCTATCAATCCAAAATCATACTTCTGCTCCATTTGTCTGAAAAGTTTACTCCCTCCTGAAGGAACTTCAGGATAGTAGTTTGTAATTCTCTATATTGGTAAAAACTAAAGTAGACATACTACCTCAGACCTGCAACAGTCAAACTCAATTGTTTGAATCACATGATTAAAAGCCTTGATAATCAGATACTGGTCATTTTTGGAGCCTCTGGTGACCTTACAAAGAGAAAATTAATTCCGGCTGTCTATCACCTCTTTCAGAGAAATTATCTTCCGGGAAGGTATACGATTCTTGGAGTTGGAAGGACCCAATATGACGACGAGATTTATAGGAGATCAGTCATTTATGAAAATCCATATTTGGAACAGGGGCAGTCAAAAAATGACATCAACAGCTTTGCAAAGTTTATCCATTATCAATCGCTTGCCACTTCTGAGAAATCAGATTACTCAAAGCTTGCAAAACGTTTAATTGACCTTAATGGAAGTGAAAAACAAAATATCATCTATTACCTCTCGACACCACCAAGCTTATACAGTACCATAGCAAAAAACCTTTCGGCGCATGGATTATGTGGCGAAGAAAATGGCTGGAAGCGACTTATTGTAGAAAAACCATTCGGTTACAGTTTGGCAACCGCGAAGAAATTGAACCGCGAACTTTTACAATATTTCGAAGAAGATCAGATCTACAGAATTGACCACTACCTAGGAAAGGAGACCGTTCAAAACTTAATGGTGACGCGGTTTGGAAACACTATTTTTGAGCCGCTATGGAATAGAAATTACATACATAGAGTAGAGATAACTTCGGCGGAAAATGTTGGCGTAGAAAAAAGAGGTGGCTATTATGAAGGTTCCGGAGCTTTACGTGATATGCTGCAAAATCATTTGTTGCAGTTAGTCTCCATGGTTGCTATGGAACCACCATCTAAACTTCATGCCAATGAAATCAGAAACGAGAAACTCAAACTATTCAATTCGCTTAGACCACTATCCAGCGAAGATATCCGGAAAAATGTGATCCGTGGACAATATATAAAATCAATGATTCAAGGTGAACATGTAGTTGGCTACAGAGAGGAAGACGGTGTCGCAAAAGATAGTAGAACAGAAACGTATGTTGCCATGAAATTCTTCATCGATAACTGGAGATGGGCAGATGTCCCATTTTATATCCGAACAGGTAAAAGATTACCAACTCGGGTATCTGAGGTCGTTATTCATTTTAAACCCAATCACCATCACATCTTTAATTCTAGCAGACTCATAAATAATCAAAATATGTTGATATTCAGAATTCAGCCAAACGAAGGTATTTTGATGAAATTTGGTCTTAAGGTACCCGGTGCGGGTTATGACTTGGAAACTGTCAACATGGATTTTCATTATGATGATTTGACGGATAGTTATGTACCAGAAGCTTACGAGCGGTTGATTCTTGATTGTATGCAGGGAGATGCCACGCTATATGCGAGAGGAGACAGTGTTGAAGCCGCTTGGCAATTTGTAGATCCTATTCTAGAAGCTTGGAAATCAACTAATGATATTCCAATTTATGGATATCCTTCAGGAACCTGGGGCCCGGAACACGCGGACCAGTTAATTGAAGGGAACAACATGATGTGGCGTTATCCTTGCAAAAACTTATCCGATGATGGCCAATACTGTGAACTTTAAACTATGCAGCCAATTGTAAACATCTATAAGGACCCTGAAGCAGTTGCAACAGCATTTGCAGAGGTACTGCAGGAAATGGTCAACCAGGAGAATAGTCATATAGCTTTATCCGGTGGTTCCACCCCTAATTTACTTTTTGAAATTTTGGGGGAAGATTACAGTTTTAGTATCAAGTGGCAAAATGCACACCTTTATTGGGGTGATGAGCGATGTGTACCTCCATTCTCCGATGAGTCAAATTTTAAAAATGCAAAATCCAGACTGATTGATCATATTGCGATACCTGCCCAAAATGTGCACAGAATCAGAGGTGAAAACGACCCGTATCTAGAGGCAAGACGTTACAGTCAGCGAATCAAAATGCTGGTTCCAGGCGAAGGAAAAATCCCCAGATTTGACCTGATAGCACTTGGGTTAGGCACTGATGGTCATACTGCCTCCATTTTTCCTCATGAGATGTCGCTGCTCGATTCGGAAAATATCTGTGATGTAGCCACGCATCCGGAATCTGGCCAAAGAAGAGTGTCCCTCACGGGAAAGGTAATAAATGCTGGAAGAAAGATTGTTTTCCTTGTGACAGGAGCTCAGAAAGCTGAGAAAGTAAAAGAAATCCTGACCGGCACAAAAGAGAGTCTATCCTACCCAGCTTCACATATTTCAGCACCCTCAGGGGAAGTGTTGTGGTTTCTTGACGAAGCAGCAGCCGCAGAATTGTAAGAATGAGACCTATTATTGTGGTAATGGGTGTTTCCGGAAGTGGAAAAAGTACTGTGGGTAAATTACTGGCTGCAAAGCTCAAACTGCCATTTTTCGATGCAGATGATTTTCATTCGAAATCAAATCTTCAAAAAATGAAAAGTGGAATTCCTCTTCAAGATGTAGACAGAAAACCATGGCTAGAAGAATTAGCCGATTTGTTGTCCCAATATGCTAAAAAAGGAATAGTACTCGCTTGCTCTTCGTTAAAGGAAAAATACCGAGATATACTTTGCTCTAATGCGAATCCTAGATTCATCTACCTACACCTGACGAAAGAGCAAGCAAGAGCTCGTGTTGCCAGAAGAAGTGATCATTTTATGCCCTCAGATCTAATAGATTCACAGTTCGAATCGCTGGAAGTACCGAAGACTGCCATTACGGTCGATGCTACAGCCGCCTCAGAAAAGATCATTTCCAAAGTACTGAACATGCTCAGCTGATAATGATCAACCTGTATTCCTCATAGCTCCAGATAATGCGTTTATAGTTAACAGCAACTCTACTTGCAGGGCATCTACATCTTTATCACCTGCTGCTCTTTTCTTCCTCCAGTCTTGCAGTAAACTCACTTGTTTATCGTGTAAAAAATTCATCAAGGAAGACCGTAATAAGTTGGAATAATAATGATTCTTTCTTCTTTCGCTCAAACTGCGATCTAACAGGTCATTGAGGTATCTTCTGGTTTGACCTAACTCAGACATAAACAGCTTAGTGAATCTTGACTTGACATCTTCATCTTCGACTAAATCAAAATATTTAGAAATGATATGCTCGTCAGTTGCTGCCAAACTCGTGTCAACATTAGTCAGTACATAACGAATAAATGGATCTGTCTTAAGCGCCATTTTAAAGGTCTCAAAATCTTCTGGTCGCTCTTCTTTTAATGTATGCATTGCGGTTCCTATCCCGTACCAGCTTGTCATGTGCACTCTTGCCTGGCTCCAGCTGAAAACCCATGGGATTGCTCGCAAATCATCGATGGTATTCATACCCGTTCTCTTTGCCGGACGAGAACCGATTTTACTTATTTCAATCGCGTCGATGGGAGTGGCATTTCTGAAAAACGTCATAAACCCTTCCGTTTTCATCATTTCTTCATAATGCCTTTTAGATGTATCAGCCAACCATTCCAGTATATCTGCCTGTGGATGAAATTTCCTTTCACTATGCTTATCCTGCAGATATTTACTTAATGTGTTCGCTGCCAACAATTCAAGGTTATAAGCTGCATTCACCTTATTGGCATACTTTTGTGCAATTGTTTCGCCCTGCTCAGTCAATCTGATATCTCCATTAGGTGCCCCGTAAGGCATGGCTTTTATAAAATAATGTGTAGGACCAGCACCACGACTTATGGATCCTCCCTTACCATGGAAAAAACGAATTTTGACTCCTACTTTTTCTCCTACTTCACATAATTTATACTGTGCCTTGTAGAGGTTCCATTGACTGGCCATGATGCCACCATCCTTGTTGCTATCACTATATCCGACCATCACCTGCTGAATGGGTTGAGGCCAGCCATATTTCTGTCCTAAAAATTCCATAGTTCTCAGCGTCATTGGATGAGCAAGAAATGCTTCAAGAATGGAGGTTCCGTTTTCTAGGTCTTCAATTGTTTCCAATAAAGGAACTACTGGAATCTTAGAAACAAGTCCTTTCTCTGTCATTTCGGTTAAACCGGCCTCTCTTGCCATTATGTAAACACCTAAGAGATCCGAGACAGAACGAGTCATACTTACTATAAAGCTACCAATGCAATTTGTGCCGTACTTTTCTGTATGTTCAGCAATGGTTCTGTAGCACTCCATTACTGTTTGAGCATTTTTTCCAAGTTGTGACGAGTTGTGAGTAAAAGGTCTTGCTGAAGAAAGTTCTTTATTCAAGAAATCCACTCTTTCCGCCTCTGACCACTCAGAAAAGTTTGTCTTTTCTGCTAAAGACGCCTCCAATAATTGTTCAATGGCTGCATCATGAAAAGCACTATTTTGACGGACGTCCAAAGCAGCTAAGTGGAAACCAAAAGCATCCACTATCCTCATCACTGAAGTCACTTCGTCCAATGCTATGGATTTAGCACCGTAGGCTATTAATGATTTCTGCAGAAGCTTTAAATCGTCTCTTAGCTGTAAAGAGTGAACATATGAACCATTTTGCTCCGTTAATCGAGTTGCATGTCCTCTTACAGTCTCAACAGGAAGTTTATAGATCATCAAATTTATCAACTGACGGAAAACTTCGCCTTTGTTTCGAAAAAACGCCTCTTTGCCCCTTTCACCTAACTCCTCCAGCATAGCTTCAATGCGGGCTCCCATTTCAGGTATGGAATCTTCTACTTCGCAGCTAAAGCTGATCTTTTGAACCAGACCAATGAGTTTCCTTCTAATCACTACAAAAGCATTCAAGCGTAATTGCAATAAGGTCTTTTTGGTAACATCTGCTGTGACGAGTGGATGACCATCTCTGTCACCACCAACCCAATCTCCAAATGTTATCTTTGGAAACCTGTAGTCCTCACATACTTTATCAATATCTATACCATGGAATTTTGCAGCTTGCAATAGCCTTCTATCCAAAATGGGGATTACCTCAGGAAATACATTTACCAAATAGTACAAGATATTTCTTAACTCATCTTCGACATTGGGCTTTTCCAGATATATCTCGCCTGTTTTCCACAGCCTGAATAACGTTTGCTCTATGTTATGATCGATGTTTAGAATCTCTGCCTGGGTATACATACTATTTTCTCTTCTCACCAGTAGCAAGTAGAGCTCCCGATAATGCTCTAGAACAGTAGCGCGTTTAGCTTCAGTTGGGTGGGCAGTTAAAACTGGTTCTATTACTATTTCTTCAAGGGCTGCAAGAATTTCATCATTATGCAATCCTTGTTCCTTTAGTTGCTTGAAATTATTGGCCCAAAGTCCATTGATACTATCCAAAGCAGCATCTTCTTTAGTTCTTCTGTTTTGAACAGCCCCATTTATCTCAACCAGGTTAACCAATTGAAAAATCAGCGAGTAGAGTTGAACGTGCTTTGGAGACAAGCGTTCCACATCCATATCTCTTTCTGAAATCCATGGAATGTCTTCTGCTATCTCATTTTCTCCATTCTTAATTAGCACTGCTCTCAGTGATAGCAGTAAAAATTCAAGATCTTGATACGGCTTTCCCAACGCCAATTGAATAGACAAAAAAGTCTCTCTCAAACTCATAATAATCGTTTCTTTTTAAGTAAAAATTTGGGAATGCTTTCTTGACAAACGTCAAGCTTATGGGGTTCTGCAATTATAGTCATCAAAATTGATAATTGTCCGAACGCGAATCGAACCAGCAGTGTTATATTTACCAAAATACGTAAACTTTATATGGACAATAGAAAATACTTGCCAATCGTCGTTATCACAGTTGCACTCGTGATTGTCATTTTTTCATTATCAAACAGCATTTTCTTCACGATTCAAGCAACAGAACGTGCAGTAATATTTAAAAGATTCTCTGGAGGCTTAGATAAGGAGAACGTCATTCAGCCGGGCTTTCATGTGAAGGCTCCATGGAACGACATCTACATCTACGACGTGTCAGAGAACCAGGTAGAAGAAACCATGGACGTTTTAGATAAAAGTGGACTGAGCATCAATGTAGATGTGAGCGTTAGATTCCATCCCATGTACGACCGAATTGGTGAAATCCATGAAACATTTCAAAGAGATTACATAAGAAGACTGGTGATTCCGGAGACAAGATCTACTGTACGCCAGGTAATGGGTAGATATACGGCAGAAGAAATCTATTCTACCAAAAGAGCAGAAGTAGAAACAGCAATAAAAAGCGAAACTGAAGAAGTGCTTAGCAATGATGGGAACAATGTGGTGATGAGAGCATTGCTCATAAGGTCCATAAAGCTACCGGACCAGATCAGAGCAGCGATCGAAAACAAGCTGCAGCAAGAGCAGGAAGCATTGGCTTATCAATTCAGACTTGATAAGGAAAAAAGTGAGGCTGAAAGAAAGCGAATTGCTGCTCAAGGTGAAGCTGCTGCCAACAAGATCATCAATAATAGTTTGACGGATAATCTCCTTAAAATGCGCGGCATTGAAGCAACCAGAGATTTGATACAATCTCAAAACTCCAAAGTGATCGTTATTGGAAGCGGAAAAGACGGATTACCATTGATACTAGGCGGCAACTAGGAAAGCAAAGCAAAAGAACAGAAATAATAAAAAAGTAAATGTCAGAAAAGGCCCATATTACCATTGACGGAAACTCCTTTGACCTTGACATAGTCAAAGGATCCGAGGAAGAAAAAGCAATTGACATCAGTAAATTCAGAGCACAATCTGGAATTATCACCATAGATCCTGGTTTTAAAAATACAGGATCGACGAGAAGCGCAATCACCTTCCTGGATGGTGAAAAAGGAATTTTACGTTACCGCGGGTACCCCATAGAGCAGTTGGCTGCGAGCTCTTCCTTTTTAGAAGTCTCCTATCTCTTGATTTTTGGTGAATTACCTACAGCCGAGGAACTAAAATCCTTTCAAGATGAAATTACGCTTCACACACTGATTCATGAAGACTTCCATAAAATTCTTGACGGTTTTCCATCTGCGGCTCATCCGATGGGTGTGCTTTCTTCGATCGTAACAGCGATGACAGCGTTCTACCCCTTGAGCCTTGATCCTAACAGGTCATGGGATGAAGTGAAGCTATCGATCATAAGAATACTCGCAAAAATGCCTACTATGGCAGCTTTTGCGTACAAGAATAAAATAGGTCACCCAATGGTTTATCCAGATAATAAGCTGGATTACTGCTCTAACTTCTTGCACATGATGTTTGGCTTGCCGAGCACACAGTACGAGGTCAATCCTGTAGTAGCCAAAGCCCTGGACCAATTACTCATTCTGCATGCAGATCACGAGCAAAACTGCTCAACGTCTACTGTTAGAGTTGTCGGCTCTTCGCAAGCGAGTTTGTATGCATCACTTTCAGCAGGTATCAATGCATTGTGGGGCCCACTTCATGGTGGAGCAAACCAGGCCGTCATCGAGATGCTGGAGGGAATTAAAGCGGACGGAGGTAACGTGCAGAAGTGGATGGACAAAGCAAAGGATAAAGATGACCCGTTTCGATTGATGGGATTTGGTCATCGCGTCTATAAAAACTTTGATCCAAGAGCTAAGATCATCAAAAAGGCAGCAGATGAAGTACTCGGAGCACTAGGTGTAGTGGATCCTGTACTAGATATTGCAAAGGGACTTGAAGAGGTGGCCTTAAAAGACCAGTTTTTCGTGGATAGAAATCTCTATCCAAATGTGGATTTTTATTCCGGTATCATTTATCGTGCACTTGGAATTCCTACGGAAATGTTTACTGTAATGTTTGCCATGGGAAGGCTACCTGGCTGGATTGCACAATGGAAAGAAATGCGTGAAAACAAAGAGCCCATTGGTAGACCTAGACAAGTCTACACAGGTGAAAGGGAACGAGATTACACAGATATAGTTAGCAGATAATCTCATTTGAGATGCACTTAAATAAAAAAGGGATCAGCAAAGCTGATCCCTTTTTTATTGTCACTGTCAAACTTAGTATTTACGATTCAAGATCTCGCCAAGAATAATTGCTTTCCTGGCATCATTGCGATCACGGAGCATATCATTAATTTCCTCAGCGAACTTATTGGTTTCCTTCTCCTCTGCAGTTTCTCTAAGTACCTTCTTACTTGCAAACTTCTCGTCCACTTCATAGGGTAGGTCAGCACCTTCAGCACGTTTAATAGACTCTTCGTATATTCTTTTGCTCTCCTCATCTGCAAATTTCCGATTTCGGCCTTCCTGTTCGAATTCGTCTGCCGTTTCGATGCTTGGTTCCGATTCCCAGGGCTTCGGCTGTAGGTATCTGGCTTCTTTTTGATCTTCAAAGGAGTCATCAAACGCTTCCTCTTGTACTGGAGGCTTGGAAACTGTTCGTCTTCCTGTAATCTCTTCCAACAGATCTTCAAACGACTGGGGTTGCGGCATTCTAGCCTCACCTTCCTGATCCGTTCGCGGTTTACCTTTTTGAGGTGTCTTTGTGTTATTTTTTTTGAAATTCTTCGCGATAAAATAGATGATCGCGAAAATGACATAAATCCAAAATTGTATATCATCCATATC
>JAYPLE010000008.1:0-84359 GCA_038129245.1 Flammeovirgaceae bacterium | reverse complement strand
CAAAATAGAAAACTTAGATATATTTGTTCGCTTCTATAGTTAGCAAATTTCATTTTCACTTTCAGTTTGAATGCAGCTTAAGCGGTTAGAGATTAAAGGGTTTAAAAGCTTCGCAGACAGGGTAATTATCAACTTTGATGAAGGCATCACGGGAATCGTTGGTCCCAATGGGTGCGGTAAGTCAAATGTCGTTGATGCTATTCGCTGGGTGCTTGGGGAGCAGAAATCGAGAATGCTTCGCTCCGAGAAAATGGAGAACGTCATTTTCAATGGAACAAAAAAACGTAAGCCCACACAGCTTGCAGAAGTCTCTCTAACATTTGATAATACCAAGAATCTCATCCCTACCGATTACACGCAGGTCACCATCACTCGTAGGTACTACCGATCTGGCGAAAGTGAATATTTGCTCAATGGTATCCCATGTAGACTAAAAGACATCAAAGACCTCTTCCTGGATACCGGTATAGCAAGTAACAGTTACGCCATCATCGAATTAAAAATGGTGGATGACTTGCTCAATGATAAAGACAATTCCAGAAGAGCACTCTTCGAAGAAGCCGCGGGAATTTCAAAGTTTAAGATTCGTAAGAAAGAGACATTAAAAAAACTAAAAGAGACAGACGAAGATCTCGACCGAGTAGAAGACCTACTATTTGAAATCGAAAAAAACCTCAAGTCTTTAGAGCGTCAAGCCAAACAAGCCAAGCGTTACAACGAGATCAAAGATGAGTACAAATTTTCTAGCATGGCATTGGCTAGAAAGACGGTCTTAGTGCAACAAGACATTTATGATAAAATCAGTCAAGAACTTGAGCAAGAGCACGATAAAAAGACAGGTTTAAATACACAGCTATCAGAGAAGGAAGCAGGCCTTGAAAAAGCTAAAACAGCGCTATTAAATAGGGAGAAGCAATTAGGAAGTCGTCAAAAGACGCTGAACGAACATGTTAATAAAATTCGTCAGTACGAAAGTGAGAAGAAGATCAAAAACGAGCGGCAACGCTTTCTGCAGGATAAAGTCGAAAAACTAAAAGAGCAAATTTCTCTAGACAAGCAAAGTAACGATAGGGCAACTTTCTCGATACAGAGCCTTGAAAAAGAGAAAGATGCAGCAGAAAAAGACCTTTCTACTGTTCAAAGAGAATTAGGGCAATTGAAGGAGGCCTACGACGAGCAGAAGGAGGAGGCACAAAGAGCGCAACAAAATCTTTCAGAGCTCAATCAAAAATACCTATCAAGCAGAGAAGCCATCTTTCAACAATCTAAAGAGTTAGAGATCCGGCAGCTTCAGCTTGGGACACTTAAGCAAGAGCTGGAGAAAACCAGTGAATCCTCTTCTCAACAATCTGCAGACTTAGTAGTATTCGATCAGAAAATTGAAGAATTGAAGACCGAAAAGTCAGATAAGGAGAGACTGTTCGGAAAAATAAAGACGGAGCAGGGAAATATTAAGGAGCGAATTGAACAGCTAGAGCAGCAGCAAAGTATGCTGTCCGATGAACTTGCGCTGGCGAACCGCACATTGGACTCCCGGCAAAATGAGTACAACTTAACAAAATCTCTGGTTGAAAACCTAGAGGGTTTCCCTGAGGCAATCAAATTCTTAAAACAAAAAACCAATTGGAAAGACGCGCCTCTCCTTTCAGATATCATCACATGCCCGGAGGCTTATCGCGTCAGCATTGAAAACTACCTGGAACCGTTCATGAATTATTATATCGTGGACACCAAGGCCGATGCTTTAGAGGCAGTCAACTTACTGCATGATGCAACCCGAGGTAAGGCTAACTTCTTTATTCTGGACCAGCTTTCGAACTTTAAAGGCGCCTCCGGAGAATTCGTAAGTAATGCAGTACCTGCAACCGAAATTGTCGAATATGATAGTAAGTATGATAAACTATTTACCTATCTGCTGGGAAACGTGTACCTCTTCGAAGGAGCAATTCCAGAGGTATCAGATGCCGAAATCACCCTGGTAGACAAATCAGGCAAAGTCACTCACCGTCCTTTCAGTTTGTCAGGTGGTAGCGTGGGCCTTTTTGAAGGGAAGCGAATAGGTCGTGCGAAAAATCTCGAAAAACTTGCAGAGGACATCAAAGTGCTACAGAAGAAACAAACGCAACTTGAAAAAAGCCTCCATGAAGTCAAATCGGATACCCTGAACCTCAAAGAGAAAGACAGAACCTCGGAAATGGAAACAGTTCGAGAAGAAATCAACAGCATTAATCAATCCTTGGCATCACTATCCTCTAAGCAAGAGCAATTTGCTGCAATGCTGAGCAATAATGCCACTAGAAAAGAGGACATACTCATCCAAATTCAAGAACTAACGGAGGCAATCGAAAAAATGGTCCCCAATAGTGAAAATGGAGAACAAGAAATTAAGCAACTGGAAACAGCCGTTGAGGAGAGGCGTGAGGAAGTCGAACTTGTCAATGAAAATTTAACTGCTAAGTCTGCTGCCTATAATGAGACCAATGTGTTGTTTCATCAGAAAGACAATCGAGTAAAAGGAATCGCACAAGAGATACAATTCAAGCAGGAATCCTATGAAAGCAGCCTTATTAGGGTACAGAAAAATACTGAAGAGCTTCACGAAACAGAGCAAGATCTTAATGAGCTAGTGCTTAAAACCAATCAGAATGACGATGATCTGATTGAGATGTATACTGAAAAGGAGAGTTTAGAATCAGGAGTGAATGAAGCTGAAAAAGAGTACTATCAAACCAGAGGTTCGATTGATCAAGAGGAAAAACTGATCAGAGAGATTCAGCGACAGAGAGAAGTAGTTGATCAAGTGATCATGGAGTGGCAAAACAAACTCAATGAAACAAAAATCGCACTGAACTCAGTTAAGCAAAGGTTATCCGTGGAATTCAATATCGACTTCGCTGCGATCAAAGATGAGGATATAGAAGTACTTAAAGACAAATCAGAGAGCGAGCTAAAAGCTGCGGTAGAAAAGCTTCGCAATCGAATGGAAAATATGGGGCCGATTAACCCTATGGCGATGGAAGCGTATGAGGAAATCAAAGAGCGATACGACTTCATTAGCACACAAAAAGAAGACCTATTGAAGGCAAAGGAGTCCTTGCTTACTACAATCGAAGAAATCGATGCAGTAGCTAAGGAAACGTTTATTACTGCTTTTGATGAGATTAAGGCAAACTTTATCAAGGTATTTAGGACATTATTCACAGAAGAGGACGACTGTGACATTTTCTTAACCGAGCCGGATAATCCATTAGAATCACCCATCGATATCATTGCTAAGCCTAAAGGCAAACGACCGTTGACAATTAACCAGCTATCAGGAGGTGAGAAAACGTTGACGGCAACCTCTCTCCTATTCGCAATCTACTTAATCAAGCCAGCACCCTTCTGCATATTCGATGAAGTGGATGCTCCGCTTGATGATGCCAATATTGATAAGTTTAATAATATCATTCGAGAGTTCTCAGGTGATTCTCAATTCATCATTGTTACGCACAATAAACGTACCATGGCAAGTACAGATATCATTTATGGTATTACGATGATCGAACAGGGCATCTCAAGAGTAGTTCCTGTTGATTTAAGAGAATTAGCGTAGGTTACCATTGTGTTTCAAAGTCATTTTGGCTTTGACTTCTTCTTAAGTAATAAAGGGTGCCCGGTACTTAAAACCCACTTCTTCGGTATATTATTACAAAATCTATACCATTCAAGAGCGTTCTACTGCTACCTATTTGTAGCAGGGAGTTATTAAAATTTAACCCTTTTCAGCCCTTCATTTCCTGCTAGCATTTAATTACCAGATTTGGCGTTAACCGCTTAATGATGTAGAGAATATCGGGTTAACCAAAATATTCATTGGTGATTTTCATGATTTAACTATTTTCGACAGATGTCTCAAGAACTCGTACTCATCCTAACCATTGCAAGTGGTATTTCTGTACTGCTGCTATTAATCATCCGATTTAGGCTAAATGCATTCCTGGCTTTACTTATCGCCAGTATTTGGATTGGGCTTTTTAGCGGCATCACACCAAGTGAGATAGGAAGTGTAATATCCAAAGGAATGGGTGATACGCTGGGATTTGTGGCTACCATAGTAGGCCTGGGAAGCATTTTTGGAGCAATTCTAGAGCATTCGGGAGGTGCCAGACAGTTGTCAACCTTTATGTTGAAAAAAACAGGTGAAAGCAAAGCAAGGCTTGCTATGATGTTAAGTGGTTTCGTGGTAGCCATACCTGTATTTTTTGACGTTGCATTCATCATCCTGTTCCCTGTTATTCAAGCTATTGCTCAAAAAACCAGGAAACCCTTGCTTTGGTATGCTATGCCGCTTCTGACGGGAATTGCCATCACACATAGCTTTATACCACCTACCCCAGGACCTGTTGCCGTAGCTGATATACTGAAAGTTGACTTGGGATGGATGATCGGTTTAGGAGTCGTGGTTGGACTACCTGTGGCAGTCCTATGTGGCTTATGGCTAACGAGATATTTCAGTTTTTCGACAACCATAGATCATGAAATAGCGCAGGTTACCATGGAACCGCAAGCAAACGGGATCAATTTAGTCGCTGTCACAAACTGGGCTATCACTTTACCGTTGTTACTGATGGTCATGCAGGCAATTTTCAACACCCTTAGGAATACAGGAATGATTGAACCATTCCCTGGATTCGAATTGATATTGTTCATTGGGCATCCTTTTTCGGCACTCATAATAGCCACACTTTTTGCAATTTATTTCCTTGGTCGCAAAGCAGGACTAGACCAAGAAAAGCTTACAAAAATCTCCGGGGAAGCATTAGGGCCAGCGGGTATTATCATCTTAATTACAGGAGCAGGAGGCGTACTAAAGCAAATGCTAATAACAACCGGAATTGGAACTATGATAGCAGATCAGGTCGCAGGGTCTCCCACTTCTTTCATTCTATTAGCCTATGCAATAGCTGCACTTGTTCGAATTCTGCAAGGTTCTGCAACCATATCGATGATCACAGGTGCAGGAATAATTGGTCCTGTACTCTCTACCCTTGGAGATGTTGGCATGGCTGATCGTACATTATTAGCGTTAGCCATTGCCGCTGGATCTGTGATTGCATCACATGTTAATGACAGTGGATTTTGGCTCGTCAACAGGTACTTGAAACACGATGTCGTAGAAACATTGCGATCCTGGACGATTGTCTCAACAATAATTTCTATTTGTTCAATATTGATCATTTTGCTGATCTCACTCGTCATCTAGTGAGTACCACTGCTATAATATGATCGACTTACCCTTCGAGTTTCTGGCTATCATTAAGGATTAAATTATGCTATCATGAGAATTGGACTGCTATTGCTAATGCTTGGTTATTTTTCGTTTGCCATCGCACAAAACCGGATTGCTAAATATTCTGGAAAGTTCGATGCAATTGATAGATTACTGGAAGCCCCTGGCCCGTATCGAACAGCCTCCGGAGCTCCAGGAGCAGCATACTGGCAACAAAGAGCGGATTACAGGATTGAGGCCACTATCGATGAAAAAAAGGACGAGCTAGTAGGAAAAGAGACCATCACATATTTCAACAATTCTCCGGATAATCTTAAGATTCTGTGGATTCAATTGGAACAAAATGTCAACCGAGCAGAAAACGAGGATTTTGCTGATATGCTTTATCAGGTCAAAGATTCTGTCACCTCCCGTCAAATTCAATTATTGCTGCGACCAGATAATTTCAAAGCAGGCACAGAAATACTTTCAGTTACTGATGCGCGCGACCAACCAATTCCTTACATCGTAAACAACACAATGATGAGAATGGAACTACCGCGTTCCTTAGCTTCCGGGTCTTCCATCACTTTCAAGATCGAATGGAAAAACTACATCACGGATCGTGCAAAATTCAGGTTGTCGAGAGAGGGCTACGAATACTTTCCAGCGGACGATAATAAAGTCTACCTATTGGGGCACTGGTTCCCTCGAATGGCTGTATACAACGATACGGAAGGTTGGCAGAATAAGCAATTCCAACGTCTTGGAGAATTTGCGCTAGAATTTGGAGATTATGAAGTTTCACTAACGGTACCTTCTGATCATATTGTGGCTGGTACTGGTGAAATAACGAACGAATCCGAGGTTCTTACAGAAGAGCAACGGTCCAGACTTAAATTGGCTCGTACGAGTTTTGATCGGCAAATCATGATCATCACTCCTGAGGAAGCCAAAGCAAATGAATCCAAAAAGGCATCCGGAACGAAGACATGGAAATTCAAAGCAGAAAATGTAAGGGATGTAGCCTTTGCATCGTCCAGAAAGTTCATCTGGGATGCGCAAGCAGTCCAACTCCCTTCGAATAAAGTAATGGCGATGTCGTTCTACCCCAACGAGGGACTGCCTGTTTGGACAGAAGAGTCCACGAATGCGGTAAAGCAGGCACTGGAAGTTTATTCCGAAGCAACTTTTGACTACCCCTATCCTGTAGCCATCAGTGTTAACACAAGCAATATCGGAATGGAATTTCCTATGATTTCCTTCAATGGGGGACGACCTGTAAATGGTAAAATCAGTGAATCAGCTCGAAGAGGGATGACAAGCACAATCATTCACGAGGTAGGTCATAACTGGTTCCCAATGATCGTGAGTTCAGATGAAAGAAAATGGATGTGGATGGACGAGGGACTTAACACTTACCTGCATCAACGAACCCTGGCAGAACGCTACCCCACATGGAAAAGTACCACTCCCAAAGACATCATCAAATATATGAGTGGGGATCGCTCAATTTTACGTCCAACTATGACCAACAGTGATAATGATATTCTAACCCAAATGGGAGCTAACTTTTATCAAAAACCTACGGTAGGGTTTCAAATGTTGAGAAACACGATCGTAGGTAAAGAGCTCTTCGACAAAGCTTTTAAGGAATACGCAAATAGATGGAAGTTCAAACACCCCAACCCTTCTGACCTTTTTAGAACCTTGGAGGATCAGACTGCAGTAGACCTGGATTGGTTTTGGAAAGGTTGGTATTACACCACTGAAGTCGTTGATGTAGACCTTGCTCAGGTTAAATGGTTTCAGATTGACGATCCTGAGACCAGCGTAGAGAATAAAAACAGAAAGGGAAAGATCGTGAAGATCTCCGGAAATGGTAAAGCCAAATCAAACAATGATTTTTCTTCAGGTCCAGAGGTTATACAAATGCTGCCTAGTGCTGACTCAGAATACCGTCAGTTTTTAAGTCGTGTAAACGAAGCTGAAATTAGGGAGCAATTAAAAGACAAACACATCTACGAACTGACGTTTCAGAATAAAGGGGGATTGGTAATGCCTGTGATTATCTACTGGACATATGCAGATGGATCCACAGAGAGGGAAGTACTTCCAGCTGAAATATGGAGACATAATGAAGCAGAGGTGAGAAAAACTTTCTTAAAATCAAAAGAAGTTACCACTATTGAAATTGATCCTAACCAAGAATTACCTGATGTCAACTTGGATAACAACACCTTCCCTCGGCTTGAAAATAATTCAAGATTTGATCAATTCTCAGAAGGCAACTAATAGTAGAGCAGTACATGTAAAGGAGGACTTCTCCAATATGGAAACGTAGGGTTTACTAATGAATTCAGTAAAGGTGCTGCTGCAAAAGAAAACTCTTTTGAAAATACAAGGTATTTAAAATGCAACTCCTTTAGATTGTTATATAGGTGATTACCATACTTTTTACCACCAATACCCTCACCCAATAATGAAATATGGGGGTAACAATAAGTTATTCAAAACCCCTTGAACGTTTGTTTATGATGGCTAAGCACTGATTCCTACCTTACATATAGTATATGATCAATGAGTGTTCAGATCTGTATAATTTCACTTTGTGGTCCTTTTTAGACTCAAATATTTAGTTCCGTTTTTTGTCTACACGGGTGTCTTAGCGCAAAACAGCTATGAGATACAAAAAAACACAGGGAAACCTATCAAAATTGATGGAGTTCTAAACGAAGAAGTTTGGCAGCAGGCTGCAGAAGCTTCCTCCTTTCAACAGTACTTCCCTTTTGATTCTGTTCAAGCAAAATACCAGACAAATTTTTGGATGACCTATGATGATGAGTACCTATACTTTGCGGCAAAAATGGAAAATCTCAATGAAGACCGTGATTACGTCACGACTTCCCTACGTAGAGATTACAGAGGCAATATTGACGGAATCACGTTAGTCGTAGATCCATTTCAGGACAACACCAACGCGTTTCAATTTGGCATTAACTCATTTGGCATACAACGCGAAGGCCTTATAGCCAATGGAGGACAACGAAGAAATGATCTAACGCTTTCGTGGGATAACAAATGGTACGCAGATGCAAAACAAAACGAAGGTCACTGGATAGCTGAAGCTGCTATACCATTCAAAACTTTACGATTTAATGAAGGATCGGATAAATGGAACTTCAATGTCTACCGAATTGATACGCAAGAAGGCGAGCGGTCCTCCTGGGTGCCCATTGAACGCCAGTTTCTTCTTTTTTCATTGGCTTTTACTAACGAGCTAGTATGGGACAACCCACTCGAAAAACCAGGACCTAATGTATCCTTGATTCCTTATATGGCAACAAACACCCAAGCTGACTTTAACGAAGGAAACGGCGAATATTCCAGCGGATTTGCGATTGGTGGAGATGCCAAAGTAGCAGTGACCAGCGGGCTGAACCTTGACCTTACCTACAATCCTGACTTTTCTCAGGTCGAACTAGATCAGCAGGTTACAAACCTCGATCGCTTTGAACTCTTCTTCCCAGAAAGAAGACAATTCTTTCTAGAGAATGATGATCTATTTGCTAATTCTGGTCACCCTTTCCTGGCAAGACCATTTTTCTCCAGGCGAATAGGAATTGCTATAGATACGTCTACCGGAGTCAACCTGCAAAATAAGATCAACTTTGGAGCCAGGCTAAGTGGAAAGCTCAACAACAACTGGCGGTTGGGAATGCTAGCCATGCAGGAGGATAAGATTGACGACATTGGCAAGCCAACCATAAACTACTCTGTAGGGATCCTACAACGGAAAATGTTCAAGAGGAGTGCGATCAGTGCCATCATGGTAAATAAAGATCCTGTAAATGGTTCTTTATCCGGCGATAGTCCCCGTTTGACTTCGTTTAACAGAGTAGCAGGGTTGGATTACATCTTGGCTTCAGCAGACAATAAATGGTACGGTAAATTCTTCTACCATCAATCTTTCGACGATAATCCGCAACCAGATCAGAACTCCTACCTTGCCTATATATCCTATAATTCTGACAGCTGGACGTACAGTTTGGCTGCAGTCGGTGTTGGAGAAAACTATGATGCGCAAGTTGGATTTGTACCTAGACCTGGTATATTCCGAATTAACCCGGATTTCGGCTATAACTTCTTTCCAAAGACAGGCATTTTCAATACCATCACCATCAAAGGTGAAACGGAACAAATATGGTCAAAAGGCCGCCGTTCTGATGGAAATAATGCGATCAATTTTGAATCAGGACTGATCAACACCGGTAGGTTGAACTTCTCAGTAAGTCAACGCTACACCTACCTCTTCAGAGATTTTGACCCAACGAATACCGATGGTGCCTCTCTACTGGCTGATACAGATTACACATACACAAGCTTGACGGTAAACTATCAGGGTGACCGTCGTAAGCTTCTTTCTTTTGACCTTGGCGGTTATGTAGGACAATACTTTAGTGGACAGCGCTACAGCGCACAGGTAGTCATGCTATATAGATATCAACCGTATTTTGCAGCCCGTGTTTCGGCTTCCTATAACCGGTTGAATATGCCTGCTCCACTCACCAATGCAGACTTGTTTTTGATTGGACCAAGGCTTGACCTCACACTTTCAAAATCGCTATTCATCACTTCATTTTTTCAATACAATAGTCAGATCGAAAACCTGAACATCAATACACGATTGCAGTGGAGGTTTGCACCCGTTTCAGATCTATTCATCGTATACACAGATAACTACGGCACAGAAAACATTTCCGAATTTGGTTTCCAAGAAAAAAACCGAGCCCTAATTGCTAAGTTGACGTATTGGTTCAATTTATAAGAACCTTCAAGTTAATTCACCAACTTGATGACGACGATAAAACCTTGGCAGTATGAGTTTTTAAGTTATTCACCGCAGAGGCTACAAAACTAGATTTTGCCACTGATTGACGAATAACCCCGAATACAATAGCTTGAATTAGTATCGATTCAATCCTTATATCCTAGTACCTCCCTCAAGATGAATGGCAATACTGCATCAGGCAAAAAGTGGGACAGACGGGCATATATTTTGGTTTCTAAGCCAACATAATGGTGAACACGACGACTGTGAACCACCTTCCAAACAGTACCAGCTACGTTTTCAGGTGTGAGCTTCACGGACTTCAAGTGAAGTTTTCGGTACTTTTCATGATAATCGTCCACCATGCGAGTCCGAACATAAATTGGCAGTATATCGCTCACAGAAATTCTATACTTTCTAAAAGCTATGCTCCAGGCTTCCGAAAGACTGACGATGGCAGATTTAGTGGCGGCATATACGGAAATTTCAGGATTCCCATATATAGCCGAAGCACTGGACATGTTAATAATCTTCGATCTAGCAGATTTCTTCAAGTGAGGTAACGCTGCGTAGGTGCTTACAATCAATCCTTTTAGGTTGACCTCTACAATATCCAGATGTGTTTTCAATTCCTGCTGGTCAAACTCCCCTACTTCTAATATTCCGGCATTGTTGTGTAGCACATCCAAATTACCCGCTTGTGGTTCCGTAAACTTGGAAAGAGCTGTTTTTAGCTGAGCTTCACTTAAGATATCTCCTTGAAATGTGTGCAAGTCAGGATGACTAAGCTCCATTTTAGCCTGCATAAGAGCTTCTGCATCTAGATCATATACCCCGACTCTCCAGCCTTTCCGTAGGAATAACTGAGCGGTAGCAAGTCCTATACCTCTGGCCCCACCCGTGATAAATATCGACTTCACACTTCCTGTAATGATCGTGCCTTCACCTCTTTACTTATCCAATTTGAAGGAAGCTGACTTAGCAGCTGCTTTCTAAACTTATGATAATCTACCGTAATGGTATGACGAGGTGTGTTAAGCTGCTGATAATGAGGATTGTTCACTTCTTTATCCACTAATTCCGCTGTATTTGCAGGTCTTTTCCATTTCCCTGATAACTGCCTGGCGACAATTTTTGATTGTAACTCCGCTCCGGGCCAAATGCAACCAAGTGGCTGAAATAACCCAACAAAAAATAAATTATCATGCTTGGGATGAAGCATCTTCAGGTAAAGTGGAACGGGGCCTTCTGAGTAATCAATCAGCTCTTTAATAAAAAAAGGATGTGTAATCTTAAATCCTGTGCAGGCGATAATGGTGTCATAGTCTGCTTTTGACCCATCTTTAAAATGCACCGTGCTGCCTTCAAAATGATCTATATCGACTTTTGGCTCAACCTTACCATGTCGTATTCTGTAGAGCAATTCATCATTGATTGTCGGATGTGTTTGGCCAAAAGCATGATCTGGTTCCTGCAAGCCGTAGTTCGTATTGGGGCCTATAAAAACTCTTATCAATAACTGCGAAAGCATGCTTCTCAGCTTGACGGGCAACCACGTCATCCCTGATCCTACAATGTCTGAGGGCTTACCAAAAAAGAATTTGGGTATGATACGATATCCTCTCCTCCAGCTTATACTCGTGAGCTTACTAACTCGGCTTGTCTCGACAGCAACGTCGCATGCTGAGTTTCCTCCTCCAATTACCAGGACTTTCTGATCTTTAAAGTCTGCTGCCTTCTTGAAATCATGAGAATGAAGTAGTTGGCCACCAAAATCACCCGGATATTCTGGCATTCGGGGGTTCCAATGATGACCATTGCATACGATCAGGTCTGTAAATTGCTCTATTCGCTCCCCAGATTTTGATTGCACTTTCAGCTTCCATCGATTTTCTTCTGTTAATTCTGCTGAGGTAACAGTAGTTCCAAACGCTATAAACTGCGTGACATTGAAATGATCCGCATATGCTTGAAAATAGTTGGCTAATTGCTGATGAGAAGGATAATCCGGGGTATCGGGATCGTGCTCATCCCAGGTAAAATCTTCATATTGGGATAAGGTCTTGGAGCTTATGATATGAGTAGTCTCGAACACACTGGAATGACTCACTTTCTCCGAATAAAGCCAATTCCCTCCTGCTCTGTCATTTGCATCGTAACAAACAACATCAATCCCTTCATCCACTATATTTTTAAGGGCCGTTATACCGGAGGGCCCTGCTCCGATCACGCATACTCTCTTAGGGTGCATCTTTTGGTTTGTTATTTAATGCATCAATATAATGCAGTTCAGTGGCTAACCCATCAAGAAACTTGTGAACTGGCATAAAGCAGTGACAACTGCTTAAACAGCTCTCCATCTGAAACCTGTGCACCTGCTTTGATCAAATCAAACACCTCCTGCTCCCGCTGCTTTTGGTAAGGTTTTGCTTTAAAAAAGACTTTCACCCCATCAGGCGCTGAAGTCTGCAACAGCCCCAAGGTTTCTTTCTGTGTGAAATCTAAGGTCTTTGAAGCATCTTCTATTCCCACCAATTGCACTTCATTTTCCAAATAATGAAATGCATAAAGGGTGTCGGCAGAGACATGATCTAAGAAACTGGCCTTTCTTGTAACTCCTTCAAATACCACATCCGAAAACAATTCGATCATTCTATTTGCTTTCTCATTCTCTTCAATTTTTATTTTCTCCCAGACGTCAGCAGTGATACCATTTACCACCAAGAAATCTATGAATTCTTTCTCCAATTCCGACAATTCTTCAGGTGTCAATCGCCTGTATTTAACGCTCATTTCAGAAAGTAAGGATTATGTACTAGCTTTCGATCTCAAATCAAATTCCGATGTTCAAAAATACTCTAAACTCGTTCAAAATAGTGTTTTTACTGACATTCTTGTCGTTCTCAGTTCTGGGACAAAAGAGCGATGTTTCTGTGGAGCCTCCTTTCTGGTGGAGCAAAATGCCCATTCAGGAAATTCAATTAATGTTCAACGGTCAAGGCATTGGAAAGTACAAAGCAGCTGTCGATTACCCAGGGATTACGATTACAAAATCGTTAACAGGAGAGTCGCCCAACTACCTATTTGTTTACCTGAATATATCACCAGATGCAGAGGCAGGAAACGTTCCTCTCACCTTTACTAATGGCAAGAAGAAAAAGTCGTTTAGCTATGAGTTAAAAACAAGAGAACTCGACCCTAAAAAGTACCAGGGGTTCAACAGTACCGATGTCATTTATTTGCTCATGCCCGATCGTTTTGCAAATGGAAATCCAAATAATGATTCGTTCGACGATATGCTGGAAAAAGCTGATAGGGAGAGTCCTAACGGTCGACACGGTGGAGATCTTAAAGGCATTCAGGATCGCCTGGCTTACATCAAAGGTGCTGGAATGACAGCAGTCTGGACTACACCGGTTTTTGAAAACGACATGCCCGTTTATGAGGCTAACGGAGCAGGTGCCTACCACGGATATGCTGCAACTGACCTGTATGCCATCGATAAGCGATTTGGTACTAATCAGGAATTCAAAGATTTTGTAGAATACTCCCACAAAAATGATGTCAAGGTTATTATGGACATGATCCATAATCACATTGGAGTCGAACATCCCTGGATGAAAGACTTACCAACCAAAGACTGGGTGCATGATTGGGATACATATGGACAGACCAATTATAGAGGCGTGATCGTATCCGACCCTTACGCATCGCAATATGACCTTGCTAAGCTTCAAAAAGGATGGTTTGTCAAAGGAATGCCAGATCTTAACCAGAGAAATCCCTTGCTGGCCGATTACCTGATATTAAATACCCTTTGGTGGATCGAATACTCTGGAGTGGACGGAATAAGGATGGATACCTACGTCTACCCATATAAAGACTACATGGCCAGATGGGCAAAAGAAGTACTTGCAGCTTATCCTACTTTTAATATTGTGGGGGAAGCCTGGGTAGAAAATGTTGTACATGAGTCTTATTGGCAGGGAGATTTACCTGCACAGAATGACGGCTACGATTCATTCCTCCCCACTGTAACGGATTTCCAATTCATGTTTCACATGAACGATGCAATGAACACTGATTTTGGCTGGACAACCGGACTGCGAAAGCTTTATTACTATCTTACTATGGACAGAGTGTATTCGAATCCGCAGCAAAATGTCATCTTTTTGGACAATCATGATACAGAGCGTTTTTTCACCACAATTGGACAGGATAAAGAAAAATATATGATGGCATATGCGTATCTGATGACGGTTAGAGGAATACCCCAGGTATATTACGGAACTGAGTTGATGTTCTCGAATATCAATGTTAAGGGTGATGGACGAAAACGACCAGATATGCCGGGTGGATGGGAAGGTGACGAGCGTAATGTCTTCGTGGAATCAGGCCGAACCGAAACAGAAAATGAAATCTATGATTACGTGGCTAAAATCACAAAATGGAGAAAAAATGCCTCCGCTGTTCACTATGGGAAAACAACGCAGTTCATACCTGAAGACAATCTTTATGTTTTCTTTCGACACAATGAAGAACAGAAAATAATGGTGATTATGAACATGAACGATGAACCAGCAAAGGTTTCAAGAGAGAAACACATTGAGCTACTAAGAGGCTGTACTGAGGGCTTTGATGTAATGAGCGAACAGACCCTTGATATTTCAGTTGACTTTGAGGTACCTGCTAAAACTACCACAGTGCTCGAACTAAAATAGTATTGCATGCTGAAGAAAATCTTATTGGGACTGGGAGCAGTTCTTGCCTTGTTCATTGCCTATTCAGGTTATGTTCTGGCTACTACAAAAAATCATTCACCTGCTAATGAAGCTGTTTATAATGGCTCTAGTCTCTCTATCTCTGTACAATATTGCCAACCCTACAAAAAAGATCGTCTAATATTTGGCTCAACAGCAGATGGAGCACTGCTACCATATGGCGTGAAATGGAGAACTGGTGCGAATGAAGCCACTGAAATCGAGTTTTCGAATGATGTTATGATTTCTGGAAGTGTTCTTAAGAAAGGCAGATATACTTTGTACAGTATCCCAGCGGAAAGTAGGTGGACAATAGCATTCAATAATAACCTGGATTATTGGGGAGCTGGTATAAGTGACCCTTTTGATGAATCAAAAGATGCTTTAAGGGTGGAGGTGCCTGTGATCAATACCCTGGACATTACCGAGCAATTTGAGATATCCTTCGAAGAGCTAATGGATAATAATGCGATCATGACATTCAAATGGGATCAAACTCAAGTAAATGTCCCAATTAGTAAGTTATGATCTTCCTGATTGACGAAAACCTAAGCCCTAAGCTTGTTGCGCTGCACTCTTCAAGTCATCAGGCGATCCATATCAATCAACTTAAACCAAAGAAAAAATCGGTAATAAAAGATGATTTCATACGTAAGCTATCGTTGGACCATCGTTTCGTTCTTGTCACCAAAGACGATGATTTTGTCAAAAGCTGGGTGTCACGTAAAGTGCCGGAGCGAATCATATTCATCCACGATGACTTTAGAGACCATGATGAATTACTACAAGCATACAAAAAAGCAATCCCTTCACTAGAAACCAAGTCATCCTATGATGACTTCATTGAGTTTTCCAGTAAAGGGATAAAAATGCCTTTCAGGAGGCCACTACCCTACGAAGAAGGTAATGTATAACTTTAAACAGCTTAGGCGGCTACTACTTGTTGTTTTGCTTTGGCTTCCTGATCCATCTTCAATTGTACTTCTTTGTGCAACTTGATCACACCCAACCCGTCTAATAACTTAATTACCTGGTAGGTAGGATCGAATTCATGCCATCTGATCCCACCAAAGTTAGCTCTAGAGCCATATTTGTGGTGATTATTATGGTATGACTCTCCCATCATGAGAAAATCGAAAGGAAGAAAATTTCTTGAAGTATCTCCTACTTTGAAGTTTCTGTATCCGTATTTGTGCGCAAACCAGTTAATGATTGCGCCATGGATAGGTGAAAACATCCACTGGACAGGTAAGAACAGCCACATCCACCACTCAGTGGCAAATTGGTAGTAAAATAATGCATAAATACCACCCCAGAAGATTCTGGAAGGCCAGGATCTGGCAAATACATCAAATGTATCCCATCTTGGTACCCCCTCCGTAAATCTGGCCTCTGGCACTTCTCTTCCACTGGCGATAGCGGAGTATATAGTTTTTGTTTTCCACATCATCTTAAATATTGACTCATCATATTTAGGACTATGCGGATCATCGGGTGTATCAGCAAATGCATGATGCATTCTGTGCATCACGCCGTATCCATATGGGCTTAGGTAATTGGACCCTTGAAAAATCCACGTCAACACAAAGAAAACCTTCTCGGTAGTTTTACCCATCGTGAAGGCGCTGTGCGAAGCATACCTATGTAAAAAGAAAGTCTGAAAAAACAGTGATAAATACCACTGAGCAACGAAAAACAAAAGGATAAATTCCATCGATTATAGTCGGGTTAGTAAAAGCTTTTTTACTAAGACCGGAAGAAGGCAACCTTGTGACAGAAAAGTAGAAATTATTTTAACTTTTCTTTAAGATCTTCCGAAAGCTCGTGCAACAAGGCACTTAAATTTCCACCGTTACAAGCTTTTTGAAAACTTTCAGGAATGTAACTTTTTGCAGAAGGAAGATGAAAACGATCTTTTTCTTGCTGAAGCTTTGTCTTCGCTCGAGACACAATCTGCCTCAGATTTTCAGTTTTTTTGTCAAAGAGGTTCTGCATCTCTTCGTATTCTACGTTGAACACCTCCCTCATTACAAAAATCGATTTTTCTAAAGGTTCCAGTTTCTTGTGAAGAACCTCCCATGCTTGGGAAACTTCCGTTTCTAAATCAAAATGAAACATCTTCTTATTTTGAGTTTCATCCATCATGCTATGAGTTTCCAGTAACTCGTTTACATCATCATGCCTAAATCGGTTCCGTAGGGTTTCAAGAAACTTAACACTATTATTTTGTACGGATCGTATCAAATACGCTTTTGCATTTGTGATGGAGGACGTGTCCACTTTGAGCCACTTTTCGTATGTATCCTGTACGATATCTTCTGCATCTTCTATCGTGCCTACCATCCTTAAAGCTATTGCTCTTAAAATAGGATGATACAATACCATGGCTTCCTGCTTACTCACACTACAAATTAATAGTCTTATTCACTAATTATCTAATTCTTAAGCGTTGATTCACATGGATTGTTCAAAGACAGTCCGGGTGTCAGTCTTTTCAATTTTTAAGACCTCTTGAAAAAATGACTCAGTTTCTGATGTAACGCCTTGATAATCGGAGGAATGTAACCCTGAGCAAATTACATGATCACCTGCCCTTGGAAAAGCTACTTCTCTCACCAGTTCTTTGTCAGTTGAAACGGTCTGAACAAAATCTCGCATTGCTTTTACTGAGACCACTTTATCCTGTTCCTGTTCGTTTTTGTAGTAATAGCCTACAAAGAGCGGCTGAGTGATCTTCTTGAAGTATTCAGGTTTCATGGTTTGATCTAGGACCGCCTGTAAAGCTACAAGCCCCTCGACCCTGTAAATTGAAGTAGTATACTGCTCCTTGGGAGTTCCAATATTTTCTTCATACCGTATATTTTTACCTAAAAGCGCTTGCCCTATTTGCAATCCCCATGGTCCTGAAAGCAATCGGGCGTTTGTATCATATAATGCGATATTTGGGGAATACATCACTAACGCATCAATTAACTCGGGAAGATGGGCTGCTAGATAAATTGAATAAGTTCCGCCCGTAGAACAGGACATAAGTATTACTTTCTCACCTAGTAAATGTCCGATGGAAAGTGCCCGTTTCGCGCTATTAATAAGCTTCTCCGGAGTGAGTTCAGCAAAAGAATCTTCATCAAAAATTCCATGTCCTGATAACCTAGCTAGATACAGATTCATCCCAAAGCTTTTTGCTATTGTTTCGTGTACAGGATTACCTTCTTGTTGACTAGCTGAAAAGCCATGCAAATAAACGATTGCCCATTCCGTTTTTCTAGTAGAATCGGCCCAAACAATTCGAGCTTCATTGTTCGGTTTAATATCCTGAATCGCCTCTTCTCCTTCCGAAACCCATTGATCAAGCTGCTCTATGGGTATGTTCAACCTGTCAATATCCGAAGAAACTTCTGAGAATTCTGCAACCGGTCCTAACATAAAAAGTATCGTTGGGACTGTCACTGTAATCAGAAATCCAGTTATCCATTTTCTCATATCCTTTTCATTTCTATTGAACCACTAAAACTGATTTCGTACATATAGGACAATGTTTGAACTGATTCCAGATAATTTCAAACATTCACCATTTATATTTAGTATTCGCCCTATTTTAGCGGTGTGAAATCCAACAAAAAATAAAAGAAAACGTTTTTATTCATATGAAAAAACTAATCTATCTTCTTGCGCTAACTGTAATAAGTGCTCTAATGGTAAGCTGCGGTGGCGGTAGCGGTGAAGAAGCAAACACTGAAGACACAAGGCAGGCGCTTGAAACTTTTGTAGAAGAGGAATTTGAGTACCCTATCCCAACTAGTTACGAAGTGACGAATCTGCTGCAGCGAGCAAAAGCAAATTTCGTTTTTGATATTACAAACGATCCTGAAAATGTAATCAACTACGAAACAAATTGGCAAAAGGCTATGAATCTTGGAGTTTATGGGGCAGACCTAAGTTATTCGAGTACCTACAATCGACAAGAAGAAACTACAAAATTTCTGGATGTCTCTCGTAAACTAGTAGAGGACCTGAATATCAGTACTGCTTTTAATGAAGCCATGCTGAATAGAATCGAGACGAATCTTGAAAACAAGGATTCATTAATATTGATCGTTACCGAATCTTTCTTTGAGACTTATAATTACCTAAACAAAAACGGAGAAGAAAAAACCTCCCTGCTGGTAATAGCCGGCTCAGTAATTGAAGGGTTGCACATCACGTCTCAGTTGGTTATCTCCTCGGATTACAACGATGATCTCATGAAAGTATTGGCTACCCAGAAGGATCAGGTGAAAAAGTTGGTTGAACTCATGGATGCGCATGCAGACGATGAAAATGTTAATCGCGTCTTACCAAATCTGAGATACGTTGATCTGTTCTTCGATCAGCTGGGTCCAGACGACATCATAACAAAAGCGCAGTTTAACGATATTTACGAAAGTGTCACCGAAATCAGGGCTGCTGTAGTCGGATGATAAGTGAAAAAATATAAGGTACGAAAAGCCGCTTGAAAAAGTGGCTTTTTTTATTTTAGTGCTATATGAGTGAAACGATTGTTAATGCATTAGTTCATCTATTTGCAATATTTGAAAGTGTAAAGGAGGACTTTGAGAAAGATGCCGGTGAATTGGTCGTTAAACCGTATCTCAAAAAGACGCTCACTCAAAAACTAACAGACGATTATCTCAATCTATTTTACGATTACCTTTCTTTCTATCGAGAGGCAAATAGAAATCCATCCGGAGATCACGAACTGGGAATTGACAGTACCAGCATTATTCAGATAGCTAAAATTTGTAATCAGATCAACAAAGAACTCGTTCAATCAGAGCGAATCATCGTTTTTATTGAATTGCTCGAATTGATTCGTGCAGATGACAAAGTAAGCGTTAAAGAGGGTGAATTTGCATCTTTGGTAGCCATGAACTTTAACCTGATTCACGGAGAAGTTGAACACATTAAAGCCTTTATTTTCGAGCCCGACTCCGAAAAGATAGATTTTGATAAAGGTTTAATCATCGACAATAAGATGACAGAATGGCCTGAGGAAATGGCCTGGGTGATGCAGAAGAAAAAAGCCAATGTTCCAGGAGCAACAAAATACCATCACATGCTAGTGGAGAACCTCTTTGGAAGAATCCTTGTGCTGTTTCTTGAAAGTGTAGATTCTTACATTTTCCGTTATGATGGTCCGCTAAACCTCTATTTGGAGGGAAATAAAATAATTGCAAAAAAGACATACTTCCTTAATCCGGGAACCATCATTAAAGGCCCTAACATAAAATCTATCTATGAAACCGACATTACAAAGCAATTCCGTCAGGAACGCTCAAATGTCAAGATAGTCTTAAACGGAGAAGACCTCGAGTTCAAGTTCAAGAACTCAAGTAACGGCATTCAGCAGTTTAACTTTTCTGAGGAATCGGGTCATTTGGTAGCCATTATGGGGGGATCAGGAACTGGCAAGTCGACCCTACTAAATCTTCTAAATGGTAACCTCGAGCCAAGTAACGGGAGGGTTCATATTAATGGTTACAGTATTTCAAAAGCAAGCCGCGAAGGAGTAATCGGATATGTACCGCAAGATGACCTTCTATTTGAAGAGTTAACAGTATATCAAAACCTCTATTATAACGCTAAGATTTGTTTTAGTGACTTCTCCAAGCAGCAGCTTACAGAGACGGTAGAAAAGGTCCTGACCGATATGGATCTTATTGAGATCAAAGATTTGAAAGTTGGAGACCCTCTAAATAAGACGATTTCAGGAGGTCAAAGAAAGCGATTGAATATTGCGTTGGAATTGATGAGGGAACCTGCAGTATTGTATGTGGACGAACCTACTTCCGGGCTCTCATCTATGGACTCTGAAAAAGTGATGCGGCTGCTCAAAGACCTTGCAAGAAAAGGAAAACTTGTGCTCATCATTATCCACCAACCTTCGAGTGAAATTTTCAAACTGATCGATAAACTATGGATATTGGATAAAGGAGGATACCCGGTCTATAACGGAAACCCTGTAGACTCAATTGTCTATTTTAAGACAATGTCTATGCAAGTAAATGCCAGTGAAAGTGAATGTCCAAGATGTGGGAACGTTATACCTGATCAGGTGCTGGAAATCATAGAAGCAAAAGAAATCGATGACGGTGGAAAGTCAACCACTAAACGCCGAATATCTGCGAAAAACTGGCACCAGAAGTACAGGGAAAATATTGAAAAAAACATTAAAAGAATTCGTTTCAAGGAACGACTTCCTCCTTCAAACTTTAATATTCCAAACAAATTTAAGCAGTTTGAAATCTACAGTAAACGTAACGCTTTGACCAAACTTGCCAATCGCCAGTATGTCCTCATCAACCTGCTTGAAGCACCTCTTTTGGCTTTTGTCCTGGCATTTTTTAGCAAGTACACACTGGATGACGGCTCCTATGTTTTCGCAGAAAATAAGAACCTTCCGGTATTCATCTTCATGTCAATTGTGGTAGCACTCTTTATGGGTATGACGGTTAGTGCTGAAGAAATCTTCAAAGACCGCAAGATACTCGTCAGGGAATCCTTTCTTAATTTAAGTAGAATCAGCTATTTGAATTCAAAAATTGTGTTTCTCTTTCTTCTGTCAGCATTTCAAGCACTATGTTTCGTACTGATTGGCAACTTGATTTTAGAGATTCAGGGGCAGCTTTTCAATTACTGGATGATTCTCTTCTCGACTTTCTGCTTTGCCAACATGGTGGGGTTGAATATCTCCTCTGCATTAGACAGTATAATCTCCATCTACATATTGATCCCGTTCATTTTGGTACCTCAGCTCCTACTAGGAGGTGCAATGATTTCGTTTGATGATCTCCATAGTGATTTCACCAATAAAAAGTTTGTTCCTATTGTAGGTGACCTTATGGTTTCCCGATGGGCGTATGAGGCGATGTGTGTAGCTCAGTTTCAAGATAACGATTACATGACCCACTTCTTTGATGTAGAACAGCGAATGAGTGAGAGTTCCTTCCAAACAAACTACATCATACCGAGGCTAACAAGCCTCACCAAGAACCTGCAAAAAGCAGAAGATCAAGAAAGCATCGTACATCTTTTTGACTTGCTTCAGAGCGAGGTGACCATCCTTACAGATCGTTTTGATGTTCCTTCCTATCCTTTAATCAATACACTCGTTCCTGGTTACTTTACTTCCGAATATGGAGATAGAATGTTGGGCTATTTGGAAAATGTGAATAAGGAATTCAAAAGAAGGTATCAAATCGCATCGACACAGAAAGATTCCATCTATTATGCGTTGATTGGTGAAATTGGGAAGGAGTCGTTTACTCAGCTTAAGTTGGACAACTTTAATGAAAAGATAAAAACGATCGTCACAAATGCAAGTAGGATAAATCGAATCTACATAGGTCCTGATGAGCTTATTCAAAAGAAAGACCCGATCTACACCAGACCGTATTCAAAGATAGGAAGAGCTCATTTCTTTGCTCCGTACAAGATCTTAGGGACACTGAAAGTTCCCACCGTATCTTTTAACATAATGGCTATCTGGCTGTTTAGCGGCTTACTCTATTTTATCCTTATTAATGACTACATCAGAAGAATTCTTGAGGCCTTCTCTGGCCGTAAGACAAGAAGGAATCCAAATTAATGGATGTAAAGCTCATACCCCCATGCAGGCAACGTTATGGTCTGTTCGGATAACATACGAACCCTATCTCTTGATTTAAATCTGCGATAGTCTTCATCGAACCAATCTTTCTGTAATGAGAATTTCGCAGATTGAGGGGATAAATTAAATAGTGCAACGACGCTATTGCCAGCTTTCTGTCTTGAGAAAGAAACAACTTGCGATTTACGGTCGTTGGGAATCAGCTGAACCTTGCCTCCCCAATGACCGTTCCACAAAGCCTGATTATCACTCTTCAACTTGCCCAGGCGATCATACATGGAATTAAAAGGGTGATCTCCCCAATCAATACTATCTTTTTCAAAGAACTTTAGCCTTTTCTTTAAACCAACTTCCTGTCCTGAATAAATCAACGGTATACCCTCTACCACGTAAGTCAGCACCGCAAAGGCCTCAGCGGCTTTACCAAAACGGTCAAACACGGTTCCCTCCCATGCATTTTTATTATGGTTTGAAGTAAAATTCACCTTCACATGATCAGCTGCATTTGTCTGCAGCATCTTCTCTAAATAATTAGTGATGCTTGCAGCACTCTCCTTACCTTCTGCTATCAACTGCATATGGTACTCGAGCTCGTTGGCATAACTCATCTCAAATGCAGTATCGAGCTCATGATCTTCCCATGCTGCCAGTATGAAAATAGCTTTTGACTTACTCAAAACTGCCCTGGCTTGGATCCAAAAGTCAGTTGGTACATGCCCAGATATGTTGCACCTAAAACCATCCATATCAAATTCATCTACCCAATACTTCATGGCTTCAATCATGTAATCACGAAGTGCTGAGTTGCTGTAATCCAGAGCTACTACTTCCTCCCTATTTGTTGGCAGAGGTAGAATGAAACGGCCTTCAGGACTCTCCAGATACCATTCGGGATGCTCAGTCCTTAAAGGATGATCCCAAGCTGTTTGATCAGAAACCCAATCTAATATTACATACATTCCCAAATCGTGAGCAGTGGCAACCAAATCTCGAAAATCCTCATGGGTGCCATACTCTTTATTGATATTTAGGTAGTCCTTTACTGCATAGTAACTACCTAATTTACCTTTTCGCTTCACCTGACCAATGGGATGTATCGGCAGTAAACAAATCACCTCTACTCCTAGATTTTTTAACCTTGAAAGATGTGTCTTGAAAGCTCGAAAGGTACCCTCAGGTGTGAACTGTCTTAAGTTTACCTCATAGATCACGGCATCTTTGGCCCATTCTGGAAACTTTATAGGTGCTTCGGATCCACCGGCAATCTTAGAGGTTTCATCCCGTTGAATGCATCCTCCGAGAAAAAGAAAAAGTATGAATAATTGACCAAATCGCATCATTAAAATAAGGCGGTTCTATTTAATGATTGTTGTGTTCTAATGCGCCAATTAGAAGGATAATAATTGTTAAATCGATTTCCAAGGTGATTGATATACCCTAGGCCATGACCTTCAAATTTAATCAAATGATACCCTCTCTCTTCACAGAATAAATCAAATGTTTCACATCTCAGAAACCGTAGCGCTTGCGCAGGATCCAATTCAAGTTCTGGTAGAAAATTCTTAATAGCTACAGAAAAACTTGTTTCCGGATCAGGAATCCACCTATTTTTTTTCATTACACCCAGACTTAAGCCTTTTTTGATCATTCTTAATTGCTTTGATAACAGTTCAGAATCCTGATCATGTGTGTAAAAGATAAAACGATCATTCTCCTTTACCACTCGGCCTTCGACCCCTATCTCTACAGGAAGATCATCTACTTTTGTAGTTTTCATTCTGGGTAAGTTTACAGACCCTGAAGCGCTCTGTTTTTGTATGATGAAGTATGAAAAACCTTCCCCTTGCCTTACATGAGGGAAGAACCTGTAAATACCATTTTGAGATTCTTCTGTAGAAGCACTCAGTTCCACTTTTACAGCCTCAAATTCTTTTAATAAAAAAGATAATATCTGTTCATTCTCCGAGGTATTAAATGTACAAGTCGCGTATATCAAAAAACCACCTTCCTTAATGCTTTTCCAGGCATCGTAAACAATTCTCTTCTGTCTGGAACTGCATAACTTCACATGATCAGGAGACCATTCCGCTCTGGCACGCCGGTCCTTGCGGAACATCCCTTCTCCGCTACAGGGAGCATCTATCACTACTATATCGAAATACCCAGGAAGCCTTTTAAAGTCTTTTGGATCATTATTAGATACCAAATGATTGGCATAACCCCATTTGGTTACGTTCTCTTTTAGAATATGTGAACGACTCTTGACCACTTCATTGGAGACGAGCAGGTCACGTTCTCTTAAATTAGAGATGATATCAGTAGACTTCCCTCCCGGTGCAGCACATAAATCAAGGACTCTTACCGACTCAGCCACATAATACTCTGTCAGAAGGCTTCCAATCACTTTACCAATTACCATTGAGCTAGGTTCCTGGACATAGTATACACACGCATGAAAAAGAGGATCTGCAATGAAAGAGGGGCGCTCAGGGAGATAATATCCATGATTGGACCAAGTGACAGGCGATAAGTGAGATAACTTATGCCGATGCTTGGATGGATTTACGCGTATGCTTATTGGCGAATCATCGTCAAGAGACTTTAACAATTCTTGTGGCTCGGACAAACCGGGTACTGCGCCTAAAGAATCAACAAATGCTTGAGGAAAACTCACAAGGCAAATCTAAACTCAAGGCAGAAAACATTAGCCTTCAAACCCGAACTATGCTTTTGGCAAGGTAATTGAACAACGCTTAAGCATAAATTAGAAAGCTATGAAAAGATTCTGCTTACTTGCAAGTGTTGCGTCCTTGTTGTTTTTAATTGGCTGTAGTGAAGAAGAACTCATCAACAGAAGGGAAGAAAAAATCATCGGAAGCTGGTCTTTTGAAAAAGCTTACTTCACAGGACGAAGTGCACTCTTCCGAGACGACATTTCGCACCTACATGAGAATGACCTCATTATTTTCAATAGCGATTTCACTGCGAGTTACGATGATCAAGGTCAAAGACTGGTATTTGATGGCGATTGGTTTGTAGTATTAGAAACTTTTACGGGTCCAGATGGAGTGGAAAATGTATACTTTCTAGATGCACTTTTTTATACGGGTGGCAGACAGAGAGCAGATTTTGGTTTTTATGCTGAAATAGAATGGCTAACCCAAAATAAGATGACCATCACCTTCATCGATGAGGATGGGGAATATAGATATAAGCTAAGGAAAATCTAATTATTACTTCCTTAAGCCCTTTCTAAGAAAGGGCTTTCTTTTGATTCCTAACTTATGGTAGACGGCCTCTTCTGCCAATTCCTGAATACCCCCTGAAATCAACTCTCCCAGTTTCAGAGACTCAATCCCAATTCGGATTAGTCTTAGTGTTGGATGCCCTATGGCAGCTGTCATTTTACGTACTTGACGATTTTTACCTTCTATCAAATTAATTTCAACCCATGTTGTGACGGGGTGTTTTACGCGATTAACGGCAGGTTCTCTTTCAGCTAGATGCACGGCATTCAACAATCTAATGTTTGCCGGTTCAGTAAAATAACTTTTCCCCTTAGCTTTAATTTGAAGGCCTCTCTCAAAATTATCTAATGCATCTTGATCTGGTACGCCGTCTACCTCCGCCCAATATGTCCTACGGTGTTTAAATTTTGGATGTAGCAGTTGATGATTGAGTGACCTATCGTTTGTTAGCAAAAGCAGGCCCTCACTATCCAAATCAAGCCTTCCCACTGGGTACACATCTTTGGGGAGTTTGAAAATAGATCCCAGACCAGGATTACCATCTTCATGAGTAAACTGACTCAATACCCTGAATGGTTTGTGAATGATAAAATACCTGAAGGTGGCCTTTTTTGACATATGCAATACTAGGTGAATATCTGTATTTCAAGATATTTGCTAAGAGAGAATGAGTAAATGAAAACATATTCCACTTTAATACTTGATTACTACAAGCAACTCAATGCTCCAGGTAATCTTCCACCTGAAGTATCTGTGATGAACCCTTACGCAAATTCAAATACGTTTGACATTGCAGCTAAGTTCTACACCAAATATTATAATGATACCGAGAAGCGATACATCTGTTTTGGCATCAATCCCGGTAGATTCGGAGCTGGCGTAACAGGAGTGCCATTCACAGATCCGGTGTTACTGGAAACTTCATGTGGAATACAAAATGACTTTGAGAAAAAAGCTGAACTAAGTTCCAGGTTTATTCATGAGATGATCTCCGCATATGGAGGCCCACTAGCTTTTTTTTCGAAATACTACATTTCTGCTGTGTCTCCATTAGGCTACTTAAAAGATGGTATCAACCTGAATTACTATGACATTAAGGGATTTAAACCGATGTTCGAGGAATATGTTGTGGAGCAAATAGAGAAGCAGCTGCAATTCGGAATAGATAGACAGGTGGCGTATAGCATAGGCAAGGGTCAAAACATCAAATACCTCAATCATATTAATAATAAGTATGGATTCTTTGATAGGATAATCCCACTTTCTCATCCAAGATGGGTTATGCAATATCGCCTAAAAAGAAAACAGGAATTTATTGAAGAGTATGTAGATGCTTTCGCATCGAATGAGGGTTAATGGACTCCCATATTTCTGTACATTGAATGCAAATTAGCTGCTCACCTTAACTGATTTTTGACGGTGTGCTTCAAGTTTCTTTTTTGAGTATCGTCCAGCAAAATGATTATACTTTACCATAGTGGTATTTCCATCCCATCGTAAAGACGTTCAAAAGGACACCGTTTCAATTCGAGCACATCTCGCCCCATGTGAGATAGTATAATTCTGTTACTGTCGAGTTTGGATGAGTTTTCTTCCAAAGTGTTCAGAGACAAGTGTCCGGGACTGTTGCGCTCGTAATTATTGCATTCGGTAATAAATACTTCAGTTTTTGAGGCCAGTTCAATCAAGTTGTAATCCCATTGCGTATCCCCGGAAAAAGCCAACATCTTATCGTTCCATTTAAATTTTAATCCATGGGGACTTGACGCCGGATCATGCATAACCGGAAGCGCTTTCACTGTGATGTCATCCATACGCTGCCATTTCTGATCATATTCGATGAACTCTATCCCCAAATCCTGGACAAATGATCCAGTACCCGGATACATCAGCTCCTGCAATTCTTCTATCTTACTCTTTACACCTCGTGGTCCTGTAATAAAAAAAGACTCATTAGAAGCAGATTCGAACATTAAGGAAAGCAATACAAAAGGCACACCTCCAAAGTGGTCCCCATGAAAATGAGACAAAAAGATTCCCCGCAGATTTGAAATCGGATAGTTAATTTGTTTCAGGCGAACCAAGGTAGAAACACCACAATCTATCAAATACCCTTCCCTTTCAGCGTCTAACAGAAATGATGTAGTATGCCTTCCTCCTGTTGCAAAAGCATCGCCTGAACCCAATACAATTAACCTTCTCATCACCTACACTTTGGCAATCAAGGTAATCAGATAAGATCTAATAATCCAGCCATCCTGACCTACTACAGGAAATTCTGAAGTTTCTCGATGTTCTTTGCCTCGCTACCCACAAAAATTTCTTCCTCCACAATAAAAACCGGTCGTTTCAGAAATGTATAGTCTTCCATTATTAGGGATCTGTAATCTGATTCTTGCAACGTCTTAGCGGCCAGACCTCTCGATTGATAACTTCTGGATCTTTTGGAAAATAAGCTTTCATAACTTCCTGCCAGCTGCTTCATTTGATCTACTTGCTCTCCTGTTATGGCTTTCTTCTTGATGTCCTGAATTTCAAAACCTGCCAACTGCTCTCCTACATCATTCAATATTCGCTTACAAGTACTGCAGGTAGATAGGTAATATAGCTTTCTCATCAACTTAAATTTTAATTATGCGAAATTCAGGAAAATTCTTGATTCTGCTTAAACTTTATACATGCGTCATACAGATTCTACAGAAGCAGTCTTCATCCTCGTTGAACCGCAGGTTCCGGAAAATATTGGTTTCACCTGTCGTTCATTGAAAAATATGGGGTTCAATGATCTTAGAATAGTAGGAAAAAGTAGGGAAGAATTGCAACAAGCTCATGTTACTGCCTATCAGGCACATGACCTCTTAGAAAATATCAAATTTTATGACAGACTCTTGGATGCAGCAAAGGACATTGACTTACTAATCGGTACAACGGCTCGAAATAGAAAAAATCGTAACCAATTGATCTCCTCTCAAAAATTAAATCAGTTCATAGTTGATCGACGGGAACACGTAAAAAGATATGGCGTAGTCTTTGGCAACGAATCGAATGGATTAAGTAATGAAGACGAACGGTTATGTCACATTCTTTCAACGATTCCCATGAAGACAAGCTACCCATCCATCAATTTGTCTCATAGTGTCATGATCTATGCATACGAGCTGGCACAATTTCAATCATCTGATAAAAATGTATCTAAAGCAGAAAACAGCATTTCCTTTAAAGTATTTGACAACCAAATTCAAGAACTACTCAGAGATAAGGGACTTGACAAAAGGCAACCTGAGCTTTTTCAAAGAACACTTGACTCCCTCAGACTAATTCCTTCTGTGCAAATACCAATGATAATGAGTTTGATAAGATATTTTAGAAGATAATTAGAATTAAGCCAGGTATTCGGAGAAAACTATCGCCATTCGTTCCTTGTGGTTCGATGGTATTTTTATATTTGTTTTTAGATCACTTTTATCTATGTCAAAACTGCTGTTCGTTACTTCCCTGTTCTGTTTAATTTCAGGAATTGCTAAGGCTCAGTTTTTTACTAAGCTCCCTGCCACGATAAATTCACCAAAGATTGAATATGCACCCTCCATCAGTGCAGATGGTAATACCATGATTTATCAATCGAATAAAGATGGAAGATACAAATTATACATCGCAGAGAGAGATGGAGACAACTGGATTTCTAAGCCACTTAATTCCATTAATTCATTTAACTCAGGAAGAAGTCTAATAGCAGGTTCAAGTTTAACGTATGATGGAAATTCCATCTTCTTCTTTGCCAATTTCCCGGGAAGTATAGGGAAGGAAGACATCTGGTATGTGGAAAGAAATGGTGAAGATTGGAGTGATCCCATTAATGCTGGTATAGCTATTAATACCTCTGGATATGAAGGGTTCCCTTCCGTGTCTGCTGACGGCAATAGACTATATTTTATGAGATCCGCAAAGTCAAATCCATATGAAGGAAAATTTTGCTACCAACTATACGTCTCTGAAAAGAATACCATGGGCGTTTGGCAAGCAGCAGTGCCTCTTCCTTCACCAATTAACAATGGCTGCGAAAACTGCCCACGCATACTTCCTGATAATCGCACCTTACTCTTTGCCTCTATTCGAGGTGAGCAAGTGCTCCCAAACTATGACCTCTTTATGTCCACTTTAATGATCGATGGAAGCTGGACCGAACCGGTGCCTCTCGACTTTATTAATTCATCTGACGATGAACTCTATGGCACCATCCCGGCTGAAGGAAGTACGATGTACATCAACAGAAAGGAGAATAACAATTTCGATCTGTATACTTTACGTATTCCTGCAAACCTCAGACCTGCTACCACCCTTGCAATAAAAGGTTCCATTGTAGACGAGGACACAGGAACTCCCCTGGCAGCCAATATTCAAGTAAAATCTCAAGACTTTCCTACTTCTGTGATCGAAAATAATCCGGGAAATGGTAGTTACACAATGGTACTTGCAACAGGCAGCACTTATGAAGTAACCATAACTGCTCCCGGTTATGAAGAACAGCAGGAATACCTTGATTTTCGCCCAAAAACAACCTACGAACTCATAGCTAAAGACATCAAACTCAAAAAGAAACCGAGTTTATCTGTCATCAATATCCGGGATGCGAAAAGTAAGCAACCCTTGCAAGCAGATATTGCCATCAATAATGAACAGATAACTGCTTTCAAAAACAATGCATACGAGACAAATCTGACGCATGGTATTCAATACACCATATCCATCGTTAGGGCAGGATATGAATCACATATTGACATCCATACATTCGAACCAGAGCAATTTGAAAACACGCTTTACCTCAACTACGATTTAAAGCCATTAAAGCCTGAATTAAAGTTGGAAATCGTAGAAGATGGAGAAAGAATCCCGCTAGGCAACAGTCTTTTCTTACTCTACGACACTTACACCAAGAAGGTGCTTTATCAGGGTCTTTTGCAAGATGGAACGTTTGATTTCGAACTAGAATCCGGAAGGCTATATCTATACAAAGCGCTCGCAGAGGGCTATTTCTACACTGAAGGACAAATTGATCTGAGAAAGCAGACTATCGGAGGACCTTTTCCCTACAAGGTAGAATTGATCCCACTCAAAGTGGGAGAACGCCTAACGCTAAATTCAATTAACTTCCCATCGGGAAGCGCTGAATTAAATAATGAATCCAAGCAAATACTGAACAATGTCATTAACGTCTTGGCACAGAATCGAAATGTAATCGTAGAGATTGCTGCTTACACGGACAATGTGGGCCATATGCATCAAAATCATATATTGAGCGAAAAAAGAGCACAGTCAGTATACAACTACTTCCTAAGTCAACAGGTCCCGGAGACGATGATATCCTGGAAAGGATATGGGCAACATCATCATATCGCCAGCAACCATACACCGGAAGGCCGTGCAAAAAACAGAAGAGTGGAATTTATTGTAAAAGAAGTCAGGTAAATCCTCTATTTCACATATTGGAGTACTAGGCGATTGAAATCAGTTGCCCTTTCGATATTACAGATGTGACCGCATTCCTCTAGTACAATAAGTTTGCAAGTACTTGACTTCCGGGCATAGCGCTTTGCGGCTTTCAAGAAGATATAGTCTTGCGAACCCATGATCACTAAACTAGGGATTTCTAAATTAGAGTTAAAAAACGAACGGAGTGTATTTCTAAATTCTCCGTATAAACGAATCCAACGATTGTAAGCTGATTGCGTAAGTAATGCTGCCTGACGCATATACAATCGCCTTGATAATTGATGATTTTTTCTTGGCATGACCAACCAGCTAAAGATCCTGTACATGCTTCGGTAAGAAATAAACTTCGTGAGAATCCAGGCTGAATGTGCAAATAAATGAATCGCAAGTGTTACATGAAAAACACCTCCTGCATATACTGAAAATGTAATTAGCTGCGGTCGAAGCATGGCCATCTTCTGAGCAATCATACTCCCCATTGAAAGAGAGATGACAGCTAGCCTCTCTAGTTCGAGATGATCAACAACCTTCAATACGTCTTTTGCGATAAGATCAAAAGAATACGAAGGCACTTGATCTTCACAGTAATTCGAATTGCCATGGTCTCTTAAATCCACTAGTAAGAGCTGAAAAGATGCAGAAAGATCTTCTATCTGAAACTTCCAGGTGTTGATGTTACCTCCGGCACCATGAATGCAAAGCACCCAGGGAAGGTCTGTTGATTTTGAAACTATTTCGTAATGCAACATTCAATATGAATAAGCGCTACAAGGTGTTAATTGTTGTGAAATAAGCTATCCATTGAGAAGCTACTTTCCTTATTGTGATCACCAGCTTCTACTTTGTTTCGGTAGGGTTGATGAAATTCTGGCGCACATTAAATCACAACTAGAAAGGCCGTATGAACTTCAAAGTATTTGCTTGTCTACAGCCAGCTGATTGAATGCATCTGTTCACTTTGATTACCACAGCGCAAGGTCTTCAGTGCTACACTCTTTGCATTACTAATCTTCCTTGAACTTACTTGTTAAATCTTACAAGTTACCTTGAGCAGCTATGGTCAAAAACCTACAATTTTAATCCTTATTACATACTTAAAACTGCAACAGGCGACGGTTGAAATCAAAATCTTTTCAATCAAGTACTACTACTTAAATTATACTAGCTTATATAGCTGATTTACAGTTATTTATTTTAACAAATAAAAGGATGCCGAATATTATTTTGAGTGGAGATAATAGCATTAATAACAACCTGAATATCAGTACTTTACTCACAAAAATGATCACTCATACCTAAAAAGGTCTTCAAACTGTGAATTCAACTAAATGTGATGTATCGTTCTCCACTTTTACTTCAAAATTTCCATCTTTAGCATCTACCCTATAAAGTCCTAGATTGGTGTGTGCAATGCCCTCCATCTGTGACAGGTCCCTCCCTACCAACCAGGTCAAGAGAATGCGCATAGCCCTACCATGCATGCATATTAGTACCTCCCTTTCTCGATTCTTTGACATGATGGTATTGATGGCAATCTTCTGTCTCTCCATTACCTCCAAAGGCGTCTCTCCATTGCTAATAGATACATCCAGCTTCCCACTCGTCCACTTGTCAAGGGTCTCTCTATATGACCTGGAGGCTTCATCACTAAACGGTTGACCCTCTTGATTTCCCCAGCTTATTTCATCCAGGCCGGAAAGCTTTTCATATGGGATACCTTTATTTATAAATTCTTGCACACTTTGCTTCGTTCTTTTGAGCTGACTAACGTAGATCTTATCGAATGAATGCTTGCTATATTTTTTATAAAACAGCGCCGCTTGTCTCTCGCCTACCTGATTAAGATCTGCATCGATTCCCCTTCCCTGCACCATGCCTTTTCTATTATATTCTGTTTGTCCATGGCGGATAATGTATAGTTTCTTTTGATTCAATGTGCCGTACTATATTTGTCGATATTCGCGAAAATAATCCAAGCATGTTTCCTCCTGAAATAAAAGTAGATCAGCTCAATGAGTTTAGTAAAAATTGTATGG
The DNA here is from genome assembly GCA_038129245.1 of Flammeovirgaceae bacterium. Taxonomy (GTDB): domain Bacteria; phylum Bacteroidota; class Bacteroidia; order Cytophagales; family Cyclobacteriaceae; genus JAYPLE01. Next base: position 51,095 of record JAYPLE010000008.1, on the reverse strand, counting down.
TGGAGCACGTGGGTATTGAGTTCACCGAAATTGGGAAAGATTACATCACAGGAAGGATGCCGGTTGATCACAGAACTAAGCAACCGCTGGGATTACTACACGGTGGAGCCAGTGTTGTGCTTGCGGAAACACTTGGAAGCGTGGCGGCAAGTCTACTTTTGAACCCTGCCACACATTACGCTGTTGGACTAGATGTAAACGCAAACCACATTAAACCCGCCAAAGACGGTTTTGTAACAGGCAAATGTAAGCCGTTGCATGTTGGCAAAGGGACACATGTTTGGCAAATTGAAATTACTAGCAGTGACGCACAACTTGTTTGTGTAAGTAGAATAACAATGGCTATACTAAGTAAAAAGTGATTCAGACTAATACGTTAGCAACAAGCAAAGAATTATTCTTTAACGCTGAGCAAGCCATCACCCATGCTTTGCAAACAGGTTACCCGATCGCAGTGTGGCGTCACCCCAATGAAACGAAAGTATCTGCTATCATCGATTTGAAAAGTCAGTTCTTGAAAGATCTGGATGAACTTGAATTCAGCGATCCGGGGTTTTTAATTAATCCATTTGATCAGCATCACCCAAGCATTCCTAAGCATATAAGAGCAGACCTTATTTACTCGTGGGTCCCTGCAGAGAATAACCATGCTGAATATCACATCTCACCTCAGCTATCTGCCACCGAGCTAGAAACGTTCATGTCAAAAGATCCCGTAAAAGATAAAGCTCAGAGGGAGGATGTTGTAAGTTCTTATGAAACAGACTTTGAAGAAATTGTACGCCGGGCAATTGAAGAATTAAAAGCAGGAACATTCTCAAAAGTTGTGCTATCACGCACTAAAGACATCGATCTGCCAGAGGACTTCGACTTGTACAAATTCTTCGAGAAAGCTTGCAAAGCGTATCAAAATGCATTCTGCTACCTGACTTATACTCCTGAATATGGGTTATGGATGGGTGCGACCCCTGAGGCCTTACTCTCCATTGACGATAGCGGACAATTTCAGACCATGTCACTAGCAGGAACTCAACGCTTAGATGATCGTTCGTTGCAAGAGATTGCCTGGACACAAAAAGAGATAGAGGAACAAGCGATGGTAAGCAGGTACATCATCGATTGCTTTAAAAAAATTCGCTTAAGAGAATTTTCTGAAGTAGGCCCCAGAACTTCCCGTGCAGGTAATCTTGTGCATCTTAAAACCACCTATTCCGTCGATATGAAAAAAGTGGGCATGGAGAAATTAGGTAGCACTATGATGCAATTACTTCACCCAACATCAGCAGTATGCGGGATGCCGTTACTAGACGCACTTTCATTTATCAAACAAGAGGAGAAATACAATCGGGAGTTATATGCAGGGTTCTTAGGACCCGTCAATGTCAATCAGGAATCTCGCCTTTACGTAAACCTTAGGTGCATGAAGATTGTGTCTAATCGCAAGGCAAGACTTTTTGCGGGTGCAGGCATTACTGAAGATTCTGATCCGCACAAAGAATTCTTAGAAACTGAAATGAAAATTAATACCTTAAAAAAGCTCTTTGATCGGTAATGGACCAGTCTGTATTTGATACCTCAGAGGTTTGTTATCAACAAGGAGTGCGGCATGCGGTATTTTCCCCTGGGTCTAGGAATGCTGCATTAAGTATCAGCTTTAATAGAAATACAAAAATCAATACCCGCGTCATACTAGATGAAAGGTCTGCTGGCTTTATTGCTTTGGGCATTGCCCAAGAAACAAAAAGACCAGTTGTGCTTTGCTGTACATCTGGTTCGGCCCTGCTAAATTACGGCCCAGCCATAGCAGAGGCCTACTATCAGAGAATACCGCTGGTTGTCCTCTCTGCCGACAGACCACCCGAATGGATTGACCAATGGGATGGGCAAACCATACGGCAGCAAAACCCATTTGCTCAGCACATCTTGAGTTTTCAACAGGTAGCTGTAGATCGGTCACATCCGGATGCAGAATGGGAGTATCGCAGAAAGATCTCCCAATCAGTACTACTTGCCTCAGGCAAATCCGGACCTGTGCATGTAAACATTCCATTCAGAGAGCCTTTTTACCCTAAGCAAACTGACTCATGGAGCTTCTCCACCATATCTCCTTTAAAGTATTTACACGAGACAACACATCCCGAACTTCCCATTGATCTATTATCTGAATGGACTGTTAAAGAGAAGAAAATCATTGTGCTGGGGCAGGGACAATTAACCGAGAATGATCGTTTATTGCTTTCCCGCTTGTCGTTAGAAAAAGGTATTCCGATTATCAATGAAGTAACAGGAAACGGACATGCTATTTCCAATGTCATTCATCACCAAGACCTCTTTTTGTTGAATGCTACAAACTGGGATGAGTTATCTCCGGACCTGGTAGTCACCATTGGACTCTCAACCATTTCAAAAAACCTCAAAATGTTACTCAGGCAGGGTGATTTCCGGCATTGGCATGTATCTGAAGCTAATGAATTGCCTGGGGATACTTTCCAAAAATTGAGTGTTTCGATCGGATCCAGTACGATGGCTTTTCTAAATGCTATGATTGAGCTACCGGAACAAAAAACAGGATATCAAGAGCTTTGGAAAAAACATCAAAGAAAAGCGGAGATCGCCCTGGAAGGTCTGGCTATAACCAAATACTCCGAGTTTGGATGCTTTCGGCGCGTTTTACAAGATATACCAGATGAAGTGATCCTACATCTATCGAACTCAATGCCCGTTCGGTATGCTAATCTGCTAGGTGCAACCAAGCCCAATCAGCTGGTTTACTGTAATCGCGGAACAAGCGGCATCGACGGCTCCAACAGTACCGCTGTTGGGCAGGCTTTTAGTACTGAGAGACTCGTCGTCTTGCTAACAGGTGATTTGAGTTTTTTATACGATCGCAATGCTTTCTTACACGAATACGATTTAAGTAACCTTCGTGTGATCGTATTTAATAACTTCGGTGGTGGCATCTTTGATTTGATACGGGGTCCAAGGCAGCTGGAAACCTCAGAGCGAGAAAAGCATTTCATTACCCCTCATCATAAAGACCTAAAAAACAGTGCAGCAGATGCTGGTATGCTGTATTACAAGGCCAATGATGAGGTCACGCTAGAATTAGCATTGAATGATTTTTTTGAACGCAGTGACTTACCTAAGCTTCTTGAGATCCAGACGGTACATAAAACGAACGTGGAAGTCTACAACCAAATAAAAAAGAGCATACAGAAATGAATGAAAGACATCAACCTGTAACAGGTACAGCCGATTGGAAAACCGTAAAGGAATACGAAGACATCACCTACAAGAAATCAGGAAAGGTAGCAAGAATAGCTTTCAACCGACCTGAGGTTCGAAATGCATTCAGGCCAAAGACGGTAGGAGAATTATACGATGCCTTTCTGAATGCAAGAGAAGATACGAACATAGGTGTCGTGTTATTCAGTGCGGAAGGGCCCTCTCCCAAAGACGGGGTTTACTCTTTTTGTAGTGGTGGAGATCAAAGAGCAAGAGGCCACCAGGGGTATGTTGACGACGATGGGATGCCCAGGCTTAACATCCTGGAGGTTCAACGACTCATTCGTTTCATGCCGAAAGCTGTCATTGCAGTAGTTCCCGGCTGGGCTGTAGGTGGCGGGCATAGTCTTCATGTAGTATGCGACATGACATTAGCAAGTAAAGAGCACGCCGTTTTTAAACAAACAGATGCGGACGTTACAAGCTTTGACGGGGGATATGGATCGGCTTATTTAGCGAAAATGGTGGGTCAAAAGAAAGCGCGAGAGATTTTCTTTCTCGGAAGGAACTACAGTGCGCAAGATGCTTATGATATGGGAATGGTGAATGCCGTGATCCCGCATGATGACCTGGAAGCTACTGCTTATCAGTGGGCGTTAGAGATACTGGAAAAGTCTCCCACTTCCATCAAGATGCTGAAGTTTGCTTTTAACCTAACAGACGATGGCATGGTGGGGCAGCAAGTATTTGCCGGAGAGGCAACGAGATTGGCCTACATGACGGATGAGGCCAAAGAAGGAAGAAATGCTTTTCTGGAAAAACGTAAGCCTAAATTCGACGATATCAAATGGATTCCTTGACGTATTAAGCTCAGCAGCCGTCCCCTATTAAAATCCAGCTTCCGTCTTCATTTTCCGTTGCCTGAAGGTTTAAGTTGGCGGATAGTTCCTTTATGAGATCATCAAGTTGAGCTTGGTCAAATGTACCTGTAAAGCGGCATCTAGATAGGTTCGGCACAGCAAGTCCTATTTTGATTCCGTAGACATCCTGCAGAAGAAGAACAATATTTTCTAAGTTTTCATTTTGGAAGTCCAATTTAAAATCAGCCCATGCCTTAAAGTTATTATCCCTATTATTCTGCTTGACTATGCCTTTAGCATATGGAGAAATGATTCCTTTTTCTCCTTCTGAGATCTGCACGCTCCTACTTCTACGCCCCTCTGTGGTAAGCACTGGCGTAAGTGAGGCCTGACCTGCGGCAACGATCAATTCTGTAGTCCGTTCGATTGAGGCATCTATAACTGCGACACCCGATGTCACTTCTATGACTGCTTGCTCAGACTTAAGAACATAGGTTAATTCATTCTGTGAGGGAGCTTCTATATAAACCTTACCTGTGATCACTATTTCCTGAACACCCTCTGATTGATTCAGAATATCAACAGCCGCGTCTTTATAAGTGATTAACCTTCCTTTGCCGGGGATTTCAATTTCATTACTCCATTTTGAGGATGGTTGACCATCTCTCAATAAAAGAAACACTGCTACTATCAATAATAACGAAATCCAAACGTATAAGAGTATCCGCTTAAAAGGCATAGTTCTATCTTTACTTTAGCTGTGAAAAAGTAAAAATAAGTGAACCTAAAGTACAGTCACGGATTATTTACACAGAGATTTTCCTTAGCTATGCTGATATCACTGTCAAACACCTCCTATTTAAATCTGGAATCTTCAATAGATATCCCTGCTCTGGAAGCTCGCGTAGAAATTGAAGAAGAGAAATATTTGATCTCATTTATTCAAGATTGGCTGTCTACTAAAGATTGGTTCACATTTCAAACATCGGGTTCTACCGGCTCCCCAAAATCCATTCAATTACATCGAAAAACGCTTGAATACTCGGCGCACCAGACATTGAAAGCCGTGAACCTGAATGCTGGTGACTCTGATGTATCTTCTCTTTTATGCATTTCACCAAAATACATAGGAGGAATTATGGTCTTTGTTAGAGCATGGTTGACCAATGGGAAGCTGAAAGTCTTACCAGCAAAAACCGATTTTGAGGCTTTAGAGGAACAGTATGACTTGACCTCCATTGTTCCTTTACAGGTAGAGAAACTGCTGCAAAAGAGAACTAAAGTCGAAAAGCTACAAAATGTCTTGATTGGTGGAGCCCCTTTGTCGCAGGGCGTCGAAAAGAAATTAGCAAAACACCTACAAAATTCCCAAAACTGGTATGCCACCTATGGTATGACCGAAACCGCCTCTCATGTAGCACTCAGGAGAATCGGTAAATCCATTTTTGAAGCTACCGGAGATGTTCAATTCGATGTTGATCACAGAGGATGTCTTAAAATAAAAGGCACTATCACAGACAATCAAAGTTTAAAAACCAACGACATGATTGACTTACATAGCAGCAGCAGGTTTGAATGGAAAGGAAGATATGATTTTATCATCAATTCAGGAGGCGTAATGGTGAACCCTGAAAAGGTCGAATTGATCATTTCAAAGATGCTGGGTGTCAACCACCTGGTCGTGACCTGGATACCGGATGCAAGTCTGGGCCAAAAGGTCGTTTGCCTGTCAAAGGAACACTTTGAGCTTTCATCACTCAAGGAGGATTATATTCATCCTTATGAGAAACCTAAACAGCTGGCAATAGTAGATGATCTTCCCTCCACTTTAGGTGGCAAGCTAGACAGGACAGCCTGCCAACTTCTTGCCGAGAGTGTGTTAATCGGTTAAAAAAGTGAAATATGCAGGCTATTTCAAAAAAATTACAAGTTAGTCTTGGATTGCTGAGAGTTTAACTTTCTTCATATGATTGGCAGAATCATCGTCCGATTCATTTATGGCACTGCGAGTGCTATAGCCACAAAAACGGGTAACATTATGATAAGATGTTGCCACTACCTTAAAACAGTTCACTGCCAAACCCTATTTTTAACAAACTAATCAAAAATGAAAGATCTTCGGTAAGCTCCTATTGCTTATGTCATCAACTCTTACCGGTAGCAACTGTATATTTGATCAGGACCGCCTGCACTGCTCCCGTCACAGCCCCCAGGAGATGGGATTCCCAACTTATTCGATTATCAATAAAAAAAACATTCGTAAATATTCCTCCATAAAGACCAACTACCAACAAGGAGATCAGCAAGGTCTTGAAGTCCCTTTTTAGTAAACCTAAAAAGACTAGAAAAAAGCCAAGGGCATACACCAATCCACTCGAACCAATGTGATAAAAAGGACGCGCAAAAATCCAAACCATCATTCCGGTAAATAGATAAGACTGCCAAAACACTCTTGTTGCAAACTTTGGATAATACCAAAAGAGTAATCCCCCAAGCACGATCAATGGAAAGGTGTTGCTTACGAGGTGTCTGGTTGTACCGTGCACCATTGGCCCTGTGATAATACCAATCAAACCATCAAAAGATCGTGGATTGATACCCAAAAAACCCAAATCTACCCCCGCTGAATCTTGAATATAATAGATAAGCCACATCAGAAACACTATCCTGAAGGGTAATGTGAATGTGCTTTTAATCGAACGTAAATCAGACATTAAAAAAGCCAGTCTTCAAAGACTGACTTAATTTAAAAGCTCCTTTACTATTATTCCGGGTTATTTATCATTTTCAACTCCATGAGTTGAGATTCTTCTCTACTTACCGATAAATAACCAAGAACTCCCCCGGACGCCTCCGCAATCTTCTTTGCCAAATCTTTTAAGCTGGCATGGAGTTTAATTGAGAATTTGCTATCCACCTTAGGTAGAATAAAGTTTAACTTTCTAAGTTCTGTTGTGATCTGTTTATTTCTACTTTCTGCCTCATCAGGATACGCCTCTACCAGTTCATTAAATTTAGCCTCGAATCGCTCGCCTACTTGCTGATAGTAAGATTCTAGCTGTTCTCTCGATCTGCTTTGTTTGGCGCGAGCAACAGAGATGGCTTCTTTTCTTTCCGCATTGTCAATTTTCCCATCTGCGCCTGCAATCAAAATTGCAACATTGATGGGTGCATTAAGCAAAACCTCTACTTCGTCTTCTCTTAGATTTTCAAACTCTTTTACCATTTTAGTACCTGTATGACGTTGACTTTAGATCACGAAATTAAATAAAATTGGACGATTGAATGATCAAAAGGCACCGCCATTTTACTGTTTAAACTTAAAGTCAAAAAGAACGGGGAGATGATCAGAGATTTGACCGGCTTCCGTCAGCACTTTCGCTTCTACTTTCTCAATAAATGATTGATTATAAAGTATGTAATCAATCATATAGGACGGCTTCTCAGAGCTAAAAGTGAAACAGGCAAGGCTGTCTGTCGTGTATTGATTTCGATCAATCGCACTGGTGATTTCTGGAGCATCCATTATAAGCTGCATAGCATCCTTCTTCATCCAATCCGCAAGGCTATTGAAATCTCCCATGATCAAAACCGGGAATTCCTCGTAGAATCTCAAATACTCTTCCTTTACTCTCTCAGCTTGCAAAGAGCGCGTTTCTTTATCAAAAGCCTCAAGATGTAAATTCATCACTTTCACTACCTTGTCCCCAACGATCCAATCACATGTCTGAATCAAACGATCTAAATAAAAGGCATTGTAGTAAAAGGGTGAATTTTGAGGTTTACTGAGTACAATGTGGTCGGGGTTTTTAAGATCATATCTGCTGAGGATACTTTGCCCGGAAACCATCTTTCCAAAATGGTTAGAGAGGGCTCCAAAAGGAAAAGGAACATATCTCTTATCCCAGTTTACCGAATGAAATCCCTTGTAAAAAGGCATACTGTAGCCCAATTCATCCGCCTGGTTAACAAAAAAGGATCTTTCAGCTTCAAAATCGATTTCCTGGAAACCTACCAAATCCGGCTGATACCGTGACATAAGAACCTTTGATGCATGCAGATTATCATCGAAAATATCTGGTTTTCTTTCTACAGATCGATTATTTGACATCCCAGAAAGGTACCCGATGTTATAGGTAATCACCCGCAAAGTGTCGCCACCCTGAAAAGACTGATTTGGTGCTTCATACTCAACCTGCCGCTTATAATCTTCTTTATCCAGCGTCGCTGCGGATCCAAAAAAATAGAATACGGCACACCCAATGAAGATGACGATGAGGGTCAGGCCTACAATTTGTAACAATATTTTAATACTAGTCAGAGTATTTTGGTTTACGATTGGCGATGTGCAAATCCCAAAGTGCTAAGGGTCTGGCAATCCATTCCCGAATATAAACGAAATAGATAGGATTATCCGGTTCATCCGCTACATATACATACGAATCAATACCTAATCTCTCCGCTATATACAATGCGCGATAGGAATGAAAGCGCTGCGTAACAATAATTGCCTCATTTTTCTTAAAAACGTGCTTTAATCGATAAAATGAATCAAATGTGCGCAAACCTCCCGCATCTTGTAAGATTACTGCAGCAGGAACGTCTCTCTCTAGTAAGGATTGCTTCATGTCCCGGGGCTCATTGTAATACCTGGTTTCATTATCGCCGGTCACAATCACTGAATCCACTTTTTGCTTAAAAAATAATTCACTGGCCTTATCCATTCTGGCCTCGTAAAAAGGATTCTTATTACCTGCGACAGTAAATCGACTTGTACCTAGCACGACTCCATAGTTCAAGGATGGCAGCGCATGAACAGTCACGTGCACCTTGTCCTTGGTAGTTACCATCACCCAAACATTGCTGGCAATAATTACAATAGCCGTAAGGCTGATAAGTAGTAGCAGATATCGAAAAATACTGCGCATTAGCCTTCAAACCGCTCTAATAGCTGCGTGGAGTGGCGAACAGCTTGTTTATACCAGTCAAACTTTACCTCTTGCATTCTTTCTTCTGACAATCTCATATTAACACCACTTTGAATCAATGCCTTCTTAGCATATTGCAAAATGAGCGCTACCGTTACAGAAATATTAAAACTCTCTGTAAATCCACTCATAGGAATATGAATGGATTCGTCAGCCAAAGCCACTGCCGATTGACTTACTCCTGTCAATTCTGTACCGAAGATGAAGGCACATTTGTGATCCAGGTTCACCTTTTCTATTCCAATTGAAGCATGATCAGGGGTAGTCGCGTAGATCCTGTAACCCTGAGCTTTTAGTTTATTGATGCATTGTCTCGAAGGATCACTTCCCCTGTATTGATGCACGTCTATCCATTTCGCGGCTCCTCTCACAATTCTGGGATTGACTTCGTACCTGTGTAGATTTTCTACGATGTGTACATTTTGAACGCCAAAACACTCGGCAGTTCGGATGACGGCACTGATATTCTGGGCATAATAGACATCTTCCAGCACTACCGTCAACGCATCCGTTCTGTTGGAGAGTATACATTCAAGCTTTTCCTGCCTGGCGGGAGTCAGGAATCTCGAAAGGTATTCAATCTTCTTATCTGTAGAATACAACTACTCCTCTTTAGCTTCTTTTCCAAAAAGACCAAGCTGATTCTCTTCCTTTTCTACCTCTTCTTTTACTTGATTCTTTAGTTCCTCCAGCAAGTGTGAAGAATCCGACGCTTGATCATCCTTCGGCTTAGCTACTTGCTTCATTTCAATCTGAATTTCAAGTAACTGCTGCACGGGAAATTTATTACCTATAGCCTTCCACCCTTTGACATCGATCAAACTGGTCAATTCAAGTTCTTTGGACTCCTTCCTTCTTTTTTCCTTATAAATGACCTTAGCATCGAGCTGATCACCATAATCAGCAAAAAATAATTTAGATGATTTATGCTCTGAGATGAAAAGAAATCGCTTGTTGGCAGACGACGTCTCAACAAGAAAACGTTTGATGTAACTAATCTTGCTTTCTCCGTCCTGATAAACAGCAGTTACTGGCTTTTCGTCCGAAAACTTCGTCATACTAAGCACATGACTTGCCTCGTATCGATTGGTCAATTCGAATGATGTAATCTCATAGGACCCATCCTTGTAGAAAACCATGATCTGATCCTCTGCCTGGAAATTACCAAGGTAATCTCCTCTATCATCGTTATTTAATCTGCCAACTACCGGATCATACCAGACATCTAACCCACCTAAGGTAGATTTTCCAGCAGCCTTAAGCACCACCTTTCGGACCGGATACTTGGTCAAGATATTACCTCCCGCTCCCCTTCCTTTTATGTCAATTTCAGCAACATCAAAATCAAAAACCTTTTTTCTTGCTTTACTTCCGCCTGTCAGATAGACTGAAATCATCTCTGCTTCTCCATTTGGATTTGCAGTGAAGTAATGGACTTTGGAGCCTTTGGTCCCTTTCGTAAGATCATATTCCTTATCTCTGGTGACTGCAGTAACAGCAAAACGTTTGATCATACTACGTCCTGTTTTTCCGTCGACGTAGATCATATTGTAGACCATGCGTTCGTCTCCTTTCTTGAAAACCCCGGCATGAATGATGTCCTTTCCCACAAAAACTTTGTCTTGAATTCTGGTCACCATGCATTTCCCGTCTTTGCGAAAAACAATGATATCGTCAATGTCTGAGCACTCGCAGACAAACTCATCTTTCTTTAATCCTGACCCTATGAAACCATCTTTGGCGTTCATGTAGAGCTTAGCGTTGTTCGCAGCTACTACAGTCGCTTGAATGTTGTCAAAATTGGTTATCTCCGTTTTACGCTCTCGACCCTCACCGTACTTATTCAGTAGTCCTTCGTAATAGGCGATTGCATATTCTGTTAAATGTGCCAGGTTATGCTCAACACCTGTCAACTCTTCCTGCAGTCGCTTCATTAGCTCATCTGCTTTGAACGCATCGAACTTTGAAATCCTCTTAATCTTGATCTCGGTAAGTCGAACGATGTCCTCCTCCGTAATCTCACGATAGAAATCAGGTTTAAACGGATCAAGTCCCCGGTCAATGGTTTCAATAACAGCCTCCCAGGTCTCACATTCTTCGATGTTCCGATAAATACGGTTTTCGATAAAAATCTTTTCTAGGCTGGAAAAAAGGATCTTTTCCATCAACTCCTTCTTGCGGATTTCAAGCTCCAGACGGAGCAGATCTACCGTTTGATCGACTGACTGTCGAAGAATTTCAGAGACACCTAAAAACTGAGGTTTTTCGTCTCCGATCACGCATGCATTTGGCGATATACTGACCTCGCAATCGGTAAAAGCATACAACGCATCCATGGTTATATCGGGAGACATACCCGGCGCGAGCGTGACTTGAATTTCTACCTCAGCCGCTGTATTATCCACCACCTGCTTGATCTTGATTTTACCTTTATCATTGGCTTTGATGATAGAATCAATCAAGGAGGTAGTGGTTGTGCCGTAAGGAATATCCTTTATCAGTAAGTGCTTGCTATCCTGTTCTTCGACTTTGGCACGAACACGCACTTTACCACCCCTTTTCCCATCATTATAATCGGCCACATCGATTTTACCTCCGGTCAAGAAATCAGGATACAACTTTACTTTTTTGCCTTTGAGAATGTTTATTGCCCCTTGCAGAATTTCACAAAAGTTGTGTGGAAGAATCTTGGTTGAGAGACCAACGGCAATTCCTTCTACTCCCTGCGCCAGCAGCAATGGAAACTTGACCGGAAATGCAACCGGCTCTTTCTTCCTACCATCATAGGACAGCTGCCATTCAGTAGTCTGTGGGTTAAAAATAACCTCAAGAGCAAATTTGGAAAGTCGCGCTTCAATGTACCTGGCAGCTGCTGCAGAATCTCCTGTACGGATATCTCCCCAGTTACCTTGCATGTCGATCAGTAGGTCCTTCTGACCGAGGTTTACGATGGCATCTGAAATGGAAGCATCACCATGTGGATGGTATTGCATCGTACTTCCAATGATGTTCGCTACTTTATTGTATCGTCCATCGTCCATTTCCTTCATGGCATGAAGTATACGCCGTTGAACGGGTTTCAGGCCATCTTGTATGGCGGGCACTGCCCGCTCTAAGATTACGTAAGAAGCATAATCTAAAAACCAGTTCTCGTACATTCCAGAAACTGGAAGCACTTCTTGAAGTTCGTGTTCGTCCTGATGTTCTTCTCCCATATATTAAGCAGTGTTGCTTGGTAAGCTATTCTGATTTTCTTCTACAAAAGTTCGCTTTCTCTTGCTAATTAAATTCCTTACGCGATTTAATTCCTTGTCCACCTTCCTAAAGTTCAACGGATACCAGATTGATGTTTTACAAAGGATGTAAGCTCCAAAAGGCTCCTTATCCACGAAATTGAATCTATGCATGCCGTCCAGACTGGTGATTTCGACATCCCTTACACGTTCCAAAGGAATTTGGGTGTCAACCCCTTCCTCGTGCACATACAGATACTCATCATCATAGGATATCTGTTTGATCTTTCTTATATTCTTAAGAAAGGAAGGGTACCAGAAATAGATTACGAAAGCAACATAGAGAACCGACATCAAAATACCGATCCAACCCCTATCTCGAATAAAAGAGGTCCCATAAAAAAATACAAAGGCCGATACAGCAGCTGTAGCCAGCACCTGGTAGAGCTGTATATACTTAGTAGATATAGACCTCTCTTTCTTCAATTCATTACAATCCTTCTAATTCTACGATGTCGTTGAGCATCTGCTCCAAATAGGGCACAAAACCTGTAAAATGTGTTGCTCCCGGCAGATCTGTAAACGTCATGAGATCAGTAGAAGTACCGGAACTGATGAAACTCTCGTAACTGTCTACTGAATTCTGGTAAGGCACGGTTACATCTGCATCTCCGTGAAAAAGTGCTACCGGGATCTGAGGAGTCCAATCAAGTAATGAGTTTTCATTGAATGCCTCTGTAAACTTACTGTAGGCGGCTCCCTCCGTATCTGCCATATAATCGGCTTGCACGAGAACTGCAATGGTATCATTTAACTGATCGTTGATTTGCCCTCCCGACAGGCTTGCATCAAATAGCGTTGGTATTAAACTCGCGTAAGGCTCATTGAATACCAGTGATAAATCATCTTCACTCCAACCATAATACGTTCTAAATGCTTCTGCAACGTAAGCAAGAAAAAACGGTTGAGCATAGACATCCAACCCAAAGAAGTAATCCCTAACTCCGGGCATATCGTATCCTCCTGAAGAAGGGTAGGATTTTTGCAATTCAAACCATTCCATGCCTTGCTCTTCGATGTACTTATGTGCCGCCATGGTAGCGTATCCGCCTTGAGAATAACCGGCCAAATACAAGTGCGTACCTATTTCAAGGTCATTTTCTAATGCTAACTCTCCTCCAGCTCTGATAAGGTCTACAACGGCATTTGCGGTTGGTTCCTCCACAAAATAAGGATGCATGATGTCCACAGAGGCACCAAAACCAATGTAATCTGGTACAACTACTATGAATCCTGCGCCCGCCATTCCTGAATAAAGTAGATTTTGCACATCACCTATCCCAAGTTGCGAAGGCGCCTCTGCATTGGAAGCTATGGTGCCATGCTGAAAGCTGAGAACCGGAAATTTGAAACTAACTTCTCCATTGACAGGCAGGAAGACCGTTCCGGATGCTGGTACTTCCTGCGAACCGTACGTGGTTGTATACTCCACTGTGTACATGGCCACGTCGTATTGGATCGCATCAATGGGTAGGTCTAAACCCGATGCCCCTAGCTGCCCTCTCAAGTCACCGGAAGGTCTGGTAATCTTGACAGTTGCACTTGTCAGTCGGGCTTCCAACTCGGGAATCGGATCTGGTTCCGGGTCCGAGACACAGGAGACAATCAATAGTAAGGAGGCACCCATCGCAGTGAGTAACCAAGATGCATTTTTCTTCATTTTCATTGGGCAGTTTGTTCTTCTTTAGAATGATTAATTTCTTCTTCCAGGTCTTTTTCAATCCTGAGTTTATCAATAATAAACTGCTGTCTTTCAGGAGTGTTTTTACCCATGTAAAATTTAAGCAGGTCTTTGATCTTGGTTTCTTTCTGGAGAAGCACGGGTTCCAGACGAATGTTTTCATTTATGAATCCTTTGAACTCGTCTGGTGATATCTCACCTAAACCTTTGAAACGGGTGATTTCCGGCTTGACACCCAGCTTTGCAATGGCTTTTTGACGTTCCTCATCGGAATAGCAATAAATAGTTTCTTTCTTATTCCTTACCCTAAAAAGGGGTGTTTCCAGAATGTAGACATGACCGTTTCGAACTAACTCTGGAAAAAACTGAAGAAAATACGTAAGGAGCAGTAATCTAATATGCATGCCGTCCACGTCTGCGTCCGTGGCAATCACAATTTTGCGATACCGCAAACCTTCTAAACCATCTTCTATATTGAGGGCATGCTGAAGAAGATTAAATTCTTCGTTTTCGTATACTACCTTTTTGGTTTGACCAAAGCAATTGAAGGGCTTCCCTCTTAAACTGAAGACTGCCTGCGTCTGAACATTCCGGGATTTAGTAATAGAGCCACTTGCAGAGTCACCTTCAGTAATAAAGATCATGGTATTATCCTTGACTTCTTCATCACCCTTCTTATCGTTAAGGTGTACACGACAATCCCTCAGCTTTTTATTGTGCAGGTTTGCTTTCTTGGCTCGTTCATTTGCCAGCTTTTTGATTCCTGCAATTTCTTTACGCTCTCTTTCTGATTGGAGAATCCTTTTTTGTAAGGCTTCTGCAGTATCAGGGTTTCTATGAAGGAAGTTGTCAAGCTCTGTTTTAATGAAGTCGTTTATAAAGCTCCTCATGGTAGGGCCATCAGGGGCAACATTTTGAGAACCAAGTTTTGTCTTCGTCTGGCTTTCGAAAACCGGCTCCTGCACCCGCACTGCAACGGCTCCAACGATACTGGCCCGAATGTCTGAGGCATCAAAATCCTTTTTAAAGAAGTCTCTCACTGTTTTCACCACAGACTCTCTGAGAGCGGCCAGATGGGTTCCTCCCTGCGTGGTGTTTTGTCCGTTTACGAAAGAGTAATATTCTTCCCCGTACTGATTTCCATGTGTCAGCGCAATCTCAATATCATTGCCTTTCATGTGAATAATGGGGTACCTCAGTGCTTCTTCGTCTGTTTTATTCCGCAGTAGATCCAAAAGACCGTTTTCTGAATGGTATTTCTTATTGTTCAGCGATATGGTGAGTCCCGCATTCAGGTAGGCATAATTCCATATCAAATTGTCCAGGTAACTGGGAATGAAATGATAATTCTTAAAAACCGTGTCATCCGGCTCAAAGACAGTTAAGGTACCGTTCCGTTCGCTCGTCTTACCAACTTTTGCATCTGTCTTGATTTCCCCTCTTTCAAACTCTGCCACTTTGGTTTCACCTTCTCGAAAAGACTGAACTTTAAAATAGGTGGAAAGTGCATTCACAGCTTTAGTACCCACTCCATTCAGACCTACAGATTTTTGAAAGGCTCCGCTATCGTATTTTCCCCCTGTATTGATCTTGGAAACACAGTCGATCACTTTTCCCAAAGGTATTCCGCGACCGTAATCTCTGACTTCTACCCGATGGTCTGTGACTTTGATGTGAATCTGCTTTCCAAACCCCATCATGTGTTCATCAATACTATTGTCTATTACTTCTTTGACCAGAACATAGATCCCGTCATCATGCGCTGATCCATCTCCTAGCTTACCGATATACATCCCCGGTCTAAGACGTATATGCTCTTTCCAATCAAGTGATTTTATACTGTCTTCAGTGTACTGAACAGTAGGTTGCGACATATTACAAATTCGAGTTAAAAAAGCTGTTTTATACAGTTCAGATGGGAATTTATATAAAAATTCCATGACCCCTGACTAAGAAATTAGCTGCGTATTGCAGTAAAGATTAAGCTATCTCAAGATAATCTACTGAAAATTAAGTGGTTGATTTTTTATTCACAATCATGTAAAAAAGTACGCCCACCCAAATTAGCAACATGGCGGGACCAAAGTAGTTCAAATAGGCAAAGCCCTGAGCTGAAACATGCAGCGGATTATTGATAACCCCTACATATCCTAAAAGTAAGGAAAGGTAGATGTTAATAACAGGAGAAATGACATTAAACCAGGCGGTGACCTCCTCTCCTTTTTTTAGCATCAATAACGAATGAGCAAGCTTGGTTAAACCCCACGTGAACAGGTTAACGATAATGAATAAAGCAACTACATAATAGAAAAAGCTTGATTTGTGGAGAGCTAAATCTAATCTATCTGGGAGCACCTCTACCATAATCGGTAAGTAAGCATAAACCAACCCTAAGGTTCCTAAAAACAAGACAAACGACAACGTACGAATCAATCCGACGATTTTTAACATACTCCTCTATTCAATTCAAATCACAAAAGTAGGTGATAAACGATCATGCTTTACCATCCAAAAAGTAGAATTTAATTTTAAACAAAATGGTTACCATTTGCTTAACCAAAGTACGTTTGCACTACATGAAACATTTCACTTCGTTACTCCTTTTATTGGTATTTTCATCCTGCTACAAAGCACCGAAAATTGAAGGCTTCAGTGGCAATACCTGGAATGAATCATTGGAAAATTGCGATGATTACAGGATTGCTAAATCCAAAGAGGTACTGATTGGAGGAAATTCGCAAATCCTGACCATCAATCAAAACGAGCTGCAAGAGTTATTAGGCACACCCGACCAACATCAATTATTCAACCGAAATCAAAAATTCTTTTTCTACAATCTTGACTGTGACAGTACCGCACGTTTATCTGTGCGTTTTGATGCGTTAGGCAGGGTGAAAGAGGTTACAATTGAGCAAACTCAATAAGTCACCAAAGCACTTATTTCATTGGAATGAGTTCGTAATAGTTTTTTTCCCTTCAGGAATGACAATTCAACCAAAAAGGAAAAACCGGAAACACAACCACCTGCCTTTTTAATAAGGCTAGCTGCGGCTTCCGCAGTACCGCCCGTAGCCAGCAGGTCATCATGTATCAATACATTCATGCCCTGTTCTACTGCGTCAACATGTATTTCAATCTCTGCAGATCCATATTCCAGTTCGTAGGCATGTGTATAGGTCTTATAAGGCAGTTTACCTGCTTTCCTTACCGGTATAAAGGGAAGACCCATTTCCTGCGCCATTGACATACCATATATAAAGCCTCTGCTTTCTATCCCTGCAATAGCATGAACCTGCTTCTCTCGCCATTCTTCAGACAGTGCTTTAACGATGTCCTTGCTGAGTTCGTGCTGATGAAGCAATGGCGTGATATCCTTGAACAGGATTCCTGGTTTTGGAAAATCAGGAACATCTCTGATGATACTCTTAATTCTATTTTCCAGCATAGCTATTCGAAACGCAGGGAATCAATTGGATCCAGTTTTGATGCTTTGTAAGCTGGCAGGTAACCCGAAATCAGCCCAACAACCATCCCTACTACCACTCCAAATACGATCCAAACCCATGGGACAACAAATGAACTCGATCCTACCACTCCTGATATCAAATTACCAATAAGTATTCCAAGTATGATACCGCCGAGACCCCCCATCTGACAAATCACCAGTGCTTCAATTAAAAATTGCTGACGGATTTTGAGAGGTGTGGCTCCTAGTGCTTTCCTAACTCCTATTTCTCTGGTTCGCTCAGTCACTGACACAAGCATAATGTTCATCAAACCAATGGATGCTCCCAGCAACGTGATGAAGCCTATCGTAAAGCCACCCATTTGAAGGTATCCGGTAATCTCACCAAGGCGTTCAGCAAGAGAACGACTCACTTTGATTTCAAATGAATCTTCATCTTTTGGCCGATCTCTCCGGATGGCGCGCATTAGGCCGGTTGCTAACCCGGTGGCGTAGTCCATCTGAGTTGGGTTATTCAGGGCAACGGTCGCTTCGTAGCCAAAATTTCTTTGTGCACCTATGATTCTGGCTGTGGAAATGGGTACCACCACCGTTCTATCTACATTGGAATTACCACTTACTCCTCCTTGTTCCGCAAGCGTCCCAATAATCCTAAAAGAGGCACCCAAAATCGTGATCTTCTTGCCAACTGGGTTTTCATTCCTATCAAAAAGTGTGTTGGTTACATCATTACCCACAATGACAGAATAAGCCCCATTTTGTATTTCCGCCGGAGAAAAGCTTCTTCCTTGTTTGATATCATAACCATCTGCCAGCAGAAAATTTTCATCCCCTCCTCTTACCAGAATATTTGGGTTCGTAACATTCGAACGGTACTTAATTTCAGCATTCCACGATACAAGGACATTGAGTGAGACAGAACCCGGCCCGTCCCACTTCTCTTTGAACTGTAACAGTTCATCGTATTTCAGTGGAGGATGGACTTTTGCTTTCTTACCGTCTGAGCTTCCCCGATCCACCCTCTTTCGCTCTACATCAAACGTGTTTGCTCCCAGATTCGAAAAACTGTCGTTTATAGAACCTTGTATGCCGTCAATTGCGGTGAGAATTCCCACCAGAGAAGTAATTCCGATGGCAATAATTGCAGCTGTAAGACTAGTTCTCAGTTTATTGGCTTTGATGGAATTAACTCCCTCTTTGATGTTTTCGCGAATGTCCATTGGGTCAAAGGTAAGGCAGATAATAAACTATTTTCTGCCCGTTTTACTTTAAGATTGTACCACTTGCTATTCTTTACGTTAGAATGAGAAAAACGATGCGCAATTCACTGAAGTTATTCCTACCTGTGGTTTTGGCGGTGCTTTCATTACAAGTGAAAGCTTCCTACTTACTGATACCGATGGATGACGCGCAAAGCAATCATTTAAAGGCATACGGTCTTGCGTATTGGACCTTAACGAAGGAGCTTCCGGTGGATTGGCTACTTAATTATCGGGGGGGAAGCTTCATGATAAAAGCAAACACGTTGATTGAAAACGAGTGCATCATTCGCGACGTCAGCTACGAAGTGATCTCAGATGCTTCTGCTAACCAAATCCTGGAAGGAATTTCAAGCCCTGCCTCCAATATGGATGTCATGCGGTTAGAAAAATTTCCAAAAATTGCCGTCTACTCACCAAAGAGTAAACAACCATGGGATGATGCAGTGACCTTAGTACTAACCTATGCAGAAATTCCCTATGATGTGATCTTTGATGACGAGATCATGTACGGGGAATTAATCAAATACGATTGGCTGCATCTTCATCACGAGGACTTCACTGGTCAATACGGTAAATTTTACAGGTCTTATCGCTACATGCCCTGGTACCAGGAGCAGCAGCGAGAATACGAGGCAAGTGCGAGGAAGCACGGTTACTCGAAAGTATCTCACCTAAAACTGGGGATTGTAAAAAGAATTCAAAACTACGTGGTGGGTGGTGGATTCTTGTTCGCCATGTGTTCCGCCACTGATACCTATGATATTGCCTTAGCAGCCGAAGGCGTGGACATTTGTGATGTCATGTTCGACGGTGACGCAGCAGACCCAAAAGCACAAGCAAAACTTGATTTTGATAAGACCTTTGCATTCAAAAATTTTCAATTGGTTACAAGCCCCTGGGAATATGAATATTCAAGCATTGACAACCAACCTCAAAGTCGCGGGCTAAGGCAAGAAAATGACTTTTTTACACTCTTTCAGTACTCAGCAAAATGGGACCCGATCCCGACAATGTTGACGCAAAATCATACCCATATCATCAAAGGATTTATGGGTCAGACTACCGGATTTAAATCCAATATGGTGAAAGGAGATGTGCTCGTGATGGGAGAAAACAAAAGCATAGGAGAAGCAAAGTATATCCATGGAGTGATTGAAAAAGGCTTTTTTACCTTCTATGGCGGGCATGACCCGGAGGATTACCAACACATCGTCGGAGAGCAGCCGACAGACCTGACGCTACACCCAAACTCTCCGGGGTACCGATTGATCCTAAATAACATTCTCTTCCCGGCTGCAAAAAAGAAAAAACAAAAAACTTAATGCATACGATCCGGACGCACTTCCAGGTTCCGGATAATCTCAGCTTCTGCTTCCAGTAACTCCTGCCATCGTTCCGTGACGTACTGCTCGCTCATGTAGGTCCTGGCTAACTCGATGAAGTTGTTGTAGTGACCTGCCTCCGAAACCATTAATTCGTAATAGAAGGTGGAGAGCTCCTTATCTTGGATGTTTTTCCACAATAATTTAAATCGCTCTGCGCTCCTGGCCTCGATGAGCGCATTCATCAAGAGCTTTTCCACCAACTGCTGCTCCCTGGATCCCCCCTTTTTCAAGATGCCCTGCAGTTTTGCCACGTATTCATCCTTACGCTGCCTGCCCAATGCGTATCCACGTTTATAAAGTTGGTCAATCACCCGCTCGAAATGTGCCCACTCCTCCGCAACAACCGGCGTCAAGCAATCCACTAATTCTTTTTTATCAGGGTACTGTACGATCAAGGAAATGCAACTGGTAGCTGCCTTTTGCTCACAATAAGCATGATCTACTAAAATGTCCTCAATATTTTTCTCCGCAATATTAGTCCATCTGGGGTCTGATGGAAGGTTTAGTCCAAGTGTTGTTTTCATATTTTCCTGCTCCATATCTAATTAATCAAAAAAGATCCAGCGCACGCCAAAGTCGAAGATGCGTTCTTGTCCGGGGTAGCGCGGTGTAATGAAATAACCACCTCCCGGCAGCATGTTGACATGCGTCATTTTAGCAAAAACAAACACCTTGTTTACTTTCATCGAAATGAAGGGATCAATGGTAAAGTATGCACCAATAAAGTCATGATTTTGCACATGAAATTGTTGCAACTCAGGCCGGTAGGATCTGGCATAGTAGCCCGATTTAAAATGGAAATTAAAACCTATCTCAATGGGTGTCGAGTTTTGAAACCACTTTCCTTCCCAATACCACCGGGAATTAATCAACCACTGAGGAATAGGAAAAGCTGCCTTCTCATCTCCTGATACTTCCGAGAAATACGCGGTATTTTCGAAAATGAATGATTCGTTATCTTCAACGTTCGTCATCAAGCGGAAATCAGTTGATAATCCCAGCCTACTAGACAGCAAGGTACCGTTTGTTTGTTGTGGAAGGGCAAGGGTATCGAAAAATACCAGGTTGGTAAGTGAAGTGAAATTGGCTTCCGGTTTTATATCGAACCTTCCTGTTTTCAAACGTATCTCACCTTTTAACTCATTGATAAAAGTTGAATTAAAGCGATTATTCCATTCGTAATGATTACCAAAATACCTTGTCTGCAATAAAGTAGGCTGATACAACTGGCTACCATAGCTAGCTGAAAAGAAGGGGCTGGAAAGTTTCCCCTCGATTTTGTAATCGCCTGTATTCATCAGTTCAACATTAGCTGATACTGCCAACACGTCTTTCCAAGCAAAGCGAGTAAACCCTCCTATGTAAAGCTCATTGATGACATTTTCCGGTGCCAGGTACAACCAATCATACTTCACCTGACGTTGCTTGGCATATAGCCGATAGTAAATTGCTTCACCACCCTTTACTCCCACTTCGTTTTGGACACTTCTGAAATTCAGCTTCTGGAAAGAGCTATCCTGATCAATAAGATATGCAGGGTAAAAGTCCCGGTAGGTGTCGTAGGGTAAATTGGTGTTGTCGTCTTTAAAATCACTGTAACTGAGTCGTTGGTACTCCAAATCAAACTGATGGTAAGCCTCCAAAAACTCAAAGAATCCATATGAATGATAAAGATGTGCCTGTTGTCTAAAATCTTTAGCCGTGGCATCCGCAAGAAGAATACTAGCGTCCCTGTATTGAAATTGCTCAGCGACTGTTGCCGAATCTGTAAAATAGACTCCTCCGACCTCTCTTACCTGGTGGTTAAAGTGATTGAGATAACCAAGCACACGGTAAGGCCTCTTGGGGTGATTGTACTGAGAAAAAAGATTCATTTGCGAGCTTTCCAGGTTTCGATCACCGTCGTTAAGGACCGCTCCTAATTGCTTGTCGATATTGAGGCGATTTACTGAAAAGCCTATATTCCAATTTGGATTTACATTCTGTGTGTACAACACATCAATCACTGACCTTCCCTGCCCACCTAGCACTACTTTAAGGTCAATAAAAGGTGATTTAGTATCGAAGTAAGTTAAATCTTCAGGGCTATTGACGAGTGGGTCATACCCGTGATACCCCGCCCGAAGCCCCGAGAAATCCGGAGACTGGAAAAAGAGCGGATTTAAAGCGGTACCAATATTTCCTAAATCCTGATATTTCCCCTCTAACTGATCATAAATGGCAAACTCTTCAAGGTTTTTTAACGTGGTATCAACCGGCAAAGTGTCAAGCTTATTGAGCATCCAACTTTCCTGAGAGAACCGCAGCGTGGTGGTCGGACCGTACACAAGCTTAGAACTATCGTCAAGAATCTGCGCAGATGCACACAGACTTAATTGCAGCAATGTAAACAGTACTAGCCCCTTCCGTTTCACGCCCGCAAAACTACACATCTCAATAATCCCGATCGTAATTTTTGATACTCGAATCAAGTATCGAGAGAAACTCTTTCTCACCTTCAATAAAACTCACGGCTATGGGTACATAGTATATCGGTGATTTGATTTCATTGAGAAACGGCTTCCATTTTACCATATCTTTCTCAGTAAGTACAATGGAGGCACCTTTTGTGATCGCCAATTCGTCTATGGACCGCACTTCGAAAGACTGAAAATTCTTGTGATCGGGGAAGTCTTTTTTACTCACCAGATCGTATTCCTGCTCCAGGTGATTGAAATAGGGGGCTGCATTGGCAATGCCTGCTGCAGCTACTATCCTATCACCCGTCTCCAGCTTTTTTGCCGGAACATTCAAAGCTTTTGGTAGATCGTATTTCACGGTAGTATAGCATAAATATGCCTCAGGGGCATATTTTTTAATCTCACGGGCAATCTCTGCTTGCTCCTTACGGCTAATTTCCAATGGACATTTGGTTACCAGGACGATGTCTGCTCTCCCGGCACCGATTCTGGCTTCCCTTAAACGGCCTGCCGGCAGCACATAATCACGGTAAAACGGTCGATCATAGGTGGTCAATAGTATGGAAACCGAAGGATCAACTGTCCTGTGTTGATAGGCATCATCCAATAGAATTACTTCGTTATCAGGAGCATCGGCCAAGATTTGTGGTATGGCAAGTGCACGGTGCTCGCATACCACTACTTGCACTTTATCCCCATACCTGCTTGCATACATAGCGGGCTCATCTCCTATCGCCCGTGCATCTGCGTCTGTCGCAGCGTCCAGATAACCGCTTGTCTTCCTTCCGTATCCTCTGCTTAATGTCGCAGTCCTCTTTTCTTGTTTCAAAAAATGATCTATCAGATACGTGATCATGGGTGACTTTCCTGTTCCACCTACCGATAGATTTCCCACAGCTATTACATTTGCCTCAAAGGAAAATGAAGTTTTGCTTCCAATATTGTAGAGATGATTTCGAAACCTGGTCACCAGGTCGTACAAGACCGCAAAAGGAAAAAGAAGCAAACTCCAGCGCATAATCAGCTCTTATGAAAGTCAAAGATATAGCGAATTCACTACAGACCTGGGCTCCTCTAAGCTATCAGGAAAGCTACGATAACAGCGGTCTGATCGTCGGTGATCCTGAGAAAACGGTCAAAGGCATTACCGTCAGCCTCGACGTGACTGAAGCAGTACTTGACGAAGCCATTGCAGATGGTAGCAATTTGATCGTGGCTCATCACCCTTTAGTTTTCAAAGGAATAAAACGCTTGACACCCCATCATTGGGTAAATAGATGCCTCATCAAGGCAATAAAAAATGACATCGCCCTCTATGCTATCCATACGAACCTGGACAATGTACATACGGGAGTTAATAGAAAGATCTGTGATAAGTTGCAGCTGAAAAACTGCCAAATACTACAGCCCAAATCAGACCTACTTTCCAAACTAGTCGTATTTGTGCCTTCACCAAATACGCAAGAGCTCCTCACTGCCTTGTTTGATGCCGGTGCAGGAAAAGTGGGCAACTACGAGCATTGTAGTTTTCGAATGCAAGGAGAGGGTTCATTTCTTCCCACAGGCGAAGCAAACCCGGTGATAGGCAATCAAAACCAACAAGAGAAAGTACAGGAAGACAGAATAGAAGTACTGCTACCCAATCACAGAAAATCAAGTGTATTACGGGCAATGTTTAATGCTCACCCTTACGAAGAAGTAGCGCATTACATTCAGCGGGTGGATAATGTAAACAATGAGGTCGGTTCCGGTATGATCGGCGAATTAGAAAAGCCCCTGAATACGAATGAATTCCTGTTTCATGTAAAACAGTGCATGGAATTAGAGACCGTTAAGTTTACTAAAAGTAAGGTCTCCATGATTAAAAAAGTAGCCGTTTGTGGGGGTTCCGGAAGCTTTCTTCTATCAGAGGCAAGGAGACAATCAGCAGATGCTTTTGTTTCTTCCGATTTCAAGTACCATGACTTCTTTGAAGGCGAAGAAAAAATCCTCATCACAGATATCGGACATTACGAAAGTGAAGTGTTCACAAAGGACTTAATACATGATTTTATACAAGAAAATTTCGCTAATATTGCAGTCCGTTTGACAAAGGTCAATACGAACCCTATTAAATACTTATAGATCTACATGGAAAATATCGTAGCGAAGAAGCTCGAAGCCCTGGTCAAATTACAAAGTCTGGACTCTGAGCTTGACGAAATCTACAAAATAAGGGGAGCACTTCCTGATGAGGTAATGGATTTAGAAGATGAGATTGCCGGTTATCAAACCCGCGTCGAAAAGCAAAATGCAGAGCTTCAAGAAATCGAAGAAAACATAGAAGGCAACAAGACGGCGATAAAAGACGCTGAGAAGTTGATCAAAAAATACGAAGAGCAGCAGATGAACGTACGCAACAACCGTGAGTACGATGCGATCTCCAAAGAGACAGAACTTCAGCAACTCGAAATTCAAATTCTTGAAAAGAGAATCAAAGAGGCCTACACCCGAATCGAAGCCAAGAACGAGGAGATTGAAGGAACTAAAACTACGCTTGAAGAGCGTTCCAAAGACCTTCAGACAAAGAAAGAGGAACTGGAAAATATTAGCAAGGAGTCAGAGGCAGACGAGAAGAAAATAATGAAGAGTCGTGATGCGGCAAAAAAGAACGTAGAGGAGCGACTGCTGAAATCTTACGAGAAGGTAAGAGAGAACATGAGAAACGGCCTGGCTGTTGTCTCTGTAAAGAGAGGTGCTTGTGGCGGATGCTTCAACGTAGTGCCTCCTCAAAAGCAAGCTGAAATCAGAGACAAGAAAAAGATCATTGTTTGTGAACATTGCGGTCGAATTCTGGCTGACGTAGCAGATGAAATCGTAGTCGAAGAGGCCAAGCCAAAAAGAAGAACAAAGCGGACAACCGCCGCTAAAAAATAAGTGGAAAGCCTGGTCATCCGACCGGGCTTTTTTTTTGACCTATCGCGTGGCGTTCTCCGGAATCTTTCCTTTGATTGTTCGGTAGTACTCTAGGAGTTTTTCAATGTCCTTCTCCATGTGACCTGTGGTGTGGAACAGACCGTTGAAATCCACCACCTTTCTGGCATAGTCGAATCCTACCACCGCAATGGGTACCTGCGCTTTATGCGCAATGTGATAAAACCCGGTCTTCCACTTTGGAGCATAACTCCTGGTCCCTTCCGGCGCCAGGGTAAGTACAAATTCATCGTGCTGCTTGTACAGCTCCACCACCTGATCCACGATGTTGGTATTTTTAGATCGGTCTACCGGATGACCTCCCACTGACTTCATAAAAGCACCAATGATGGGTGCAGTGAAAAGTGATTTCTTACCTAGAAAATCACTTCTAAGCCCGACAATAGACCTGGCCGCAAGACCCACAAAAAAATCAATATTTGATGTATGTGGTGCCACGATAATCAAGAACTTCTTTTCTATCGGCACCTCCCCAATGATTTTCCAGCCAAACAGCCAAAACCAAAACTGAAAAAACTTTTTCTTTATCCACCTCATTTGACTACCGGATTTTCAATGAGTTCTAACAACTCATCTACCCTCTTCTGAGCATAGCTATACCCCATGCGGTAAAGCTTGTCTGCTTTTTTGAAATCAAAAACATTTATTTGACTAACGCCCGGTGCCTCCCAAAAAGCATCAAACCTTTTCTTATTGAAATAGGTAGCATTTGAGATAGACAACAACAAGGCCCTTTCCATCAGGCCACGCCAATTATTGGACCTGAACTTTTGATCGATGGGATTACAGTGCATCCCGATGGTAATATCCACCTTTTTTCTCAATGGATCATACGGAAGGTTGTCCATGATACCGCCGTCCATGTAGGCGTTTCCATTGATAATGATCGGATCAAAAACAACCGGAATACTGCAGGATGCGAGTATTGGTAGTATCAACTGTCCCTTCTTAAAGTACTTGACTTTGCCCTTATGGATATCGGTAGCAGAAATAGCCAGGGGTTTCGCCAGCTCTTCAAACCGGTCATGCGGAAGGTACCTGAGCAACTCCTCGTATCCACTTTCAAGTTTCAGCAATCCTTTCCAGGAAAGTGCAGGTTTTGCAACCTTGAGAAAGTTTGTGTGTTTTACGATCTCGAGAATCTCACCGGGCTCATAACCCTGACAAAACAGGGCGCCTGCTATTGCGCCGGCGCTAGCTCCTGACACGCGATCGACCGTAATGTTATGTTCAACCAGTACCTGCATCATGCCCAGATGAGCAATAGCCCTTGCTCCTCCTCCTGCCAGTGCAAGTCCAATTTTCATTTTTTCCTATTTGTAAACACCCATTCCACCGAACTTCTCAATTCGGTCCTCAATGCGCTGCTCCGGCTTCTGCTTAGTGAGTGTTTTCAGTTGCTTTTTAATCTCTTTTTTCAATTCTTCAGCTGCTGCCTTCAAGTCGGTATGAGCTCCTCCCAGAGGCTCCTTGATCACACCATCGATTAAGCCATTTGCCAGCATGTCATCAGCAGTCAGTTTTAAGGCTTCCGCTGCCTGCTCTTTGTACTCCCAGCTTCTCCAAAGAATCGATGAACACGACTCCGGGGATATAACAGAATACCACGTATTTTCCATCATAAGCACGCGATCTCCGATCGCAATACCCAATGCACCACCGGAAGCTCCCTCACCGATTACGATACAAATAACGGGTACTTTCAGCATGAACATTTCCTTGAGGTTACGGGCGATCGCTTCTCCCTGTCCTCTTTCTTCTGCCTCTATGCCGGGGAAAGCACCGGGAGTGTCGATGAGCGTCACAATGGGCTTATTAAACTTTTCTGCAAGCTTCATCAACCTCAAAGCCTTACGATACCCATCCGGATTGGCCATACCGAAATTTCGCATCTGACGCTGCTTGGTGTTTCGGCCCTTTTGCTGACCGATGAACATCACCGTATCACCATCCAGATCAGCAAAACCTCCCACCATGGCTTTATCATCCTTCACTGCTCTGTCACCATGTAATTCTACAAACTCGTTAGACAGCTCGTAGATGTAATCCAAGGTGTAGGGGCGATCGGGATGACGGGACAACTGTACTCTCTGCCATCTAGTTAGGTTCTTGTAAGTATCTTTTTTCAGCTTTACAATCTTGGTCTCCAATTTCTTGACGGCATCCGTCACGTCGACATCGCTTTCCTGAGCCAAATTCTTCATATTTGAGAGCTTCTCCTCTAGTTCAGCAATATTCTTTTCAAATTCCAAGTACATAGAAAATTGGGTTATTAAAGTGGCGCAAATTTAGAACAAGTTTACTAGTAATAATGTGTCAGATGCCATTAGAAATTTTTTCAAATATTTAACAAGCGGCATTGGATAATATCAATCATCCCTATAGCTTTGCGTGACCTTTTTGAAAGGGCTAATCAATGGTCTGGTAGTTCAGTTGGTTAGAATGCCTGCCTGTCACGCAGGAGGTCGCGAGTTCGAGTCTCGTCCAGACCGCCAAAAGCCTCTTGGAGAAATCGAGAGGCTTTTTTGTTGCGTTGCAGTACAGATAACGGTCTATTTTGGGAATAATAAATCGTCTACTCAATCAAGTCAATCCTATACCAAAATCCTACTTTGTGAAATTTTCAAACAAATCTAGCTTGTAACCTAATCGACTTTTCTGTCATTCCTGTGTTGATGTTTTGTAAAACGCCATTGGAGAAATTGATGTGCATTGATTAGCCATATCCATTCATCTCTTAGATCAATTATCACTGGAACTCATACATTATTGACCATACTTTATGATAGGCGTGCAATTTATCTTTTTGGTCAGTAGTTACACCAATCTTTCCTTTGAAGTTATTGTAATCAAGAGCTTCTCCAAGCTTAGTCATTACATCAAGAAGTTCTGTCTTGTTGATAATCAACCTATACCTGTAATCACTATCACTTGTTTCAATCACTTCTTGCTCTAAGTCGCAATGATTTCTGATATTCTCAAGGTCATTCCTAATTCGACCTCGAATCATATAATCATCAGAGTTGATGGAACTTTTGACAATTGAGTAGAATCCAAATTTAGTTGCGAGCCACATTTTTTATTATAAATCTACGGATTCACACTTAACTTGTGTGCAAACAAGTACTACTATATCAAATGTCAGAATTATTGAAGCTGGAAGAATTACCTGGTTACTTGAAGGATAAAGATGCAGATTACTTTAAGATTCTATTTGACTCAATTGATGAAATAAAAAGAAAGGAATATGTTGGCGATACAAGTTTGGTCGGGGGTGTATTCTTAATCACAGAAGAAGATGGAGTTGTAAATCAGTTTCATAACATATGCTATGAACTAAGATTGGTAGTAGTTTTTGATTGGATGAATTGGGAAGTAGGTATAGATATGCTTGACGATAATAATGCTACATTAGAAGGCTTGAGCATCATAGATTACTGCAAGTTGATTACTGTTGCTCTCAGAGGTCACAGATTTTCTGAAGGATACCTGGTTCGGTTATTCAAAGAAGGAAGAATACTAAAGCTTTTACTTGGCATGAAGACAGCGCTAGAAACATAAATCGTATGATTACAATTCAAGAACTCTTTAAAATCAAGCAGCCTTTTTGTACACTTACTTTGACGACTTACACACTATGTTCGATATAAAATATCAGCAAAAAGCTGAAGAAATATTTATTCACCCATCTGCTGCTTACCCATGGGAGAATATCATTAATGGAACCTCGGTAAGTGATAAATATGGAAATCAGCGTAAAATGTATGCTGTTGCACAAAATACATTCAGAGGTTTTCATCGAATAGATAAATCCTGCTCAGGAGCTAAAGAAGAGTTCTTAGCTTATTTCACATCCAAAGAATATAGCCTGATAAATAAACTTTTAAAAATAGACAGCAGAGAAGATCTCAATGACCTAGAAAATATGATTTGTGTCGAAATACATGATCTTCTGTCAAATTGTAATCCAAATCAATTGTCTTCCTATAATAAGATTCGGAAACCTGTTGACTTATACATTGAACATCTGGTAGCTATGTCTAAGGAACTTGATGGCGCTAGAGATAAGCTGATACCTTTTCTATTTTTACCACTTGATAGCCAGATATTGCGCAGCTTGAACTGTTTAATTGTGATGAGCTGGCACTCTACTCGTTAAGCAGAAAGTCAACCTACCAAGAAGTCCAGAACAAAGAAACTTACAATGCCCTACAAAAAATGCTTTTGTCCAAGGCTAATCAGATTTCTAGTCAGCTCAAACTTCCATTTCACGTTATCTACTTTGATCTGATTTGGAATGATAGGTTTAAAAACTGGGGGGGAATTTATTTGAGACTAATCCATAACTGAACCCCTACTCAAATACTGCGAACTCGACACCCTGGCTATGGTCATGATCTATGAGTTCTTTCAACACAGTAAAGAATAGACATAACACTGACATCTTCAGTGACATATATGTATTTACGCAACTACCGGACTCTTATAAAGTACCGTTTTTTTAAATCAGACATTATTGTCAGAGAATCTTGATGATAAATGAAATTTGATATGATAGATAAGTAAAAGGAGTTTTTACAATTGGCAGTAGTAGATCGACTTACCTATACGGAAATAGAAAAGCGAATGGGAATCAGCCAAAGTCGCGAAGCTTCTGTATCTCAGTCTGAATTGCAAACAAGCAGTCATGCACTATGAATATAGGCGTTTGGGGATACTTACTTTGAAACTCCCTCGCAATTCCTTTGATTATCCATATCCCAAACTGTTTAATTTTTCGACTATCCTGACCATCCCCCACGTATCCAATTTGCAATAAGCTAACAAATCTTTTCGGGTTTGATTAATGTCACCATTGAACACTCCTTCTGCCATCGCTTGAAAGATCAGACTGGCTGTTCCCCCATCTCCTATGGCCAGCTCATAATAAGATTCATCAGGCACCAGTGCTGGTAGCACTGCTTTGATTGAGTAGGAACCGTTCATCTCGGGAGTGTAGTACCACCCTTTTTGAAACGGCACCATCAGATCGACCAGACGTGAGCGAATGTTTAGCAAGGGTTCACTGTATTCTGGAAAATCCCTTGCCAAGTCTTTTAACTTCCCACTTTCAAAACCCTTGTTGTAGACGATCACATCCCCTATTGTCCCACAGTCAACAATCAGTTTTTTAATGAAATTCATCCTTGGGTCGCTACCATCGGATTCCGCTAAATACTCGAAATATGTACAAGTGCCACCTACTTCATGTTGGACATGCAATGAATACTGAAAAGGAAGATGCTGGTAAGGTCGACTTTCATCAAACAGCGGGACAGCAGCAGCAAAGGTCTCAAAATCCAGGTAATAAAGTGGGTACTTCAATTGCTCCACAAAGTTTTTAATGGCAGGTTCATCAACCACAGTTGTGCCATGCTTCAAGCCATTTACTTGGCGTTTTTGCTTCGCGGTAAGTGGATAGTATTCTGGAATATCCACCATTCGAAGTATTTCTTTATTATATAACTCGAACTTCTTTCTACCATTTAGCCCTCTTACATCAAAAACAGACTTTTCAGGTATATGACTCCAGCAATGTTCCGTCAAGGCACATGGATAAGGATTAGAACAATGGGGCCCAATATCCATATTTGGTACTTCTTCCTTCTGCATTAACTCTAGCAACATATTTATTTGGTCAGGAATTTCTGGAAGTAAGTACTGTATATCATCCCACACAGAGCTGAATGTAAATAGCTGCCAAATGTCCAGGAAGCCTTTTTTCACATATTGGTTATTGATGTGCACTATAGCTACATCGACCAGCTCGATTCCCGCTTGACTTAGTACGTGTGTCTGCAAAGCTGCATCTTGGATATTCACTCTTTTCACATGGGTAGAGCTTTTAACCTCGTACATCTTCCAGCCCTCTTCGTGCTTTACCAGAATATCCACAAAGACCAAGGTGTTGTCTTCTTTGAATGCTGCCTCATAAATGACAGTATCACCTCGATCAATGGATCGCTTGGTATCGGCAATACTTTGGCCGATTTGATCATATGTTTCAAAATCACAATTTACCCCGCCAGGGAAAAGTTGTTGAGCCAATTCACCCACTGAAGTTCCCTGATCGAAGATGGCTTGTTGTGCGGCATCAACAGGAGGGATGAGCTCAGGATGCTTCTTCGTTAGGTATAGGGCCTTTTCGCATTGTAGTCCTTTTACAAAAGAAGATTTTGAAAGCTGGTAAGGCATATGATTCAGTTAGTTTGGTTGATTAATATAAGTCCGATCCCTGAAAACAAAAACTCACATCTATCATAGATTGACAGACTCCACCAAA
This sequence comes from Flammeovirgaceae bacterium, assembly GCA_038129245.1. Classification (GTDB taxonomy): domain Bacteria; phylum Bacteroidota; class Bacteroidia; order Cytophagales; family Cyclobacteriaceae; genus JAYPLE01. Next base: position 19,181 of record JAYPLE010000008.1, on the reverse strand, counting down.
ACAACTACTATGAACGAAATCATCTGTCCCAATTGTATTAAGGCCTTCAAAGGAAGTAAAGTAGTCTCAAAGCTAATGACTGCTGTCAGCGGAATCAAAAGTGACCAAGCCTGGCGGTAATTTCCACCAATGGTTGCCGGTTTTGGATACTTATCAAGTATTTTTCTACAAGAAAAAAGCATGACATTAACAAGAAAGCATAACGTTATTACTCCATGGAACCATTAAAAAAGCGGCTAGACGCACTGGATAAGCCCATTTATGTAAGTATTGTAGGTATCGGATCAATTGGTAAAGGATTGGTTTACCAAAGTTTCCAAACAAATGGAATAAAGCCCATTGGCATTGCTGATATACACATAGACCGAGCTGAGGAATGTGCTAGTTGGCTGGGTTTGGATTACCAGATCGTTCACACTAAAGCCCAAATGGAGGATGCTGTCAGCAAGGGAATATTTGTAGTCACCAATGATGGAGCATTACTTGCTTCGTGCGAACAAACGGATGTGTTTATTGAGTCCTCCAATGCCATCCTAGAGGGCGCCAACCACGCCATAAAAGCGATAGAAGCGGGTGCTCATATTGTCATGATGAACTATGAAGCTGAGCTTATGTATGGCCCCTACCTGCTAAGACTCGCAGAGCGCAATGGACTCGTCTACACCTGTGCAGATGGAGACCAGCCCACCGTTATCAAGACATTGGTTGATGAGTTAGAACTTTGGGGATTTGATCTGGTCATGGCAGGGAACATGAAAGGGTTTCATGACCTGTACACCGATCCCATCAAAATAGCTCCGGAGGCGGATAAAAGAAATCTTGACCACAAGATGTGCTCCTCCTACACGGATGGATCAAAACTATGCGTAGAAATGGCTGTGCTTGCTAATGCTTTAAATTTAAGAACTCACGTCCCCGGTATGCATGGTCCCAAAATCAAATCGATCTATGATATTTTTGACCATTTCGATTTTGAAGATATCTATCAAAACAAGCAAGGTGTGGTCGATTACGTCCTCGGCGCAGAACCCAAGGGAGGGGTATTTGCTATAGGATACACCGAGGATAAATTTCAACAGTACACACTCGATTGGTTTCCTCCAAACATGGGTCCCGGCCCGTTCTACCTTTTCTACAGACCCTATCACCTGGGACACATAGAAGCGATGGCATGTGTCGCTGAAGCCTATCTTGACGGCTCAGCTAGATTGAAGCCTGCAGCGGGCATGAAAACAAACGTCTTCTGCTACGCAAAAAAAGAATTAAATCAAGGAGATCTCCTCGATGGCATGGGTGGCTTTGCCTCCTATGGATTGATCGAAAACATTGAATCACAATCGAGCCCGGGTATTCCCATCTGTCTGTCAGACAACCTTAAACTGAAGAAGGCAATACCTAAAGATCATCGCATTAGCCTTGACGATGTAGAACATGACGTAAAGGATCCCGCTTTTGCCTTGTACCTAAAAGCCCTGGAGATATGAGCGGTGACCAACCCTTGATAACCGTGGTGATCGCCACGTACAATCGGGCAAAGGTGATCCCGTATGCAATAGAAAGTGTGCTTTGGCAAACCTATGAAAATTTTGAGCTCTGGATCGTAGGGGATAAATGCACAGACAATACAGAAGAGGTTATCAAGCCGTATTTGAAAGATCCGAGGATCAATTGGTACAATCTACCCGAAAATTCCGGCTATCAATCTGTTCCAAACAACGAAGGAATAAAAAGAGGAAATGGGGAATACATTGCCTATCTGAATCATGATGACATCTGGCTTCCCAATCACCTGGAAAGTTTACTTGAAACCATTCAAAAAACGGATGCTGATTTTGTTTTCTCCATCATCCAATGGATTTATGAGTTTTCAGAAGAGCATAAACACAAAAGGACTATACCTGACATACCCATACTCCCCTACATGCCGCGACCCCCGGAAGCTACCGCGATCCTACACAAAAAATCCGTAGTCGATCGGATAGGCTATTGGAAAAACATCAATGAGACCTATGCTTATCCTCGGGTCCAATTCTTCCGGGATGCCTTTCATGCAAAAATGAAATTTGAGTTGGCTCCTGTTCTTACCGGCCTCAAGTTCCTATGGGATGAGAAAAACTACGAAGATTCCGGTCCTCAACATATTCTGATGGATCGAATTAGATCGGATAAGGATTACATAGCCCGAGAATTGAGCGATATGTTGGTTCGAAGCTACATCGAACTGAGTCAGCCTGCTACGAGATGGCGACTTAAGCGCCAGTACGGAGATGCCATTAGAAATTGGATGACCAAAAATAAGCTGGACCCTGCCCGCTTAAAATTTTGGCAAAAGAAAGGAACACAGATTCAGATATGGAGAAAGAGACATCAACTCGACTAAGTAGGCATTAAATAAAAAGCCGCTAGGTTGACTGAAAGAGAAATACATAAGTAGTATTGAAGATGATTCCTTTTTTTTAGAGCATTAGAGAAATCAAAAAATACGCTCCACAATGTTTTTGTGTGCATTGGTTTCAATAGAATCTTGTAAAAATCGCCCCCATCTTCTCCAAACAATGTCCACTCACTTTATTTAATCAAGACGGTATCGTTAAAGACTGTGGGTTGCGGTGCCATCAGCTATCTGAAATTCGATAAAGGAAGTGTCTTGATCGAATTTGCGCTTGTAAGCGCTGGAGATCTCTTTTTTTAGCTTTGAGACGGATGTGCTTTCTGCCAGGACCAGTACACATCCTCCGAATCCTCCTCCCATCATCCGAGCACCCAGGACTCCCTCAAATGAATTGGCGAAATCAGCCAGAAAATCTATTTCCGGACACGTGATTTCATACTCGTTTCTCATCCCTTCCTGACTTTCTTTAAGTAGTGCTCCGGCGGCAGCCAAATTACCGGTTTCTAGCCTTTCAGTAAACGCCAATACCCGTCGGTTTTCCTCAATCACATACCTGCATCTTTTGAAGATGGTCGCTGGTAATTTTGCTTGAAAGTCTTCAAGCCTCTCTCTTGTAACATCCCGAAGCGACTTCACTTCTCCGTGCTTTTCTCGAATGGTGTACACACCTGCTTCCACCTGCTCTCTTCTTACATTGTATTCACTATTTGCCAGGTTGTGATGAACATTTGAATTAATCAATAGTAACCTGCAACTGCCAAGAGCCAACGGTATATTTCGAAAGTTTAACGACCGACAGTCAAGTAACATGGCATGGTTCGCCTCCCCCAGCAAACTACTGAACTGGTCCATGATTCCACATTTCACACCTACAAATTCATGCTCTGCCTGCTGTCCTACAAAGGCCAGGTCCACTTTAGGTTTTCCGCCTCTAAACAATTCATTCAGTCCAAAAGAAAATGCATTTTCTAACGCAGCACTGGATGACATACCGGCTCCGCTTGGGATATCTCCAGCAAAGACTGCTTTAAAGGGTGCCAGGTTAACCCCGGAGCGCTTGAGAAAATGAACAACACCCAATACATAATTTCTCCAACCTCCATCCCTGAGCGGTGACACTTCATCCACATGAAATAGCTGCTGCTCATCAAGGTCGGAGGCGATCACCTGACACGCTTCACCTGTTGACGTTCCCATCACAAGGTAGATCCCTAGTTCGACAGCGGCAGGTAACACAAATCCTTCATTATAGTCGGTATGCTCACCGATCAGGTTGATTCTCCCCGGGGAGAAAACCAGCAAATCAGGCTCCTCATTAAAATGCTGCCTGAATTGTGTCGTCAATTGATGAATGATCTTTTGGTTCATTAGTTTTTACTTAGGCATCTGCTGATGATCACACCAGTATCCCATTTCTGCTTTTTAAAAGTAAATAAAATGATTGCCTGAGACGGATAATGCTTCTGTTTAATCGATCAAACTTACAACCCCGAAATCAATAAAGGAGGGGATCACTTAACTTTTACAAGCGTTAGTATTTTTACGCAATTCACATCGATGACAACTCGCCAGCCCTAACGTCTCTCGTTTTCATTTCTCTGGTATGCACGAGGGCTCTTATCAAAAAATACCTGTAAACGAAGAAATGGCAACTGAAAGGGATCTAACTGCAGATTTGAGAGAAACAGTGACGACGTTTCCAGCAGGTAAATGGGAAGGTCAAACTTTAAAAAGCTGTCAAAATCGATGCATTGGGGTTTATTTCAGCTATCTGACGAGCAGATAGGTGAATCAGTAAGACCGTGCTTTATACCCGGGTTACAAGAAATCACAACATATCCACTAAATCGTTTCATGGCCCTATTTTCGAAAGGTTTTGAGCCACTATAGTGATCGGTAAATTCACTTACCTACTTAAGAAAATCACCTATTGTTTCGATTAGGTATTCTGCCCTACTTGTCAGGGTTCGTAAAATCGAGTTTTGCATAACTATTAATTAAATCAACTATCAAGATCTCAGTTATGAACAAGAAGAAAAGACAGCAAAACAGTGCAGAACTACTCAACCTTTCGATTTGGAGAATCAAGTACCAGGTCAGCCATCTTTTTAACCAACGAATGAATAGAAAATGGCGAAAGGTGAATCAAATCAATAACATTGTTGAACATCCAGCCAGACTGGCGGAGATCTAACAAGAGGATTACGCTCAGAAAATCGTACGCAAAATTGTTCGATACGTTGAATTGACTATTTTAGGTCTGATTAACAAAATCAGATGCCTAGTCCCCCGAATACCGCTCCCTCTATTTCAGAGGAAACAGCCACCGAGCTAAGTCACTCAATCTATGGCTTAACCGGTACTGCTAAGAGGCTTCCGGGAGAAATTGATCTCAACTTCAAGGTTTCGACCAAAGAAGAGGCTTTCCTGCTAAAAATTAGCAGACCGAATGCTGACCTTGACTACATCGATTTTCAATCGCAAATGATGGCATGGGTGAACACCAAGTCACCCTCCATCACAAGCCCTCATCTTCTAAAGTCGTTATCAGGCTCAGAACATGAAATTTACAATTCAGATGCCGGCCCGTGCCGTGTCAGGCTTCTCAATTGGATAGAAGGTCGTGTTTGGTCTGAGGTCAACCCAAAAAGGGATGAACTTAGAGCATCGCTGGGCGGTATCGCAGGTAATTTAACAAAGGCGCTTCAAGGGTTTGAACATCCGCTTGCTACCCGTTCGTTTGATTGGGATTTAGCTCAGGCAGACTGGACGTTACACAAAACACATCTTTTTTCAGGAAGGCAACTGGAGATCCTGCGCTGGTTTCAGCAAAGATTTCAGGAAATCCAACCTGTCTATAAAGGACTGAGAAAAAGCGTCATTCACAACGATGCAAACGATAACAATATCGTAGTATCCAGGGACCTCCTCAAACCTGATGCACTTGCTTTAATCGATTATGGCGATGCAGTCTGTAGTCAGACAATCAACGACCTGGCGGTTGCCCTTTCTTACGCAATCATGGACTGTCCGAATCCTGTTTCGGCGGCACTCCCTGTCATTCAAGGTTATCACTCCGCTTTCCCACTTCTTGAGGATGAGTTAGAACTCCTCTATGTCTTAGTAGGCATGCGATTGGTCATATCCGTTACCAAGTCTGCCATTAACAAAATAAAAGAACCGGAAAACACCTACTTACAGGTAAGTGAGAAGCCTGCCTGGGACTTACTCGAGAAATGGGTTGAACTGGATGAGCGCTTTGTTCACTACGCCTTCCGATCAGCTTGTAGCTTCCCTCCTCACCCCGGCTATCCCTTTTTCATGGAATGGTCAAAAAATCAACAGCATAACATTACGGCACTCTTCCCTTCGGTCAAGACAAGTGAGTTGTATACCGTGGACATGAGCGTCAACGGCAGTTTTTTAGGTCACGAACAGGAATACACAAACCACGATCTTTCTGCATTTAAGATAGCACAGCTTCAGAAAAAGCATCCAAATGCAATCATTGGTGGCGGATACTTAGAATACCGACCTTTTTACAATACGCCTGCTTATCACAGAAAAGGGAATAACGGAGACGAATGGCGAACCTGTCACCTGGGAACGGACTACTGGCTACCTGCTCATACACCCATACATGCAGTCCTTAATGGCGTCGTCCATTCTTTACATGACAATGGACAGCATCGTGACTATGGCCCGACCCTTATACTCAAGCACCAAATCGGTAAAGACCTTTCTTTCTACACACTTTATGGCCATCTAAGTACGGCCTCAATGGAATTATTCAAAAAAGGTGATCGGGTGAAAGCCGGTGACCTGATCGGATACATTGGCGATGTACATGAAAACGGTAACTGGGTGCCGCACCTGCACATACAACTGCTCCTCGATCTACTGGAAAACGAAGTCAATTTTCCCGGTGTGGCCTTCCCTTCTGAGAAAGAAATATGGAAAAGTATATGCCCGGACGTTGGTTCACTGTTTAATGAGTGTTTCCAAAAAAAGAATGACACTTCTCCCACTGAGCTGATTGCCTACCGACAGCAGCACCTCGGAAAGAGTCTCAGTTTATCCTATGATCAGCCGCTCAACATCGTTAGAGGACAGGGAGCTTACTTAATAGACGAAAAAGCACGGAAGTTCCTGGATACGGTTAACAATGTAGCACATGTAGGTCACGAGCACCCTTCCATCGTGAAGGCAGGGCAAGAGCAGATGGGAATCTTAAATACAAATACCCGGTATTTACATCCCTCCATTAACGAATTTGCTGATGAACTGCTGTCGACTTTTCCGGATGAGTTATCTGTAGTACACTTTGTGAATTCAGGTAGCGAAGCCAACGAATTGGCCCTGCGTATGGCGTCCACGTACACAGGGCAAAAAGACTTTATTGCGTTAGAAATCGGTTATCACGGCAATACAAATGCTGTCATCGATGTCAGCTCTTACAAATTTGACAGTAAAGGTGGAAAAGGTAAACCACCACATACCCATATCGTGCCACTACCCGATCAATACCGGGGTATCCATGCGGATGAACCCAATAAGTACGCGGCATACGTGTCTCAGGAAATAGAAAAAGTGAAGTCAGAAGGGCGAAATATTGCCGGTTTTATCTGCGAGAGTATCGTGAGCTGTGGTGGACAGATCGTCCTGCCGGATGATTATTTGAAAACAGCCTATGAGTCGACAAGGGCAGCTGGAGGAGTATGCATTGCGGATGAAGTCCAAGTGGGCTGCGGCAGAGTCGGAGAACATTTTTGGGGTTTTGAGCTCCAGGGAGTGGTCCCTGACATCGTGACGATAGGTAAACCCATCGGAAACGGCCATCCGCTGGGTGCTGTGATCTGCACGCGCAAAGTGGCGGATGCCTTTGCTAACGGGATGGAGTACTTCAATACATTTGGTGGTAATCCTGTATCGTGCCGTATTGGCACAGAAGTCCTACGAGTGGTAAAAAAGGAGAAACTGCAACAGCACGGGTTGAATATCGGGAACTTTCTGAAATCAGAGCTGAAGGCCTTGAAAGAACAATTTCCCATCATCGGGGACGTAAGGGGGCATGGATTATTCCTGGGTATCGAAATCACCACTTCAGACAAACTACCACTACCTCATCATACAAAATACCTCATAGAACGAATGAAAACCATGGGCATCCTGATGAGCAGCGATGGTCCGGATCACAACGTGCTGAAAATCAAACCACCGATGGTGTTCTCCAGGGAAAATGCCAAGACGTTGGTAGCCGGGTTGGCGGACGTACTTGATGAAGATTACATGAAAGCCTATTAAAATCTGTATAGAGGTCTTACCTTATGAAAAAACTATTCTTCCTATCAACCCTTCTCTTGTATGCTTGCACAGAATTCAGCCCTGAGCAACAACAAGACCTACATAGGGACCACCAAGTCTTTGAAAAGAACAAGCTTCAGCCTCACGCAGATTTCTTCTCTTTTGAGACCCCTGAACTGGCCGCTGAAGGAATAAAAGATCAATCCCATCGATTCATATCCCTTGATGGAGACTGGAAATTTCAATGGGTACGGAACCCTAAAGACCGTTTACTTCACTTCTATGATACCCTATTGGATGATACCCAGTGGGAGACAATCCCTGTCCCAGCCAATTGGGAAGTGGAAGGTTATGGCAACCCCATCTATCTGGACGAACGCTACCCGTTTGATACGCAGTGGCCGGATGTTCCCGAAGAGTTTAACCCTGTGGGGACCTATCGACATACTTTCACAGTATCGGATGATTGGCTGTCGGATGAGGTGATCTTACATTTTGCCGGAGCAAAATCAGCCATGTACCTCTACCTTAACGGTAAGTTTCTAGGGTACTCTCAAGGCTCAAAAACGCCGGCTGAATTTTTACTTAACCCCCTTCTCAAATCCGGTAAAAATCAATTAGCGATCCAGATGTTTCGCTGGAGCGATGCTTCCTACCTGGAAAGTCAGGACATGCTGAGGATGAGTGGAATCGAACGAGAAGTGTTTCTGTATCGACAACCTAAAGTATCGCTCGTTGACCTGGAAATAATCTCTGAATTATCTTCGGACTATTCGAAGGGGAGTCTGCTGGTGAATGCATGGGTCAAGAATTCGAGCAAGATTAAACAAAACCTGGACCTTATGATTCACCTGGGTTATCAGGGAGATACACTGGCCATCGCAGCGCAGCGTGCCGAAATTGAATCCCTGGATTCAATTGAAATGAACTTCAGGTTCAACCTAAACGATCCCCTGCTTTGGTCTGCTGAATTACCGCATCTCTACGATGTTGGCTTGGACCTTGCGAGCGACCAAAACTCCTTCATTCATGAAAAAGCAGGATTTCGAGAGGTTGAAATCGTTGACAATCAGCTGCTTGTAAACGGTAAGGCCATCTACATCCGCGGGGTAGACAGACACGAAACCGATCCCTTCACCGGTCATGTGATCTCCAAAGCTTCGATGCTAAAGGATATCCAGTTGATGAAGCAGCATAACATCAACGCCGTGAGAAGTAGCCACTACCCCAATCACCCTGGCTGGTACGACTTGTGTGATGAATACGGTCTGTATGTGATCGATGAAGCCAACATTGAAAGCCATCCATTGGCACTGAGCGAGGACACGCAGCTTGGCAATGTAGAAAGCTGGCTTCCTGCTCATCTGGAGAGAGTCAAACGGATGTATTACCGAGATCGCAATAACCCTTCCATCATCATTTGGTCACTAGGAAACGAAGCTGGACATGGAAAGATTTTTGAGAAAATGTACGACTGGTTGAAAGCAAAAGATACATCTCGCCCTGTACAATACGAACCTGCCGGTAAGGAACGCTATACCGATATTTTCTGCCCCATGTATCCTCAACCTCAGAAGCTCATCGATTACGCTGAAAACAATCCTGCAAAGCCAAGCATCATGATTGAGTATGCACATGCTATGGGCAACTCGGTGGGGAACCTGCAGGACTACTGGGATATAATAGAGAAATACAGGGTACTTCAGGGAGGCTTTATATGGGATTGGGTAGATCAAAGCCTGGAATACAAAGACGAAAACGGTCAACCTTATCTTGCATATGGTCATGACTACGAGCCGGACCTTCCCACTGATGGGAATTTCCTCAACAATGGACTGGTCGACCCGTATCGAAACCCACATCCACATTTAGTTGAAGTAAAAAAGGTGTACCAGCCGGTAGCGTTCGAATACGACGAAAAAACTATGTTACTAAAAGTACGAAACAAGCTGTATTTCAATGATTTAGACCAAGCTCGTCTGGTTTACAGCTTCCTCAGAGATGGAAAGGAAGCATATCGAGACAGTGTGCCCGTATCAATAGCGCCACAGGAACAACAAACCTTTCCTTTGCGAATACCGGCAACGGTAACGGGTTCAGAATATGTGCTCACTACTGCTATCGTTACAACTAAAGCTGCTGGTGCACTTCCTAATAATCACGAACTTGCATTTGATCAATTCATCTTGCAACCCTATGCACCTGAGAAAAAAGACAGCGAAGAAGAAGAGCTGAAAATTGCTCTTACTGACAGTACCTACCTGCTTGCATCAGAAAACGGTCGAATTGAAATTGATGCTGCATCTGGTGCACTGATAAAGTGGACACATGATAAACAGCTAATCAGTTCACACCCTATTAAGCCCAATTTCTGGCGAGCTCCTACAGACAACGATCTCGGGAACGGCATGCACAAGTGGGCAGCTATCTGGCGAGCCGCAACATTGGATTCCGAAAGTGAACTGGTACAGCAACCCAGTTTCCAAAATGGGGTGATCAAGTTTGCTCAAGCGTTTACATTCCCTGACAACGTAGCAACAGTTAATATCGCTTACACATACACAGCCGATGGGTCTCTGGAGCTGGATCTTCTATTTAATCCTCTGGTCGACAGTCTTCCTAATCTTCCCCGTCTCGGGCTGTCCATGCTGCTTCCTTCGAGCTTCGAAACCGTCTCCTGGTATGGACGAGGACCACATGAAACGTACTGGGATCGAAAAACCAGCGGTAAAATCGGCATTTGGGAAGGCCATATTAAAGATCAGTTTCATCGTTACAGTCGACCTCAGGAGACGGGGAATAAAACGGATTTAAGATGGATTTCCGTGCACAATACTCAATTAAAGCTCACCGCTACGGCTCAAGGCAAGTCCTTGTTAAATGGATCTATTTGGCCGTTTGCAATGGATGAAATAGATTTTCAATTAAGTAAAAAAGGTAGTCAGTCTGCATCCGGCCTGGTTCCCGTTACATCAAAACATGGAGCAGACATCAAAACGGGAGACCTTTATCAATGGAACATTGATCACCTTCAGATGGGTGTCGGTGGTGATACTTCCTGGGGACGTCTTGTCCATGACGAATACACGATTCCGGCCATTTCTTATAGATATAGTTTTTCCATCACCCCTACTTCAAAATAAATATGCGCTTACTCCTAACGATCGCCATCATAATGACACTCCTCGGGTGTCAATCCACTTATAATCCAAAACTTGATCTTTCCCCTGCTACCCTCTTGCTGGAGCAAGACAGCACCTTGACCAGTCCATTTTTTGATCAAGGCTCTTGGGTCGGCTATTTGCCACAAGAAAATCACTTGGGAATAGCAGCGCCCCGTATGCTTTCAGATAGTAACGGTTACGACTTCCACGCTCCCCTCCTGACCATCGAAATAAAGGAGGGCGATAACTCGATGGAAAGCTTAACCAACCACTACTATCCTGGAAGCATCGTGCAGGAGACTTCGATGGCGGGTTCTTCTCTTCTAACAAAAGGAATCTTTACAGATAAAAACACCTTTCTGTATGCCGTACAAATTGCCAATGATTCCCGTGAACCTAAGCAATATGAGATCTGCTGGCAATTACCAAAGGCAGATAGCCTGATTGAAACAGGTGGTTTCTATTACGACCAGGCAAGCTCAAATTTGGTAGTCCATTTTGAAGAGGCAGGTATCAGTACCGAAAGCTCTACAACCACTATTACACTAGGTGCTCAGTCTTCAAAAACGTTCCTATTGACAGTCAGGCACCAATTCAAGGAAGATACTTCATTACAGCGCAATCCAGCGACCAATGCTGCAGAGGATTTCATTCTCAACAATAAACGTTGGAGTGAGTACCTCAATCCATATTCCAGGTTACCCAAGGCGAAAAGAATGCTGGCCTCGAAAAGCATTCAGACCCTCATAAATAACTGGAGATCTGCAGCGGGTTTTCTACAATACGATGGCCTGTTCCCTTCGTATGATTACGAATGGTTCCATGGGTTTTGGTCCTGGGACTCCTGGAAACACGCAGTTGCGTTGGTCACATTTGAACCCGAACTTGCTAAGGAACAAATGAGGGTCATGTATGCCTTCCAGAATGAAGAAGGCATGATCCCGGATGTAATCTATCGGGATACCACGATCGAGGTTCATAACTGGCGTGATACCAAGCCCCCGCTTTCGGGTTGGGCGTTTAATGAAATCTTCAAAGCCGATCGGGACACTTCCTTTCTCAAAGAAATGCTACCAAAACTGATTAAGTACCACAATTGGTGGTACAAAAACAGAGATCATAATCAAAATGGATTGTGTGAATACGGATCTACCGATGGTACCCGGCTTGCTGCCGGATGGGAAAGTGGAATGGATAACGCCGTGCGTTTTGATGAAGCCAGGATGGTTAAAATCAGCGAAACTGCCTGGACCCTGGATCAGGAATCAGTGGATCTGAATGCCTATTTATACTTTGAAAAAGTATGCATTGCAGACCTTTTACAAGCCCTAGGACAGCAGCAGCAAGCGAATCAGTATCTTGAAGAAGCTCAAATGCTGAAAGAGAAAATTGTCGCGCGTTTCTACAATGAGAAACAAGGGTACTTTTATGATTACAATGTCAGGTCGAGTAAGCACCTTCCCTCAGTAGGAACCGAGGCCTGGACCGTTCTTTGGACGAAACTTGCGGATAATGAACAAGCCAATCAAATTAGGGACAAAATCATGTCAAAAGCACATTTTAATACGTTCGTTCCCTTACCAACACTATCAGCATCTCATCCTAAGTTCAACCCAAGGGACGGTTATTGGAGAGGTCCTGTCTGGATGGACCAGGCTTACTTTGCCCTTGAAGGGCTTTGGCATTACGGTTTTAAAGAAGAAAGAAACTTCTTGCTGGAAAAGATACTCCGCAATGCAGATGGGCTACTTGAAAAAGGTGGTCCTATTCGGGAAAACTACGACCCCCGAAACGGTGCAGGGTTAAATGCCAAACACTTCTCCTGGTCAGCAGCGCATTTACTGCTATTGTTAAGGGAAGAATAAACCACACCGTTGAATAATCCTTCGGGGGACTTATCAGGAACACCCATACTCCTGCATGCGAGCCTTAGCGATACTTGGTCATCTTCAGAAGGGAATACTGAGGTGAAGAAAACTTCACCCGCACTACTACTACCTACCTCCATTTTTATAGCGAAAGACCGTACAATGATCAGATAATCATTACCTTATACTACTAATCAGCTACTTTAGAAACCAACATGTCAAAACCAACTGCTTTAATTGCAGGTGCAACGGGATTAATTGGTGAGCACCTGCTACAAGAGATCTTGGATGACGACCACTTTTCCATGATCACGTTACTGGTCAGAGAGAAGTTAGAGATAGAAAATGAACGCATCAATCAAGTGTTGCTTCCAAACTTTAATGATTTAAAGACGGTCTCATCGGAATTCAATGTAGATCATATTTTTTGCTCACTTGGAACCACTTTAAAGAATCCCAGAGCAAAAGATATGTTCAGAAGAGTCAATCTTGATTACCCACTGAAGATGGCCAAAATGGCCAAGAAACAGCCCAACTTCAAATGTTTTCATGCTTTGACGTCGGTAGGGGCTACTAAAAGCGCCGTATTGTATTACAATACCGTAAAAGGACAATTAGAAACCGCTCTCGAAAAGCAAAACCTGAGAGCATTGAAGATTTACAGACCTTCTCTTCTGATAGGAAAAAGAAAACACACCAGCAGCAAAGAAGAAATCATGAAACTGGTAGCGATGGGTTTATCTTTCCTGGTCATCAAAAAACAACAAGTAGGGCCTAGCTGCATTCATGCGGAGACCGTAGCAAAAACGATGCTGCAAGTAGCAAAATTCAATGAACCCGGAACAGAGGTATTCAAACCCCGAGACATGAAGTCTATCGTGGAAAACAGCAAGGCAGAATCCGTCTAATTCGAATTTTCAGCGAAAAAGGGTACACGAATTGGAAGTATAGTGGTGTTATGGCCACTTTTGGCATAGTTTTTCGTTAAGAAACTAACATCACCCAAGCTTGCCCTGTCAATGTCGAAGAAATTTTGTTTTCTGGCGCTCTGTGTAGTCTTAGTTGTTGAACTCTCTGCTCAGAAAATCATTAATGGAGGTGTCTACAATATTGCAACTGATAAAACCTTAGCCAATGTTGCTGTAGACTGGGAGAATGAAAACCGAGAGTATACCGATCATTCTGGAAACTTTCATTTCGTAGTGGAAACAGCCAACCGTCAGGAGTTTCAATCACACGATGAGGTCATCGTTTGGGGTACTCCGAAAGACCTCTCAATTCAAATATCGTCTCTGAACGGGACAAAACTCTTCAGAATGGAATTGAAACAAGCCGAATCTTTTCAGATCCCCTACCTACCAGCAGGAATTCATATCCTTACGGCAATAGAAAACCATGCAGCCTACACGTTTAAGGTCGTTTCAAGAGAACAACACTCCTTTGTTGCTGATATAAATGCCCATTATTTTGAGAATCAACTTAGTGAAGAGATTCTTAGCGATACCCTTAGTCTAAGTAAGCCAGGTTTTTTAAGCAGAAGCCTTTTGGTAAGAGACATCGTGTCTACCTCCTCCATTGGCCTTGTTCCAGAAAATATTGGAGAACTAGATTATGTGGAAGAATTAACGGACTCGTTTCTATTTAACCTATTCAGTACAGAACCATCCAGAGCAAACCGTGGAAACGTACAAGAATTGAAGTTCGTTTACGAGATGGAGAGCGAGCGACTTTACTACATGAACTCAAAAAAATGGAGTCTTCACGTTGATTTCGCAAGAAATGTACTCGGTTACTCAGCAGGTCCTCATTCCTTTAACTCAACTCAATATTTCAACAATAAAGACAGAAAATACATCCTTGGCAGTATCAGTTACTATTCAGGTATAGATCAGTACGTAATGCATTATGTATCTGCAACAGAACTAACCTGTTCTCAATTGTCTGAGGTTGTTCAAAAATCAGAGCAGAACTTTATTCCAGATAAGGGCATCAAGCTTTTTCAAAATCAAGACGAATGGAAGTTCTGCATTGATCTTCAGAGCATAAGTTCAGAAGAGCTTTACGAGGGACAAGTCTACCAGGGACTGACAACTGGATCAACCTATGGATACTTAAAAAGGCATCATTCAGAGGACATTGAGGGCTTGTTTCTTAATCGTAGGGACTTGATAGTCACAGATGGAATACCAAATGACCTACCAGTAGTAGCGGGCATCATTACATCCATTCCTCAGACGCCGCTAAGTCACATCAACGTGCTCTCAAACAGCCGGAATACTCCGAACATGTATTTGAAGGATGCATTCCATCTTGACTCGATTAGCTCGTTGGAAAATAAACTCGTTTTCTTAGAGGTAAACGATCATGATTTCTCCATCAGAGAAGCCAACATTAGTGAAGCTGAGGCATTTTGGGAACAAATAGATCCTAAATCTGAAATTGAGCTAGAAATAGACTCCGCGACCAGCGGTCTGCTGGAGATTTCCAATCTTGACATCAGCGACATCAATGTGGTTGGTGGCAAAGCTGCCAATTTTGCAGAAATAAGCGCAATTAGCGGTATAGACATCCCTACCCCGGAGGACGCGTTTTCCATTCCCTTTTACTATTACGTACAGCATATAAAAGTACATCAGCTGGATACCTTGATGGCGGAATCACTGAATAATCCACAATTTCATATTGATGCCCAATTCAGAAAAGAGCAATTGGAACACATACAAGCCAGTATATTGGCAGCTCCTATCACCTCTAACTTAGTCGATCTTGTTACTGCTCGAATAAAGGATTTTGAAGATTTTGATGCGTATCGGTTTCGGTCCTCCACCAATGCAGAGGATCTCGAATTCTTTTCAGGTGCTGGCCTCTACAATTCTCACTCCGCTAAAAAAAATCACAGTACTAAGACAATAGAAAATGCCATAAAGGGAGTCTGGGCGAGCCTGTGGAATTGGAGAGCTTTTGAAGAACGTGAGTATTTTAAGATTGATCACCTCAGCTGCGCAATGGGCATACTGGTACACCGATCGTTTCCAAATGAAGATGCAAACGGAGTTCTGATCACTAAAAACCTATACAATCAAAATCCCGGATTCATTATCAACGTCCAGCACGGCGAAGAAAGCATAGTATCTCCTCGCAAAGGAGTCATTCATGATCAGATTCTACTTTTCACCTGGTCTGTCAGGCCAAATGAAAAGTATATGATCGAATACCTCTCCTTTTCCAACCTGGTCGGATTTGAAGGACAAAATGTCCTTACCGATGAGGAAATTCGTCAGCTAGGGGACCTCGCTACAGAGATAAAAAGACATTATTTCTATAACACCCTTCATTCTTGCGATTGTGTTTACGATGATTTTGGTGTTGATATTGAATTCAAGATTGATTCCGAGGTGTCACCTCGTAAAATCTATGTAAAACAAGCACGTTTATATAAATAGAAAACGACCCTATGAAGCAGACCTTAATCATTGTACTTCTAATAGTAACGCTACTTCCTCTCCCCATCTCTTGTAATAAAAGAACTTATTCAAACTACCTGTTCGAGGTAGAAACCATTGAGTTGAAACACGGACGGATTACCATGGAAGATGGATACTATTGGTTGGATCCTGTCGGAATTAATGATTCCGTTCACTCTACATCGTTTGGCATCTCATTCCAAGCTGAAACCTGGTCTACTTCAGAAATACAAAGCATAGCTTCTTCGTCCTTCAATCTGCTACTACCCGTTGCTCATGCTGATCCAGTCCCTCCGACATCCGATTCAAAAATTGCTTTGATCTCTATTTACCCCTCTGACTCACTGCATACTGTGGAATCGGGGAGTTTCGGTCCTGATGAAACGTTGTTGAACCTATTTTCTATTTCATCACAATACACAGGCTTTTCAGATAAAAAGAACATTCTCCAATTCATTGAGACCGAGCCACTCTGGTACCTGGATGATGTGTTTCTATTACACCTGAAAAATGAGCTAATGGAGCCTTATGAAGGTAGTTTTGAAGTAAAGATCACAATGGAAAACGGAGAGAAATTAAGTTCAGAATCTGAAGTAGTAAACATTTATTGATATTTCTTCGGCGAAGAAGTACAGCTGCAAACTGCCTATAAATGCATATCCTGTGTTGGAGAAAAAGTCTTCTTCAAGTAAACCGCACTCACAGGTAAGATTCCCTCATCTTCGTCAATGTATCACATACTCTTTCTCTGAGGAAAACTGGAGAAACAACTTCCACTCCATCTCTGAAGGAGAAAATTAAGTTCTCTAGCTCGTAATTGATGATCACTTCGATTGAAAAGGTCGTCGTGTCATCCTCTTCTTTTGAAACTACTTTCTGACTACCATGCAGTGGCTTGGTCTTGACATAGTTGCTCATAAGAGGATTAAAACGTAGTACCACTTTCTCCACCTCACTTCCTTCGTCGCCTCTGTTTACCCCTATTATATCTTCAAAATACTCCTCAAGATTAGTTGTACTATTCTCAATAAAATGTTGTTTTTGATTCACCTCAAGCATCAATATCCGATCCACACTTAGTAACATCAGGTGGTCATGCTTAGGCAACCAACACAATAAGTACCAACGACTATCATATTCTTTAAGGAAGTAAGGATGTACGGTATGCACCTTGATTTCGGCATCTGTAAACTTTTGATAGGTGACATTAAGAACCTTCTTATCTACAATTGCTTTGAAGATTGGACCAATATGCTCCCTTCCTACTAAATACTCATTCGATGCAAATGAAATGACTTGCTGGTCTCGCACCTCCTGATACGTCCCCAGTTCCAACTTGGAAATAAGCTCTTCGACCCATTCTAATCCTGGAATTCCAGAAAACCGACTCATGATCAAAACAGCATCCTTTATATGATCAATCTCCTCTTGATTCAGCGGTTGATTTGCAAAGCTGTAGTGAGCATCGGTGTACTTAAAAAATGATCGATTACCTTCTCGATAACTCTCGATCGGTGCCCCAAATTCCACTTGCATATCCTTTATATCCTGGTAGAATGTCACCTTTCCAATTGATTCCAGATTTCGATCATGAAGCTCTTCGTTGATGGCTTCCATCAACTCGGTTTTGCCGTATTTTCTTCCTGTATTTCTTAGACATCGATCAATAACCTGATATCGTATGAGCGGCTTCTTACTTGTCGGCATGCTTATTTTACTTGTTCAGTATAACTGAACAAGTATAGTTTACTATTGCTTCAGAACAAAGAGCTAATGATAGACCACCATCAAAAATTAGCCATCAATTATAAAAAAAGGCATCTCTGTTAATTTAGATGCCTTTTTTATTGGCACAAAAGGTTGTTCAGTATAACTGAACACTATTACCATAAGATTGTATCATAAAAAATGAGAACTATGAAAAAGTACAGAAATAATCAACCCACTCTAAAAACATGGTTAAGGATTAATGGTGGTGTAGACGCGTCCCTTTCCAGCTCATTGTTTCAAAACCGACGAGTAAGGCAACTGCAAATACAGGAAGCCATTGCCTCACCCAACCGATATGATTTTTAACTATAGATTGGGCTTCTTTGAAGTATTGAATCCAAATGTAAAGCCATAGACTGTTCCATCCTTACGGGGTGAAACATAGACGTTGACAGGAATATTTAGGTATCCAGACCTGAATGTCTTCCCAACCGCGATAATAAGACCTATTGAGGATTCAATCGTACCTCTATTGTCTAAGGCGTACATTCGATCGGCATTTTCTGGAGTATCCTCTACTTCTGATATTAGTTTCCACGTGTCATCTTCAAAAAGGAAGCCTTCACTTCGTTTTACCGCCCTGATTACAGGCCCAAGCCCTAGCTCAAACCCTGTATTATTGAATCGAAAACCGTTCAAAATTGAAATGGAAGGAATAAAGTTTCCGGATTCTAGTCCATTCACAGCAGGAATGAACTCTACCAATGCTTGAAAATCTCCTGAACTCAAGTATTGCATCTCGTACTGATAGCCAAACATAGAAGCTACAGGAAACATGTTATAGCCGCCTTCGTCTCGAGATGCCATCAGTCTTCTTCCTGAAATACCTGAAGTAAAAGCAGCACCCATTCTTGGGCCGTTGAGTTTAGCTGTTGTCTTAGCCGTGGTAATGGGTAGGTTATAGTTTATCAGCAGGTCTACAAGATGAGGATCATTATCGATTCCCAGCAGGTCATTCATTGAGATCATGGCCATGGTTTGAATCTCATTCTGAACGTCCATGTATTCCATTACAGATGTGGTGCTTATTTTCTCCCCTTCTACATCGATTAATCGCAGCACCATAACAATCTTATCACCAAAGAGCTCCACATTGCCTGTCAACATCCAATCTGCTGCAAGCAGCTTACCTGCCCTTACCACTGCATTCTTACCAAAACAGGATGCAGGATCAATATTATTTGTAGTCAATATATCATTAACATCGTACTTATCCAGT
>JAYPLE010000007.1:69165-189111 GCA_038129245.1 Flammeovirgaceae bacterium | reverse complement strand
GAGAAAATTAGTAACCGTGAGATTTCCCTTATCTCATCTTCAATTCGAGATCAATCAGATGAAGAAGGATGGGCGTTTCTTGGAGATGTAGGAAGCCTGATTCAAAAGAAACAACCAAATTTTGACTCGAGAAACTATGGATTTGACAAACTAACGCCATTGATTGAGTCAATCGGAAAGTTTGAAATCGAGAAGAGAGAGACGCCAAAAAGTAAGCACAAGCTCATATATGTCAAGAACAAAGAAAAAGCATCTAACAGGCGCTAAAATCCATAGGCTAGGCGCCCCCGACTAATGAGCTATTTGTAAAGAGCATTGAATCCGATACATTTAATGAAATTAACAAACGGTCAGCCTACGGATTTTAGCTGATCGTTAGCTACAATTAAATGAAAGAATTTCTTAGAAAATATCTCATAATACAAGTCCCTTCTTGCAAAGAGGAGGAGATAGAGGAAATTCTTTCCATTTTCGAAGTGAAAGAATTCAAAAAAGGGGAATACTTTAAAGAACCCTTTAAAGCTGGTAAGGAAATCGGGTGTACTGCGTATGTAGATTTCATCAGGACTTTGTTTATTCCTATTACAAAAATCAAAAAGTAAAGAGGCGCATATGAGGGCAAGTATGATATTCACATGAATTGATGTGATAATTAATTTAAGCGTAATAACTGCCGGTACTCTTGTCTATCTGCTAAATTACAGCTGTCTGGACCTCATCGTTGGAACGATTATTTTTGTTCTTGTTGTAATTGGGGCAATAACACACTGTAGAAAAAGCCCTACCTTTTCTAGTGGCAGAACGTTGGTAATGATTTGAAATTAACAAATATGAAATCAAGTAACCTTTTAAGAAAAATCAAATCATTGACATCCATAGTCTTATTGACAGGGCTTATAATATCTGTAGGCTGTAAAGAAGAAGTTGAACCAACAGGCAATAATTCAGATAAGTCTTACACCGTTACAATTGGGGTGTATGTATTTAATGGAAGTACATATGACGATCAGAATAAAGACCTCGTTATTGATACACAGGAAGCTTGTCAGACATGGAGTAGAACAGCACAGGCAGATAATCATAGCTCATCATCCCATGATCATTTTAATGCGGCAAAAAATACTACTTACGATGCTAGCTCCGAAACTATTAGCTGGACAGAATATGGACCCAAACTTGATCAAAGTTCAATAGATGAAACTTGCGAAAATGGAAGAAATGGAGCCACTAAAACCGCAAATAAGAATGATTACAGTGTGGATAAAAGCTTCTACCTCAAAATCAAATCTGTAGTAGAAAAATAAAACTATTACTAACATCAAATAGAGGAAATTGATAACGTCCTCGACACTTCTCGTTGGCGGTCATAGAATTAAAAAACAAAGATCGTAGGCACCTTATTAAGTAACCTTCAACTTTTGAACAACCCAGTCAGCACAAATAGATGATCAGGTTCTCGATTTGTTCATTTCTTCTGCTGTCGATGCATATTTCGGCCAACTATCGTCGACAGCTAACCGCACTCCAGTATTTACCAGGAAACTTGCTCGCTCTCCGAGCTCTTCTGCAAATTTGCATCCACTATTTCATCCTATCCCCTTCTCGCTTTTGACTTGCATCGCGCAGATCCTTGTACATACCGGTACTTGGTTGAGATTGCGTCCTCTGGATCGATTCGCTACTTTAGTGTCATTCACCCGCTATGGGACGGGGGCGCCAAGCCATACCTTCCGATAGCTGGACGTTAAAGATCATAAATATTAAAAATGCTGCGATTCCGGAAATATATCCTTTACGCTTTAGGAGAAATACTCTTAGTAATGATAGGGATTCTACTTGCCCTTTATGTCAATAACCAAAACCAGATTCGACAAGATAGAAACACAGAGGTTCAATATTTGAAATCGCTTAAAGATGAGTTTACCAGAAATTTAAAAGAAGTTGATAGAGTTATAGCCATCTGTGAATCAATTAAAATAACAGGCACAAACTTGGCTAATTCGGCAGGACCTAACACACATCACCTTGATGCACCGACAATAGAACAAAATTTTGTAATCACTTTTGCTGAACCACCAAAATTCATAGAATCTCCAGGAATTTTGAATGATCTTATTAGTTCCGGAAATCTAAATAAGATCCAAAATTCGGAAATAAGGTATCTACTCCAGCAATGGTTCGCAATTATCAAAGAAATTGAAGACGAAGAGGATGAGTTATGGCGTCATAGATTTGATGTGATAGATTTCGTAAACAAAAATTTGTCAGTTAAAAGTGTATTAGCAACTGTAAATCTCCTATCCAACGTTGATGGATTAAATAATAACTTAAATTTTAAGTCAGATAGCAGAGAATTACTTAGCAGCAGATATTTCGAAAATCTACTTCTTTTCTACTTAATAACTTTGGACTCTCTTGAACAAAACTTTTACCCACAACTAAGAAAGAATATAAATTCAATTATTGATGAAATTGATAAAGAAATCAAATAAAATACGATCTACAACAAGGTGCGGTCACAGCATATCTACTCGTTCGTATTAAAGACAATAGATAAATCCACTCCGTTCTGTGCAATTAAAATATAAGTATGAGAAAGATTTTGATAACGGGGGCCACAGGTAAGATTGGCTCGGAATTAATTTCACTACTGTCTACATCCAAAGAGGATTGGCAAATCGTTGTTGACACAAGAAACCCAAATAGTCAACGAGTCAGTTTTCTGAGGAAGTTGAGCAGGCATCCCATCATTGCATTGACTCTCAACGATAAATTATTCAATCAAAAAGCTCTTGACGACTTGACTGACGTATTCGTTATTGCTCAGGTTTCCGAGCATATGGCTGAATGGCATAAGAACTTGATGGACTTGATTAGAAATCACGCTTCATCCCCAAATATTATTAAGGTTAGCGTAACAGGTGCTAAAAATCCTACAGAAAATCCAGAGACCGGAATGGTGCCAGGACAACATTGGAAAGGAGAACAAATAATCCGAGATACGGGATGGACTAATGTGAGTATTCGCCCCAACATATTTATGCAGCACTTTATGATGAATACAGGACTTCATTCTAAGGGTGCAAAAGAGATTTTCTTACCTTTTTCTGAAACGAGTATTTCATGGCTTGACTGCAACGATATTGCCTTATGTGCTTTTCACCTGTTCACCAAAAAACATAAGATGGAATCCTACAATTCTAAAGCATTTGAACTTACAGGTCAAAACGCTATTTCCCCTGAAGAGATGAGTGAAACCCTTTCCTTTTTTTTGAATGAAAAGGTAAAGCACCATTCAAGCATTGAAAGTTTTGAAAACCGATGTTTAGAGCTTGGAATTAGTGATTGGGCAAAACATTTTTACAAGGAAGCAAGTGAAGGTTGGTTTTCAGCCGTAAGTACCGATGATTTTTTAAACATTACCGGACGTTTGCCTAGGAATTTTTCTCAATTTGTTTTATCTAATCAAGGTTGGTTTAGCTAATGAAAAAGCTCAAATTCTTGAATTCCATTTCATTAGGTTTGATCCCTATTCTTCTGGTAATCGTGTATGTGGTTAAGAATTTCTATTTAACAATTCCATTATTTATGATTGGGATGATCTTGCAAGTATTGATTCATCAAGAACGCAAAAAAATAGGAACTCAGGGGTCGTTTCTTAAAGATAAGGTAGGAACAGTAATAGTTTCACTTGTATTGATAGTGTATTTTTTTGTAAAGAATGGAGAACGAGCACTAACAATTGTTAGCCCTCTTGACTATCATAACAATCAAAATTGAATGACAGAAACTAAACGCCAGCAATTAACAATAAAAAGGGGCATTCTGGCCATTGTGATAATGTACGCATGTCAGCTTCTAGCTGGAATTGCTATCTCTTATGGGTTTAAGTTCTTTTCGCCTACCAATAAAGTTCCCCTCGAGGTTTTGGGGCTTACTTCTGCTTTACTCGGTGGGATTTTGATAATTGCCTACTATGGGTGGGATATCCGTAAGTCAGGTGAAACTTTCTATCAGGAGATAGGACTTCAACCAAGTAAGGTTAAAGAAGGTACAGGTCTGTTATTGGTTATTGGTATGTTGGTATCATCACATTTTTTAGCATGGATCTATAGATCAGTGATCTTACCTGCCTTTGGTCACGAAGGCATCATCGCCGGCGGCTCCAAGATGTTTAGCTTCATACAAACGAATGGAGGAGTACTTGAAATGTCCGGCTTTTTATTGCTGGCACTATTTGTTGGACCCATTATGGAGGAGGTTGTATTCAGGGGGTATTTGCAGTCTTCATTAGCCAAGAAAATACCTTTATGGGCAGCAATATTGATCACTTCTGTTGTTTTTACCGTTGGCCATAGTCCCATGATATTGTGGCCTATGTATTTTCTGTACAGTGCTACCTGGGGTTGGATCTTGATCCGCAGTGGCTCTTTAAAATTGGCGATCCTAATTCATGTTCTAAGTAACTTGTTTTATACCATTGTAGGCTTTGCAGGCTGGGATATCCTTGCCTAGGCTCACTGATTAATGCCACAATTATCATTTATTTAAAATGTAACATCCTCTATAAACCTCATTGCGACAGGCCAACAATTGATCTGGCGAATGCCTCTCAGCAGCAGTTTGAATGTACAGTGCAAATCCGCTAGCTTAGAAGCAATAAACAGAGCCTGGAGGCACGCCCCATAACAGCACATAATAGATAATAAAACGTCGTGCATTAGGTCTTGAGCCAAAAAGTAAGAAATGAAGTCAGATAAAATTATTGTAGGTAGTGAAGAGTGGTGTAGCTTTCCTCAGATTAACATTCCTGCTCTCAAAGCTAGAGTAGATTCTGGAGCTAAAACCTCTTCTCTACATGCGATTAACATAACACCTTTCATCAAGAATGGTACTCCCTGGATAAGTTTTGATGTTCGGCCTCTTCAAAACGATGGAAAAACAACTGTTCATTGTGAAGCTCCTGTTCATGACAAGAGAAAAGTCAAAAGTTCAAGTGGAAGTAGTGAACTAAGATTCGTTATCAAAACAATTCTTGCAATTGCAGAAGATACTTGGGAAGTCGAATTAACACTAACCAATAGAGATTCCATGGGGTACAGAATGCTTCTGGGGCGACAAGCCATGTCAGGAAAAATGCTTGTAGATCCCGAATCATCTTGCTTGTTGGGTGAACCAACTGAGGAGCTATTAATTCAACACTATCACGCCAAGGTTGTCAAACGGGACGGACTCAAAATAGGTCTGTTAGCAAGTAATCCTAATCTATACAGCAATAGAAGAATAATAGAAGCTGGACAAGAGCGGGGACATGAGGTAGAGTTTTTGAACATTAAGGACTGCTATATAAAACTTGATGGAAAAAATCCTGAAATGCACTACCGAGGTGGCAGGGTACTGAATGACTTTGATGCAATTATCCCGAGAATTAGACCAAGTGCTACTTTTTATGGCTGTGCATTAACGAGGCACTTTGAAGCAATGGGTGTTTATACCCTAAATTCAGCATCTGCAATAACAAAATCAAGAGACAAATTATTTGCTCTTCAATTACTAATCAATAATGGTTTACCTATACCAACAACGGGATTTGCGAATTCTCCATTGGATACAGAGGAACTTATCAAAATGGTTGGTGGGGCACCTTTAATTGTGAAATTACTGGAAGGAACACAGGGAAAAGGTGTGGTTTTGGCAGAAACTAAGAAAGCTGCAGAAAGCTTAATCAATGCTTTCAAAAGTCTGAAGGCAAATATCCTTGTTCAGGAATTCATAAAAGAAGCTAAAGGAGAAGATATTCGGTGCTTTGTTGTGAATGGAAGAGTCGTTGCAAGTATGATGCGTACAGCGGCACCTGGAGAATTTAGAGCAAATATTCACATGGGAGGTACTGCTTCTTTAGTCAAGATTACTGCTGAAGAAAAGAAAGTTGCACTCCTTGCTACTAAAACAATGGAACTGAAAGTGGCAGGTGTTGATATTATCAGAGGTCAAAACGGTCCATTACTATTAGAAGTAAACTCATCTCCTGGATTAGAAGGTATTGAGGGAATATCGGAGAAAGATGTAGCGGGTAAAATGATAGAGTGTATTGAGAAAGACTTAAAATTTACTCAGAGGACATTATAAGAATTGCTACCATAGTATGAAAAACATACCTTGCTAGACACATCTCTAATACCTGACGCAGGCAAGCCTATAGAACAGAAATCGTAACCAAGATCATGAAAATAAATAATCTACTTTTCTTCGTATTTCTTTTGGCCTCTCTTCCCGGATTTTCTCAGAACTCCGAATATGAGATCTCCTCTTTTCTAACAGAAGGAGCAAGAGCACCAAATACTCATTACATAGGAGATGCATGGTTGAACCGCATCATTCATGATGACAAGGAACTGGGCTATAATATCACCAAAGCAACCTTCAGGTCAAATTCGACATTAGACTGGCATAAACACAGTTCAGCTCAGATCTTAATAGTTGTTGATGGACAAGCCTATTATCAGGAGAGAGGAAATGATCCTGTAATCTTGAAAAAAGGTGATATCATTAAGTGTGAAAAAGATATAGAACACTGGCATTCTTCAACCAAGTCTAGTGATGTAACCTATTTGGCTTTGTATGGCGGAGAGCAACCGACCACATGGACAGAAGTAGTAACACAAGCATACTATGATGAAGTTGCTAACAAATTAAAAGGCAATTGATGTTGATCGAAATTTGAAACTCTTTGGATCATAATGCCAGCTTACAACATGTACGAGAATGCATTTAGCACCATAGCCGGACCTTACAGGACCATGGAAAAAAAGAAATTGAAATACATAAAAGCCATTGTGATTATTTTGTTTGCCTTTCAAATTTCTTCGTGTAAAGGCAAGAAAAATGAACTGATAAATGAGAGAATGGAGGCTATTGAAGAGGTAGCTGATCCTTCCATACAAACCATTCTCCATAAAACGATTAATGAAGAACATTTCATCGGTGTAGTGCTAGCAGTTGTAAACGGTGATCTCATTCATGCAAAAGGGTATGGTCGGGCTCAGGATGAGATTTCGAATAGCATCAATACAAAGTTTCATGTAGCCTCTATTACCAAACAGTTTACCGCAGCTGCGATCATGCAACTTCTGGAAAGGAAGAAAATTAATTTGGAAGAATCTATCAACGAATTTCTACCTAGCCGATATCGCTCTGACAAATGGGGAAATGTTAACATTCATCACCTGTTAACTCACACGAGCGGCATTGAAGATTACGGTCTAAATCGCGATTATTATGAAATTGAGAAGGGATTTTGTCTCGGAAATACAGTGGATGGAATGATAAAAGAAGCAATGACAAAAGAATTAAATTTCCAATCAGGTTCTAAATTTTCTTATTCTAATATTGGCTATACGCTACTTGGTCACATCATAGAAAATGTTACTAAGGAACCTTACCACAGCTACATGAAAAATAATATTCTCGACCCTATGGGAATGTACTCCTCTTTTATTCATACTACCGAATATACAGTATCAAATGACGAAGCCATAGGGTATCGTTGGGATGAGGAGTTAAACAAACATGTGCCGGATGATATTGTCAGCCTTCCGGTTACCCAGCCTGATGGAAACTTGGTAACCACATTGGCTGATTTTCTGAGGTGGACCAATGTCTACCTCAACAATAATGAGAAAGTAATTACCAAGGCATCTGTAAAAAAAATGACTTCTCCTTACATCAAAAATGATTTTTCGTTCCGCAAACACCAATCACCAAAGTATGGCTATGGATTAAGCCTAGCAAATGGGGTAATTAGTCATCCAGGGTACATTGTGGGTTTTAGAAGTCACTTTATTGTTGATACAAATAACAATATTCAGGTCTTTGTATTTAGTAACAATGTTTCCAACAACCCTAAAAATGTTTCAGGCAAGATATATAAAGTGCTTTCTGAAAACGGGGGTCAATGACGACCTGAAACAGGTACTAAAATGAATAGGCATTCTGAGCTAGATGATATCAAAATACTAAAACAAAACCTAAATGCTTCTCTCAACCTTGGCACATACTCATTCATTGATCGTTATGTTCGATTTATGAAAGGTATGCTAAATACTTTGGTCCTAATTTCTGTAAGCGTTCCATGCACTGCTCAGAAATCAATAGGCGAAGGATAGCAAGCATGGACGGTGGCAGAATTTTTTGAAGCAGAAAAGACGGCTGACAAGTTTATTGAGACTGATGCTGGAAAACATTCGCGGTAATTAAACCTTTTCGAGAGAACACAGTCCAAGAAAGGAATTTGATCAATTTACCGGATATGAATAAAACAGGTTACTCAACAATTTTCGTAGTATTATTATTTACTGCTTGTAGTAAAGATGAACCAATTTCACCAATCAATGAAATACCAGTAGTTAAAGCTGAAGCCTCTTACACTGTCTTGGTTGAAGATAATATCCTCTACGCTGAGGGCTTAGGCCATGACAATACAAGCTCCACTTCTTTTGCAGTACCTCAATATTTAGACCTTTACTATCCTGAAAATAACGCTGTCAATAGACCTGTTTTTATGTTTATCCATGGTGGTGGATTTAAGGGCGGAACAAAGACTAAACCTGAAATTGTGGAGATGGCAAATTATTATGCTTCAAGAGGTTGGGTCTTTGCATCGATAGACTATAGAACAGTAGAAGAACTTGGTATAATCCAAGGAATGACTTCAGAACAATTATATACGTATTACAGTGGAATTGCGCCGCAAGAATGGATCGAAAATGCTTTGCAAGGATCACAAAGTGCAGATGGAGTTCAGCAAGCTACTGCTATGTATACCGCCCAAAGGGATGCAAAAGCGGCTCTTCGCTGGATAGTTGCAAACGCAAGCACTTACAACGTAAATAAAGATTTTATTACAGTTGGCGGAGCTTCTGCAGGAGCTATCACTACAATTGCTTTAGGAATTTCAAATGAAGAAGACTTTAGAGACGAAATTACCATTAGCGATGACCCAACACTATCTACTACACACTTAAACGAATCTTATGTAGTGAGAAGTATGGTTTATTTCTGGGGTTCAAACATAAAATTAGATGTCTTTGAAGCAGTTTATGATTTGAATCAATACGATAGATATGACGGTAGCGATCCTGAATTGTTCATGGGACACGGTACTGCACAGGACCTTGTCACACCTTATGAAGAAGCACTTGAACTGCAAAGCATTTATAACTCTTTAGGTATTTATAACAAACTGGCAACCCTAACACTACCAAATGGAAATCCTGCAGGACATGGAGCTTGGAATGGAGTGGAAGATGGACAAGGCCTCTCGGAATTAACTTTTAATTTTCTAGTTGATAGACAAAATTTGAGTCTCGAGTGAAAAACTGCCGCCAACTTGGTTTATATGCCTTGCCCTGCGTAGTACCACTAGGGCATTAACCGCTGTATTTCATCGAAAAGAAATGGTAAAAATGGTTAAGAATCTATATACAATAGTACTATCAGGATTTCTACTAAATTCCTGCAATTTTCCAACGAGTAAAGAAGCGGGAATAAAATACGCTACACGACCAGCATTTGCAGTTCCTAAAAAGATCGAATGGAGAGAAGTTGGGCTTGCCAAAGAACTGATAAATATAAAAGAGAAAGTGGTTGTAATTAGTAGTGGCTCAAACCCATTGCCACTTGACCAATGGGAAGGATTAAAAGTTATTTTTCCTTGGCAAAAAAATATTGACAGATACTTATTAATCAATAAAACGGCACTTGTTCGATCTCCCAATGCGATTTCTAATTGTAACCAAACAGACTGTCTAATTGAGAGAGATTATAAAGGGTATTCCTGGATTGAATTAGCTAAACCTTTGGCTATTGATTTCATACCTTCTAAAACAGATATATTAAAGCCTGAGGAAGGTTATTTGGTTGTCAAGGTTATCAAAAAATGTCAAATGCTACGTTTTGAAAATGAAATTTACCGGCTGACTGATAATAAGGGAAATTGCTATGCAATGCACGCTACTGAAACAGGAATGCCTGATTTAGACGTTACATTGCCTAAAGGATGGACACTCAAAAAAGTAAGTTTACAAGAACCCTTAATTATTTTACCATTTGGGAAAAGTGAAGATTGTTATTTTAATGTAGTAGGAGACCATTTAGGGCAGGGATATCACCAATATAAATACGCAAAGGAATATTATCCTGAATAAACAACGACCACCAACAATATCAGCAAGCTACACTTTCTATCCTAACTGTTACAGGGCATTTTGGATTACGTACTATTCTGAAATACGAACTGACTCCTAACAGATTCTACTACTACATTAGCCTAACTTTTATACCTCCATTAACTACAAATCCATCTACAGGAGCATAAATATCACGAAATACAGGATTGCTCAAATTACCGGTGTAAATCGAGTCAAAGCCTGTTTGCCGTGTATCCAGGAAATTTTCAAAATTCAGAAACAGAGAAATATGCTCTCCAAAATGTTTTTCAGTCATTAAGCCAACAATCCAGTAAGATTT
Source organism: Flammeovirgaceae bacterium (assembly GCA_038129245.1). GTDB lineage: Bacteria > Bacteroidota > Bacteroidia > Cytophagales > Cyclobacteriaceae > JAYPLE01. The sequence goes on along the minus strand of JAYPLE010000007.1, from coordinate 178,584 downwards.
CCCGACAGAACCATCACTTAGTTTCTGTGGGCTGAAGTAGTAAGCTTCCAGACCAATCCAAAAGTTTTCCTCTTTTTCATACATCAGCACATTATTCAAGCGATTTCTAGCTACCAATGGTATTTCGCTTTCTTCACCGTCTTGTTTCTTGTTTACCTCTGCAAAAGTATGCCCAATAAACAGGTGCAAATCCTTGTAGGTCCATTTCATATTGAGTTCTACACCTTTAGTATCTATTTGACTCTTGGGTTGCTGATATTGATAGAATGTACCAGTCCAGTTTAAATTTAAGGGATTGTAAATGCGAGTATAAAAGAATAATGTGTTGGTCGAAATTGTAACATTGCTACCTAATGACCAGCGATAGTTTATATCGAAATTTCCTCCATAAGAACGTTCAGCATACATCGAGTCAGGATTAAGGAGGGCTATATTCCTAAATTGTATTTTTTCCGCTTCCTCTGAAAATATCGTAGGAGTTTTATACCCCAGCCCACCACCTAGTCTGAAGGTTAGGTCATGTGTGGGCTGTAGCATTACTGAAAGTCGAGGTAATGCAAAAAATCCATAGTCATTATCATAGTCTGCCCTCAACCCTGTTTCTATAGACCAATGATCATTAAAATCCCAGGTATTTTGAATAAAGCCTCCGAAAACAGCATTTGTAAAACTTAAATCTTGTCCCTTTGTTCCAGAGTATTGTGCGAAATTGTTCGTCCAAAGGTTAATCCCAACAATCCATTCTGTTGTCTTTTTGAACCAAGAAATATTTATTTCGCTAAAGGAGGAAATTTGTTGACCAGAAAATTGATAATCTGGAATTTCAATCATGCGGTCATAAAAGTTGATACTGTTTTTGCCTTCAAGTCTGGATTGGTCGTTGAGACTATGGTTCAAGCTGAATTGAGTAGAGATTCTATCCGTTCTATTATTTTCATAATAGGGATTGCTGACTTCTTTGCCTTTTATGTAATCAACGTTTCCACCTAACCGATCCTCAGTTATGTAATTCATTCCCAAATAAATATCTGTGTTATCAAAATGAAAAAACACTCTGGGATTTAAAGTAAGTCGATCAAACTGAGGAATGGCGGTAAGGCCAACGTTAGCTGGATCATAAGGACTACCTAGATTATAGGATGCAAACATCGAGGTTCCAATTTTCCCATACTTCTGTGCATAAAAACTGCTAACATCTAATCCTAGCGCAGAGGTGCCGTTCATCATAAAACTTAACTCAGGCTCATGCAGCGGTTCCTTGGAAATCAAATTGACAATACCAGCAATGGCTCCCCCTCCATATAGAGTTGACGATGCGCCTTTGATTACTTCAACTTGTTTCAAATCTAAAGGAGCTATTTGCATTAAACTTAAACCACCGGAAAACCCCGAATAAAGGGGCATTCCATCCCGTAAAAGTTGCGTATATTTTCCATCGAGCCCCTGAATACGAATACTTGAATTGTAACTCGTTGCAGAAGTTTGCTGCGTTTGAATCCCGGTACTTTCATTAAGTAACATGCGGATATCACCAGGTTTCATATTCCCCTTTTCCCCAAGTTCTTCGCCAGCTATAAATTCTACACGTGTCGGTATATCTTGAATAGTTCTGGTGCTACGCGTGGAAGTGATAATTATCTCTTCTAACTCTTCTTCATCGGGTGTAAGGTACAGGACTTGTTCCTTTGGAGAATCAGGTAAAGGGATCGTGATGCTGAGGTTTCTCTTTTGGTATCCAACAAAGCTTAAAAACAAAACGTGGGTTCCATTTGGAATATCATTTATGATGACCGTACCATCTTCATCTGTAACATTCCCTTTTTTAAGATTTGGAAAATATACGTTTACGCCAATAATTGATTGATTAGAGTTTTGGTCTTTTATCGTTGCCTGAAATGAATTTTGAGCATAAGTAATGTTAGTGACAAACATTACTGTCAGAACGTACAATAATTTATTCATGAGTTTTATTTTCTAATTTTTTGAAATAAAGAATTGAGCCAATCATCTACTCGGCATCGACCTGTCATTAAAAGGCTAAAAACTTAGAATAATCGTGGCAGCTTTAAAAGGAACGACCTGAATTCCCCTGAATTTCTCCCAATATAGACTATTTGAGGTTTTGGGGATTCCAAAATTACTATATCTGGTATGTTGGATATATGATTGCTTGCGGCAAAAGATAGCCCTGCAACATATGCTAAGCTCCATACGCTCAATGAACCAATTGTAAACAGCGGTGTTATAAAATGACTTTTATAAATAGTTGACAGAGCAAGCCTGCGGACCTTCGCTAGACGTAGGCCATAGCTGGATCGATATAGTGAAGTGTTTGAACTATTTTTGACTAGGGTTAATTCGAAGGAATGATAAATTAAACGTATCAAGGAAACCTGAAATACTGATGTTGTGAGATCCGGATACAGATTATTAGAACTTGAGTTAGATGATCAAAGTACTTATGAACTCTCGAATGATCAACGCTTTACTATACACCAGTCGCTCAAAAAATAGGTCAACAATTAGATCCGAGAAAAGCCCTACGCTTAGAAGTGTCAAACCATTATAGCTCAAAGTGGCAGGAATCAAAAACATAAAAAAAATATTGAAAAACATGAACCCAACATTGAATGAGGGTGTGTATGTTTTCGTTTCAGTTCACAGTTTAGATGAAATTCCCATTGAAGAGATAGTATGCTTTTTTAGAGAAAAAGAAGGTTTAACGATCATAATAGAGAAGAGCAAAGCAGAAAACCTGAGTTTGAAGTACAGCTACGCAGCAGCCTGGATCACTTTGAATGTTAATTCATCTTTGAATGCTGTCGGATTAACTGCAGCATTTTCAAATGAGCTGGCTGATCATGGACTAAGCTGCAATGTCGTTGCAGGATATTATCATGACCATATCTTTGTACATTATGAAGATGCCAACCATGCGTTAGAAGTTCTTTCAAACCTGTAAGGGATTAAGTTCGAATCAGAAAATAGCACCTTCCTGTGGCGAAGGCACTTTCAGTCATTACTTTTGCACGAATTTTGAATGCATCTCGTGATGGACAGAATTGCGAAGATAGAAACAGAGATTTCAGGATTAAGAGCACAACTTCAGAACCACCGACTCTACAATACACTTAGCAGCATTGAAGATATCAAGGTCTTCATGGAAAATCATGTTTTTGCAGTTTGGGATTTCATGTCGCTACTAAAGGCTCTACAGCTGGAGTTAACTAGTGTGCAGGTGCCTTGGATACCTCCAACCAATACTGCCTTATCAAGATTCATCAATGAAATAGTACATGGGGAAGAAAGTGACATCAATGAATTAGGAGAACCTAAAAGTCACTTTGAAATGTACTTGGATGCGATGGAACAGCTCCAGGCAAACACACTTGAAATTGAAAGATTGATCAATCTAATTGGTTCAGGGCATTCTGTAAGTCATGCTATTAGCGAAATTGAAGTGGCAAAAGGTGTTTTTGACTTCGTTAATTACTCATTTACACTAATAGATTCTGGACAAGCCCATTTAATAGCTGCCGCTTTCACTTTTGGACGAGAAGACGTGATTCCAGACATGTTCATAGAAATTTTAAATGCTTCCGATTCAGACAATAGCTCTTTCACTAAGCTCAGATATTACTTGCAACGACATATCGAGCTAGATGGTGATGAACATGGTCCTTTGTCTCTGCTAATGATCTCAGAACTATGTGGAAAGGACAGCGTAAAATGGGATGAAGCTCTAAGCGTGGCAAAGCAATCCTTGCAAATGAGAATATTGCTTTGGGACACAATTGCTGATATAATTGAGACAAAACGTAGGCCTGTAACAATACATAAAGCCATATAAACTGCTTTTACTAACTTTATTGGGCAACGTTGGTACCAACAAGACAATCTAATTATGAAAGGGAAACTAGCACTGATTCTTCTACTTAGTCTAATCTTCCAATCATGCAACCCAAGAAAAGGAACTCCATCCGATGCTGGTCCTCAGACAGAAATCAACACCGAAATAACTAAAATAGCTTTTGGTTCTTGTGGTCAGGAATATCAGCCACTTTCCATATTTAATAATGTGATTCAACATGACCCGGACTTATTTATTTTTTTGGGCGATAATATTTATGGTGATACATATAGCATGGATACACTTAAAAAGAAGTATCAGCAATTAGGCAACAAAGAGTCATACAGGAATCTCAAAAAAAGAATCCCAATAATAGCAACTTGGGATGACCATGATTACGGATGGAATGACATTGGAAAATCTTATCCATACAAGGAAGAGTCAAAGGAAATATTTCTGGATTTTTTTGATGAGCCAAAATCGTCATCGAGAAGAAATCACAAAGGCATATACCACTCTTACACATATGACTACGGAGCTCACAAGCTTCAAGTCATATTGCTTGACGGCAGAACTTTTAGAGATGATTTAGTACCATATAATGGCGAATTTGACAACGACAAAAGATATAGCTATTACAGGAAAGACTATGCGCCTCACACAAAACCATCCCCCACCTTACTAGGAGAAGAACAATGGAGATGGCTAGAAAATGAATTGAAAATACCCGCAGATATACGAATCATAGGCTCTGGAATTCAATTTGGAATAGAGTGGAATGGGTATGAGGCATGGGCAAACTTTCCCAACGAAAGACAGCGTATGCTTGATTTAATAAAAAAAACAAAAGCAAATGGTGTACTCTTTATTTCTGGAGATGTTCACTATTCAGAGATATCCAGACTACAAACAGACTTTTATCCAATCTACGATTTTACATCCAGCGGGCTGTCCTCCACCTGGCACTTTGCAACGCCAAACAAGCACAGAATAGAAGGGCCAGTAATGGATAACCATTTCGGATTAATTAGTATTTACTGGGAAGGAAATAACACAAAAATAAAAATGGAAACATGGGATATAAGAGATAATCAAAGAATTGAATACACATTACCTCTTAAGGCATTACAATTTTAACAACAGTATATCGTCAGTGTCGATGCACATAATTGACATGCAAAAAAGCTGAAAAAGTAAATTTTTTGAATTGTTTCAAGGCTTGTGCATAACCGAAAGAACAGTAATTCAAGTTCCCCTACGTTTCTTAGTCCGACGATTCGGTAATCATATTAAACCTTTGATGATAACCACAGTCTAACAGGTGAATTTCAAGAAGTAATTTATGATGAATAAGATTTTTCCAGCTTTACTTATCGTGGTGTCTTTGATGTCATGCGATAAAGATGATAATATAATAGCATCTGAAGGTTCTGCACCAATAGTTAAGTTCGATGCTACCTATAAAGTAAACATAACAGAAGACATTATTTACGCGGAAGGGCAAAGTCATGATGGCTGGAACAGTGCTAATACCACCGTAGTTCCTTTATTTATGGACTCTTATGTTCCCGAAAATGATCTCCAAAATCGACCAATGCTGCTCTTAATTCATGGTGGTGCATTTATTGGTGGTTCTAAACAACAGGAAGCCCTGGTGGATATGGCGAATTATTATGCATCCCGAGGCTTTGTTGTCTTTTCAATTGACTACAGGCTTAGAGACCATATGGGAACGCTTCCGCAAGAATGGATTGAGGCCACCTCTGATGATGACCCTACAAATCTTAACCAACTTTATGCAATGTATCCTGCTCATAGAGATGCTAAAGCCGCATTGAGGTGGATCATCGCCAAGGTTGATAATTATCACATAAATAAAGATTACATCACGGTAGGTGGTGGTTCAGCAGGAGCAATTACATCTATTGGGCTTGGTATATCAGAATTAGGTGATTATAAAGATGAGTTAAGCTTAAGTGAAGATAATACCTTATCAACAACCAATCTTTCTCAAACCTATGAAATACAGACAATTTTAGACTTTTGGGGCTCCAATGTATCCATAGAAATACTGGAATTGATTTACGGATACCAAAGATTTAATCCTGATAACCCAGCATTGTTTATAGCGCACGGCACAGAAGACCCTACCGTGCCCTTTAGTAGTGCCGAAGATTTAAAAACCCTCTGGGAAACACATGAAAATGATTTCGTTTTTTATCCATTAGAAGGTAAAGGTCATGGCCCTTGGGGAGCTACTTTAAATGGAAAAAGCTTATCCGATTTGTCTTTTGAATTTGTAGTGGAAATCCAAAAGTTGCATGTCGAATAAAAACTGCCAAGAGCAACCACTTTAGCTCATGTCCTGCACGACATATAGCTTAGCTCCACCCTATCTAGCGTTTTAAACTGCGAATAGTTTTCCTGCGAAGTTCACAGCTAAGACTAGGTGCCAAGAAGAAGTCTTTACTGCTTGGAAATACCTATTAATCAGACAGTTTGGTGTGTAGTGAACAAAATATGTGCTATCTTATAATTAATTATTGAAATTATCATTTGTTAGTAGAAACTTTCTGAATATGAAACCAAGAGTGAACATTTACGGATTTCCCCACAAGGGAATTAGATACGGTTTAGGACAACTTTCATTTAAAGTTGGTTCTTTGATTTTTGATGATAAGCAAGATCTAAAGATTTGTAAACAAATAGCAGACGACCTTTCCGAATTATTGAATTTGCATTTACACTCGGAGGAAGATTTTGTTTTGAAGCCGCTCGAAGCTAGAGCTCCCGGTTCGACACAGCACAATCATGACGATCACATGGAGATGGAAAGATTGGAACATGACATGAACGAAGCCATTCAGAATTTATTAAATGCGCCAGATCAGATGTTAATGAACATAGCATACAGTAAAATCAATAATTTCATAAAAGAGTACTTCCGCCATATGAGCGAAGAAGAAACGGACATTAATAAAGTACTTTGGGAGCATTTCACTGACGAGGAAATACTAGGCATGCAAGGTCAAATTCTCGCAAAATTAACTCCTGACCAATTTTTCAAATGGTTTAAGTATATAATCCCATCTCTTTCTCAATTTGAGCAAAGCCTGATGCTGGGAGGATTCAAGCAAAACGCACCCACTGAAGCTTACACTGGCACGATTAAAAAGTTAGAACCTTATGTGACACCAAATCAATTTGCTTACATCTCCTCGTTATGATATTATGTGAGGTATGAATGAATATAAAACCCAAACACTGTGCATAGGGCATTAAAACGTCCGCCAAATTCCTCATTACACTTTTAAAATCAGAACAACCAACTTTTACATGAACGTAACCAATTGGGTAAAAATCGATGAGAAACCACTCGAACAGGGAGTTGTAGCCAGTCCGCCTGCAATTACTGAAAGCAGGGATATACCCGGAGAAATAAGAATGTATCGTGGCACCACTATCCTGGCCTATGGCATAGATGAAATTGCAAAGGCGGTATGTGAACCCAAGGCACGTATAAAATGGGTGGAGCGCATGGCAGAAAATATTCTTATTACAGGCAAACCCGATGAAGGTAAATGGCTAAGTTACGAGGCCTATGATTTGCTATGGCCGGTTAGCAACCGTGACTACGTTTTTCAACAGACATTGGAGAAATCGTTGCATCAAAAAAAGAATAGAACGAGAATCAACGTATCATCTATAGAACACCCTGACTACCCAGAGAAACCCAATCGGGTTCGGGGAGTACTACCAACCTGTGTATTCACCCTTGATGAAATAAGTGAAAAAGAAACCCAGCTAGAGGTAATAGTTCAAGTTGATCCGGCTGGAAGAATACCGGGATTTATAAAGAACATGATCCAAAAAGGTTGGTCACTGAAAACCATGCGAGCACTAAATAACTACCTAAAAAAATATGGCAATTAAACCCTTTTTGTGGAACGAAAATATTGCATAGCAATCTATTCAGTTTTCCGTCAAAATAATATTTAATATTCATAAATTGCAATCAATACGAATAGTTGCAGCCGCTTCCTTCATTCAGATCAGTCATTAGAATAGATAGAGAGAAAAACAGATCTTTTTATACCTGCACCGTTCATGGGCTTTAACAGAAAATATTACGTCATCTTTATTTTAACAATTCTTGTTCTTGCTGGTAATCAAATCATAATCCAGACCTACCTATATAAGAAAAAAAATGACGCAGTTTCAATCAATATCGCAGGTCGACAGAGAATGTTGTCACAAAAACTACTTTCACTCTGCTTAATAGAAAACGAGGTCCCAAGTGAACTTAATAAACAAGCCTTAGAGGATGACTTCAATGAATGGCAAAACAGTCACTTAAGTCTTATTTACGGATCTGACTCTTTGAAGAGAATTACAAACAAAGTAATACGAGATTCTTTGAAAAATTTAACCAAGTATGTTGATCATTTTCGACAACAAGTGATTGAAGAAAATAAGCAACCATTGGATATAGCCATCGTTCATCAAAATCAAGAAATATTTCTAAAGAAAATGAATGAAATAGTTTTTGATTTAGAAGAAGACTCAAACAGTAAACTATCCAATATTGTCCGAATTGAGATATTGATGATGTTATTATCAATGTTGGTTATTTTTCTTGAATACAGGTACTTCTTCATTCCTATTTCAACTAATCTAAATGAAAAAAATCATTCCCTATTGCAGCAAAATCAAACCCTACGTGACTACAAGATATCAAATCAAAACCTAACACGCTTCTCGCACATAATTTCACATGATTTGAAAAGTCCTGTGAATCAAATTTCTTCTTTCACGCAATTATTACAGCAAAGTCTTGCAGGTAAAAACACTGATGATAAAGAAGAGGCTTATATGAATTTTATAGCCCAATCATCTCAGGATCTAAGGTTACTAATTGACGATTTAGTGAATTTCGTCTCTATGGATGAAAGTAAACTTCACATCACACAAATTGATCTAAACAGCGTCTTGGAAAATATAAAATCAATTTTTGAAGATGATATCCGTGCTATTTCAGGTGTGATAACAACAAATAACTTACCTGAATTCATACATGCAGACAGAACCAAAATCAAGTGTATTTTCCAGAACTTAATTTCCAATTCAATAAAATATTGCAATGCAGAAGCTAAACTTCAAATAGCAATAAACTGCTTTGAAACAAAAAATGAATGGAATTTCGAATTTTCTGATAATGGTCAAGGGATCGAAAATGATATACTTGATGACATATTTGAAATTTTTGTGAAACATGATTCATTGGATAGAGGAAGTACCGGCATCGGACTTGCTTTAGTCAAAAATGCCATTCAAAAGCATGGAGGAACAATTTCTGTTAATTCGATTGAAAACCAGGGAACCACTTTTTCATTTAGCATTCCAAAGAACCTCAAAGATAGTGGGGCATAGCACCGGTAGTGAGGCGAGTCTCTTTGGCTATTTGGTATAGCTGCAGCCCAGTGCAGTCCTTGCCTCTGAATCTACCTTCTTTACTTCTGGTCGCCGCTACAGTATAAATGGCGATTAACGCATTGACACTAAAAGCTATCCTCAACTCCAGATAGACTCCCAAAGCCTAGGTAGAAGAGCTTTAATTAATTCAGAACTCTTCCTTAGGATATCAAATGGCTTGATTTAAAGTAATTATTAGGCGTTATAAATTCACTTTCAAAATTGATTGAGCTTCTTTAAATTAACCTTAAAAAATCAATTTATATGAAAAAAGTAATCCTTACGTTATTGAACTTATTTCTTATTGCTGGTATCGCCTTTGCACAAAATCAAGAGAGACTTAGTGTTCACTATTTCGATGTTCCTGATGAATTAGTTGAAGATCTTGTTGCACACAATAAAATGACAAACCAACTGTTAGAAGAAGCTGGATTTGGTAAAGATTTTTACAAATTATATCGAGTCAAAGACGATGATGACGCTAAACAATATCGATTCTTTATGATCAGTCAATACACTAGTGACAAACACTACGAGATGACACATAATGTCAGCGATGCCTATCAAAAGCATACTGATAAATTTTGGGATTCTGAACTTGGAAAGCTTTTTACGATGGATGATAATAAACATATCTATCGAAAAGTATACCGGATAGAAGACTAATAGTCTTGTGGTATGCCCCAACTCACAACCACCTTAATAAGAGCCGTAAATTGAGTAGTACACTGAACTTTTGACTCTAACCTGATGATTTCGTTTCAGGTGCCTTATTGCCTTAAATACTCCTTTTTAGGCTGAAAAGATAAGTTACAGCGAGCCTATTTTACAGGCAGCCATTCAAATCAGCGCATTGATCTTATCCTGCTTCTTTACTATGCCTTTTAACCCAAAAGCAGGATGGTATCGTAGCGGAAGGGAACACCTGGATAATATTGGTTTGGCTTTTTTGATATATAATTCTTAGCTATACCAACAGCACGCTACGTCTCTTTTGCCCTTTGGTATCTAGCTGATTCTTAAATACTAACTCCTGTGAAGAAGCATCATCCTATGGTGCACATATTCCATTTTGAGCATATCGAGCTGCGGATCAGATCATTTGACGGCTCTAATGAATGATAAATACGTGTGACATGAAAAAACGTGTACTTTCAAAACGCTATCGTTCATAAGCCTACGTGGCCGAACCGCGTAGGCCCGACCTACGCGGCCCGACCTGCACAGACGTACTACAGAAACCATTTGTAAAGAGTGCTACTATCTGATAGTTTTATGGAAACTTGAGATAACCAGCTTACCGATGATAGGTAGCCTTTAGTAACCGTAAGGCTCACTACTTAGCACCTTGTCCATTATACATATGAAACATAATGCCTATTTCTTAGTCCTGCTATTCACTTGTCCAATTATCTTTTTTTGGGGTTGTCAGAGACAAAAACCACTGCTCAAGATCAAGAAGAATGACCACATCGTGTTGATTGGAAATAATCTTCCATCACGAATGATGAACCATGGTTTCTTTGAAACCGAACTACATTTACGCTACCCGGATAGCACCCTTTTTATACGTAACATGGGTGATGGTGGAAATACTCCGGGATTCCGACCGCATGCTGGTCGAAAGACCCCATGGGCCTTCCCCGGTGCGGCACGGTTTCAAACAGAATATACCCAAGCATCCGGAAGTATCGGGGAGTTTGAATACCCTGATCAGTGGCTGACCAGACTGGAAGCAGACATCATCATTGGGTTCTTTGGATTTAGTGAATCATTTGAAGGACGGGATAAGGTCGATGTATTTGCAAAAGAACTACAAGCTTTTGTTGACCATACACTTGATCAAAAATACAATGGTGACAGCCAACCTCAGCTAATACTGATATCACCGACTGCTTATGAAGACCTATCAAATCAACTTGATGTCCCAACTGGTATCAGCGAAAATCAAAACCTAAGATTATATGCGGATACGATCAAAGCAATAGCCAATCGTAACGGTATCCCTTTTGTCGATGCATTTGAGGCCTCTTCGTCATGGTACCATTCGGGAGGACCTTACACTGTAGACGGCCTGCAATTAAATGAAAAGGGCTATCAGCTGCTGGCAAAATTTCTTGCGAAGGCATTGTTTGGTGAAGGGCCAACCACAGACATCAACCGGACTTTAATTAACAAAACCGTAAATGAAAAAAACTGGTTTTGGCACAATGATTTTAAAATACCCAATGGGGTCCATGTATTTGGACGTAGATATGAACCCTTTGGCCCCGACAATTACCCTTTCGAATTAAAAAAAATCCGGGAAATGACTGCTGTTCGGGATACAGCAATTTGGCTAGCGGCCAAAGGGATTGAAATGGACCTCAGACTTGCAGATAGTAGTACATCTCCATTACCTGACGTGCAGACCAACTACCGTCCAGAAGATTACGGTAGAGGAGGAAAATACCTCTATGATAATGATGCAATCAAAAAATTCAAGTTAGCACCCGGATACCAGATTGAAATATTCGCATCTGAAAAAGAATTCAAGGATCTGGCGAATCCCACTCAGCTTTCCTTTGATGATAAAGGTAGACTGTGGGTGGCGGTAATTCAAAGCTACCCTCATTATAGAGCTGGATCTATCAAGCCAAATGACAAGCTGATCATACTCGAAGATACGGATAATGACGGCAGAGCTGATAAACAAATCACCTGGGCAGAGGGGTTACACCTTCCCATGGGTTTTGAGCTGGCCGCTGAAGGCGTTTACGTCTCGCAAGGGACGGATTTGAAGTTGTTGATAGATACGGACAACGATGACAAGGCTGATAAAGTGGAGGTACTGCTAAGTGGATTTGATGATCATGATACCCATCATGGAATCAGTGCCTTTTGTGCTGACCCTAGTGGTGCCATCTACATGGGCGAAGGTGTTTTTCTTCATTCAAATGTTGAGACTCCATACGGCACGGTCCGGGCAACCAACGGCGGTTTTTTTCGTTATGATCCCAAGCGGCACCACCTCGAACGAACGGCACAGATACCTATTCCAAATCCATGGGGTATCGCATTTGATGATTACGGGCAAAACTTTTTCCTTGAATCCTCCGGTCCGGCGTTGCGATGGATGATGCCCAGCACGATAAAGCCACTCTATGGCATAGGTTCACCAAAGTCCCCTGATCTGGCTCCGGATGCCCAGAAAGTTCGTCCTACATCCGGTCTTGAATTTGTCTCTTCACGTCATTTTCCAGACGAAGTACAGGGTGATGTACTCCTTTGTAATGTGATCGGATACCTTGGCATAAAACAACATGCAATAACTGATAAAGGAACCGGATATACGACCGAATACCGACAAGACTTGGTAAAGAGTGAAGATAAGAATTTCCGGCCTGTTGATTTGGAATTTGCACCGGATGGCTCCTTATACATGGTTGATTGGCACAACATCTTGGTGGGGCATATGCAACATAACGCCCGGGATCCCTATCGCGATCACGAACACGGAAGAATCTATAGAATAACTTATCCTCAACGTCCATTGGTACAGCCCACTCAAATTCATGGAGCCACTATCAAGGAGTTATTGGAGGCGTTGAAGCTACCTGAATACCGTACTAGGTATCGTGCCAGGCGAGCCTTGAGAGGAAGAGCATTAGCTGAGGTGCTTTCTGAACTGACAGAATGGGTGGCAGCACTTGATCAAAATGACCCCAGGCACGACCATCATTTATTAGAAGCCCTCTGGGTCTCCTGGGGACTTAATCGGCTGGATAAGCAGCTGCTGACGAGAGCACTTGATTCCGAGGATTTCCGCGTCAGGGCTGCTGCTGTACGAGCTATTAGATACAATGGTCATGTACTTACCAATCAGGTTGAATTACTTCAACAAGCTGCCAAGGATGATCATGGTCGGGTGAGATTAGAAGCAATAGTAGCGGCATCCTGGATGGATGAAGAAGAAGGGCAGGCAGTGCTCAATATTGCAGCTGAAAAACCTTTGGACGATTGGATGCTGGACACCTACCTGGCAGCTCAACATAGACTTACCGGTGAAACTACCCAAGTGGAGGGAATAGAAGCATACCCTGATCACATTACAGACGAAATGCTATCGCAATATAAACTTGGAAAGACTGTTTACGAAAGGGACGGTTACTGTGGAACATGTCATCAGCCGGATGGTAAAGGTTTAATTGCCGCTGGATTTCCTCCCTTAGCTCAAAGTGAATGGGTACTTGAAGACAAAGAAAGATTAATTAAACTCACATTAAAAGGGATTCAGGGACCTATTACAGTTGCAGGTAAAGCATATGACGGACATGTGCCAATGACACCTTTTGAAGGCCTTCTGGATGATAAGGAGCTTGCCGCTGTTCTTACGTACGTACGAAATTCATTTGGAAACCAAGCCACCGCCATTGAAGAAGCTCAGGTTACCGCTACCAGAGCCAATATCAGAGGTAAAAAAGGATTCTATCTAGCTCATGAACTTAACCAATAGTTGTGTTCACATGAGACGACTATTCGTGATCATATTACTCGCAACAATCGGTTGCAGCCCGTCTGACATTAATAAAAATCAGGAAACCGGCCAGCTTCATGTCGTATTCGTTATTGGTGATGAAGAGTATCGCTCTGAAGAATCTATGCCTATGCTTGCCAAAATTGTAAAGAGGGAACTTGGAGCCAAAGTTACCCTTTGTTACTCTTTGGATTCTATGGGTTTCATTGATCCCAATAGGCTTAATCACATAGAGGGACTGGAGGCATTAAAAACAGCTGACCTAATGGTCATGTTTACCAGGTTTAGAGCGCTTCCTTCAAATGAATTAAGCTATATCACATCCTACGCTGAATCAGGTCGACCAATGGTGGGATTCCGTACTTCAACCCATGCCTTTTTATACGAAGATGATTCAACTATGCATAACATGAATGACAGCTGGCCTACAAAAGTTTTTGGTCAACAGTGGATCACGCATCATGGGCACTTCGACGATGGCGCAAATCCTTTAACGGCTGTATCGCTCATGGATAGAAAGCAACATCCCATCCTAAGGGGTTTAGAAGCTTTCGAGGCCTATTCATGGCTCTATCATGTGGATGGTGGTGAATGGAAACTCCACGGCGATAGCAATCCATTACTTTTTGGACGTTCTCTGAAATCGGGTCATGAAATGAAAGGAAACCTGGATAAATACCCTTTACTCAACCCAGTGGCTTGGACAAAAACCTACACAGGGAAAAGCAATAAAACAGCAAAGGTCTTTTTTACCACACTGGGTCATCCTTTTGACTGGAAAAACGAAAACATGCGGAGGCTCGCTATGAATGGGATTTATTGGGTATTAGATCTGAAAGTCCCAGAAAAAGCGAATGTAGGTTTTGTTGACAAATATGAACCCAATAACTCTGGATTTGGAAAGAAATATAAACAGGGAATGCGACCTGAAGTCATGGATGATTAAGCGAACACCACAAGTTTCCCTACTTAAAGCAAACTTAGATTTTACTAGCGTAACATATATTCTAACATGGGCATACAGTATATGCATTGTTATATAATTAGGTTATCTTCTGTACCTTACTCTTGAGAGCCTAAGTTTCCGGGACCAGTACTTCAAAAAGAATGACCTTCTACGTTACGGTCCCTTCACCCTTTGTGGCGCATCTACACCATGACAGATCAATCTATTAGCATAGTTCAGAATAGTAGAAAGAAGTTACTAATAGTATTCAGTATTACAATGCTACTTGGATCATGTCAGCCGTCACAAAATGAATATGATATTTTATTTACTAATGGAACGATTATAGATGGATTAGGAAATCCACGTTACACAGGAGCTGTAGGAATCAAGGATGGCAGGATTGCCTTGCCATCAAAAATAAACAGCAAGGTATCAGCAGATACGGTCATTGACATTACCAACAAGATTATTTCCCCCGGATTTATTGATTCTCACGCTCACATTCAAACGACAATACACCAGTTTCCAGTCCCCGAAAATTTCTTGCGACAAGGCATTACGACAATCTGTGCCAGCCTTCACAGTGGTGACCAGCCGTGGCCATTAGATGAATATGCCCGTGCATTAGATGTAGCTCCAAACGTTGCTTTTTTTGCAGGTTTAAATTGGACAAGAAAGAAGGTTGTGGGTCTTGAGAACCGACCTGCTACAGCTGTCGAACTCGATAGTATGAAATACTATGTGGAAGAGACCATGAAACAAGGAGCACTAGGATTTTCGGTTGGACTGATTTATGTGCCGGGAATGTATGCATCCACAGAGGAGGTCATCGAGTTGGCAAAAGTTGCTGCTAAGTATAATGGCATCTTCATCACCCACATGCGAAATGAAGGCAGTGCTCTGTTACAAGCCATTCGTGAGACCATCCGCATCTCAAAAGAGGCAGCGATACCAGCCCAAATTAATCATTTCAAGGCTGCCGGCATAGCTCAATTTGGCCTTGCCGGTGAGGGATTAAAAATCATAGATTCTGCGAGGCTTGCAGGTATTGATATCAAAGTAGATCTATACGCCTATACGGCCTCGAACTCGTACGGCTATATCCTTTTTCCTAGCTGGGCACTGGATGGTGGCACCGAAGAATTGGCAAAAAGATTGAAAAACCCGACCCTTAGAGATGGAATTCTTGAGGACATGAGGCAAATCATGTTGAAGGAAGGAACTGGCGAGGACCTGAGCCTGATTCAGTTTAGTAGAATTCCTTCCGCTCCCGAATTTACAGGAATGACATTAGAGGACTATGTCATAGCGAAAGGTTATCCAAATTCATTGGATGGTGGTCTGCGGGCACTTGTTGACCTACAAATCGCCGGAGGCTTTCTGGCGATATACCACGAGATGGATGAAAAAGATGTAATCAATATCCTTAAGCATCCCGAATCCATGGTTGCAACCGATGGAGACCTGGTAGACCCGACTAGCGATGTATTTCCTCATCCAAGGGCTTTTGGGAATTTCCCAAGGGTACTTGCAAGATATGTAAGGGAGCAAAAGATCATCACCCTAGAACAGGCAATTCAAAAAATGACTTCTATGCCTGCTAACCAAATCAAACAATATGATTTAGGCAGAATCAGTCAGGGCGCCTATGCTGATCTGATCGTCTTTGATGAAAATAAAATTCAGGACAAAGCCACCTATACCCACTCTAGAGAATTTGCCGAAGGAATTGACTATATGGTGATCAATGGTAAATTCGTAATTCACAACGGTAGAATTACCGGTAATACTCCCGGAAGATGGATACGATCAAAGCACTGACCCTCTTGAAACAGATTTTGGTAAGTAAAGAAAAGTACCTGAGTAAATATATAGCCAGTTGTATCGTGTCACATGAGGCGTTGTTTACAATGATAACAACATTATGATTTATGCTATACTCTCAATAGTGAGCGCATGTATTATTGCCTTTGGAAGGCAGGTTTCAGTGTTTGGAAAAATAGAAGCGGGTCTCTGGTTCTTTTCTCAATTTGAACTAAAGCGACTGGTTTTCACTTTGGGCAGTTTTGTCTTGGGTATCCTGTCACTCACCTTGTCTCCAATTGGAAGCATGACCATTGTCACTCTAAGTTTTAGTTTAGCCTTTCTTCTTTTCAGCTACTTTTTCGATATGCGGTATTTCTTTCCTGAAATCAACAAAGTGATAAGAGCTACCGCTGAAAATGTTGATATCGAAGGAACTACAGAGATAATTGGCTTAAGGATTGGTAAATCGTCAGTAGCGTACCCATTGAATGAAGCTGTAATCCCAAGACATATTGTCATTGACAAGATTAACAATAAACAAGTGCTAATAAGCTATTGTGCTTTATGCCGAAGCGCATTAGCTTTTGAAACTAAGGTGGGTGATAGGGAACTATTCTTTAGAGTTGCCGGTGTATGGCGGAGGAACATGATTATGTACGATTCCGAAACGCACAGCCTTTGGCAACAAGCTACAGGAGAATGTGTGTATGGTACATTAAAAGGAAAGCAACTAAAACTACTTTCTGGAGAAAACCTCACTTGGGAAGAATGGAAAGGAAGGCATCCACAAACAGAATTTGCCATAGAATGTGAAGAAGTCAGAAAAGGATATGTGTCTAGAGAAAGAATGAACAGACTACTTACTAAGGCAACTACTAACATAACAGTTCCCGGATTTACTGACTTATCAGGTTTACCTAAACGAGAGACTGTTTTTGGAATCAACTACAATGGAATTTCTAAAGCATATCCTAAATCATACCTGCAGAAAAAAAAGAATTTTGAAGACCACTATTCAGATAAGGCTCTTCAATTGGAATACCTGAAAGCTGCTGATTTTCTCTATGCAAAGGAAAAGGATACGGGAAATGATATTATGGTTGAAAAACATTGGTGGTTAGGATGGAAAGAGTTTCACCCTAACACAGAAATATGGCATAACTAACAAGACACAAGAAAGAAGAGAGAATTGAAAGGTCTTCAAGTGAGTATCAATCTGGGCTTTCGGCAGGAATATTTGTTCAATTCAAGAGACTGGTCCTGGGTATAAGCTGTGAAACCCCACAAAATCTGACTTTGAAAGTTGATTACTCATTTTAGAATACAAAAACCTACCCCAAAAATAGAATACCGTCTATGCCTTTCAGCAGGTGCTACTGATTGTCATTCTGCCGCAAGGTGTATTTGTACCCGCTACCCTGCACTTCTCAAGGGGCCTTTGTATTGCCTAACGGAATTCCCATTCTACAAGCTTTGTGCGCATCGTCAGATTCATTAGTTTTAATAGAATTAGCTTAACGTAGACAACGCTAGTTGATTTACGTCTTAAACGGCATTTACAAAACATGAAGACAAACATTCTGCTATTTCTATTTTTCTTCACCATCATCTCCTGCACAAATCAAAAACCCGATACATCGCAAGATGAAAAACCCAATGTGGTTATCATTTTCACTGATGATCAAGGTTATCAGGATGTTGGCTGCTATGGTTCTCCGGACATACTAACTCCCAACTTGGACAAGATGGCTAAAGAGGGAATTAGGCTTACGGATTTCTATGCAGCTCAGGCAGTTTGTTCAGCATCGCGGGCAGGTCTTCTTACGGGTTGTTATCCCAATCGATTAGGAATCCATGGTGCATTCATGCCAAATAGCAATAAAGGTTTGAATTTATCTGAAACTACTCTTTCAGAAATGCTAAAAGAACTTAATTACAATACTGCAATTTTTGGGAAATGGCATTTAGGTGACCACCCTGATTTCTTGCCATCTAAACATGGATTTGATGAGTATTTCGGGATTCCTTATTCTAATGATATGTGGTCCTTACATCCGCAGCAAGGAACGATATTTGATTTTGGACCTTTGCCATTACTTGAAAATGGGGAAATCATTGACACCTTGACAGATCAATCTTCGCTAACAACTGAAATCACAGAGAGAAGTATCGAGTTTATCAAGAAAAACAAGGAAAATCCTTTTTTCCTATATATAGCGCATCCCCAACCGCACGTACCATTATATGTATCCGAAAAATTCAAAGGAAAATCAGAAAGAGGTTTATATGGCGATGTCATTATGGAAATCGACTGGTCTGTAGGACAAGTATTAGCTACATTAAAAGAGCAAAACCTAGAGAAAAATACAATCGTCATTTTCACATCAGATAATGGGCCGTGGTTAAGTTATGGTGACCATGCCGGAAGTGCATCTCCATTAAGAGAAGGAAAGGGAACTGCATTAGAGGGAGGACAACGAGAACCCTGCATCATTAAGTATCCAGCTAAGATAAAGCCAGGAAGGATCATTGATGTACCGATGATGGCAATAGATATACTTCCCACCATTGCCGAAATAACTGGAGCAAAATTGCCGGATAAGAAAATTGACGGTAAGAGCGTATGGGATATTTGGGTTGGCAAATCCAATCAATCCCCACACGAAGCCTACTATTTTTATTACCATGTAAATGAACTACATGGCATTAGATATGGTGATTGGAAAATGTATTTCCCGCATAAATACAGAACATTAAATGGACGCAATGGAGGTGAAAATGGCTTTCCTGTGAGCTATGATTACAATACCATTAACAACATAGAACTTTATGACTTGTCAACAGATATAAGTGAAACAGTAGATGTTGCAGCTGAACACCCTGAAATTGTAGAGAAAATTCAATCTCTTGGAGATGAAATCAGAAATGAGCTTGGCGATAAATTAACCGATAAGGTCGGAAGAGGAACCAGATTAATAGGTGAGGTCAAGTAAACAGAACAAAGTATAACCCCATCGACCTATGGACAACTTCCCGGCTCCACCAACTGAAGCTACCTACCCAAAAAATGCCAAACTGAAGAATCAATAGATCTTCTTTTCATTCTGACATCATCTCGTGCTTCTATTGTCCTCTTGACAGCATGCATCTAATTTTAGTGAAAACATTTAGGAAGTCGGCTAACGTGGAAAAATTCATATCAGATACATCTTGCTGAAGTGGTCAGTATCAAATATTGAACCGTCAACGATCAGTCAAAGTTCTGAGTTTTAGTAAGTATATTGAGGTGTTAAGGAACTGGTGTTCATCTCTATGCAACTTCTGACTTTATTAAATAAAAAATATGCCGGCTATGCTCGAGAAGCATTTGTGAAAATACAATGCGTTTTGAACCCACAATACACTCAAAAATCTCATTTTTTAATTTTTGGAAGAGGAAGAAGTGGTAGTACATTGCTAACCAATATCTTAAATTCCAGCCCTCACATCTATTGCGATAAAGAAATTCTAAATCGCCCCGTAGTGAACCCTGTTCAATTTATTCATAATAGAGCCAGTCTTTTCAAATCGGATATCTATGGGTTCAAATTGTTATCTTATCAATTACAATCTGTTCAATCTGTAGATAAGCCCAAAGATTTTCTTAGGAATTTAGTAGAAACTCATGGTTATCAGTTACTATTTATCTCGAGAACCAATCTATTACGTCAAGTGCTTTCTAAACGGCTTGCCTATACCAGAAAGATTTGGCATCAAAAAACAGCTTCTGTAAGTCCTACTAAAATGAAGGTAGATCTTAATATCCTGCTCAAAAACCTACAAGCAGGAAAAATGCTAGAAGACTTTGAAAATAACGTGATTGAAGGATTTCCCTACATGGAAGTAAATTACGAAAACAACCTATCAAGTCCAGAAAAACAACTTCAACTTACAGATCAATTGGCCGAGTATCTCAGCATAGATCCTTTTGAACCTAACATCAAATTAAAGAAAATTAGTCCAACTGGTTTTGATGATTATATTGAAAACCATCAGGAAATGATAGACTTTATTTCCAAAACAGAGTTTTCCGGCTATTTGTAGGATATACAGCGATAAGTAAATATTTTGATTTTTCCACTTGGTAAGCCGGACGGATAATAATATTACAAATCATGTACCCGGCTGTATAAGAGTTGTGAATAACTAGGCTCAGAGCAGTCCATTGTACTCTCCCATTTTTACTATGTATTGAATTGATTCTTTCTTAGGTGTAGTTTCAAAACATGGCTTGCTTTTGATACTTCGTACGGAATGACGCTATTACGGTATGTTTATTGCAGGGATAGTTTAGCACACTCTAACAGAATAGGTGTAACCTTTGGAACCATTACCATGAATAAGATAAAATACTTTATTGCTTTTTTCCACTTAGTGTTCAATCATACGGCATTGGAGACGAGCCTTTAGGTGAAAGTATGATTGAGGTTAATGCCTTACCAGAAGAGGTTCAAGAAGTATCAGGGTATACAATTAACAAATCAGGAGAAGTTCTTTCTTCCCGTTTCCCGGTACCAAATGGACACAAGAGAACAGTAATAGACACCAGCAGTTTCGGATCATTTTTACGAAAGTTAAAATTGAAGCTACATGGAGCTACGGTAAAAACCTACAGTGGAGGAGTCAAAACAGAAGATGGAATTTATGAGGCTGTAGTGGATTTACCGATTGGTACAAAGGATTTACATCAATGTGCAGATGCAGTCACGCGATTACGTGCTGTTTATCTCTGGCAATCAGAAAGGTATGATGAAATTCACTTCAACTTCACCAGTGGATTCCGAGCGGATTACTCAAAATGGATGGCAGGGAATAGAATGATGATTGATGGAAATAACACCTATTGGAAGATGAAAGCGGCAGCATCTAATACCTATCAAAGCTACTGGTAATATATGGAGTTTATCTTCATGTATGCCGGGACGCGATCGTTATCCTAAGAGCTGGAATTGGTTAATCAGCAGTCAATGGAAATAGGAGATGTTTTTATTCAAGGAGGTTCACCAGGTCACGCAGTCATTGTTGTTGATATGTGCGAGAAGAAAGCAACAGGAGAGAAGAAGTTTCTGTTGGCACAAAGTTATATGCCCGCTCAAGAGTTGCAGATTTTAAGTAACCCAAATTCTACAAATGGCAGTCCATGGTACGATCTGTCTTTCGAAAGGTTATTGAAAACGCCAGAGTGGACATTGGAGCACGGAAGCTTAAAACGTTTTACTAAGTAGTACATAGAACCTAACACTATGTAAAAGTAATATGCATACATGAAGGTTTAGTCGACTTGATTTTTGTTTTCTAATCCGGCTGAAAACCAATCTTATCATGTGTAACTTTTATTACATTTTTACAATTACCACGGTATAAATTCGCTAGGTAAAAATTCGTGGTTTGAAAAAGGGGGTTATCTTTCCATAGATGTTAAACGAAATTGAACGGATAAAAGACACAGTTGTAAACAAAATCACAGTGTTTACTGCCATATTCCTGGCCCCTGCTTATGGTTTCAGTCTTTTAAGGATCATTGAGATAGGCTGGCAAAATATTTTTGCTTATCACACCGTGCTTTATGGTTCGATTCTGTTTCTAGCCGTTTTTAGGAGACGCACAAAGTACCAGATAAAAACAACTGCTATATGCACTATTTACCTTATCGTAGGTCTTTTAGGTGTGCTAAATCTGGCAACCTCCGGTGGGTATTACTTCATAATCATAACCTTTGCTATTCTTGCAATTTTAGTAGAAAGAAAATACGCAGTTTATCTTCTTGTTGCAACTTTTGGTATCTACGGAATCATTGCTTTTGGCTACAGTCTAGATCATATAAATCCAAGTGTCGATCTCGGTGTTCTACATCGAATGCCTATCCACTGGACATCGCAGATAATTTCTGTTTTTTCTATCGCAGTGATCTTCATTTATGGCTTTGGAGAATTTTATGAGAAGCTATTATCAGCTTTAGAAAAAAAAGATAAGGCAATAAATGACATAGAAGAAGCAAATCTAAAAATTCGGAGTCACGAACAGGAAGTCACCAATTTCATAAGATATAACATAAGTGCGAACGCCAAACTGACATTCAAAAAACCAATGTCAACAAAACTTACGCTTGAAGAGCAAGTTGATTGGATACTAGCTAATCTATTCATCGAGGATTGCAATGATGCATTAGCCGAAACCTTTGATTTTGAAAGTGCCTCCGATATGATAGGAAAACCGCTAACACACATTTGGGGAGAAGGTAACGATTCCAGAGGTATAGCTAAAATGTATGTTCAGAATGATTACAGGTTTTTAAATACGGAAGCCGCAGAGATAACCCATACAGGGAAAAAGATCTACCTCCTTAATAATATCTACAGTAACATTGTAAATGATGAAGTAGTGGACATGTGGCTCATGGTTGTCAATATTACAGAGATCAAGAACCTTCAAAATGAGCTCATGAATTATCGTGATAAGCTTGAACTTCTTGTTAAGGAGCGTACTGCAAAGCTTGAAACTGCAAATGAAGAACTACATGCGAGGAACGACATTATTGATTCTCAGAACAACATGCTAAAAGATACTATAGTAAAGCTTAATGAAACACAAGCCCAACTAATCGAAGCTGAGAAAATGTCCTCTTTAGGCACATTAACCGCTGGCGTTGCCCATGAAATAAATAACCCATTGAATTACATTCTCGGGGCCTACGAGGGATTAGAACGTCATCATCAAGGTGCGAATGACAAAGAAGTAGGCATTTATCTTAATGCACTGAAAACGGGTGTGCAAAGGGCTTCCAGCATCCTTCAAAGTTTAAATCAGTTTAGCAGGGACACAAAAGATTACAATGAAAATTGTAACATGCACGAGATTATTGATAATTCACTCACCATGCTCAGCAATTTATTGAAGCATCGTATCTCAGTCGTAAGAGAGTTCAAATATAACGATACCTTGATTCAAGGTAACGTGGGTAAGCTGCATCAGGTGTTCATTAACATTGTGGGAAATGCTATCGACGCAATCAAGGATAACGGCGAAATCTTCATAAAAACCTACAAAGAGGATGATTACTTTGTTTCCGAAATTAAAGACGACGGAGAGGGGATTGATAGCGACCATCTCAATAAAATAATGGATCCTTTTTTTACTACCAAAGAGCCTGGTCGTGGGACTGGTCTTGGTCTCTCCTTGACGTATAAGATCATTAAAGACCATAAAGGAGAGCTTGAATTTGAATCGACAAAAAATATAGGAACAGTTGCAAAAATTAGACTACCAATAAACGCCTGATTTATGGACACGAAAACTAAGCTGTTGTATGTAGATGATGAGGAGATGAACGTTTTTCTGTTCGAAATGAATTTCTCCACAAAGTATGAAGTTTACGTTGCGCGTAGTGGCATGGAGGGACTAGAAGTGTTAGATAAGAATCCTGATATTGAAGTGGTCATAAGTGATATGAAAATGCCTGTAATGACCGGTCTTGAATTTGTTAAACTAGTAAAAGAGAAATACTCCAATATCAAATGCTATATACTTTCCGGATATGAACTAAATGAAGAGATTCAGTCAGCTGTGGACAGTAAATTGATCGAGCATTATTTCAGAAAGCCAATGATAACACAAGACATTGAGCGAATCATTTCTGGTTCATGATCGTTTAGATAGAACTTCCGGTATCAGCAAGCAGTCATAAAGCCTCTGCAATACCTGGCTTTTTTGATTCCGCCTCATTAACTGCATTTTTCTAATGGTCTGCCTATCAAAGACAAAAGGAATCAGATTGGTTTATGGTCATAAAGAGCGTCATCACTTGCCAGCCTATGCGCTAATAATTGCAGCTAGTAGACCTCAGAATCATGTAGAACCAACTATACAAGGCTCACCGCGGCGATCAAATCCTTTACCAAAAGGACCATTAAAATTTGAGTTTTTATCCTAGCATTTGAATGCCGCATTCGCGTGACTTCAATGCTTTGACCGGATCGAAGTAGTCCTTATTTCTAGGTAAGGCTTTCTGCTCCAGATAGTCGTTGAGGTCTTCATCTGTCCAATAGTAAAAAGGACTGATCTTCAATATACCCTCCGGACTGTAGCTAAAAATATCCTTAGATGCTCGGAGTGCCGTCTGCCTGACCCGGATATTAGTGAACCAAACCTCTGGACGATGCTCTTGAAGCGCTCTACGGAAAGGTTCCAGTTTTACCAACTCCGTAAAGGCCTCATGATTAGGGTCGTCGATTGTAGGCATCCCTAAAGTTACATCAATAAAACCGCGCGTATTCCTGGGCGTGTATATATGAATGTTGAGATCCAATTTGGAAATGAGCTGCTTTGCATGCTCGTAGGTTTGATAATTATTATATCCTGTATCGCACCATACCACCGGCATACTCGGATCCTTCTTCGAGAACGTATCCAGTAAAATGGAAGAGTACTCACCAAAGCTTGTGGTAACGATCCTTCTGTTCGACAGTTGCAAAGACCAATCGATGATCTCATCAGGGGTACTGTGACGAAACTGGTTGTTTATTTGATCAAGCGAAATGTTAATCATAATAAAATATAAACTCTATGGATTTAGTAGAGTTTTGCAAATATAGAATTCAAAACGAGAAAGAAAACCAATGGTTATATTAAATCGGAAAGAAATGTTTGGTTGAGGATGTCCAGATTGCTATCTCTTAGCTCCTTCATCAGGTTGTTAATGCTGCACGTCTTTTCACTTGGGCAATCTTCACAGATCTCATAAAAATTGAGACTGACGCACGGCACCATGGCGATAGGACCTTCTAATACCCGATAAACTTCTGCCATGGTCACCTCTTTAGCAGGTCTCAACAAGTAATATCCCCCACCTTTCCCCTTCTTGCTCCCAAGAAACCCTGACTTTCGTAATGTCAGCAATATGCTTTCCAGAAATTTTTGAGGTATATCCTCAGACTTGGAGATAGAAGCAATCTGAACCGGTCCCCCTTTTGACTCTCTTGCTAAGAATACCAGCGCTTTAAGGCCATATTTCGTCCGTTTAGATAGCATAATCAAAGATATTGATTCTATTCAAACTAGTTTATTTCGTGACGCCGATAGCTCGAAACGCAGCGCTTCACCGTCTATTTTATGCAAGAATAAAGCCCAGCTTTATGAATGTTACCAAAAGAATAGTTGTAATACTATCCTTATAGTCATGAGTTTGAACCGTGAAAGAATTAACTAAAGCAGAAGAACAGGTAATGAAGTATTTATGGAAGCTAAAAAGGGCTTACTTAAAAGAAATTGCGGCTTACCCGGATCCCAAGTCCGGCTCACACCACAGTATCTACCGTGATCAACATGTTGAATAACAAAGATTTAGTGAATATTATATGCATGGCAAAGCGCGTGAAAGCCAGTAATTATATTCAGGATTTCAAAGCAGAATAACATTAGAGGCGGCCTTCGGCCGCCTCTAGTTTAATTTCTTGTCGAATACTTAATGATTTCCTGATACTCCTCGTACCCTTTTTCGGTCAAGTACGGTGTCAGGCTGCTCCAAAGAATGTCCAACTCGGATAACTTCTCTCTTGTAATACCTTGCGTGATAATGAGCTGGGCTGTCCAGAAAACACTCACCATCCAAATCATACGGATATAGTGATTGTAGTTGATGCCCGTTTCTTCCGGTTTCATTCTTCCGGTCTTTATGTAATATTGAATGAGAGCGCGTGCGTCCTTAAATCGGCGAATCGTGATGCGCTTGTAGTCTTTGGTGATACTTGGGAACGTCTCAAATATGTAGTTCAGGTTGTTGTAATAGAAGTAATACTTAGCCTGAATCTCACTGTACTTTGAAAAAATTTGTTCGAAATGATATAAGGTGATGTGCCCTTTTGGTACAATATCAATCGCAGACTCTTCCAAGAGCTGCTGCTGAATGGCAGCCAGTAGATCAGTCTTTCTTGTAAAATGATAAGTAAAATTTCCAGGACTTATACCCAATGAATCCGAAATATCTTTGATACTAACAGCATGAAATCCACGGGCGTTGAATAGCTCTATCGATCGGTTGATAAGCTCCTGCTTCTTTGCATCCATATTTGAAGCAATAGTAAGCATTTTAATACTGATAGACCATACAGTTCACGTGCATACCGGCTCCTACAGATGCCATCACTATCTTTTCTCCTTTTTCAAATTGAAAACCCTTCATTTTTCCCCTCTTCATTAAATCAAGCATGGTGGGAATCGTCGCTACGGACGTATTACCCAGTTGCTGTAACGTCATAGGAACTTTATGAGAAATGCAGATGTTGTCGTGAAGTTTACTTATTTGCTGCCCGATAGCCTCCAACATCTTACCATTCGCCTGATGAAACAGAAACTGCTTAATATCTTTTACAGGTATTGAAAGACGCTGCAACAGCTCCGTGATTAATTGCGGCATCCGTGTCACTGCGTACTTGAACACACTACGTCCTGCCATGTCAATGAAAAGGTGCTCATCCTGACTATCTATGGCCTTAGACATTTTTAGGAAATAAGCCTCGTTCACACAATCAGAAAAATTATCATATCCTATAATTCCACGCTTGGTTGCCGTCTTTTCAGCTGCTAACACCACAGCACCTGCTCCATCCCCGAATAGCATGGAATCCACATCCCCTGGGTTTACCACTCGAGAAAGTGATTCTACACCGATCACCAACACGGAAGTAGCTACCTGCGTCTGGATGTGCTGATGGGCCTGCTGCAAAGCAAGTAACCACCCTGGACAGCCATAGAGTACATCAAAGGCAAAACATCGGGAATTCTTAATTCCCATGTGGTGTTTTACCAATGCGGCGAGATTCGGAATCATATGCCCTTGATGCGATCCCTGCTTAATATTTCCAAAATTATGCGCAACAATGATACCTCCGATCGTTTCCTCATCAAAAGCTGAGTCCTCTAAGGCAGCCCGTCCAGCTTCTACTGCCATAAAGCTGGTGTCCTCTGTCATTTCGTATCTTCTTTCTTGAATCTGGGTAATCTCTTCTAATTTCTCAACCACATCAACGGTTGACTTTTGCAGCACCTCCCCTTTTTTGCCTTTAAAAATTCTTTCAAGGAACGCCTCGTTCTTAATTAGACTCTTTGGAATGTAACTTCCTGTAGATTCAATATACGAGTTAGTATACATCGTGATTCTTTAGTATGATCATACTAATTTAACACATAATAAATAGACAAGTACCTTCACTCCAGCAAAGCACTGCTAGTTTGCAGTATTGAAAAAAATTATCTGTCGAGTACCTCCCAAACGGTGACCATCGTGCTCCAAAACCTACCTGAAAGCCTCCATCCGGTATTCTACTAGATAGATACGCATCAGATCAGAAGCCACCAGTGTGAGTAAGGCGTTTACGCTGATCCTATATTTGAAATTTCAGAAGAGCATCATGCTACCAGCTTGAGTAGACGACCGATGAGGATGCAGCAAGGAACAGATTATGGCTGCCGGCATTACGATGTTTTGGAAAATCAATGAATTGCAGGCGTGGTAAAGCAGATAATTTGATAGAACCGTGAAAGGAAGTCACACATACTCGAGGTAATGCATCCGGTAAGTCCGAGCTACAAACCTCACATCTGAAGATTCATTACAGTAAGCCATATACCAAGTTCGTAAATGACACGGTGGGGTTACTATCGGGTAACTACGCATCATTAAACTGGTAATGCTAACGTCGTATTTCCTTCAATACGCAATAGCTGTGGCTTGGCACCTAAAGTACATCAATGAGTCAAATAAAAAGGGGAGCTAAGCTCTCCTTTCTATGATGCTGAGATTTCAATCTTATTGATTTTGTCTCCTTGGTTTATTTGATCAATGACGTCCAGACCCTCTACCACTTTGCCAAAGACAGTGTGATTTCTATCTAGATGCGCAGTGTTTTGTCTATTGTGACAGATAAAAAACTGAGAACCACCGGTATTACGACCTGCATGTGCCATACTGAGCACTCCTTTGTCATGATATTGATTATCGCCGTCCAATTCACAGTCAATGCTATAACCTGGCCCTCCTGCACCAGTGCCATCCGGACAACCACCTTGGATCACAAAATCAGGTATTACGCGATGGAAAATAAGACCATCATAGAATCCCTTTTCACTCAGGTCAATAAAGTTTTTCACCGTATTGGGAGCATCTTGATCGAAAAACTCCACTTTCATGATTCCTTTGGCGGTCTGGATTGTTGCTGTTTTCATGATTTAATTACATTTTATGAGCGCAAAGTAAGTCAAAAATGATAAGGCACAGATGCAACCTTGATCGAATAATGGTGCCAACTAGACAGCTGCTTATGCATACACACCTGAAAGAATCATTGGGAAACTTTCTTCTCAACGAATATTCTTTGAAAGAAAAAAAGTTCAGATAGTGGGTATGAAATGCTAGGTGAACAAGGTATTTAAATTGACGAAAGGCCACATCGCTGCAGGCATGCAACCGGATCAAGTCAAAAAACAGCTCATTGCTTAAACTCTTTGGCAAGAATCTCATGCTCCAAAATGTCTCCTTCCTCGTCAATGAATATGATTTCAGATTTAGAGTTTTTCGCAAGTATAAGCTTATATACCTGCACATCCGCATGATAATGACGAACTGATTTCACCTGCTTCACATCGTGGTTAGGGAATAAGTTTTTGACCTTTGAATGGAATTCGTCGTGCTCCTTATCAGATAATATGATATAGTCAGCAATAGGATGACCCTCTTCATCAAACCTTATCGCATGAGTAAGATCATCTTTTACAAATCTTGCTGTGTAGCGAGTGCTCTTCTTGCGTCGTTTCAATTTTACTGTAGATATGTACCAGTATTCCGGATCAATATCGTCGAAGAAGCGATTAAAGGCATTCTTAACCATAATTGGTACTTCACTAGCATCTATCCGCTCGACGTCGGTTTCCACAGAAAAAACCGGAAATACTAAGCATGTCAATAGGAAAATAATATATAACGTTTTGATTTTCAATATAGTAGAATGAAATACCTAAAGTATAAAAATACGTAATTTGTTTGTATTTACATGCTCTTGAAAATTATATCAAAGCACAGATGCAACACCTTTATGCCATTTACCTTTAGTAAGACCTGATCTTTTCCCGCGTAATAAGATAAACTTAAGAAAACTTATGTGGCCTTTATTTCTACCGAAGAAGACATCATCTCTTAGTATATGGTATACTTAAATACGGATAACTTTGAACTGGAACATTAGGCTTTGAGCTTTTCATGATTCTACGCATTTGGGATTTTTTCCTCTGTAGCTAACTGCCTTCTATCATATCTTCCACGTTTTTTAGTAGGATCCCTTGTTAGTGATTTTAAAGTTTGTGACGAAATGCAAACCAGAAAATGAAGTCATTTCGATGAGATCCTTCAAGCCGTGCTGTCTGCTGAAAGTTCATGGTAAAAGATACAGAACAGTGCTCTGTAAAATTAAATTCGGGACCAATTACGACTCGATTTTGATTGAAATTTACCTTTTTTTCTCCATTACTGATATGTATCAGCAACTCATTACCAATATTCAGCGACCAATTGGTGTTTTCTCCCCGTATGGTGGTCATCAACCTATATCGGGGCCTTAAACGATTACTATACTTTGATTTAGTCTCCTGCTGCAGGACTACATCACGGAAATGTCGCAATTCTGTTCTTATTCTATGATTAACTTCTAACCACTTCGTTTCCTGCATCAAGTTGAGTTCAATATGCGGTCTCCATTCATACCGAAAAACTACAGCAGATGAAAGGTAACCCAGATGTGCAAACCCGGCACTCCATTCAATTTGTGGACTTACCTGTATGCCAATACTGGTGCGAGTTAAATATTGAGTTGTTTCATTCAGAAATGATCTAAACCTGTAACCACCATCAGCCTTCCAGTTAAAGTGATTTTTGAAATCCTTTTGAACGTAATATTGAAACCATTGAAAGTTTTCAGAATCCTGTGCTTGAAGCCCCAAACCTGGAATAATTAGTCCGATTATTAACAACAT
Source organism: Flammeovirgaceae bacterium (assembly GCA_038129245.1). Lineage (GTDB taxonomy): Bacteria > Bacteroidota > Bacteroidia > Cytophagales > Cyclobacteriaceae > JAYPLE01. The sequence goes on along the minus strand of JAYPLE010000007.1, from coordinate 147,933 downwards.
CTGAAGAGGGCCTTTTGAAAGCATGTACAAAAATTACTCCTCATACAACCCGAAATTGTAACAATTATTACATTAAATGATGCAAACGATTTTCGTTAGTTTTAAGTCAAAAAAATGCTAAGAGTCGCCACGTTTCTGTATCCACTATTCCTCTCAACTTTTATGTATGCCCAGGATCCAGAATGGTTAGATCCAGCAAGTAGATCCAACAGCTTTCCCGACGATCAATATTTATCCGCATTTGCAACAGAGGTGCTTGGCAAAAACCAAAGTGAATCCGATGCCCAATCAAAACTTTATGAAATCATAAAGAGTCAGATTTCTGATCAAATCTCGGTCTCTATCAATGCCCAGACAACCCTAAATATCACCGTAGAAAATACCAATACCCATCAAAAAATGGAGAGGACCTCTTCCTCGTCTTCAGAAGTAGACCTGGTTGGACTGAAGCTTGACTCTTACTATGAGAAACGTAAAAAATCACTTCACGCGTTTGCCTACGTTTCGATTAAAGAACTATCTGATTACCACAGAAAAACCATTAACGATAATACGCTTACAATTGACAACAATTTACGTCAGGCAAATACTAGCAGCAGCAAGCTTGAAAAGGTGAAAATGCTGGTTGAAAATAAGAGACTTCTTTCTGAAATTCAGAAATCTGCACGACTCCTTACTTCTTTGTCAGAACCTCATGGAGCTGACTTAGGCACACTACGACAAACAGCTGAAAAAACAGATCAAGTACTTGATCAACTATTTCATACCGGAACTGTCACCATAGATCACATATCTGCTAGATTGACCGGTGAGATCCTAAATGCCATTAGAAATGGTGCTTCTGAAACTGCCAGCTCGGCTGATTTTGCATACAGTAATTCAGGAGTGGAAAGTGCCTTTAGTCAGTCGTTAAACCAAACTGCGGTAAGTAGCATTAGTGAATCCTCAAAAATCACCATCAACAATGCCAGTAAAGCGGTCTTAGCAGGATCTTTTATTCTCAATAATTCAGAAACAATCCTAAATCTTCAATTAATTAGCGATGGTGGAGCGGTACTTGCAAGCACTGAATTTGCTGTACTTACGGATATAATTGATACCAAAGGTCAAGATATACTTCCTCCCAATTTCGAATTCATTCCAAATTTTGATAATGTCAAGATCCAAGGTACAGAAAAAACATCCATTAAACCCTCAGCATTTACAACTGAACCCATTTCACTTTCTTACACCTTTGAAGGGTCACCTATACCCAACTTAGCGTTAAAGGTTTCATTGGAAAATGAAGGAGGAATTAATACCTACAAGGTAAAGGGTGACGTTAATGGTTTAGTGAATTTTTACCTCGATGAATCCATGGTGGTGCCGGGTACTGACTATCTAGCCACATTTGAAATCGATTTATCAGAGTTTCTTTCAATCTCGCCGCAGAATGAATTTCTAGGCACGATTTACGATGAGCAAACAGTACCTGTTTTTAATAGTGCCGTTTCTGTCCTTTCACCTCTGGTTTGGATAACAAGTAGTGAAGAAGGTATAGCAGGTCCCCTGTCAATCAAAGTACTTGAGCCCGCTGTAAAAGCAGGTCTATCGGATCTAAGGTATGCATTTACAAATAATAAAGAAGAAGCTGATTATACGTTGACAATTGATGCTAAAGCCAGAAAAGGTCAAGCAGGAGATATTGCTACCTTGACCTTTATAGATTCAACGATTTCGCTGATTAATAAATCTAATGGAAAAGAGATTTATAAGAACGCATTCTTTAATATAAAAGGAGTAGGCGCAAATTTTGATGTAGCACAAGCTAGTGCTTTCCAAAAAACGAAGACCAAAATGGTTGACGATATTACCTATGAACTAGAATATAACCGCTAGCTATTGCGAAACTTCCTGGGCATATTCAACAATTCGACGGTTGATACTATTGCTTACATTATTCAATGCCCTTTTGACTAGTTCTGCCTCAGAAATAAATGGCACTTCGGTTCTGTTAAGTCTGTTCGGAATTGCCTTTTTATTGCCTCTAAGGTAAGTGTACCAAACACCTTCCCACTCAGATGTAAACGTCAGGTTATCCGCTGCCAGAACGGCACCCGTAGCCACATCCAATATTTTGAAGGACGCCGAAACCGTGGCGTTAGACAACTTGTTATTTTCCCTCATGATCACACTCACTGTCTCTTTGATATCGCGTGTCTTTTCTTTTCCATTTTCATCCGTATATTTTTCTTCCCCCACCTTGATCTTCTTTTCATATGTGCGTGCAACCGGATCTAGTCTTTGCCTATCTGCGCTTGCTTGCGTCACGTTCCCAACAATAATGGAATTTACACCTGCAAGACCTCCCAGCTCTGCCGTGGTGCTCTCATCCAGTAGTCCTGAAAGACTTAGCTTCTGCTCCGCTAATATCTGATCGAGCGCATCCCGATCAATTACTTCAAAAAATTCAAATTCATCACCATTCCGTAAAAACCTTCCCAATATATCATTACTAATTTGTCCTCCTAAATCTCCGTACTCAGGCGCAGTAAAACTCTCAAATGTAGAAATCCCTAATCGAGTGGTGCCCAGTCTTCTTGCTTCATCGTATCTTGCCTGGGCATCTCTAAAGTCGGGAACATACTGCAAAGCATATCGAAATCTTTTCGCTGCTTCTTTATTGCCCTGCATATCCTCCCCTCTCGCAAGCTCTCTTCCCTTACCAAAATGCATTTCTGCTGCAGATTCTTTAGCGGATTCAAATGCTTCTTTAGCAACAGTCAGGCCTTCTGTTACACTCTTAATCGCTAGCTTCAGGTCATCCTCTTTTTTTCTCTGAGCTTCAAACTTAGTTGGTGGAGTGGTTTTCAGAATCTTATTATAATTGTTGATAAGCGTATAATAATTCACTATTTCCGCTTTCTGATAGACGGTATTGTCACCTTCAAAAACCTCACTCTGAGCTTTCAAATCTTCAATCTCCATCAGATTACTTTCTGTGATCCAATCATAATTGATCCTAAGAACCTCTTGTAAATCCGATATGGAGCCCTTCCGCTTCGCAATTTTTAATCCTTGCGCTGCATTGAGTAAACCCACACCAGGCAGGAATCGCTCAGGAGCACTTGTTTTGGTCTCCAACTCCAGGTTTCTTTTCGCTTCTCGCTCATAATAATTTTCACCCTCTCCTTTCTTGATATTAAATGTATAGAGCTGAAAATTAGGTTGAGCAACGAGAAATGGAGAAAGAAGAAAAAACGCGATTGCTAGGAAAAAATCTTTTACGGTATTTCGTGACATAATCTACTAAGATAGCTGATCAGTAATTTAACTAGAGGATCAGACAAAGTCTATTTTCAGTTGCAACATTGAAGTTTTACACTTCAATTTTGGAAACAATCGGATTGAATGCCTTTGATACGATCTGTACTGTATCTCCTACCTCAAGATCAGCGCCCTCATCATCTGATACCACTAAGCGAACCACTTGTTTTCCTATGAGAATAGTCAATATGAAAACGAAATCCTGCTGGTACTTATCTATCAGACTTCCCACCACCTGAAACTTCGAGCCGCCCCCTGGCTGAGCAAAAAGGTCTAAAGGTGTGCCCTCTTCGATCACTCGTCCCCTCTCAAGTTTGTATACCCGCTCCGACATTCTAATGACCTCTGATATATCGTGACTTACCAAAATAATCGTGATGTTCAGCTTTTGGTGTATGTCTAAAATCAAAGACTGAAGCTGTCGTCGGCTTTTCATATCCAATGCCGATAACGGCTCATCCAGTAATAGCGCTCTTGGCTGCTGCACCAGTGCCCTTGCCAATGCCACTCGTTGCTTTTGTCCCCCTGAGAGCGTTTCTGGTAATCTGTTTACCAATTTCCCTAAACCCGTAAGCCTTACAAGATCCTCTACTTGAGATTCGTCTTGCCCCTTTTTTAATGCATAATGAAGGTTCTGGATTACCGTCATATTGGGAAATAAAACGTACTCTTGGAATAAATACCCTACACTGCGATCCTTGACTTTCATATTCTGCCTTGTCTCGGAATTGTACCATGAAATTCCTTCAATCTCAATTGAGCCTGAATCCGGAGTTAATAGACCCGCAATCATCCGAAGGATCGACGTCTTCCCTGAACCTGAAGGCCCAAAAAAGGAAACAAAACTTCCTTCCTTAATAGAAAGGTCTAATGACAGTGGCATATCTCCTTCTGCGTCCTGCAGGACTTTATGAACAGAAAGCTTGATCATGGAAGCAGCTTGGCAACAGTATTTCTATTGTACAAATAGAGACTAAAAATGATGGAAAAAGTGATCGCAATCAACACCATTGAATAGGTATTGGCATTGCTGTAATTCAGCAATTCAACCTCTTCAAAAATCGCGATAGAAGCGACCTTAGTCTCACCAGGTATGCTGCCACCTATCATCATAACCACTCCAAACTCACCAACAGTATGGGCAAACGTCAATACCACCCCGGTAAGTAACCCTGACTTGATATTGGGAATGAGCACTTTAACCAAAGTCTCCAGCTTGCTTTTACCCAGGACAAACGAAGCTTCGCTTAATGATCTTGGAAGTGATACTAAAGCCGACTGAATCGGGTTTACCATAAATGGTAAACTATAAATCAGCGATGCAAACACCAAGCCCCCAAATGAGAACACCATCCGTATACCCGCACCCTGAGCTAACCATTCTCCAAACACATGATTAGGGCTAAAGGTCAGTAATAAATAAAACCCAATGACGGTTGGTGGCAGTACGATTGGCATACTTACCAGGGCTTCAATGAAAGGTTTTAACCTGCTCTGTGTCTGCGAAAGCCAATAGGCTAGTGGAATTGACAGCAGAAACAATATCAAGGTTGTTAGAAACGCTAATTTTAAACTCAATATGATAGGAGACCAATCCATCATTTTAACAATAGGATTTCATTGGTTTTAATCATTGCTACAACTTCCTTCCCTACCTTCAATCTCAGCGATTCCAAGGCATTTCGTGTGATCATGGACTTTACTTCACCTGCGCTGGTCTCGATAGTCAACTTGCATAGAAGGTCGGACTTATCAATTTTGCTAATGACACCCGGCAATTGATTTCTTAAACTAATCTGTAAGTTTTCACCAACACCGATGATCACCTCTGTTTCTTTGAACATGACATTAATCGGGTGATCAATTGCTAAGTAATCCTCATTATTACCCTCATTGATTACAATTGAAGTAAATTCTGAATCCCGAACCCGTACTTTGGCAATCGTGAGCTTCCCTTCGTCAGTCAGTGAAGAAATATGTCCTGAAAGTATATTCAATGCAACAAGTTGATATTAGCTGGCTTTGACAATATAGCCGAAATTCTCTAGAATAGATCGGGCATGATCCGAGGTAAGAAAGTCAAGGAACTGCTTCGTTTCATCTTGCCGATTATTGGGACTATCAATAGCTACCGCTGCTTGAGGGATCTTACCATAAAGATCGTCTGGAACCAGGACCCAAGAGCCTACTCGTTTCATCTTGGCCGATTTAACAACAGAAAATGCTGTAAAACCAAAGTCAACGGCACCAGAAGCTATGTATTGATTGGTTTGAGCTACACTTTCTCCAAATACCAATTTATCTTTCACTTGCTCATATTGACCAAGTCCTTCCAAAGCCTGTTTGGCTGCCATGCCATAAGGTGCCAGTGCAGGATTGGCCAAGGCAATTCTCTCTCTTGTAAAAAGTGATTCTTCATCCCAACTCAGCTGTAAATTTTTAGACCAAGCGATTAATTGTCCATAACCATAGACTTTGGGGTTACCTAAGGTTCTTCCTCTCTTAAACAAATACTGAGGATACAAAGTGTCAGCAGAGACAAATAAATCAAATGGAGCACCCTCCATAATCTGGCTAGTCAGCTTTCCGGAAGAACTAATAATGACTTGTGTTTGCAATCCGGTCTCAGCTTCGAAAGCATTACAAATTTCCTCTATTGCATACTGCATATTGGCAGCTGTAGCAATTGTGATGATAGGAGTATTGCGAGAGGCACATCCTGCAAAAAGAATTATGAGCAGGAAACTTAAAAATACCCTCATGCTAGTTTATATACGCTGCGGGCTCTTTATCGAAAGACTCCTTACAGCCGTCACAGCAGAAATATACGTTTTCTCCCTCATAATCAACTACATGTTTTGCTGTGCTCTTTTGGACTGGGATCTTGCAGACAGGGTTGATGTAAAGGTCATGCGTTAATTCTGTACTGGCTTCCTTTAATTCCATCTCTTCCATCGTCTCTGTAATAGCTCTTTTTTCCTTTATTATTTCAGCCAATATACTAATGGCCACTTCCTCGGGAGTCTTAGCATTAAGATCAACTCCTGCTGGAGTCCGTACTTTGACAAGCACGTCATGAGGCACGCCTTGCCTCTTCAAAGACAGGAGTATTGAGTTGGCTTTCTTGCGACTTGCTACAAAACCTATGTACCTCGAACCTGTCTTTATGGCTGCTTCCATCCCTTCCACATCCTGCTCGCCTTGTGTACAAACTACAGCAAAGTCGAACGGCGTAGCGGTTGGTGTGTATTCTGACAATTTTATAATCTCATTTGCACTAGGAAACATATCGCTATCTGCTGCATCAGAGATAACAGTTATTGAAAAACCAGATGCTCTTCCTATTTCGCATAATGCTCTACCAATGTGTGACCTTCCAAAAATTTTAATTTGTGTTACGGGCATAATCGGTTCGATATAAACTTCAACAGACCCTCCACTTTGACAGGTCATTTTATAATTTTTGACACCAGGTTGCTCTGGTGTATTTGAGTCCGTTTGGATTTTGACTAACCGCGGACTACGCTCTTTAATAGAAGATAAAGCCTCTTTAATCACGATACCCTTAGTGCAACCTCCACCGATCCAACCTTTCACTTGACCGTCTTCGGTAATGATGGCTTTGTCACCCGGTTTTCCGGAAGTAGGAGCATCTCTTCTAACCACAGTAGCTACAGCTGCTACTTCGTTACGAGATTGCAGGCCTTCAAGTTCTTTCTGTAATTCGTCTTTAAACATTAGATAATATGTTTTCGAGTTGCATTAAACTTTCAAAATTGTGAGCAGAAGAAAACTCATCTACTTGAGGGAGTGCTGCTGCCATACCTTTTGCCGTGGGTTCATACCCACGTGTACCTTTAAGCGGGTTTAACCAACACAATTTGCTGGTTCGTAACTTTATTTTACGTACCTCTTTTGCAAGAATCTGGTTGTCACCTTGATCAAGCCCATCACTTAAAATAATTGTTACGCTTTTTCCATTCAAAATTTGCTTGGAAAAGTTATCATTAAAGTCCTTCAAACACGCACCTATCTTTGTGCCACTTGACCAGTTATTCGCATACTGCCCCATTTCCATCAGCGTTTGTTCGATCTGATTTTCATGAAGAAAATCCGTAATCCTGATCAATTGCGTACTGAAGACGAATGCCTCAATATTCTTCAGGTTGGACTTGATCGACCAAATGAATTTCAGCAAGAAAAAGGAATACTTATCCATTGAGCCGCTTACATCTAACAACAAGACAATACGATATTTTTCTAATTTTCTACTTTTTCTGGCAAGCTCAAGTAGTAGCTCCCCATTTGAAAGGTTCTTTCGTATCGTCTTTCTCAAGTCGATCTTTCCTTTCTTAGTCGTCGTAAGTTTACGTTTAAGTCTGTGGTTCAGCTCGCGAAGCAGCTTCTCCATCAACTCATCAATAACTTGATTATCGATTGCTGAAATTTTAGTAAAATCGGTGTACTTCAAGGATTCTATGGCGCTGGCTCCTGTAACATTCTTAGCTTCCTCTTCGAGCTCTTGTTCTTTGCCATTGGGATTAAAGCCCATCATCACCAAAGAAGCTTTTGACTTCTTCGAAATGTTTGAATTTCCTTTTCTGGTGTGAGTTGGAGCATATTCGTGTGTGCGTTTACCCCAGAACACATCGAAGCATTTATTAAAAGTCGCATGCTGCTCAACTTGGGTGCAGAACAACGACTTCAATGCAAATTTGAAGGTATTCTGATCATTAATGAAGCCCAGCTGAGCTGTGATCATGGCTTCTTGTGTATGACTGAGACCCACTGCCAACTGATGCTCTCTGCAAAAAGAGGTAAAACCAATCATGGCCTCCTGGTAGTTGCTGTAGTTGGTATGATGGATGACAGACATAAGGGATTACTCTGAAATCTCCTCTAGTATTCCGTCAATTTCACGTGCACTCATGCGCTTAATATCGCTTTCGGATTTCAACACGCAACCAATGGTCTTTTCGATGTAATCACGCGTTAACTCATCAACTTTCAGCGCAATTAAGCTTCTTGCCCAGTCCAAAGTTTCTGCGATGCCCGGTGCTTTTTGTAATTGTAGATCTCGTAATTTCTCTACGAATTTGACCAGTTGAGTCGTAATCCCTTCGTTAAGTTCGGGGAATTTCTTTTGTACAATATGCAATTCTTTCTCAAAGCTGGGATAGGTAATCCAATGGTACAGGCATCTCCTTTTCAATGCATCACTTAGCTCCCGGGTCCTATTAGAGGTTAGGAGTACCAAAGGGCGATTCTTTGCCTTAATGGTTCCCATCTCCGGGATACTTATCTGAAAATCAGACAGCAGCTCGAGTAGAAACGCTTCAAATTCCTCATCTGCACGATCTACTTCATCGATCAATAGCACAGGAGACTTTTCAGAGGTAATGGCTTCCAGAAGAGGTCTTCTTAGTAGAAAGTCTTCTCCGAATATATGTGACTCTTTTTCTTCGGTACTTAGCTCAGACTCCTCGTTTATTTTGATAGATAACAGTTGCTTTTGATAATTCCATTCATAAATGGCATGACTTACGTCTAGTCCTTCGTAGCACTGCAGCCTTATCAGCTTAGTCCCCAGATGATCGGCAAGGATTCGTGCCGCTTCCGTTTTCCCAACACCTGGAGGGCCTTCGAGCAAAATAGGTTTCTCCAGCTCTAAAGTCAAAAGAAGAACCGTTGCCAGTTCTTCTTCTACAATATATCCCAGTTTGTCAAGATCCTCAATTAGATGATCGACTGCTGGTATCATGCTTCTGATTTATCTTTTTTCTTGAATAGTCCTTTCACCATAGAGCCCATCATAGATCCAGCTTTAAGTTCACTATCAAACTCAAGCCCAGCCAGCAGCTTCTTGAAGTTATCAACAAATTGATTCATCAATTGGGCAGAAACGTCATTGATCAATCTTGAACCAAATTGTGCTAATGTACCCTTAATGTTTACCACCATATCAAAATCCACTTCTGTTCCTGCATCTGTAGATTTTGCAACACCTGTCATGGTCATTTCAGCGGATCCCTTGCCTTTTGAATCAAGTCCCTTACCGTTTAGTACTAACTTATAATTGCTGGTATCATTTTCCATTATGGTAATCTGACCATCATACTTAGCCTTAACTGGGCCAAATTTCAACGTCACTTCACCTTTAAAGTTTTTATCGTCGATTTCTTCTGTAATACTCGCTCCAGGCACGCACTCAGAAATTTCGACAGGATTTGACATAACGGACCAGACTTTATCTATCGGCTCCTCGATGCTAAACTGCTTCGTAATCTTTGCTTCCATTCTCTATCTGTTTTTGAAAAAGTGCCGGCCAGAGGCCGGCAGTGTATTATTTATTATGCTTCTGCTGTGATATCCTTATCAAGAACACCCATTTCCTTCAACTTCTCGAAGATTTTGGCAGGAGTAATCGGAATATCCATATGCGTAATACCATAAGGTTTCAATGCATCAACAATCGCATTTGCGATTGCCGGAGGTGCACCGACCGTTGGCGACTCTCCGATTCCCTTCGCACCGATCGGGTGATGAGGAGATGGAGTCACCGTGTGGCCTGTTTCCCAACTTGGAGATTCAACCGCTGTAGGTACGAGGTAATCCATTAACGTACCATTCAATGCGTTTCCATCTTCGTCATAGATGATCTCCTCATACATCGCTGGTGCGAGACCTTGAGTCAATCCACCGTGAACCTGTCCCTGAGCAACCATCGGATTAATGATATGTCCTGCGTCATCAATCGCAACAAATCTTCTTACTTTGATCTCAAATGTATCAGGATCAATATCTACCACGCAGATGTAAGCACCTGAAGGGAACGTCAAGTTTGGAGGATCATAATAATGAGTTGCCTCAAACCCAGCTTCCATACCTTGCGGATGATTTGTATATGCTGCGAAAACTAGTTCCTGAATAGTTTTAGCTTTTTCAGGAGCACCTTTTACAAACCATTTTCCAGGCTCCCATTCAAGGTCATCTTCGCTCACCTCTAGTAGATAAGCAGCCAGTTTCTTCGCTTTATCTCTCAGCTTACGCGCCGCAATTGCGGCAGCAGCACCTGCTGTTGGAGTCGAACGAGAAGCGTATGTTCCCAACCCGTAAGGTGCGGTATCTGTATCACCTTCTTCGATCAAAATGTCTTTTGAGGGAATACCCAGCTCTTCTGCAATGATCTGAGCATAAGTGGTCTCATGACCTTGACCTTGAGATTTGGTACCAAATCGCGCAATCGCTTTACCTGTGGGGTGTACTCTTATTTCTGCAGAATCAAACATCTTGATTCCTAGAATATCAAAATCTTTAGAAGGGCCGGCTCCTACAATCTCAGTGAACGTTGAGAGTCCGATACCCATCAATTCACCTTTCTTACGTTTTTCAGCCTGCTCCGCTCTCAGCTTGTCGTATTCGACTGTTTTAAGGGCAAGCTCCAAACCAGCATGGTAATCTCCGGAGTCGTATTCCCATCCTGTCGGTGATTGGTAAGGGAATTGGTCCTTCTTAATAAAGTTTTGGAACCTAACATCCGCAGGATCCTTCCCAACTTCCAAAGCATACCTATCTGTGATTCTCTCAATTGCATGTACAGCCTCCGTCACACGGAAAGAACACCTGTAGGCAACACCCCCTGGAGGTTTGTTTGTATAAATCGCATCTGCTTCCATAAAAGCGGTAGGGTAATCATAAGATCCCGTACCAATGGAAAACATACCAGTTGGAAATTTTGAAGGGTTTGCCGCACCATCCGTATAACCATGGTCTGCGAGAACTTTCATTCTTGTAGCCTGAATCTTACCATCTTTTGTACCTGCCATTTCAGCTTCGATGTGGTAGTCTCGAGCAAATCCATTCGTCAAATTATCAGATCTATCCTCGATCCATTTTACCGGCTTACCAATCAAGAAACTAGCCGCAATAGCAACAACATAGCCCGGGAAGACTGGTACTTTTCCGCCAAATCCTCCCCCGATGTCGTGAGCAATTACTCGTACCTTCTCCTCCGTCAAACCAACATGACCAGCTACCAACGCAATGACGGTACGTATCGCGTGAGGAGCCTGCGTTGTCATGTGCATGGTTAGGTGGTTCTCTACCTTGTCATAGTCAGCAACACACCCACATGTCTCAATTGATGCAACGTGTATTCGAGGAATGTGCATTTTTTCTTTTACTACAACCTCCGCTTCACTAAACGCTTTCTCTGTTGCTTCTCTATCGCCTACTTCCCAGTGCCATGCCTGGTTGTCTTTTTGACCTTCTTTGTCAGGCCTTAGCAAAGGAGCGTCATCATCCAAAGCTTTGAATGGATCTACGACAGGTTTCATCACGTCGTAGTCCACCTGAAGCGCTTCACGTCCATCTCTAGCAGCTTCTCTACTGGTGGCAATAATCGCTGCAACCTCCTGACTTTGGTGCATTACTGTATCCACTGGAAGAACCATTTGGGTATCAGACATTAAGGTCGGCATCCAGTGCAAATTATATTGCTCCAGGTCTTTACCTGTCACTACTGCTAACACACCCTCCACTGCCATAGCAGAGTCTTTGTCAATATTGGTAATCTTTGCATACGCATACGGACTTCTTTTGATGTCCATAAATAGCATGCCGGGAAGATTGATATCGTCTATATATTTACCTTTTCCTTGAACGAATCGGTCATCTTCTTTCCGCTTTACGGAATGACCCATTCCTCCAATTTCCTTTGAGGTTTTACATTGAATCATTTCAAATAAGTTTAAGGTTGTTTATTCTACAAATACTGGTTCTGTGGAAGGCGTCTCTTCTCCACGCATTTTCGCGCCTGCGTATTGTATCGCTTTCACGATGTTATTATACCCGGTACATCGGCATAGATTACCTGAAATACCCCATCTGATGTCTTCCTCAGATGGATTAGGGTTCTTCTCTAGCAGTTCTACTGCCCTCAGCATCATACCTGCTGTACAGAATCCACAGTGTAAACCATGATTTTCTTTAAATCCTTCTTGTATTGGATGAACACCTTCTGCGGTCGCAAGACCTTCAACGGTGGTAATCTCCTTACCATCCGCTTGAACTGCCAATACGGTACATGACTTGGCTGATTTACCGTTAATGAGGATCGTGCAAGCCCCACAACTGCTGGTATCGCATCCAATGTGTGTACCTGTCAATTTTACTTGTTCCCTGATGAAATGAACCAATAATGTTCTAGGCTCTACTTCTCCAGAAAACTCTTCTCCGTTTATTTTTAGTGTGATTTGTTTTTTCATCATCTAGAAATTAAAAATTAAGATTGAGCTCTTTCGAGCGCTAGTTTGATCATTTTCTTAGTAATCGATTTAACCACTCTTCTTTTGTAATCTTCAGAACCTCTCAGATCCGTCGATGGGTTACAGTCTTCGGAAGCCATCTGAGCTGCTGACTCAATAGCAGCATCGTCTACTTTCGTACCAACTAAAGCTGATTGTGATCTCTCGGCTCTTAGCGGTAACGGATTTACATTTGTCAATCCAATACCAGCATGAGTACAGGTACCACTATCGTCCAATTCAAGATGAACGGCTACTCCAGCAGTGGCGTAGTCCCCTACTTTTCTCTCTAGCTTATGGTATGCATTTCCTGACTTACCTGATGGGACAGGTATACTGATTTTAGTCAGGATTTCACCGTCTTGAATCGCAGTCATGTAAAAGCCAAAAAAGAACTCATCAATACCTACCGTTCGAGAACCTTCTAGTCCCGTGATCTCTATTTCAGCGTTTAGCGCTATCATAACAGCAGGCTGATCGTTTGCAGCATCTCCGTGAGCAAGGTTTCCTCCAAGTGTACCAAAATTCCTTACTTGCGGATCCGCAATCAGTTTAGCTGCGTCTTTAAAGATTGGGAATACTTTTGCAACGTCGTCACTATCTTCAACATCCACTTCTCTAGCCATTGCTCCTATTGTGAGCTTGCTTCCGTCAATGCTTACTTCAGATAGACCCGGAACATTGTTTAGGTCAACCAGGTGTTCTGGTTCTGCAAATCTCAACTTCATCATGGGAATGAGGCTATGGCCTCCGGCCAAAATCTTTGCCTCATCACCCAGATCATTGAGAAGCTTAAGCGCTTCCTCCAGAGAAGTAGGCGCTGAGTAATCAAATGATGCAGGTATCATAAATACTTATTTGGGTTATTTGTTTGTTCATTCCTTTTCAGTCTAAATATCAACCATTTTCCTTCAATATGTTTAATAAGTATTACTTATTTAGAATCCATCTAAATAAAAGAAGACTATACCATGCGAAATAATTCAATTGTGTTAGGCAAGCAGAACCGTATTTACTTTGGTGAGATTGTGAGATAAACACTCCCAGTTACCATTCCTTCTGTTTTGCAGGTATAAGTTACCATTGGCAGTGCCCATTACAAACGATTGATTTTTTTTATAAGCGGAATGTCTCAGAACAATATCGAATGTATTCTCAGATGGTAATCCGGCACTTGTGTCGATCCATTTTTCACCAAAATTTTCAGTGTACAATACCTGCAGTTTAAGGTCAGGCGAAATACGATTTTCATCACTTTCAACTGGAAATACCCAGGCTTTTGCTGGATCTACTTCGTCAATGGCAATCGCAAAACCGTAATAAGGAAACCCGTTGCTTCCAGATACTTCTACCCATAAGTCTCCTGCATTTCGACTAACATATATCCCGCAATGATTCTGCTGCCAGAGTATGTCAGGTTGTGCTTCGAACATTACTAATCGATGAGGATCATGCCCAACTTCCACGTTCGGGTTTGGTAGATATGCCGCTTTCAACCCTTTGTTCTTGGGTACCCAGCTTTTTCCTCCGTCCTCCGTTTTAAATACGCCCGCACAACTTACCGCTATGTAAACATGATCAGTGTTTCTGGGATCGACCACAATGCTATGAATAAAGGGGTAATCACTCCCTGCACCAAACCATTGCTCTTGCTTTTGCCTGCTTGGGTGATTCCATAAAGCCTCGACCAGATGAAAACTTGCTCCATTATCTTCACTATAAAAAAGACCACCCGGATCCGTTCCCATCCACAGATGTCCTTGTTTGTCATCACCACCCCCACTTTGCAGGCACCAAACCTGTCTCATCATGGCAGGCTTACCATTTGGAAGACTTAGTCCCTTATAACTTGGAATTTTAATAGAGTACCATGTTTTCCCTTTATCATCAGAGAAGTGCAATTTCTGTCCCCAATGTTTATGAGACAATCCTACCCACCACCTATCTGTGTTCGGGTCGAAGTAGATGAGGTTTACACTAAACCCTAAAAAATGAACTTTATGAAAGGAGGCAGTCCCCTCATCGTTCAGGTGATATTCAACAAGACCTTTGGCTGTTCCTGCTAAAATTCTCTCTTGCATGTTCCAGGATATAAATATTCGTTAGCTTACTTCGGATTAAGCCCGACGCCTGCTGTTGTTGAAAAAGTTCTTCAATTCCCCAAAAAACGAGATGAAATTGCCATTGAACCATATAGCCAAGAAGAGGAGTATGGTACCTACATTGTAGAACTTGGCAGGCAAAATCAATTGATGGGTAAGAAGGACAAAGCATCCTCCAAGTATAGCAATGACTAAAGCTATCCATGTCCTCCATCCTTTCCTATTGTAAAAGATTAAACCCATGATCACAACAGACAAGAGGATCGGGGTGTAGGAGATCAGGTTATTTTCAGCCATGTACATATCAGGGCCTCCGCACATTGTTACAGCGCTGGTGTAAGCCATAATACAGATAGGACATTTTGGAATAACGACCACTAGTAAGGCGGAAAATAGCGACGAGCCTGTCGAAATTTTGTTAGTCTTTGAGGTAGTACAGCTAATGCAATCGTTTGACATACTTTAATTTTCCAAAGTGATAATTTAACAAATCGATAGCAGAAAGGTTCTTTGGGCATGAAAGAATACATCGAAAAGATTGAAGAATGGAGTGCAGTTGGGAATCCAGTTGCAGTAGCCAGGGTAACCAAAACTTGGGGATCCTCCCCCCGACCCGTGGGCGCCATGATGATAATCAATAAAGAAGGGTTGATCTCCGGCTCGGTAAGTGGCGGTTGTGTAGAAAGCGCAGTAGTAAAGCGCAGTAAAAAGATCCTTGATGATCAATCAGCTGGCAGAATCAGCTTCGGTGTTTCAGATGAAGAGGCATGGCAAGTAGGTTTATCCTGCGGTGGGAGCATCCAGGTTTTCGTTCAATCCGCAGATTTCAATTCTGAAGGAATCTGGTTGGAGTTAAAAAAAGCTATCGAGAATAATCAATCTGCCATATTGGTTAGCAGCCTCGAAGACGGTTCCAATACCAATTCATTACTACTAGAAAACGATCAACTACTAGGTGATGCCATTAGCGATGAACTGAGAGCAAAGGCAAAAAAGGCTTATAATCAAAGAACCAGCTTAATAGTCGACCACAATGAGAAACAATATTTCATCCAGGTCTTCCCTAGAAGAAGTCAGCTTATAATAGTAGGGGTCGCACACATCACCGTCGACCTGGTTACGCTTGGTAAAATGTATGGATTTGAAACAATCGTAATAGATCCAAGAGGATACTTTGTCGATAACACAAGTTTCAATGATCCGCCGGATCAATTGATCAATGCCTATCCTTCAGATGTCCTAAACGATTTCCCATTGGATCCCTATACATATTGCGCAATTCTCTCTCACGACCCCAAGATTGACGACAATGCACTTGAAATATTATTACATAAAGACCTTGGATATCTGGGAGCTCTCGGGAGCAGAAAAACGCACACAAAGAGAACCAACAGACTGCTGGAGAAAGGGTTGAGTAGAGACCTGATTGACAAAGTTAGAGCACCAATAGGAGTACCAATCAAAGCCAAATCTGCCAGAGAAATAGCGCTGTCTATCATATCAGAGATAGTTGAAGCAAAAAACCACTACCTCTAGGAGCTCAGACTACAATCATATCTGGATCAAAAGCGCTCTTCCAGGCACTAATTCCCCCTTTTAGATTATGTAAGTTGTGATAGCCATATTTTTCCTGAAGTAAACGTATGGCTTTTTCACTCCTCACTCCTGATTTGCAATGAATGACAATTGGCAAATCTTTAGGAATTTTTGTCAAATGATTCGCAATCTCTCCGTGAGGGATCAGTTCCCCGCCAATGTTGGAGGTTTCATATTCATAGGGTTCCCTTACGTCTATAAGCGCATAAGTTTTCCCCTTTTCTTTCCATTCCTTTAATTCTTGAACAGAAATCTCACTTACTGTCTTATCTAAATAATTCAGACCACAAAATTCATCATAATCAATTAACTCGGTTATGGATGGGTTATCCCCATTTAGCGGATTATCAGGGTCTTTTCGAACATTCATCACCCTACAAGAAAAGTCCAACGCGTCAAATAAAAAAAGTCTACCTGCCAACGGATTACCTACACCTGTCAATACCTTAATTACTTCCGATGCTTGAATAGACCCCACAATCCCAGGTAATACTCCAATCACACCTCCCTCAGCACAACTAGGCACCATTCCAGGAGGCGGGGGTGTCGGAAATAAATCGCGATAATTGGGACCATACGATTCACCATCATGATAGTTAAACACGCTCACTTGTCCTTCAAATTGAAAAATGGAAGCATATACATTGGTTTTACCCATTAGCACACATGCGTCATTGACGAGATAGCGTGTTGGAAAATTATCTGTCCCGTCAGCCACCACATCAAAGTCTTTTATGATTTCTTTCGCATTGAAGGAAGTCAACGCCTCATTGAACTCAATGAATGTTACATTAGGGTTTTGCACTTTTAGCTTCTGTATTGCTATGCTGGTCTTTAGTTGCCCTATATCATTTGTATCAAAAAGTACCTGACGCTGCAAATTGCTGGCATCTACCGTATCAAAATCAACAACACCTATTGTACCAACACCTGCAGCGGTCAAGTATTGAAGCATGGGAGCTCCGAGTCCACCGGTTCCTACTACCAATACCTTTGCATCTTTCAGTTTCTCCTGCGTCTCAATACCAAACTGTGGCAGATTGAGATGCCTGCTGTATCTAACTTTCTCTTCGTTGCTCAGTACCATTCACTATCTGGTTTACTTATTCGGAAAAACTTACCCTGCTCTGATTTGTTGTATGTTTGAATCAAATTAATCGAATCAACTCCTATTACCCGATTCATGCAAAAAAAATTTTCGCACCTAAACAGCACCGGTGATCCAACCATGGTGGATGTTTCATCTAAATCCATCTCTGAGCGCGTTGCAATAGCTAGATCCTTGGTCAAACTCAGTAGTGAAATCATCGATAGATTGGAAAACGACGAGATTCACACTAAGAAAGGACCTGTATTTCAAACGGCAGTGTTGGCAGGCATCATGGGAGCAAAGAGAACTAGTGACTTAATCCCTCTTTGTCACCCCATAGGTCTGGATAAATGTAGTATCGATATAAAAATCAATGATCAGAAAATTGTAGAGATCTACTGCACTGCAAAAATTACCTCAAAAACAGGTGTAGAAATGGAAGCTCTTACGGGTGCTTCAGTAGCAGCATTAACGATCTACGATATGTGCAAAGGATTCAGTCATGATATCGAGATCGTGGAAACAAAATTGATGGAGAAAACTGGAGGAAAAAGTGATTTCAAAAGAGCATAAAAAACACGCTGACGTTGTTAAGCCCAAAGGAGGAAAATTTCATTTTTATGAACTTGGTATTCTAGGTGCACCTTGTGGAATCATTCAGAAGCTTGCTAAACAGGTGAAGGAGGTACTACCTAATCTACAGATATCCTATGTAGATGCTGACCATGGGGAAGGAAAAGATGCTCCTTCCTACCACGCTCAGTATACAGATAAAATTGGCTTTCATGAAATTCAATTCCATAGCCAATACGTGGAATATGAGTTTCGCTACCATTTGAACAATTCTGATTTTACACTTGTCAATGGCAACCATTTCAAATCAGATGAGCAGCTGGTGATCATAAATGCAAAAAAGAAGGAATCTCTGGAGCGTAAATTGGATAGGCTGACGAATCTGAAAGGGTTTATATTAGATGAGGGAATGGAAGCTCCCTTCGACTTTCTATTTGAGCACAATCCAGACTGGGAAGCACTACCTGTTTTCAAATTGAAAGAAACCGACAAAATCACTGGTTATATCAAAGAATGGTATTCTCAGCAGATACCTGCCATAAATGGGTTGGTATTGGCAGGAGGAAAGAGTACCAGAATGGGACATGATAAAAGCATAATCGACTATCATGGAAAACCTCACTCAATTTTTCTAGCCGAAATGCTGAGTGAAAATTGTAATCAGACTTTTATCTCGAAAGCAAACGAATTGAGTCACATTAACGGATTTAAAGTAATAGCTGATAGCTTCCATGACCTGGGCCCTTTTGGAGGAATACTATCCGCTTTCAGAACGAACCCCAATAGTGCCTGGTTGACCGTAGCAACAGATGTGCCTCTTCTCAATCGAGATGCACTGGCACTATTGATTCAAAAGAGAGACCCATCTAAGTTTGCAACTTGTTTTCATAATCCTGAGACGAACTTCCCCGAACCCCTGATCACCATCTGGGAGCCTCGAGCTTATCCACGGCTGTTGCAGTTCTTCTCTATGGGTTATTCATGCCCAAGAAAAGTACTGATAAACAGCGATATCAAAGAAATTCATCTTGAGAATGCAGATGTTCTAGCAAATGCAAATACACCGGAGGAAATGAAAGTTCTTAAAGCTGTCATTGCTAATGGCTAGGCCATCCGATCTTACGGCGTCCACGGTTAAGCCACCGACAGCTCGCATCAGTTGTATTATACTGGCAGCAGGAACATCCAGCCGAATGGGACCAGATAATAAACTGTTACTTCCGTGGGAAGACCAAGTAGTGGTGGATACCGTCATCAATACCATTTCTTCTTTGAATCCTTTCGAGGTCATAGTAGTAACCAGCGAAATAACTGCTGCACATTTTTCTACAGGGAACAATTTGAAAATTGTCGATAATCCCCAGTATCAAACGGGGATGACCTCTTCAATCAAAGCAGGTGTCACCGCTGCTCAAGATAAGAGTGATGGCTACATGATATGTCTGGGAGACCAGCCCACACTCACGGCTGCAACCTACAAAAAAATACTCTCTACTTTTTCTGCCAGTATCTCGAAAAACAAGGCGTCTATCATTGCTCCATTCTACAACGGAAGCAAAGGAAATCCTGTCTTATTCTCCTCGATGTACAGGCAAGACATCTTAGAACATAAGGAACCCGAAGGATGTAAGAAAATCATTCAATCAAATGCTAATCAACTCATCAAACTTGAGGTAGATGATGAGTCGGTTTTATTAGATATGGATACTCCTGAAAAATACCGGGAGATCAGAAAGAGGTTTCTCGGTATCGAATGATGGGGTAGACTTCTCCTGCTTTGAACAAATCCCTCCCTCTAGGCAGCTCGATAAATGCATCAGCGTCGACCAAGTTTGCTAAGTCTCCGGATCCGTTACCCTTGATAGGATTGGCCAGTATTTCACCTTCCTTATTGAAACCCAGCTTAACCTCCAGGTAATAGGTTAAATCAGGCGTGAAAGTTACATCCTTTGTGAGCTTCGCATAAGGCTGAGATTGCGAGTTAAATTGAATCGACTCACTCAGCCACGGCTTAAAGTAATTTTGCATACACATGAAGCTTGAAACTGGGTTGCCGGGAAATGCAAAGACAACGGATCCTTCCGGATGCTTTCCAAACCAAAACGGTTTTCCTGGCCTTTGTGCTATCCTGTGAAATAGTTTCTCGACACCTACTTTTTCCAATGCTTCAGGTAAATAATCAAACTTTCCCTTCGAAACACCACCGCTTAACATAATTAAATCGTATTCCTTAACAAACTGTCTTAAGTTCTTGATAATCAACTCCAAGTCATCTTCAAAATGCGCGGTTTCTACCGGAATGTCGTAATGTTCTAGTACCGTCTTAATTCGATAGATATTACTTTTCCTAATCTGATGAGCAAGCGGTTGCTCATTGATCTCGACCAATTCATCTCCGCTAGAAATGACAATCGTATTGGGTAATTTACTGACCTCAACTACTCCTTTCCCAACTGTTGCGCAGACCCCAATATCTGCTGATGACATCTGAATTCCTGGCTTAAGCACTACATCGCCAAGCCTGCGGTCCAGCCCTTTGAAATGAATATTCTGTTGATAGTTGATCGGTTCCTCGTGAAGCGTAGCCACTCCATTCTCAATTTCAACTTTTTCATATGGAATCACTGTATCCACACCGTCTGGCATAATCGCCCCAGTCATTACCTCGATACAAGTAGATGAATCCTCGACCGTTTGTTTCGGAGCACCTGCAGCAGCAACACCTGCAAGCGGAAAGCTTTTAATCCCTTTCTCAAATACGGAAAATGAAATCGCTATGCCATCCATAGTCACGCGGTCATAAGGAGGCATGTTTCTGTCTGCGGAGATTGGCTCCCTAAGGATACGTCCAATCGATTCACTAAGAGAGATGGATTCTGTCCCAAAATCCTGGGCGTATTGAGCGATGATCGCCCGAGCTTCAGCTACATTTATCATGGATTTTATCCTCCAATGGTGGCCATGGATTCTGAGACCATCGCGCCGTCTTTTCTTTGATTTTTTTCTGCTTCAAAACCATCTTTTGCACGACTACCTATCGCCTCTTTCAATGCATCAGCAAGCGCACTATCGGAGGTGTTCGCACGCATGATAGATCTGAGACTAATACCATCGTGAGCATACAAACAAGTTCTTAAACCACCTTGCGGTGTTATTCTTATTCGATTGCATGCTCCGCAGAAGGTTCTTGTATAAGCTGCAATGATTCCAAAACTACCCTTATAACCTTCAACCTTGAAATTCTTAGAAGTAGAACTTGGTGGATCTTGCAATTTCTCTACCAAATATTTTGACTGTATATGATCAAGAATCTTTTTCAATGGCCAGAAAGTAGCATTGCCTTGCCCTTTGGTCCCATTGAATGGCATTTCCTCAATAAATCTAACTGCAACGTCTTTATATTTCGTTAGGTCGATCATGGGGTAGATATCGTCGATATTCCTTCCCTCCATCACCACAGTATTGATTTTAACCTTGATCGATGAGTCCAATAATGCATGAAAGGTGCTCATCACCTGATCATACATGTCTCTTCTGGTAATTTGGAAGAATCGTTGCTTGTCAAGTGAATCCAGACTTAAGTTCATAGAATGAATTCCCATTTGCTCAAGCTGAGTTATATACTCTTCGGTAAAAGTTCCATTGGTGGTGATATTGATCTGGTCAATAGTGTCAATCCTGGAAACCTTATCTAAAAACTCCATGATCCCCTTTCTCACAAAAGGCTCTCCTCCTGTAATTCTGATTTTATTGACCCCCAGGTCTCCAAAAACACGTATCATCCGATACATCTCTTCGAAGGTGAGTAAGTCATTTCTATTAATGTATTTTATGCCATCTTCCGGCATGCAGTAAAAGCAGCGCAGGTTGCAGCGGTCTGTCACCGCTAATCTCATATAGTTTATTTCTCTCCCGTGATTATCTACCAACATCTTCCAAAAAATCTAGACTGATAAGGTCTCGTACAAACAATGAAAATACTTTATTGTTTCTTTGTTCACAACTTATCCTAAACCACTTTAAAGCTAATCAAAACCCCTTGAATAAGATCAAGTCAGACTTTCCCATTTTTGATAGTTACCCTGACCTGGTATACCTTGACAATGCGGCTACTACTCAACGTGCAAGAAGTGTAGTGGGTAGAATCGGAACATTTTTGTCTGAAGAGAATGCCAACATACATCGAGGAGTATATGATCTGTCAACTAAAGCAACCTCTGCTTATGAAGAAGTCCGAAAAAAAGTGGCTGACTTCCTAAAAGCACCTAGTTCCGAATGCATTGGATTCACAAGTGGAACAACGGATAGTGCAAATACAATTGCAAAAGGCTATCTGAAAGGACAATTAAAAGAGGGTGATAACTTGGTCATTTCAATAGCAGAACATCATGGTAATTTTATCCCTTGGCAACAGCTGGCGAAGGAAAAAAAAGCCGAATTACGAATAATTCCCTTGATGAATAATGGAGATCTGGAGCTAAGTCGGCTACCTAAACTTATCGACTCCAATACCAAGTTTGTTAGCGTACAGCACATTTCTAATACTTTAGGAACTCTTCATGATATTGAGCACATCATTGAGATCTCGCATCAACATAATGTACCTGTAATGATTGATGCCGCACAAAGTGCTGCCCTGTATTTTTTGGATTGGGATAGGATTGATTACGACTTTCTCGCGTTTTCCGGACATAAGGTGTTTGGTCCTTTTGGTGTAGGAATCGTTTTTGTCGCGCCAAAATATCAGGAACAAGTAAAACCCTACAAACTTGGTGGAGGTATCATCCGAGATGTTCAGGTAGATGATACAATTTTCAGTCGGTTTCCTTATGTATTGGATGCTGGAACACCAAATATAAGCGGAGTGATAGGGTTGGGTGCCGCAATTGACTACCTCGTCTCACTTGATCGAACCCCATTACGTAAAGCACAAGAGGAACTGATAAATTCAGCAGCGGATAGGCTATCAGGTATTCAAAGAGTCAAAGTATTGGGTAACCCAAAAAGGCGCTCAAGTATCATCAGTTTTACCGTTGATGGGATACATCCTCACGAAATAGCTTCATTTTTGAATCAGGACAATATCGCTGTTAGAGCTGGGATGCATTGCACGCAACCATTACTTGATCATTTAAAAACACCTGCTACCGCTCGCCTGTCCACTAGCATTTATAATTCAGTTGAAGACATCGATAAGTTGATCGATAGCATAAATGGTCTCATTAAGTTTTGGTCATGACAAAAGAAGAAATACAGCAACTGTACAAACAGCACATCATACCTGAAAGCAAGGCACCTTATCGCTTTTTCGTACCTGAGAACTACACATCTGAAATCCTAGCATATAACCCGCTGTGTGGAGATAAATACCACCTGTATCAAACTGAAGAAGAGTCAAATCCAATCTTACAGTTTCATGGAATCGGATGTGCGCTCTCTCAAGCTTCCTGTTCATTGCTTATCAGGGCTTCAGAGGGCTTACAAAAGCAAGAGCTCATCCAACTCATAGATTCTTTTCTGGGTTCTTTATCATTAGAAAATGAAATTTCTAACGAACTTCCTGAGTCAATTAAAGTATTGGCAGCTCTGAAAAATTTTGAAGGTAGAGTTGATTGTATCAGATTACCATGGCAGGCGCTATTTGAAGAACTAGTACAGAAAGAATGAACCTAACATTAATCGCTTACGGCATCGCAAAGGACATCCTAAAGGGAAGCGAGTCTACATTTAGCATCAAAGGGCAACCAACTATAGGTGACATCAAAGCAAAGCTCATAGCAGATCACCCGGCTTTTGCAGAGCTACAGAGTTTGAAATTTGCGGTGAATCAAGACTACCAGTCTGATGACTTCAAAGTTTCAGAAAACGACGAGATTGTTATCATTCCACCTGTAAGTGGAGGCTAAGCATGATTGAAATATTAGTAACTACAGATAAGTTAATACCTCAGTCTAGTTTAGATGCCGTTGCGGATCCTTCTGCTGGAGGAACTACTCAATTTATAGGCACTGTGAGGAATCAAACGAAGGGAAAAAAAGTGCTAAAACTTGAGTTTGAAGCGTATGTTCCAATGGCTGAAAAAGAGATGCAGAAGATTGCGGAAGAAGTGGAAAAAAGATGGAATGCACTGCATGTGAGTATGCATCATCATGTGGGCACATTGGAAGTAGGTGAAATCCCAGTTGTCATTTCAGTGGCAACATCCCATAGAAAAGCAGCATTTGAAGCTTGCCAATATGCTATAGATACTTTGAAAGAAACGGTGCCGATATGGAAAAAAGAGTACTTCGAAGATGGTGAAGTATGGGTAGCCGCCCACCCTTAGTCCAAGGTTTATCCCCTCAAATCCAGTAAATTTAGGTATGACCATTAAAGCAGACTCTCCCACCGACTACATAAATCAAATACCTGAGAGTAGAAAACCTGCTTTTATAAAGCTCCGAGAAACCATCATCAACAAGTTACCAGCTGGTTTTGTAGAGACGATGAATTATGGAATGATTGGGTATGTTGTACCCCACTCAATCTACCCGGATGGGTATCATTGTGATCCTTTGCAACCGCTTCCGTTCATTAGTCTTGCATCTCAAAAGAATTTCCTTGCCGTCTACCATATGGGAATTTATGCAAATGAAGAACTCATGCGCTGGTTTGCAGAAGAATATAAAAAAATAGTGCCAGCGAAACTGGACATGGGTAAAAGCTGTATCAGACTAAAAAAAATGGATCAAATTCCATTTGAATTGATCGGTGAGCTATGCACAAAAATCTCCGTAAATGACTGGATTCACACCTACGAATTGGCTATAAAACGATAGCTAATATAGCTACAGAAATCAGAATAAAAACAGAGATGGCTTAAAGCAGCCATTCATTCGTGATCATTCGTCAGTAAATCCTTATAGGCACCATTCTACCTAGATTTTGTAGCTTCGTCTTATGATCGAGCACGAGTTATCCCCAATCACGACGAAGGACGGGTTAAAACTATATACCACCACAAATGCAGTGGAAAACCCTATTGCTGGTCTGTTGATCATACATGGACTGGGAGAACACATAGAGCGGTATGATTCGGTGTTTGCTGCCTTGGCTAAAAATCAAATCATAGCGTATGGAATTGATTTAAGAGGTCACGGGAAATCTGAAGGTAAAAAGGGACATTCTCCTTCCTATGAGCTGTTGATGGAAGATATTGAAGAGTTAATGAAGACCTTTCGTGCTGACTTTAACGAATTGCCGATGTTTATCTTCGGGCATAGTATGGGAGGAAATTTAGTCGCAAATTTCGTTATAAGAAGGAGAACTCAAGAACTGAATGGTTTTATTGTTTCCAGTCCATTTTTTGAATTGGCATTTAAGCCACCTAAATGGAAAGAATCGCTAGGAAAAATGATGTCTAAAACCTTCCCATCTTACACTGACAAAAGTGATTTGAATACAAAAGGGCTTAGTAAAATTCCAGAAGTTGTAACTGCTTACGAGAATGATCCACTTGTTCACGCTAAGATCACTGCCGGACTTTATACTCAACTCACCTCATCGGGAGTCTATGCCCTAAAGAATAGCGAAAAAATTGAAATCCCAGGCTTTGCTTATCACGGAGATACTGATCCTATAACCAGTCATGACGCTACAAAATCATTTGCTGAAAATAATGAATTAATTTTCTGGAAAAGCTATCAAGGTGTCCTACATGAGGGGCACAATGACAAAGAACAAGAAGAAGTGATCGATGCTTTAATCGCGTGGATCCATAACAATATTTGATTAGACCGCAACTGCCTGAATATGCGATTCTTTCCCAAAAAAGTAAATTTCCAGATAGGAACCGTTAAAGTGATTTAAAAGAATATGAAAATAAAAGCCTTGTAAATCTGAAATATATCCACCATGAATGTTTGGCTTTTTGCATAAAAAACCGGTCACACCATTTAGAATGTATTCCTCTGTAATCTTTTTCTGGATGATCATATGAACATCCCGTTGCTCTTCTGAAAGTATTGCGCTGAAGGAATGCTTTCTGTCACCAGTTGAGAATGTGACACTCACCACTACATCACTAAGTACTTCAACATATACCAAAACACTGAGAGACTCTACCTTATCCGAAAAAACAATTTCTCCGTTGTAAACCCCAGAAAGTTTCTCTGCAATTTCAGCATGAGAAATCTGCTTTGAATTATGCATTTCTACCTTTTAAGTATTTAAGATATTTAAATTTTCCCTGGTAATGAATTTTGATTAACTCAGAGGGAATAAAGTGGGATTAAACGGGAGCTCGATCAGGATTAGATGCGATCAAAAAGTCTAAAATGGTTCATTTTCTCTACCAGTATGAATCATTGGCTTTTTTCGTACCCTTTTCTATTATTTCAGAGAATAAAAGATCTCTATTGTCTAAAGCATAAAAAAGCGTAGCTATCTATTGAATCTTCAGTTGCAAGCTATCGCTCATTTGACTTCCCACAGGTAAGAATAAAAGGCCAGAATACTCTGCACCTAACCGAGTGCTGTGCACAACGAATCCCTTTGTAAAATCTTTACTAAGAAAGCGTCAGAATAGCATCATCAAATGGCTCCCAAAGAATTTTACTCAACCAATTCAATCTCTGCATCAAGAATTCGGGGTATCTCTTATCAGCACCTCACGTGATAAAATCTAGAGCGATTCATCTCAAGGGGCACCTTAAAATCTGATTTTCTTAGAGTTCATAATCATATCAAAATCTTTACTGGTGATTCTATTATTTCTAAAACTAGCATTCTGACAATTTGCAGAATATAAAAACAGATCCTTTGTGTCTAGATGCTAGTTGAACATCAATTCATAGTATTCGGCTGCCATTCTCCTGGAAGTAAACTCAGGTATGACCCCTTCTATGCCTTTAAAGACTATATCGAGCCATTTATCTTGAGCATTATAATAAGTTGGAAGCACAATATCCTGCAAGATGTCATATAAAGCAGTTGCATCCATTTCGTCCTGTACATCTAAAGGTAGGTTATGATCAATTGTGGGAAGCACAAAACAGTTCTTTCCATCTTTCACAAACTCTGGTATCCACCCATCGTTAGTGGAAAGGTTCACAGACCCATTCATAGCAGCAGTCATACCGCTGGTTCCTGAAGCTTCCCTAGTAATTCTTGGGTTATTTAACCAAATATCCGAGCCCTCTTTTAATAACCGGGACAATTCCATCTCATAACCAACCAATACTGCACAGTTATGACGGTGCTTGGAAAAGTCAATCAGTTTATTGAAAATCGTAATCGCTGTACCATCTTTGGGATAGGGTTTTCCAGCCCAAATAATCTGTACAGGCTGATCCGAGTTTGAAAGAAGTTGCTCTATTCTTTCCATATCGTGTAGCAGTAGGTCCGCTCGTTTATATCCTGCAAACCTCCTAGCCCAAACAACCGTAAGCACATCTTCGCTGAAGATTTTTCCAGTCTGATTTGCTACTTCATGAAATAGATCGTGTTTTAGCTGACGTTTTCTTTTGCTGTAAGCTTTCTTGTCTCTTTTCTCAAAAGCTTTTAATACGGCTGGATCTTGCCAATAAGCCTGATGCTGTGCGTTAGTAATTGGAATAATGTCACTTATACCGTCATATTCAGACCACATATCATTGGAAACCACACCGTGTAGTTCAGAAACAGCATTTGATTTTTTTGCATGTCTCAAAGCAGCCAAGGTATAACTAAGCATACCATTAGGTAAGGCTTGTTCTGACAACTCATTTGAAGATAATGTTCGCCCAAAGAATCCAATTCTATTCAGGAAACTAGCATCTCGCTCTTCATTCCCAGCCTTTTCGGGAGTATGGGTCGTAAATACCATCTGCTCCCTAGCTACGCCCTTATCCTTGAGATAATAGAATGCTGGGAGTGCGTGTCCTTCGTTAAGATGATAGATTTCTGCTCCACCAAGGGCCTCCACAACCTTTGCTCCACCTATGCCCAGTACCATACTTTGAGAAATTCTTGTCAATTCATTGGCATCGTAAAGGTGATCCGTAATCGTCCTCGATAGGTGATCATTATCTTCCACATCTGTTGAAAGTAAGTATAGAGGAATTGTACCAAAGATCTCCGGCTTCAGCACATATGCTTTCACCTTAACATTTGCATTGTCCATGATCTTAATCTCCACCTCTATCCCAGTGTCTTCAAGAAAATTGTAAGTCTTCTCGACGAATGCAGGTTTTAAATGCTGATTTTCGTGTCGAGTTTGGTCATAATAACCATACTTCCATAACATACCTACACCGATGAGATTCTGCTTCAAATCAAAAGCACTCCGCATATGAGAACCGGCTAAAAAGCCGAGACCCCCAGAATATATTTTTAAGGCCTGATCAACAGCAAATTCCATGCTGAAATAAGCAACTTTTTTTTGGTATTTTTTTGCTGGTTTATAAGGATGATACCAGCTACTGTATTGACTCATCTAATCAAAAAAATAGTTTAAAACAGGACGAATTTACACTTATCTAAGTATCACATGATACAATCTGTTAGCACATATCTGCTAATTTTTTACGCAATCGATTGTATTTACCATAATTGAAAACACAGTGTAGGCTCTGCCCTCTACTTCATTCAAGATATCTTTAAAATTGAGTAATAATTATATGTAATTTGTCACCTAAATCATGGATACTGAATTGAACAACTCACGCGTTATTAAATCTTGGTGCATGTACGATTGGGCAAACTCAGTCTACAACCTCGTAATCAATACTGCCATATTTCCAATCTACTATACAGCGGTGACTAGCGTCGAGGGATCATCAGATGTCAGCTTCTTCGGTTTCACGTTGTCAAACTCAGTTCTGTATAGTTATGCTTTGTCATTCTCCTACCTTCTATCCGCAGCCTTGCTTCCCATACTTTCGGGAATAGCAGATTACACAGGTGAAAAAAAGAAATACCTAAGATTTTTTACTTTCTTAGGCTCTATTGCGTGCATGTCTATGTTCTTTTTCACAGGACCTGAGACCCTTGAACTGGGAATACTGTGTGTTGTGGTAGCGAGCCTGGGTTATAGCAGTGGATTGGTTTTTTACGATGCTTATTTACCAGAAATTGTATCCGAAGACCGAACTGATAGAGTAAGTGCGCGTGGATACTCATACGGTTATGGGGGCAGCGCTTTAATGCTTATTTTTAGTTTACTACTTATTCAAAAGCCAGATTGGTTTGGTTTAGGAGATTCAGGTTTTGCTACGCGCATCGTTTTTATCCTGGTTGGTCTCTGGTGGGTTGCTTTTGCCCAGATTCCTTTCAAAAGACTCCCAAATAACATTTACAATCGAAAGCCTTCCGGAAAAATACTATTGAATGGCTACAGAGAATTGAGATCTGTTTTTGTACAACTCAAAGAGTTACCAAACCTACGTATGTACCTGATTGCCTTTTTCTTCTTTAACATGGGTGTTCAAACCATCATGCTCTTAGCAACATTATTTGGAACAAAGGAGCTAAATCTCGGATCTGCAGAATTAATACCCGTCATACTCATCATACAATTTGTAGCGATTGGAGGATCTTACATATTCGCGAGGTTATCGGAGTACAAAGGAAATGTTTTCTCATTGGGTTCTATGATATTCATCTGGGTTGGTGTTTGTATCTACGCCTACTTTATCACAGCAATCTACCAGTTCTACATCATCGCAGTACTAGTTGGCACTGTAATGGGTGGAATTCAAGCATTATCAAGAGCAACATACAGTAAGCTGATCCCAAGAAACACAGAGGATCACACCTCTTTTTTCTCCTTTTTTGATGTCGCTTACCATGTAAGCGTAGTTTTAGGGACCTTCAGTTACGGCTTTGTAGAGCAAGTTACTGGAAGTATGCGCAACAGCACCATTGCGCTATCCATCTACTTTATCATCGGCTTCTTGTTTTTGAATACTGTCAAAATTCGAAATGCAAAACCTACCGCAGCTTAACCTCCCCTCATTTTCCAGTAAAATTGAATGGATTCAAAATAATCGCTGCATCTGGGATATCATTAGAAAGCAGTACGTAGTGCTGACTCCAGAAGAGTGGGTCAGACAGCATTTTGTACATCTACTTATTAGTCATTTGAATTACCCTAAGGGGCTATTTAGAGTCGAATCAAACTTGAAGTACGATAAGAAAAGAAAAAGGTCGGATATCCAGGTATTGAATGCTGCAGGGAACGTCTTTCTATTAATTGAGTGCAAAGCACCCACCATTAAACTAAATCATAACACACTTAAGCAGTTATCTGAATATAACAAAGCCCTGGAGGCTCAATACTTAGCCGTCACAAATGGTCTAAAGCATTTTATTTGGGGCTATGATAAGAACAGTCAGAAATACCGGCCATTGACTGATTTTCCTAACTATACGGTAAGTAAGAATTCCTTATAGGAAATTTTCTACAGGCGTGAACTCTAAGCCAAATGCTTCTGCTACCCCTTCGTACACGATAGACCCATTGATTACATTCAATCCAACAAGCAGCTCTCGGTTATCCTGAACCGCCTTTTTCCATCCTTTATCAGCAAGCTGCAAAGCATAAGGCAAGGTTGCATTAGTAAGTGCCAATGTGGAGGTATAAGGTACTGCACCGGGCATATTAGCCACACAGTAGTGAAGTACATCATCAATGATAAACGTTGGATCCTCATGAGTTGTCGGCTTGCATGTTTCGATACAACCACCTTGATCCACTGCAACATCCACTAAGACGGTACCAGGTCTCATTTCCTTCAGCATGTCCTTTGTGATTAAATGTGGTGCTTTTGCTCCGGGAATTAAGACCGCTCCAATAATCAAATCATGAGTAGCAATCAGCTCGCGAATGTTATACTCATTACTCATGAATGTATTGACGTTTGCAGGCATCACATCATCTAAATACCTAAGTCTTGGTAAGTTGACGTCCATGATAGTCACATCTGCACCCATTCCCGCTGCCATCTTTGCAGCATTTGTTCCAACAACACCGCCGCCTAATATCAATACTTTGGCGGGTCTCACACCTGGTACTCCTCCGAGAAGAATACCTCTTCCTTTTAACGGTTTTTCCAAATACTTAGCACCTTCTTGTACTGACATTCTACCAGCCACTTCAGACATTGGCACCAGTAACGGGAGACTTCTGTCATCTTTCTCTACTGTTTCATAAGCCAAGCAGACAGATCCACTTTCCATCATGGCTGTAGTAAGCGGCTCATAAGAGGCAAAATGAAAATATGTAAAAACCAATTGATCCTTCTTAATCAACTTGTATTCGGGCTCGATTGGCTCTTTTACCTTGACGATCATCTCCGCAATGTCATAGGTCTCTTCAATGGTTGGAAGCATGCTTGCACCTGCAGAGATGTATTCTTCATCAGAAAATCCACTGCCAATTCCAGCAGTTGACTGCACATACACGGTATGCCCTCTTTTGACAAATTCTGTCACTCCTGCAGGAGTTACTGCAACTCGGTTCTCATTGTTTTTGATCTCCTTGGGGACTCCAATTATCATATCAATTTGGGTTATTCGTTCGTTGGCGCAAATATACGATTCGGACTAAATATCCTTATTGAAAACGATTTCAATTTAGACTTATCACACAAAAATAATTTTCTTGGAATAGCGATAAAGCAAAATATTATTAAAGATTAATGGAATTTAGCAGTAGAAAATGTCAAATAAAATTTTTCTTATCGTCTATTTTAAGAATATTATTTGGTATTTGATTTTTATATCTCCAGTTTGTTTGCTATATTTGAGGATACTGATGGTTCCATCGACCCTTGATCACAGTGAAAGCAACCAGGGAGAAAAATACCACCTTACGTAAAGAAGAAGTATTGGCAGACTATGCCTTGGCTATCGAAAGTCGGGAGTGCAGTCTTATGGGAAGAAAAGAGGTATTCATGGGGAAGGCCAAGTTTGGCATCTTTGGCGATGGTAAAGAGCTGGCTCAGATTGCGATGGCAAAAGCTTTTAAAAATGGAGATTGGCGATCTGGATATTACCGAGACCAGACCTTCATGATGGCAATTGGTGAGCTTACCAGCCAACAATTCTTCGCTCAGCTGTACGCTCATACAGATGTTAAAGAAGAACCCGCATCAGCTGGACGGATGATGAATGGGCACTTCGGTACGCGTTCGATGAATAAGGACGGAAAATGGACAACACTTACGGATAGAAAAAACTCCAGCTCAGATATATCCCCTACTGCAGCACAAATGCCCCGACTTGTGGGCCTAGCATATGCTTCTAAACTCTACCGTCAAAACAAAGCACTGCACGATTTTCAAGACTTTTCTATCCAAGGAAATGAAGTCGCTTTTGGCACCATAGGCAATGCTTCCACATCTGAGGGACACTTCTTTGAGGCATTAAATGCCGCCGGAGTACTTCAAATTCCCATGGTGATCTCTATATGGGATGACGCTTACGGTATTTCCGTCCCACAGAAGTACCATACCGTTAAAGAAAGTATCTCCGAAGCAATGTCAGGGTTTCAAAGAACAGAGGACAAACCAGGGTACGAAATTTTCAGGGTAAGAGGTTGGGACTACAAATCTTTGATTAATGCCTTTCTGCAAGCAGGAAGTATTGCTCGCGAACAACATGTTCCTTGCATGATACATGTAGATGAAGTTACGCAACCTCAGGGACACTCTACTTCCGGCTCTCACGAGAGATATAAGCCTAAGGATAGATTGAAGTGGGAGGCAGCGTACGACTGTATTCTTAAATTTAAGGAACTGATCTTGTCCGAGAAATTTGCAAACGAAGAAGAAATCACTCAAATAGAGAAAGAAGCTAAAGCGTCGGCAAAGAGAGGTAAAGAGCTGGCTTGGAAAGCTTACATAAAAGAGATCAAAGACGATCAAAAAGAAGTGCTTTCCTTGATTGAAAAACTCAAAACAGCACATGTTGTTGATATCTCTAAATTAAAGGATATCAGCATAAACCTAAAAGATATGCAGATACCTAGCAAAGCAGATGTGATGCGCGCTGCTCGTGCAAGTGTACTGCTTCTTAGGACTAGTCAATCTGATTCAAAATCGGATCTGATTCAATGGATAAAGGATAAAAATCAGATTCATCATCAAGAATATAATAGTGATTTATACAGTGAATCAGAAAATGCTGCAATCTCTATTACGCAAGTTTCACCTGTATATTCGGATCACTCTGAACTGGTGGACGGCCGTGAGGTCGTTCAGGCAATATTTGATCATCATTTAGAAACAAACCCTCTAGTGTTCGCACTGGGGGAAGATGTAGGTAAAATTGGAGATGTTAATCAAGGGTTTGCAGGACTTCAGAAGAAGCATGGCGAACTAAGAGTAACAGATACAGGAATTCGAGAGACAACGATCATAGGACAGGGTATCGGGTCTGCGTTGCGGGGACTGCGACCAATTGTGGAAATTCAGTACCTTGATTATTTGCTTTATGCTATCCAGACACTTTCTGATGATTTAGCAACGCTTAGCTACAGAACTAAGTCTGGACAAAAAGCGCCATTGATCATCCGAACACGTGGTCATAGACTAGAAGGAGTATGGCATTCTGGCTCACCAATGGGAATGATCATTAATGCCCTTAGAGGTATATATGTGTTAGTTCCAAGAAATATGACCCAAGCAGCTGGATTCTATAACACTATGCTAGCTTCTGATGATCCTGCACTGATAATTGAATCACTGAACGGATATAGATTAAAAGAAAGAATACCAGATAATCTTAGGGAGGTCAAAACACCTTTAGGTATACCGGAGGTGCTGAAAGACGGGACTGATGTGACCTTAGTCACTTATGGTTCTTCATGTCGAATTGTCATGGATGCGGCTAACGAATTACAAGCAATAGGCATCAACTGCGAAGTAATCGACGTTCAAACACTGGTACCATTTGATATCAGAGGAATAATTACCGAATCAGTTCAAAAAACCAATAGAGTGGTTTTCATTGATGAAGATGTACCTGGAGGAGCAAGTGCATATATGATGCAGCAAGTACTGGAAAGGGATGAGGGATATAAGCACCTGGATGAAGCTCCATTAACGATAACTGGAAAAGAGCATCGGCCTGCGTACGGTTCTGATGGAGACTACTTTTCTAAACCAAACATGGAAGACATTGTAGAGGAAATTTATCGGTTGATGAGCAAATCAGATCCTATTAAATTTCCTGCCATCTACTACTAATTTATCCCAAGCAGTCCGGGTAATGTAAATCCCGGGCTCACTACAACATTACTCTTGTTAAGTGCCCGATCATAGATATAAAACTCAATGAGAATCGAGTCATTCAAAAACTGAGAAATAAAGCCAGATGAGATCATGGGATAATCTATCGATCCTCTCAAGGGCCTACCTAAGTTATCTTGATCAAAAATTGGAATTCTGGAGTTAAATGGTGGAGAACACGCATCCGGAGCAAAAGAGGCTGTAATATCCTCTAGGTTACCATTCCTTTTACGCAGAAATTTTACAAAAATATTACTGAGAAATTCATTTGCCTGAATCAATATCGTATCAGCTTTATCTGCTCCGGTAGTGTCATTGTCTAGGTCAGGTACAAAAGTGTAATCAGCGCAACTGTAAGAAGGTAAGACGAGATCATCCTCGCTGTAAATACCTTCAAATGTCAAATAATCACTAATTAGATAGTAAGGACTTTTGTTCCCATCATCCCCAAACTCCACAACGCGAATTGTTTCAGGATCTATAAAATCTAAACCAATATTTGGATCAGTAAAAAATCTTGCTGTGGAATCTACAACGTAATTGAAAGAGTGAAATGGCGGCGCTACATCAGTCTGTCCCAGACCAATATCTCCGTCACCGTCTTGAAAATCAAAACTTAGAATTAAAGAATCCTGACCTTCCGTCTCCACAAAACGAATATTTTTAAAGCTGATCTCCGGGATATTAGGATAAACAGGAGGATCAAAACATGACTCTAGGGCCAGCAAAGAAAAGGAAAATAAGACTGCTGCACTAAATTTGTTCATGTGGTGGACAAGATTTCAACTTCAAAATTATTGAATTAACTGATGACTTTTGCCGAAAGTTTCAAAAGCAAGCTATTTGAGATAAACGAAGAAAACTTTGATAAGTATGCTTTGGACGTATTTAAATATCAGTCTGAATTCAATACGACTTACAAGTCATACCTGAGTTACCTCAATATTGATGCAAATCGAATATGTGATGCAGAGGATATCCCTTTTCTACCTATATCCTTTTGGAAAAATCATCAGGTAAAGACAGGAAATTGGACAGCTGAAAAAATTTTTCAATCTAGTGGCACTACTGCTCAGCTACGAAGTCAATCGCATATGCGATCACTTAAATTTTACGAAACTGTTTTCGTTGAAATCTTTTTAAAAACTATCCCAAAGCTGGATCAAACAGAGATTATTGCCCTATTACCATCCTATCAAGAACAAGGAGAAAGTTCATTGATTTTCATGGTTGACAGACTGATAAAGAGAGCAAATGGAAATTCTGCATATTATCAACCAAAAGACAAGAAAAGAATTCTGAAGATTTTGACTGAAACTACTCATCCAAAAATTCTATTTGGGGTTGCTTATGCACTCCTTGATCTGATTGAAGAGGAGCCTTTTATTTCAGTCAATACCACAGTCATAGAAACGGGGGGAATGAAAGGTAGAAGAAAAGAAATTACAAGAAAAGAGCTTCATCAGCGGTTAAAAAAGGGTACTTCAGCATCAAATATCTACTCAGAATACGGAATGACAGAACTAACCAGTCAATGTTACAGCATACAAGAAGAACGGTTTAAAATGCCTGCTTGGATGAATTGCAGTATTAGAGATATAAATGACCCTTTTACACGTCTGGGTTATGAGAAGACCGGCGGCATCAATATTATAGATTTGGCAAACATCGATACATGTTCATTCATTGAAACACAAGACTTAGGAAAAAAGCACCGAGACCGAACAATAGAGGTGCTTGGAAGGTTTGATCACTCAGATTTAAGAGGTTGTAACCTACTTCATCAATGATTAAACTAAAATAATTATCAAATTAACTAGTTGTATAACAGAAGTTTAATTTCTATTTTTGAAGGAACCCCAAAAGTTAAGACAATGAAGCTACGAAACTTACTCATTATATTGACCATTATAGGATTTAGCGCCTGTACTCAAAAGTTCTGTCCTACTTACGCAAAAGCCGATGCTCCTAAAGTAGAGCAGAAAGAACACAAACCGCTCTAGAAAGCGGCATACTTTTTTACATCTTCCACGTCAATATCACCATCCGACAGAATGGTGAGCCTTTCGATTACGTTACGTAGTTCTCGAATATTTCCAGTCCATTCATAAGACTTCAGTAGTTCAATTGCATTGTCCTTGATCGTCACCTCTGCAGTTCCTTGTTCTTGTGCAATTTGAGTCAAAAAATGGTTTATCAGCAGAGGAATATCGTCTTTCCTATCCTTGAGGCATGGTACGTGAATCCTTATAACGCTCAGCCTATGATATAAGTCCTCTCTGAAGTTTCCCTTCTGTATCTCCTCCTTAAGATCCTTATTAGTCGCTGCCAATACTCTAACGTCTACATTGATTGCTTTTTCTCCACCGACACGTGAAATCTTGTTTTCTTGTAATGCTCTTAGCACCTTAGCCTGTGCTGAAAGACTCATATCACCAATTTCATCTAAGAAAATACTCCCTCCTTCTGCCTGCTCAAACTTCCCAATCCTTTGCTTATTTGCTGAAGTAAAAGCACCTTTCTCATGTCCAAAAAGTTCGCTCTCGATAAGCTCTGACGGTATTGCAGCACAGTTTACCTCTACAAAAGGTGCTTTGGCTCGACTACTTAACTCATGCAACCCCCTGGCAACCAATTCTTTTCCTGTTCCATTGCCACCTGTAATTAAAACTCTGGCATCTGTTGGGGCTACTTTCTCAATCATCGACTTGATTTCACTTATAAGCATGGACTCACCCACAATCTGAAATCCTTTTTTCAATTGCTTCTTCAGCTGTTTGATCTCTGTCTGTTGCTGAGAGTGAATAATAGCATTGTTCAAGGCAATTCGGATCAAATTCAAGTCCATAAATGGCTTCTCAAGGTAATTCCAAGCACCCATTTTTAGTTTCTGGATAGCTTGATTGATATCATTCTTCGTTGTTGCCGTCATCAGAATAACAGGCGTTCCCTTTCCTGATTCCTGAACAGCTTTGAGCAACTCAATACCGTCCATCTTAGGCATTCTAATGTCACTTAAAATGACGTCATAGTCGTTTTGTTGCACTAGATTCCACGCTTGTTGTCCCTCCTCTGCCAAATCAAATTCATAGTCGGCGAACTCTTCAAAATCAAGAATGGTATCTTTTACCGCTTCAGGAATACCTTTTTGATCGTCTACAATCAAGATTTTTTTCATATTGTCTTATTATAAAAAACAAGCCTATAAGCCGGGTTCTGTATCCTGAATTAAGGATGTTCACCATTTATCTAGTCTCACTATCACTAGAGAGATCAAGCGATCTACCCATCTGAGGAAGCGAGCAACTTCCATAATTCAGACCTATTTGATCTTTCAACCCACAAGGTATACCAGCCTCCTGATTCACATCAGCAGCGGTGAGCTCTTACCTCACCCTTTCACCCTTATCCCAAAGAGTCGAACTCTATTCGGACGGTTTGCTTTCTGTTGCACTTTCTACTGTATTTCAAGTCTTCCCGCTAGGAAGTGTGGTGCTCTATGTTGCCCGGACTTTCCTCCCTGACTTATGCCACGGCGGTGAACCGGCTTGTTTGACAAAAATAGCTTTTTAGATAATGACATGCAGTATTAGCCCAAAGCTTCTTTGTAGGTCTGGATCGCTCGGTTTCTAGCAAAACTATGCTCTATAATCGGCTTAGGATATTTATCTGTTGAAACTTCAGGCAGCCATTTTTTAATGTATTCTCGATTTTTGTCAAACTTCTCGGTTTGTGAGGCTGGGTTAAATACGCGAAAATAAGGCTGGGCGTCTGTTCCGGTTCCTGACGCCCACTGCCATCCACCATTGTTACTGGATAATTCAAAATCTAACAGATGTCTGGCGAAAAAAGCCTCCCCCCACCTCCAATCAATCAGCAGGTGCTTAGTTAAGAAGCTTGAAGTTATCATTCGGACACGGTTATGCATATGACCTGTGGAAACTAATTCTCTCATACCCGCATCCACGATGGGATAACCTGTCATACCAGAACACCAGGCATCAAAAGATTCTTCATCAGCTTTCCAGGGTATCCGATCATACTGTGGCTTAAAGGCACGATCTACTACCTGCGGAAAATGAGCAATAATCATCGTATAAAATTCTCTCCAAATAAGTTCATTTAACCAGGTATCTGAATGAGCCAATCCTATAGCTACCGCTTGGCGAACGCTGATCGTTCCATGTCTAAGATGAATACCTAGTCGAGAGGTGCCGTTTATGGCTGGAAAATTTCTTTTTGCATCGTAATCTTCGATAATCTTAATAGGGAATTCCTTCTCTGGGATAGAAATCTGACTCTTCGTAAATCCAATTTGCTCAAGCGTCGGGATACTATGTTTGATATCTTTCTGTAAACCTGAAAGCAGGTTTTCTGACTCAAATCCGCTTAACTGGAGCTTTTGAAATTGCTTCAACCACCTATTCTTGAAAGGGGTAAACACTTTGTAAGGCTGCCCTTGATCAGTAAGAATCTCACCTTCTTCGAATATTACCTGATCTTTAAAAGTAAAGAATTCTACTCCCTTACTCTTGCAAACTTCAGAAACGAGTAAGTCCCGACTTTTTCCGTATGGCTCATAATCTCGGTTTGCGTAAATACTTGCCACCGGATAGTCTTCGATCAATTTAGATATGACCTCAACTGGCTCACCGTGCTCTACTTGCACTGATCCTCCAGCCACGTGTAATCTCTCCTGAATATTTGAGATCTGATCATGAATAAAACCGACTCTGGCATCTTCCTTACTATGAAGCTTTGATAAGATCGTAGTATCAAAAATGAATATTGGTAAGACTTGCTTACCGGATGCCAAGGCGTAATATAAACCAGTGTTATCCTCTAATCGTAAATCCCTGCGAAACCAGAATATTACTATTTCATCTACCATAAAACCATAACCACCTAAAATTCTGTTGGTTAGATTTTTACTTTCCTAATCTACCAGATTTTCTTCCTGACTTTAGGATTTCCCTAAATTCATCAAAAGACGTCACGTACTGTAGACTAAGTCCTGTTTCTTGCAATTGCCTTGCAGTTGAGTTGTATTGATTATTTCTACTGAAAAAGCGAGCGTTCCATTTTCCGTCCTCAGTCAGTACGTATTCTACTGACCAATCGCCTAATATTCCTTGCAAATCAGAGCTTGTACCTTCCTCCACTATGGTAGTGATGCCTCCTCCCCGGGTGACTCGCAAACGTCCATCAAGAAAAGAATAGGCAAGTCTCAATTGAAAAGTATTGAATGCATCGGCATCGAGAGAATTAATGTCAAAATCAATTTCAAGATTTTCATCCACCTGATTGAGCCAATAGCTGAGTTGATTACTCACAAATTCACTCACACTGCTACTAATACCGGTTGAAACTGTATTACTCCCACCAACAATAAACTCCTCTCGCTGTGAAAACTTTCGAAGAATTAATAATGAAAATACTTGCCTTTTAAGTTCTTCTTCGTCGCTATTTATAGTAGAAATCACCTGGCTCCACCTTGGATCTGAACTATTCTGATCCTCTAACTCCAGTTTGAAACCAATTTCCGGGGTCAACATAGAGCCTTGCATGTCCAGATTTACCTTGACTATACTTCGTGTTGAGCTACTGTCATTTGGATTCCAATCCTCAATATCTGCTAACTGTCTATAGGTGGCTGTCATGTCCATCTGTCCCTCATAAGGATCTCCAAACCAATTTATGATTCCGCCAGGGACGAGCTGGAATTCTTTATTAATGAGACTCGTAGTAAAGTTATAAGCACCTTCAGTCACAGTGTAGCCACCAAAAAGATCAAAATCTCCACTGCTGTTTACAGATAACTGTAAGTTGCCCTCACCCCTTCCTCTAATAATATCACCCGTACGAGGATTGAAAATTAATTCGATATATGCATCTGGAGTAATATCCATGTCAAAGTCAATATTTATTCCAGAGAGTTTAACTTCTTCCTCTGCCACATCAGAGGAATCCACCTTTGACTTGAATTTTATGAATGCGCCCTGTTGAGCTTTATTTTCTTCAATCAAAGGGATATAAACCCTGGTATTTGGTGTTGAAGTTGCCTCCGCTGATATCAGTATGTTTTGCAGAGGACCCTGAAGGTTAACTGTCCCAGTCGCAAAAGCATTGCCGTAATACAAAGAGTTCAACTGACTATTTGTATTTAATAATTCAAACTCATCAAAATTGATAGCTACGTTTAAATCAACATCCTGAAATTGATTGTGATTTATGGCTCCATTTAAGGAACCAAAATTCTGAAAACGATCTGTAATCACAAGATTGTCAAACGCTATTTGCTCCTCAAAAAATCTCGTAGCACCTGAAAACCCATAGGTCGTATTTAAATAATCTATTGTAACGACTCCTCCATCGATTATTGAGATACCTCTCAGTTTTGGACGTGAGAGCAATCCTGTAAGATTCAACTCCCCGGTGGCTGTACCATCCAAGTCTGAAATCAATGTTTCAAATAGTGGCTCTAATAAGTCGAGTTCAGCTTTATCAAAACTGACCTGTATATCTAATTGATCTTCTTGAAAGGGCTTGATATATCCACCAAGATCAATGGTTTCGATATTCTCTCTTGTCACTGAATAATCTACGAACAAACCATTTACAGCATTATCCCATGACGAAATTCCATTTAAATCTCCTATAAAGGTTTCATCAAAGGTGAGCTGGTCTACTTCAACCTCAGTTTCAACTCTCAAGGGCTGTTCGCCGTTTAATCTAGAAAGCCTACCCGTGGCATTTAAAATTCCGCCAAAAGGTATGGGAGACAAAGAAGAAAGCGTAAATAAGTCATATTCCTCAAATCGAAAGTACAGTGATGTAATAGAACTATCGCTAATTACACCATCAAGCGAGACTAGTCGATTACCCTTATGTAATTCAAGCTGATCAATTATCAACTTATCTCTGAAAAGCTGGATGTGATTGCTACGATTAACATTCCAGGCAGTATTGAAAAACAGAATATCAGAAGGTAAGACCTTAAAATCAATGGTATCCTTCTTTAAGGTAGTTAGAGACCTGATATTGACCCGATTCTTATTTTCAGGTTGAGCAATCTTGGTAAAACTATTGATTTCATTTCCATCCCATATTGCTTCGAATGATAAGGACTCAGTGCTGATTTGATCATTCCAAGACTGAGCAGAAGAAGAAAATTGCAATAGCCCTAAGACTTGCTCTGAAGATATACCTTTCGAAGCATCAACTTGAAGCTCATTCTGGTAAAAGACTCTGTCGTAAAGTTGAATTGTATCTATGGTAGCCAAAAGATTAAAAGACACATCAGACTGATGCTTAAACTGAAACCCAATCTGTGATCCATCCGAAATGAAAACTGGCAGATTTAAGAGCCTAAGAACTGGATTGAGACTTTTTACCTGAAATTCAAACTTAGATTGGTAATCAATAACCGACGAAATGACTATTGAATCACTTCCTTCAAACATAAACTCAGATGAAAAAGACCGAAGGATTGCAGGTAAATCCTCAACCAATTCCAAAATCTTAAAATCGCCCGTTACTAATACATCAATGATGTCAGACTTAAGCTTATATCTTCTTTTGACATCATTTTTATCAGAATTAATTTTAATAGAATCTAATGTCAAAAAGGTTTGGGGCGTACGTATATCAACATTCGTAAAGGCAATAGCCCCTGTCATTAAGTCTATATCAAATTCGTTCAAATTAGCTGACAGACCACTAGAAAACCACGTTTCTTTTGGAGTTATGGAAAATGCCTTTAGATCTACTGAGTCTATATTCAACTGAACCGAAATCACTTCTTCAGGAAGTGAGAAGTCTATCGTCGTGCTGCCTTGTAGCTTTCCCCTCTCATCATCAAATCCAATATCACCATCGAAAAAGCTGCTTCTGAATTGCCCATATAATCCAAGCGAGTCATAGGTATAGTCCAAATATCTAAGATTATTTACAGTAGCATTCATCAAAAAATCCGCTGTCTCAGCACTAAACCCAGCTCCCCTAATACTCCCTTTGAAATCCATTTCCTGAAGGCCATTAATTCCTAATAGTTCTCCTATTCTGTATTTCTGAAATGCAAAACTACCGTTGTACGCACTCTCAACTAGTGACTCACTTAATTTGAAATTGATATCTGCTTCAATACTACCATACGGAGTCAAGGCATTCCCATAAACCACAAAATCTTTTAAAAACCCGACAAGAGCACCCTTAAAATGAATCTGTTTTATTCGTTCTTGAGCTCCTGGAAGTATGTGATCTAACAGATACTCTTGGACAAAAGCCTCTTCAACCGCCATGTCAATAAAGGTCTCGTTTAACCTTGGTAAACCCAATAGCGACGCATCAAATACAATTTTTTCTCCTGATTGAAGTCCAACGGAAAAGCCTTCCAGATCAAGGGCAGCCAAGTAACCACTGAGTGTACCATCCAAGACTAGCTCTTCCGAAACATCAGGTACATTTCCAAAAAACTGCAAGTCCCTGACGTCAAGACTAGATTGACTCAACCTAATATCCATTTTCACACTGTCTTTGAAATATGCTAGGTTACTGGGCTTACTAAATAAAAAGGCGATGGAATCCCCAAAAGAACTTCTTTGGGTCTCAATAAGTACGTTTTCAAGAACAAGAGCAGTTGGAAATAAGTAAAAATCTGATTGAAAATGGTTGACTGGTAATCCACTGTACAATTCCTGTCCAATCATTTTCTCAAATATCACGCTTAAGGTGTCCTTTGAGAATTTAAATTGGGATGCACTTAGCTGCGAAATGTTAAAAGAGAAGTAATCAGGATGAAAAATGCTGTCATGGGGAGCATCAATCCTCAAGTCTTTATAATTCATTCTAAGATTCTCGAACTCTAATGTCGATAAGTGGACTGACCTTGCTTTGCTGGCTGTATCTCTTTGACCTAGCTTAAAAATGAAATCAAGTAGGTTGATAGAAGTAGAATCTGAATACTTATAAAGATTAAATTCCCCATCTTGAATTGAAAGGTGATCTAACTGAAGTGTAGAAGAAGAAACTAAGTCGTATAAAGAATAA
Organism: Flammeovirgaceae bacterium; assembly: GCA_038129245.1. Taxonomy (GTDB): domain Bacteria; phylum Bacteroidota; class Bacteroidia; order Cytophagales; family Cyclobacteriaceae; genus JAYPLE01. The sequence continues at coordinate 104,663 of JAYPLE010000007.1, read as the reverse complement.
TTAAACGTACTAACGGATGTGCGAAACATTACGGAATCGCTTCTGTCTTCTATCTGGAAATTCGAAGCAGTGACTTCGTCAAACCAATCAATTTGAATATCATCTAAAGAAATCTGATATCCTGTCCTATCAATCAGAAAATCAAGAATTACGTTGGTCAGATAATCTTTAGCATACGTCGTCTGAAGAAATAGCAAACCAGCCGCCAGAAGAACAAGAACCCCTAAAGCTAGCCACAAAATCCATCTAACAAATCGGTTACCTATATTTGCCATCCTGTTCGAAAAACTCTGATGATGAAGGATGTAGTGTTGGGAATAGAATCATCGTGCGATGAAACATCTGCTTCAATTTGCCTTGATGGCAAAGTAATTAATAATATCATCGCTACACAATCTATCCACGAACAATACGGTGGAGTTGTGCCTGAACTAGCCTCAAGAGCACACCAACAGCACATTGTCCCAGTGGTTCATAAAGCTTGTCAAGATGCTGAAATTGATTTATCTGATGTTACAGCGATCGCCTGCACGCAAGGCCCTGGACTACTTGGATCATTACTTGTCGGCTATTCATTCAGTAAGAGTCTCTCATATGCATTAGATGTACCAATGATAAATGTGCATCACATGAAAGCACACATCTTAGCCCACTTCATTGACGACCCAAAACCAACATTCCCTTTTTTATGCTTGACGGTCAGTGGCGGTCACACGCAGATAGTTAAAGTTAAAAGCCACATTGAAATGGAAGTTCTTGGCGAAACAATCGACGATGCAGTTGGTGAGGCTTTTGATAAAGGTGCTAAACTTCTGGGTTTACCTTACCCGGGCGGTCCACTTGTGGATAAACTTGCGGCCAAAGGAGATGCAACAAAGTATAATTTCACAAAATCAAAAGTTACAAACCTAGATTTTTCTTTCTCAGGGGTGAAGACCTCATTGCTTTATTTCCTGAGGGATCAATTAGCAACAGATGTAACATTCATAGAGAATCACAGAAATGACCTTTGTGCTAGTTATCAGCATGTACTGATCGAAATGCTTACTGAAAAACTTCTGAAAGCATCTAATAAAGAAAATATTAAACGTATAGCGATAGCAGGTGGTGTTTCTGCAAATATGGGACTGAGGGAGAGACTGCTTGACCTGGCAAAAAACTATAATTGGGAATTGTTCATTCCAGACTTTCAATATTGCACCGATAACGCTGGGATGATAGCTATAAGTGGGTATTATCAATTAATACATAATTTGCATGCTGATCTAAAAGACGCACCTAACCCGCGCATGCCATTCTGATACAATTTAACCCGATCATTCCTGGTCTTCACAATATGTCAAAAGATAAAGCAAGGTTTTCAAATACGGTCAATATTAAGAATAAGAAAGCTAGGTTTAATTTCGAGCTAATTGAAAACTTCGAAACCGGCATCGTATTAAAGGGCAGTGAAATTAAGTCTATCCGTGAAGGAAAGGCTTCCTTGCAAGAAGCTTATTGTCACGTAAATAAAGGAGAAATATTTATAAAGGGCATGAATATCTCCCCTTACACCGAAAGTACCTACGACAACCATGATCCCATCAGGGAACGTAAATTGCTTCTTAGAAAAAAGCAAATTGAAAAGATCAAGGAAAAGATGGAACAGAAAGGACTCACACTGATTCCTGTTCGATTGTACATAACAAGTCGAGGCTTTGCCAAACTCGACATAGCCTTAGCAAAAGGAAAAAAGGTTCACGATAAAAGAGACTCCATTAAACAAAAAGATCAAAACAGAGAGTTACAGAGACTAAAGCTCTGATATGTCCGTACTCGTACTAAATCAAGATTATCATCCACTTATGATCTGCTCCGTCCGACGAGCATTTCTCTTAATATACTTGAACAAAGCAGAGCTTATCACAAGGGATGCAACAAAAGAACTCAGGACTATAAGTACCTCCTATCCATACCCATCTGTAATTAAAATCGACAACTACGTCAATAAACCTTACAAGGGTGTAGTTCTTACCCGACAGAACATATTTAAACGTGATTCATTTGAATGTCAGTATTGTGGTGAAGATAAAAACCTAACATTAGACCATCTAACCCCAAGGTCCAAAGGTGGAAAAAGTACATGGACAAATCTTGTCACGGCATGTACTACTTGTAATGCTAAAAAAAGTGATTTTAATTTAGAGGAAACACAACTGACTCTAAGAAAGACTCCTGTTAAACCTTCATATTTAATGTTTCTTAAAAAATCGGGTGATAAGATAAACGAGGATTGGTTAGATTACTTACAACCCGAATCAATTAACAAATGAAAAACCTGATTTTCTTACTACTCGTAGCTTCAATTCCTTTTCAAAGTTGCCAAGAACTAAGGAAAGATGGGAAAACAGACAAAGATCTGCTAGTAGCAAAACTTGAGAATATTGAGAAAGAAGTAGATAGAAAAATATTGGAATTACAAGATCAGTCAAACCTGATCGATGGACAAATACTAAGAGATGTCGAAAAAAGCATCAAAGAGCTAAATGGAGAAAAGAGGAAAATCAAAAAATCGATCAAGAATACCCTAGCAGCTAGCGAAAAAGAAATTGATGATCTTAAACGGGAGACAGAGAAGATTGAGAATAAACTTCGACAAATTCAGGCTAATATTATGGATCGACTTAGAAAACTTAAGAAGATGAAAGAAAAGACATAAAAAAAGGCTGCCATAGGCAGCCTTTCTATGTTAAAGCGTTGATTACTTAATCTTCTTGTAAGCCTTTTAATGAACTATAAAGCAGCTTTCTTGCATTTGCTTTTCTCAACTCTTGCTGGACATCGGAAACAATACCCATCTTGACTGCTTCATCCACTTTCATAGACATGGTAATTTGATCTCTTTCTACTTCTGAAAGCTTATCTTTTTCCTGATTCACAAATTGAACAATGTCTTCTTTCACAACAAATACATCGTTGACCTGAATCTTAGGCTCATCTCCATAAAGTGATGTGTTTTTGGGCTCACCCATGTAGATATAGCTGACCAGGGACTTTCTTTCAATTTTTGTCAATTGAGTTGCCTTGGGCAGCTTTTGCTTTACCATGATATCTGTTTCTCTTAAAACCGTAGTCACCATAAAGAAAAACAAGAGCATAAAAATGATATCAGGCAGCGCTGCCGTCGGTATATCATTTGATGATTTGGAAGTCTTTTTAAATTTTGACATGGCTACAAATTAATCAGGTTCTGCAATTGAAATCGCCCTAGGAATCCCTTGTCTAGATCTCTTGTACATATCCTTTTGGATATCGTCATCTTTATCAAGCGTTAACCATTCGTCAGCTGTAATCCCAACTCTCTCAGCGTAGACCTCATTGTAGGCAGCATTTACTGCATCCAGTATCTGAATGTAAAGCTCATAAGTAGTTCCTCTAGCCGCCTTGAACGACACAACTGCATTTCCAGAAGTGGGATCATCCGATGACTCCGGTCTTTTACCATTTTGATTGACATATGTCTTCAGTGATGGCGGAAGACTATTATACACTTCAATCCCATCTGCCGAAGGATTACCAAAATTCAGGATGAACTTTTTAACATCTTCCTTCAAATCTTCCATGCTCCCTGTGTAAGGCTCGTTTTCGACAAGCATCTTGTCCTGAGAATTCGCAAGAATCTTAAAAATGTTACGCTCTTGGAGTTTAATCTCTATATCCTCTTGATTTGGATCTGGCGGAGGTGGCAGTAACATAGCGATACCTTTATCATTTGCTATGGTGGTAGTCACCAAAAAGAAGATTAGCAAAAGGAATGCTATATCTGCCATGGAGCCAGAGCTTACTTCAGGAGTGTCTCTATTTCCTCTAGGCATATCAGTTTAATATTTTAGAAATCTCTGTGTAAATGATCCCTCCTATGGCACCAAAGAAAAACACGTACGTCGTGAATAAACCTGCTCCAACCATTTTGGAAGTTCCTTCAGTAGCTTCGCCTACCACAGTTCCATCGGCCATGGCGTAAGAAACAAGAAAGACAACTAGCAACAATCCAATACCGATCCCAGATTTTAGCAGAGATTTTGGATCATCTAGAGATTGAACCAAAGGCATTGCGATTGCCACTAAGGCACTGACACCCACTAATAGGTATCCCGCATACAAACTAATGTCTATGAAATCCATAAAGCCTTCTTATTTTGTAAGGTTATGCTTCACTAGCATATCAACAAGAGAGATTGAAGCATCTTCCATGCTGTTAACCAGTGAATCTATTTTAGATACCAGATAATTGTAGAACAACTGAAGTATTACAGCAACAATCAAACCGCCTACCGTTGTCAGTAGTGCGACCTTGATACCGCCGGCGACGAGTGCGGGCGATACATCACCAGCCTCTGCAATCGCATCAAATGCGCCAATCATACCAATTACTGTACCCATGAAGCCAAGCATTGGCGCAAGTGAGATGAAAAGTGAAATCCAGACCATTCCTCTTTCCAATTTACCCATTTCTACTGATCCGTAAGAAATAATTGATTTTTCAACCATTTCGATTCCCTCGGACATTCTCATTAGGCCTTGAACGAAGATAGAAGCAACAGGGCCCCTCGTGTTTCTACAAACTTCTTTTGCAGCTTCAACTCCACCTGCATTGAGGGCCTCCTCCACTTTGGCAAGTAATTTCTTAACGTTCGTTGTAGCTAAGTTTAATGTAATAATTCTTTCGATTGCAATTGCAAGACCAAGGATCAAACACAATAAGACAATTCCCATGAATCGAGCATCTCCATCGATGAACTGCTCTTTTACAACTTGATGAAATGACGCCTCTGCTTCAGGCTCAGCTGCAACTTCTTCGTACACGGGTTCTACGACTTCTTCCTCTTCCATCATTGTACTGTCAGCACCTTCCATCATCGTGGTGTCAGCTGCCATATCCGTCGAATCTGATGCATCTTGAGCTTGTGCGTCAACACTGAAGGTTGTAATACCTGCAAGCATCAAAAGAGTAAATAACTTTTTCATAATCAGTTTAGTGTCTTCAGTTAAGTTTAATTATTCAATTTATAGTTTTTATAACATATTCCATTGTCGCGGAGAGAGAGGGATTCGAACCCTCGATACCCTTTAGGGGTATACACACTTTCCAGGCGTGCGCCTTCGACCACTCGGCCACCTCTCCTAAAAATAGCCTAATGAGCCTTTAAGGCGACAAATAAATTAATAAAAATGCCTTTATGCAAATAAAAAACCGAATTAGGTCGACCCTCAGAAGTCCATTTCTCCGACGAGTGGTTTTGCCAACTTTTCTTTCACCTTCTCTGGTTTTTTTTCATTTCCAAGTAAAAACATCAATTTGGTAAGAGCCGCTTCAAGTGTGATATCTGCTCCGCCAATTACGCCTATTTGTTGCAGTTTCTTGCTGGTCTCGTATCTTCCCTGTATCACTTCTCCACCTATGCACTGTGAAACATTGTAAATTATGATTCCCTGTGCAATGGTTGCTTCGAGTGCAGAAAGAAACCAATCATAGCTCATAGTGTTTCCTGAGCCAAAAGTTAGCAGTATCACCCCTTTCAAGTCGGGAATAGAAAGAAGTTGCATTACCACTTCTCTTGTGATTCCAGGAAAAATAGTAAGCACTACGCAATTGGGATCAAAGTGCTTTTTAAACTTTAACTTATTGTCTTTCTTATGACTAAATAAAGCTGCATGGTTGTATTCAATGAAAATCCCTGACTCAGCTAAAGTCGGATAGTTCTGCGACTCAAAAGCAGCAAATGTGCTCGAACGAATTTTTGATGAGCGGTTTCCTCTAAGTAGTACAAAATTGAAGTAGATACAGACTTCATTGATAACCGGCAAACTATCCTTTTTGGCGGAGGCAATCTCTAATGCGGTTATTATATTCTCTCTTGCATCCGAACGAATGTGACCAATAGGGATTTGGGCTCCAGTAAAGATCACAGGTTTATTTAGCCCTTGTAGCATAAAGCTTATCGCAGATGCTGAGTAAGCCATAGTATCTGTCCCATGAAGAATCACAAATCCATCGTATTGATGATAGTTTTCATAAATAATGTAAGCTAGATCTTGCCAATCTTTATAGTTAACATTTGACGAATCAATGGGTACAGGAAAGGAGATAACTGTAATCTTCAATTCCAAACCGGAAATCTCTGGGATCTTCTCTAAGACCTTAACAAAATTGAACGGCATCAGGCTGCCGTCATCATCGTATACCATACCAATAGTACCACCTGTGTAAATGATCAAAATTGAATCTGTGGGGTCATTCTTTGCGGTAGTCCGTATATTGACGATTTTATAATTCATCCAGTTTAAACAAAGCTAGGGCGTTGTTATCAGTTATCTCAGAAACTTTCAAAGGTGAAATTTCTAAAATATTTGCAATTTTCTCTGAGATTAGTGGTAGATAAGTTGGTGAATTGCGTCTCCCCCTATTTGGCACCGGAGCCAAATAAGGACTGTCGGTCTCTAGGAGAAGGTTTGTGATTCCTAATTCCGGGAGTACTTTATCCAAACCCCCATTTTTAAATGTAACTACCCCGCCGATACCTAAATAAAAACCCATATCCATGATTTGCTTACCTTGATCTATATCGCCTGTAAAGCAATGGAATACACCGGTAAGACCTCGATTAATAAAAGGTCTCACCAATTCAATGCTCTCATCAATTGAGTCCCTGCTGTGAATAACTATGGGAAGTTTATGATTCACCGCTAACTCACAATGCCTTTTAAACACCTCTTGTTGCTGAGGCCAGTAAGTTTTGTCCCAATACAAATCAGTTCCCATTTCCCCGATAGCAATAAATTCTTCATCACCTAACCATTTTTCAATGGTTTGCATCGCGGCCTCATTATCTTTTTTCACCGAACATGGATGTAGCCCCATCATGGGTAAACAGTACCCAGGGTATAGTTTTGATAGCTCCAACATGGCATCAATCGAACACAGGTCAATATTTGGAAGTAGTATATGTGTGATGCCTACACTTTTGCAATGTTCAATTACTTCACCAATGTCTTCATTAAATTGATCGTCAAAAATGTGTGCGTGCGTATCAATCATAGCTTAAAGAGCAGCAAAAGTATAACCCAATCCAGAAAAGTGGTCGAGAAACTTAGGAAGTAATAATTTTACATTCTCTAGATACTTTTGACTGTCATGGAAAACAACAATATCTCCTGCTTTTGTTTTTTTTAAGGCTTCCCAAGAAGACTCAATATTCAAATTTGAATCGAAGTCACCTGAAAGAATCTCCCACATAATAACTTCATATTTCTCTGCTAAAGTGGCTAATTGACTCAACTTAATCCTTCCATAAGGAGGTCGAAAAAGAGGCTTTTCATGTCTGGAATAGCCTAATGAATCTATCCACTGCTGACATTCTTTAATATTTTCAAAATAGGTATTGTCTATTGTATTCCAGCCCTTCAAATGATTGTGAGTATGATTACCTACTGCATTTCCAGCATCGATCACAGAGGCTAAAATGGAAGGATATTTTTTTACATTGTCACCTACTACAAAAAAAGTCCCTTTAGCATTATGCTCATTCAAAATATCAAGCACATAGGGAGTAGCAACCGGAAGTGGACCATCATCAAAAGTTAAATATATTCTTCTTTCTGAATCAGGTCGTTGCCAGGTGCATGGTCGATAAATATTCTTTAGTAATCGTGGAGTACGGTAGAAATAGAAGCGCATACTAGCTGTTCACCTCGCACGAAATAATTGTTATATCATCACCATAGGGATATTCATTTCGAAACTCATCTAAGGACTTAAAGATCTCTGCATGGAGCTCAGAAAGAGAAGAGAAACTAGCAGATAGTATTTTTTCTAGGTTTTGTTCCCCATAGGGGTCTCCTTCAGCATTAAAAGTTTCTGTAAGTCCATCGGTGTATCCGAAAAATACAAACTGATCTAGTTCGGTTACCCGCCCAGTTGAAAGGAATGGTAGAGGGTCAAACATTCCAAGAATAGTCGTTCCATCTACAAGCTTCTGGACACTCCCGTCGGACTTCAAATAGGTAGGATTGTGACCGCAGTTTACGTAATCAAAGCTCTTGCGCTTGAAATCATAAATTCCTACAAATACTGTAATAAAGTTTTCACCATTACCACTTGTAAATGTTGCATGATTGAGTTCTGTTACAATTTCCTTTAAGTTATGAGTTTTCCTCACCAAGGCCCGAAGTGAGGCTTGAAAATTACTCATAAGTAACGCAGCAGGAACTCCCTTTCCGGAGACATCCGCAATGCAAATCAAGAATTTATTATCACTTAATTTGATGTAATCATAGTAGTCACCTCCTACTTCGTGATGCGGCAAATAAACTGCTTCAATTTTTAAGTTATTTCCTTGAGGAAGGGTTTTTGGAAATAAGAAATTTTGGACCTTTTTAGCAATCTCCAGTTCCTTTCTGTAGGCCTCTTGCTGTAACTGTTGTCTTGCTAGTTTTTTATTTTCAATTGCAACAATCAGTATGTTGGTCAATGCCCTGAGGAAAGTTGTGTCGACTGCTTGCTCCTCCTTTACCCCCCCAACAAACACCACGGCTAGTATTTTCTTCTTGTGTTTTACAGGAAATGCAATATCAAAGCCGCCGAACTCATCCACAGACTCAATCAAAACGGCCTCTTCTAAAGATTGATATTCGAGTGATAACTCAGGAGGGTTCTTCTTATCTGAATCCCCAAAATTGACTTTACAAGTCCATTCATCGTCTTTTACATAAAGAAGCATTTTCTTCACCTGCAAATCTCCCAGAACGGTGAAGCGATAGATTCTGTATAGATCTTCCTCCGACAGGTTATTATTTATCGCCTGCGTGACCTCCAGTAAGGCGTTTAATTCAAGATCTCTAATATTTAATGCCTCTTGCACTTTCTAATTACTGTTATGAGCAAGTAGTCCCTTTTTGCTAGCCAGATAATGATAATTATCGAAATTATTTAAAAGGTTAACCTGTTCTACTGGCACCTCATCATCCACCCCAAATAATACTCGAATAAGTCCTTTCTTGTACAAAACAGACAAAACCGGAACCAATTCATCAGTCGACCACTCAATATTACTTTTCAATTCATCGTAGCTTATGACAAAATACAATTCGTCTAACACGTCAAACTCTTCTTCACTCATCTGCTATATTGCCTTCCTTTCCATGAATAGGATCCAAAAATAGACGCTATACCCAAGACTACCGCATAGTAGGGATAAATAAGCAACAGCAACATGTAAAGCCAGTATGAGACTTTATTCCCGAAAAACTGATTGGTTGCCCGCAAAAAAGAGACCAATGAAACGAACAAAACTGACCAACTAATCAGCAATGCAAGTGGCTCTTTAATTAAGAGAGAAACTAAAAACCATCCTAGTCCAGCAAACCAAGAAAAACTCACTATTGAAAGTAAATACACCCTTAGGGAACGGTGCAGATTCCACTTACTAATCCACCTGATACGCTGAACCCATAATTCCTGAACTGTACTTTTAGCAGAAGTTGAGACAATTGCCTGTCGCGTCTTTACGAATCCGATCTGACCTGGAAATTCCGCTTCAATTTTTCTCAACAAAAACTCATCATCACCAGTAGCAATGTGTAGATTATTCATATAACCACCTACGTGAGCAAAAGCTTGCTTATGATAGGCCATATTAGCACCATTGCACATGGTCGGCCTATCCAGATAGATACTGATTGCCCCAAAGCCAATCAGCCCTGAGAATTCCAGTATTTGTAATTGCTCTAATACAGAACTCCCATGCATCATGACAGGACCCGAGACCATTTTCATTTGACCTTCAGAAAGTTTACCTGTCATCAGTGAAACCCAATCCTCACCGGGTACAGTATCTGCGTCAGTACATAGAATCAGATCAAACTTTGCATGCTGGTTTCCAATTGTTGACGCTATTTTCTTCCCATATTGATCCTTTTGAAGTTTGATAGTTTTCAGGGAGTATTTCACGTGCTTAGACACTTGATTCACTTCCTCCAGTGTGTTATCCTCAGAATGATCATCTATCACAAGTACCTCCAGCAAATACATGGGAAAACACTGGTTGTTTATGGCATTAAGTAATCTAGCAATTGTCTTTTCCTCATTGCGAACAGGTATCAGTACTGTGACCCCAATACTTCTATTGACTTTTGTGTCAGTAGGTATTCGTTCCCAAAAAATCAAAAGGGACAAAAAGAAATACATGAAAACAGTAATCAGTATAATAACTAGAACTATCAAACTGTCTGACCTCCTGTGGACTTTAAGTACCACATTCTATAAATTGAAAAAGATATTGTTGCCAAAACCAAGTTAATAATCCATAACAATAAACTGCTTGTAACAATCACTTCAGCATTGATGCAGCAGTTAAAGAACAATACTGCTGACACCTCCCGGATACCTATTGCACCCCACAGGGAAGGTAGAATAGATCGAAAAAAAAACACCCAAGAAATACCACTCATCACCCATGAAAAGCTTCCAATATCAGTAAAAAGCCTGATTAGAAGGTAGAACTGCAGCGAGATTACCATAAACCGTGCTAAGCTGAAAAAAAGAACCAGAGAGAAGTTATGTTTCCAAATTACTCTAAGGAGGACGACGGCAGTGCTCAGTAAAAGCACTACCACAACAAAAGGGGTAACCCCCGTGATAAGTGAAGAATAATGTAGAATTCCAATTGTTCCGAAAGAGGCTGCCACGATAAAAGATGCTATTCTATTTATTAGGATTGCTTTGCCTGCCTTCAGCTTATCAGTACTTCTTTCTAAGCGAGCCAGCACATCACCTGTTGTAAAGGGCAGAATCCAACTGTAAAGAACTCCGTTCAAAACCTGAAAAAATGCTTCACTGGTATTCATTTTACCCATCAACGTCTGCCACTTCTTGGTTTCAAGCAACCAATTGAGCGGCATCAATGCGACTGCCAGAATCAAGCAGAGAAAATAATTGCTGGAATAAAACTCAATCAGCAATAACTGTTGAAAAGTTACCAGCCGCGTCATCCATAGCAGGCAGAAAAATGTTAATACGTACTGAAGGACAGTAATGGCTTTCTTTTTATAAGCGATATGGTTTAATGTAACTTGCAAGAAATGGCTGTAAACACAAGCAATAAGGAACAAATTATACTGGGATTAGACCCTGGAACAAATGTAATGGGCTATGGCCTCATTTTAGTGAAAAAGCCAATAATCAGCTTAGTACAATTTGGGGTGATACATTTATCCAAATACCAAGGTCACGAACTGAAATTGAAAAAAATCTTCGATCGAGTTTCTGCTTTAATTGAAGAATATAGCCCGGATGAAGTTGCTCTTGAAGCACCTTTTTATGGTAAAAATATCCAGTCAATGCTTAAGTTAGGCAGAGCTCAGGGAGTAGCTATGGCGGCCGCACTTGCCAGAGAGATTCCAATCACGGAGTACGCCCCAAAAAAGGTAAAGCAATCGGTTACAGGAAATGGAAATGCAAGTAAAGAACAAGTTGCTTCTATGATACAAACATTGCTAAAAATAAAAGAGGCTCCAAAGCTTCTAGATGCTACCGATGCCTTAGGTGTTGCCTTGTGTCACCATTATCAGGGTGGAAATTCGACACCAAAAAACAAAAGTTGGAGGGCTTTTCTCACGGATAATCCTGACAGGATCAAGCCCTAGCTTACATAAAAGCAGATTTTATTTTCTCTGCAGTTGCTTTAAGTTCGTCCAGACTTAGTGAAATCTTCATCCTGCTGAAATTCATATCATCCATCGTAGAAATGGGAATCAGATGAACATGCGCATGTGGTACCTCTAAACCGATCACTGTAACTCCTACACGCTCACATGGAACAACTGACTGAATCGCTTTTGCGACTCTCTTAGCAAATAAATGTAGTCCCGACAGTGTATCATCGTCCAAGTCATAGATATAATCAACTTCTTTCTTAGGGATGACCAAAGTGTGGCCCTGTACCAATGGATTGATATCCAAAAAGGCTAGAAAATCATCGTCCTCTGCAACAATATGTGCCGGTAAATCTCGATTTGCTATTCGAGTGAAAATGGTAGCCATCGTCTATTCAATTGTTATTTCAACTACCTCAAATTGCATCTCGCCCGCTGGTACTTTGATTTTTGCAACTTCACCTACTCTCTTCCCTACTAAACCTTTACCAATTGGTGATTTGATCGAAATCTTGCCAGTCTTAAGATCAGCTTCTTCTTCAGATACCAACTGATACTTCACTTCTGCACCATTCTTACTATTTTTGATTCTTACGGTAGAAAGAATAGAAACCTTCGAAGTATCGAGTGTAGATTCATCTAAAACTCTTGCATTTCCTACAACTGCTTCAAGTTGAGAAATTTTCATTTCCAGTAGTCCTTGTGCATCTTTTGCTGCATCATATTCTGCATTTTCGCTTAAATCACCTTTGTCCCTTGCCTCAGCTATCTGCTTTGACATATCAGCTCTTCCTTTTGTCTTTAACTCATGCAATTCATCTTTCAATTTTTGAAGACCTTCTTTCGTATAGTAATTAACCTTCGCCATTTGTAATCAACAATTCGATACTACCCTAAATAAAAAAGAACGGCCCGTTGCTGAGCCGTTTCTCTTTCTTTCTCATGCAAATATATAAAAAGCTACTTAGCTACTATGCATGATTAGTTGCTGTTATTTTTTCAATCAATACTCTGTTGATGCGTTCATAAGATTCAAATGTCCATCCTGCTACATGAGGAGTGAAGAGCACATTTGGCTTACCAGCAAGCTCGTTAAAGACTGTGATCTCTTCCTTCGTATAGTTTGGAAATTTTTCATTCTCTAATACATCGAATGCTGCTCCCTGAAGCTTCTCCTCATTCAAGAGACGTAATAGGTCTTTCAGCACAAGTACCTCACCACGTGCAGTATTCATTACAACTTTAAGCCTTTTAAACTCGGAAATGAATCTGTAGTCAAATAATTTATTTGTCTCAGGAGTTAATGGTACATGAATTGAAAGGATCTCAGTCAGAGAAAGGAACTCCTTCAGCGTCACCTCTCTACATTTTGCAGTTCCAAAGCCTCTCTTGTACTTGTCGTATGCAATCACATTACAACTGAATCCAGAAAGTTTTTCCGCAAACGAACTACCCATGAAGCCAAAGCCATATATTCCCACGGTTTTATTCTTCAGCTCGATTCCACGATTCGGCTCCCTCCTCCACTCCTTCGATCTAATCTCTTTATCTGAACTATGAATTTTATGCAATACGGATAACAGCATTCCCACTGCGTGCTCTCCCAATGCATCTCGATTTCCTTCGGGAGCATTGTACAGTGCTATACCTTTTCTACCTAGTAATTTCGTGTCAATTTGGTCTATTCCTGCACCAGCTCTACAAACAAATTCTAGTTTAGTTGCAGCAAAAATCAGTTCCTGATCTATGGGAGTTTTACTTCTAATAAACAGCCCCTCGTACTGATCAATGATGCTCAAAATACCTTTTCGGTCTATAGCCGGCTGATAATCGCAACAGAATCCTGCATTAGCTAACAAATCAGTTATGGACTCGTGCATCTTATCTGCTACAAGTATTTTCTTCATTTATAATTCTTTAATTAAAGACTATAAAGCAAATGTGCGACAGAGAAGTAAACAGCAAGGCCTAGTAAATCGTTTGCCGTTGTAATGAAGGGACCTGATGCCAACGCTGGATTTATTCCAAAATTATCAAGCACCAATGGGGTTACTGTACCCATGAATGATGCTAACAACACGACGGCAAACAGTGCTATTGCAACAGTGTACGATAGGGATTGATCTTGAAAAATCAACAATACACTGCCAAAAACTAGCACCGACAACACGGCACCGTTAACCAATGCCACTACCAACACCTTCATCAATCGTTTACCAATACCGTCAGCAAAAGCATTTTTCACCGCTAAACTTTGTACTACGATAGAGGAACTCTGGATTCCAACATTTCCCCCCGTGGCCATTATTAATGGTATAAATAATGCTAATCCCGCAATTATCTTAATATCAGCAGAAAATAGATCTGTGATCTGGGCCGCAAGTAGCCCCCCCACCATTCCAATAATCAACCATGGCAATCTCGCTTTTGATAATGTCCAAACTGAATCATCTTCCTCCACATCCGTCACAATTCCAGACATAAGCTGCCTTTCCTCTTCAGCTTGTTCTGTGATCACATCAATGATATCATCAATTGTAATTCTTCCCACCAACTTCCCCCTGGCATTGACGACGGGTACAGCTTCTAGATCATACTTCTGCATAATCTGCGCCACTTCTTTGTCTTCGAGGAAGGTCTCAATTGAAATGATATCATTGTCAAAGAGATCCGAGATTTTCATAAAATCATTTGCCAGTATGATTTTCTTTAAGCTCACCTTTCCAAGCAATCGTTCCTCATCGTCAACCACGTAAACCGAAAAGATTTTCTCTACGTTTTCTGCTTGCTTTCTTATTTCGTCAATGCACTGCAATACATTCCAGTTGATGTTTGCCTTTATGAGCTCTTTAGCCATCAGCCCCCCTGCTACATCCTCATCATACCTTAATAAGTCCTGTATATGTAAGGCACGGTTTTCGTTTTGCATTCCTGCGATGATCTCCTCACGTTTCTTGATGGGCATTTGCATGAGTATATCTGCACCATCATCAGAGTCCATTTCATCTACAAATAATGAGATTTGATGCGCCGTAAAATTGTCCAGGAAATTATTTCGGGTTTCCTCATCCAGTGCGTTTAGGATATCCGCTGCCACTTCCGCTTCCAACCTATCAAACACAAACTTGCTTTGAAGAGTATCTAATTCAAAGAGCAAGGCTGTAATATCAGCAGGATTAACTCCTTCTAAACTCTCTTTGATGAAAACAATATCCTGCTGGGAAATCGCCTGTTCAAATCGATCCAGATACTCTTTTGATAACTCAAATTCCATGATTTCATTCATGGGAAAGATATTTTGTCAGTGAAACAAAAGATGCAACAGAAAGCTGCTCCGCCCTACTACTTAGGAGTTCGTCTGGAACATTTTCCAGGCTCAAATTTAGATCTTTGAGTGCATTGCGCAAGGTTTTGCGCCTCTTTCCAAATCCTGATTTTACAACACGCTTGAATAGTGATTCATCACAGTCCAGGTTTTGCACATCATTTCGAGTCAGTCTGATTACAGCCGAATTAACTTTAGGTGGCGGGTCAAATACGCCTGGATCTACAGTAAATAAATATTCAACATTGTAGTATGCTTGCAACAAAACGCTAAGAATCCCATATATCTTGTTTCCCTCCTTTGACACTATTCGATCTGCTACCTCTTTCTGTATCATACATACGACATCCACTACTTTATCCCTATAATCATAGATTTTAAAGAATATTTGGGAAGATATATTATATGGTAAATTTCCAATGACTTGCAAGGGGGAGGCGTATGCATTCAAGTTACTCTTTAAAAAATCTTGAAATAAAAACTTCTCTGAATGAGTCTGGTAATTACACCTCAAATAGTCGACCGACTCTTTATCAACATCCATCGTTTTCAGACCAGGCCGATCCAATAAATATTTTGTTAACATCCCCATCCCGGGACCGATTTCGATCACCGCCGCTTGCTTTCTTATAGTCAAACTCTCGACAATGCGCCTGGCGATGGTTTCATCCATCAAAAAATGTTGACCTAAATGCTTTTTCGGACTAACCTTGCTCAAGATTGTGGCTTAATAATAGGAAACGACTAATTTTCAACAATTAACTGAATATTGATGAAGCAAAAAAATCAAAGGAACACAACAAAGCCCATCATTGGCATCAGCATCGGCGATATGAACGGAATTGGACCTGAAGTAACAATAGGTGCCTTAAGTGATACTAGAATGTTGAAATCTTTTGTACCCGTAATTTATGCTTCAGGAGGACTGATTTCTTACTACAGAAAACAGATGAAAACGGAGCAGTTTAGCTATCACCAATGTGAAAATATCAACGACATCCACCTTAAGAAGATTAATGTTATCAATTGCTGGACTGAGAGGGTAGAGATACAACCAGGATCTGGCAACGAAGAAAGTGGGAAATATGCGCGAGTTTCATTAGCTGCTGCAACTGAAGATCTTAAGGCAGGTAAACTTGATGGAATGGTAACTGCGCCCTTAAGTAAAGAGTTTGTAAAAAATGATGAATTTGATTTCCCTGGCCATACCGAGTATTTGACGAAAGTATTTGAAGCTAGCGATTCCTTGATGCTGATGATTCTAGGTGAGCTGAGAGTGGGAGTCGTTACCGGTCACATACCGCTCAAAGAAGTAAGTCATAAGTTGACAAAAGAACTGGTTCAATCTAAAACTGAGATTTTGCTACAGTCATTAATGAACGATTTTGTGATCAAAAAACCGAAGATTGCCCTATTGGGCTTAAATCCACATGCTGGCGAGAACGGTATACTTGGGAGTGAAGATGATGGCATCATCGTCCCCGTAATTGAAGAATTTAAGAAGAAAGGTAATCTGGTTATGGGACCCTTTCCCGCAGATGGCTTCTTTGGTAGCGGTCAATTTAGAAACTTTGATGGGGTGTTGGCTATGTACCATGACCAGGGCTTGATACCATTCAAAACATTGACAGGCGGCGAAGGTGTTAACTTCACCGCTGGAATAAACAAAATTAGAACCTCTCCCGCACATGGGACAGCCTATAACCTTGCAGGAAAAAATGTGGCTGATGTGACTTCAATGAGAAACGCCCTATTTGCTGCAATCTATTTGGCAAGGAACAAAATGCAGGAAGAAGCGCTTTAATCTTCATCGCTAAGTAGTTGGTTTTTAGTTTACATTATCCGTAAATTTGCGGTTCTTTAATGGCAAGCGTCAATGGGAAAGCAAGAAGTGCGGGATTTTGAGATTCAATTCGTACACTTACCGGTTGGTGAGCATCAATACGTTTTTGATCTTAACCCAGCTTTTTTTGACGCTTTTCCTGAGACAATGGTCGAAAGCGGGGAGGGGAAAGCCCACCTTAACCTTTTGAAATCGGAAACGATGCTAACGTTGCATTTCGAGATCGAAGCGAAACTCACTCTAACATGTGATGTTTCCTTAAGAGAATTCGAGCAACCACTTCAGATTCAAAGGCGATTAATGATCAAATTTGGAGAAGAAGAAGGAGAGTTAGATGAAGAAGTTTTTATCATCTCACATGAAAAAATTAGCATCAATGTAGCTGCTTGGATTCACGAGTTTATAAACCTTGAAATCCCTATGAAAAAGCTGCATCCGGAAATTGCAAGTGAGGAAAGACCAGATATGGCTTATTCCTCTGCGATTGATGACGAAACAGAAGAAGCTGTCGATCCTCGTTGGGAAGCATTGAAAAAATTGAAAAATAAAAATTAAGTAAAATGGCTCATCCAAAGCGTAAAATCTCAAAAACCAGAAGAGATAAAAGAAGAACACACGTCAAGTCTACTCCCAAGAATTACGTGATCTGTCCTACTACTGGTGAAGCACATTTGCCTCACAGAGCATTCTGGCATGAAGGCAAACTTTACTACAAGGGTAAAGTAGTGATAGAAAAAGAAGTTTTAGCTTAATTTAGCGTCCAGACATTTTTTTAGATCAGCCTGTTTTCAGGCTGATTTTGCTAGAAGCAAACTGTATGACGCAAATAAAAGCTGCTATCACAGGTGTCCAGGGGTATGTTCCGGACTACGTATTGACCAACCATGAGCTGGAAACCATGGTGGAAACCAATGACGAGTGGATAACCACCCGCACCGGAATAAAGGAGAGAAGGATCTTAAAAGGTGAAAATCAGGGAACCTCTGTAATGGCAGTTGAGGCAGTAAACGGTTTGCTTGAAAAAACAAACACCAAGCCAGAGGAGGTTGAACTCCTCATTTGTGCAACGGTAACCCCAGATTTAGTTTTTCCGGCTACCGCCAATGTCATTACGAACAAGGTTGGTGCTAAAAATGCATTTGGGTACGATTTAGGAGCAGCTTGCTCAGGTTTTTTATTCGCTCTAACCACTGGAGCTAAATTCATTGAATCTGGAATGTACAAGAAGGTGGTGATTGTTGGAGCAGATAAAATGTCTGCAATCATTGATTACACTGACAGAGCCACATGTATCATTTTCGGAGATGGTGCAGGTGCTGTGATGCTGGAACCTTCGACTGATGAAAATGGGATTATTGATTCAGTATTGAAATCTGATGGTTCCGGTGAAGAGTTTTTGCATATGAAAGCCGGTGGATCTCGTAAGCCTGCAACTTTAGAAACTGTGCAAAAACGAGAGCACTTTGCCTTCCAGGAAGGTTCCTCGGTTTTCAAATTTGCCGTAACAAACATGGCCGATGCTGCTGCAGAAGTAATGCAGCGTAACAAGCTAGAGGGAGATGATATTGCGTGGCTTGTCCCTCATCAGGCAAACAAGAGAATCATCGACGCCACAGCAAGAAGAATGGACATTGGAGACGATAAGGTCATGATGAACATTGAACGTTATGGTAATACAACAGCTGCCACCCTTCCATTATGTCTTTGGGATTACGAACCAAAACTTAGAAAAGGGGACAATATCGTACTAGCAGCATTTGGAGGTGGATTCACTTGGGGTGCTACCTATCTTAAATGGGCATATGACCCAAAATAATTAAGTTTTAAATGGCAACTACAGCAGACATTAGAAATGGACTTGTTATTGAGTTTAATCATGACCTCTTCAGTGTAATCGAGTTTCAACACGTCAAACCAGGAAAAGGACCAGCTTTTGTTAGAACAAAACTGAAAAGCCTATCTACTGGAAAAGTGATCGATAACACATTCTCCGCTGGACACAAAATCTCAACTGCTCGGGTAGAGCGACATAAGTACCAGTTTATTTACAAGGATGATATCGGTTTTCATTTCATGAACATGGAAACATATGAGCAGATTCCTATTGAAGAAAAACTGATCGACGCGCCTAAGTTTCTTAAGGATGGTGAACAGGTAGAGGTACTAGTCCACGTGGAGCAAGATAGATTCCTAGGTGCAGAACTCCCTCAGCACGTTACACTCAAGGTCATTTACACTGAACCTGGTATAAAAGGTGACACCGCGACCAATGCTACAAAACCTGCTGAGTTGGAAACTGGCGTAACTATTCAAGTTCCTTTATTTGTAAACCAAGATGAGATCATCAAAGTGGATACCAAAACAGGTAGCTACGTAGAACGCGTCAAATAACTTAAATTACATCAACTCAATTCATACTTAACCCGAACTAAACCTATGAAAGCAAAAGAACTTAGAGAACTAATCGACTTTATCTCCAATACTGGATTAGAGGAGGTTAATATCGAGACCGAAGAATTCAAAGTAAAGGTTAAAAGATCACCTGAGACTGTAGCAGTGGCAGCTCCAGCAGTAGCGGCACCCGCTCCTTTGGTAGCGGCTCCGAGCCCTGCACCTGCAGTTCCTGCGACTCCTGAAGATAAACCGGCAGCTGCCGCTTCATCCAACTTGATTGAGATCAAGTCGCCGATGATAGGTACATTTTACAGAACACCAAACCCTGATTCCCCAAGCTTTGTGAATGTGGGCGACAAGGTAAAACCTGGCGATACAGTTTGCATCGTTGAAGCAATGAAACTCTTCAATGAAATCGAATCAGAAGTTTCTGGAACTATCGTGGAAGTACTCGTAGACAATGCAAGTCCTGTTGAATATGACCAGCCACTATTCCTGGTTGATCCTTCATAAACTATACAGCCGTGTTTAACAAAATACTAATTGCCAATAGAGGCGAAATAGCTTTACGTGTTATTCGTACATGTAAGGAGATGGGAATAAAGACTGTAGCAGTGTATTCTACTGCTGACAGAGATAGTTTACATGTAAGGTTCGCTGATGAGGCAGTATGTATAGGAGCTGCAGCAAGCAAGGACTCCTACTTAAACATTCCTAGAATCATTTCAGCAGCTGAGATAACTAATGCTGATGCCATTCACCCGGGTTATGGATTCTTAGCGGAGAATGCTGAATTTTCCAAAGTGTGTGATGAATATGGCATAAAATTTATAGGAGCAAGTGCCACTATGATCGACCAGATGGGCGATAAAGCGACGGCAAAAGATACCATGAAGAAAGCAGGGGTTCCTACGATTCCTGGTTCCGATGGATTGCTGGACTCAGTAGCTCAAGGAAAAAAACTTGCCAAAGAAGTGGGCTATCCCATTATGTTAAAAGCTACTGCCGGTGGAGGTGGAAAAGGAATGCGATTGGTTGACGATGAGTCCGGATTCCAAAAAGCATGGGACAGTGCAAGACAAGAGGCTGGTGCTTCATTTGGAAATGATGGTCTATACCTGGAGAAATTCATTGAAGAACCTAGACATATTGAGATTCAGGTAGTAGGAGATAATAATGGCAGAGCATGTCATTTATCAGAAAGAGATTGCTCTATTCAGAGAAGACATCAAAAGCTGATAGAAGAAACTCCTTCCCCAATCGTGACACAAGAACTTCGCGAGAAAATGGGGCAGGCGGCCATAAAGGGAGCGGAAGCAATTGGATATGAAGGTGCAGGTACAGTAGAATTTTTGGTCGATAAACATGGAGACTTCTACTTTATGGAAATGAATACGCGTATTCAAGTGGAGCATCCCATTACAGAAGAAGTAACAGACTTTGACCTGATCAAAGAGCAAATTAAAGTTGCTGCCGGAGAACCTATCTCTGGAAGAAATTATTATCCACAGTTGCACTCTATCGAATGCAGAATTAATGCTGAGGATCCTGGTAATGATTTTCGCCCTAGCCCAGGAAAAATTAATGACTTACATATGCCAGGAGGCCATGGTGTACGTATAGACAGTCATGTTTACTCAGGCTACACAATTCCTCCGTTCTATGACTCCATGATAGCCAAATTGATTGTAACTGCTCAGACAAGAGAAGAAGCAATAATCAAAATGAAAAGAGCTCTTTCCGAGACGGTGATCGAAGGTATTAAAACTACTATTCCACTGCACTTAAAGTTAATGGATGATAAGACTTTCAAATCAGGGAAGTTTACAACTAAATTCCTTGATGATTACGATATGAGTGATTTGAAATAGTTCTTGGATTTAATACAAAGTAATTGAAAGCTATGTCCGAATTGGGGCATAGCTTTTTTTTGGTTCTGAGTAGTTTGCGCTTTAGCTTATGACCGTGTTACAGCGTCTTACTTGTATTTAAACGCATTTTTAGCATAAGAATTCACTCAATTAAGAAAAATACATATCAAATAGAAAACCAAGGGGACGGTAGAAGTAGAATGAAATGTATATTCTGATTGATGATGTGCTGAGATGGTTATTTACCGTTAAGGTTCTGCCTCACCTTTTACTATGCAAAATGCCCTAGTGGAACTATTGACATTTTCGTACTGGTCTAAGAAAGATTGTAGTTATGCTTCGGCTATTCAAAAAGGTGAGGAATGCGCTATTTCTTCACCACTCTTTTGAATTCCTCGAGGTGATTGACAGCAGTTTGAAGCTCTCTTTTAACTTTGACCTCGCGAGTTCGGGCTCTCTCCTTGAAACCTTCATATTCCTTTTGAAGTATTCGGAAATCAGCGGAAATGCTTTTTGCAACTTTCCTTGAACGTAATATCATACCATAAATGAAAGCGATTGAAATCCCTAGTAAAATAACAATGCCCCATACCAAAGTATGATAGAAACCTTTAGACAAATCAATGCCAAAAAAACTAATGAATTCAATCTGATCAGTTAAAACCGTAACCTGCTCCATTAATGCTGTTACTTCCTTTTTTTGACTCGCAACTTCTTGTTTTAAGTTGATTACATTTCTGCGCTCTTGCGACAATTGTGCTTGATATTGCATGACTGTTTCTTGAACCTCGTTCCACACAGACGCAAGATCTTCTCTAACTATGACTTTATACTGCTTGTAATCCTCGCTCTTATCCATCAAATGATCATAACTGATCTGTAAAGAGTCGCTTTGAGCTTTTACAGAAAAACTCATAAGCACCACTGAAAATAAAAAAATAGCCGTTCTGAAATGGCACATAAAAGAGTCCATGCTTCTTAGTAATTCGTCACCACACACTGGGGAAATCTGTCCTTAAATTGTTCGATTTGCCTATCTGAAATCCGCGTGTTATAGCAGACAAGTGCATCAATACCGCGAATATCATTCAACCAATTCAGTTGCCAAACTCTTGTATTACTAATATTTAAAAATTTTAAGTTTCCGAGTTCTCGGAGCTCCTTTAAGTTCTTAATCTGAGTACCCGAGCAGTCCAGTCCTACTAACTCTTTCATTTGACCAACGACCGAAAGATCCTCAACCGCTGTATTGGCAATATTCAAATACTTCAAGCCAGTTAGTCCCCGAAGAGACTCAAGCGACACGACGGGAGATCTCTGCCAACTCAAGCTGTCTAAAGAATGGAAATAGCTTAGATCGGGCAAAATAGTTTCGCTCATCTCGGATATTTTCAAATTGGTTAAAAACCTAAATTTCTCCAAGTCCTCAAAATCTCGCAATTCAAAGTTTTTAAGATCCAAACTTTTTCTCAACACCAACCTGTGCAGATTTCCGACAGAGTATTTTCCAAGCAAAGGCGTAAGCTGTCTCTTTAAAGATGGATTTAAGTTATCCCACCATATCTTCAGTTCATTCGATCTGTAAACGAGTAATATTTTGGGGTTTCTCATTGAAAACTCGTCAAGGGATTCGGGTGAGATTTCTGTCTCATCAGCGAACAAATTCTCAAGACTGGGCAAGCTACCCAACATGCCAAGGCTGGTTGCTTTTGTTCCCGAAATATTTAGATACTTTAAGGATTCTGAATTAATTAAATCTTTGATATTTGATACCTGAGAATAGGAGACATCAAGGTCGGTCACGTCACTTAACTCTGATAAAAAGGATAGGTTCGATATGTAAGTCCCACTTAAATTCAAGTACTTCAACTGCCTAAACCTTCCTAGGTATTTTGATTCGTACAGCCTCTCACCAGAGAGGCTTAAACTATCTACCTGTAAATAGAGCACCAGGTCTTCAATTGTGGGCATCGGCTTCCAACCAGCTCTAGCTTGTAGCGCATTTCTCCAAACTTCCGGCAGCTCGTTCCACCAACTGATAATCTGATCAGTTTCAGTAAGAACGATCAATTGTTTATTAACCGCCATAATGGCATTTACTTCCTGCGGCTTAACCTTTGTGAAATCTCCAAGAACCCGTAAAGGAACTGGATGAACGCTTAGTGATTTCAAATCTGAAATGTCCGTATATTCTATATTAAGCTGATTTAAGGAAGGTAATTTCCCCATGAATGAAATGTCCTTTAATAATGTATTGGATACATCCAGCTTAACGAGATTTGACAACTCCCTCTCAATTATTAAAGACTTGAGAGAGGTATTTGAAATGTTCAAATATTGCAGCAATTCTAAATCACTGAATATTTCCCCATCTGCTAATGGTGTGTTTGATAAATCCAGGAACCGAAGCTGACGAAGCGATGAGACCATACTGAAATCTGAGATGGTTGTCCCCGATAGCTCCAATCGCTGAATATCAGGAATTAGCTTCAGAAAGGTTTTATCGAGGTTTCGACATCTATTGGTATTTAAGAAGCTTAAATCCTTTAAGTAATGAAGGAAGCTAAGCTCATAAACTTCTGTATCCGAAATATCCAAAGAAAGCAAGCTCCCAGCATATCTTAAAGGCAACAAATCATTGAACACAGTACCCGCTAAGTCCAGATGAATGAGTGACCTTAATTCTGTAATCGGTGTAAGATCTCTTATGCTATCAAAATCTGAAAGATCAAGACTATCTATCAATACAAATCGCTGTAGGTCAGAGATCGTAATGGAGTCAAGGACCAAACTGTCAATAAAAACAGATTGCCAAAGGGAATCCATACTACCCCACCAGTCCCACAGCTGCTCATCAGCAGTGCGTGTAGTCGAATAAATCGAGACAATTTTGAGACCTTCCTCCTTGGTCTCATTGATCTCCATAAATCGATTATAAGTTCTTGAAACAGATGAATCTTGAAGATCTAGCGCTTGAAGAGTCACGGTCATCCGTACTTTGTAAAAAAGCTCATTCTTTTCATTACGAGCTGTATCGATTACCAAATCTGCGAAATCAAAGGATACCCTTTTAAAGAAAAAATCAATGTCCCTCAGGTATGACTCTACGGATTTGTTAAGAATTACGGATCTATTTTCCTGTAGATCATCTTCAATCTGTACTTCGGAATCTCTAAAAATCTTTTGATAACTCTCATTGATTATAGTTTCCTTTTCTGACAATGGAGTAGTTGAGGCACCCACTGAATTAAGCATGTATTTATACAAAGACACCATACCGCTTACTTCATCATTCTGATAAGCAGAGCTATCTCGTTCTTGACTTTGCAGGGCTCCCGACAGATGAACTAGAACAAGTAAAATCAGAACTCTAACGACCGTAGACATAGTCTCTAATTTGATCTTTTTGATCATCAGTTGCCCTCACTAGATTGGAGATCAACCAACCAGATGGCAACCCGGGACGATTGTACTCGGAGATTTCAAAATACCATCCCGGCGTAGAAAAGAAATGAAACCTAACTGACCTTACAGAATTGAATTTTAGTTCTCCCATTTTCATCTCGTACAAAAAGACAGAGAGCGGATCTGGTCGAAAATTATCTAGCGTATATGATTCAGGATTATTCTCTTTCCTAAAAGCTTTATTGAGATTCATAAAATCAAGCTCATGGCTCATTGGATGGATAAAAGGCTTTGATTCGGAATTATCTTTTTCAAATCTTGAGGAAATAAAGCCTGCATCAACATCCTCAATCACCCACTCATACCCTTGCCCTTGAGGTTGAAGTTTCATCAGCAATGCCACATCCTCTTGTTGCCCCTTATAGCTGAACGAGCAGTTCACCTCAGCGGTCCAATCGTCCTTATGGTTATCAAGATAGTAAGGTTGCTTCTTATCATTTACAGTCTCATAAAAGTCATCTATAAGCGATTCCTGACCCTTTGCAACTGCAGGATCAATCAGTAACGGCAGATACGCTTTTCTTATCTTGAAGCTACGGAACTTTTTATCTGAAATTAAATATTTATTCCCACTTGGGTCCTCCTCTCCATTGAACCTTCTGAAGAATTGATTGACCTGCTTAGTGGACGCTAAAAAGACTTCTTCATCCCCATTACTACCGTTTCCTCTAAGGCCTCCCTGTCCAAAAAGAGGGGTTATCACCCCCCCTCCCAGCGTTAACGAAAAAATGAACAATCTAAGCATGAGATCATGCAGTTGTTTCTGTCACTCTAATATCGCCCAAAAGTACATCCCAAAAAGAGATAGTACGTCCGGCAATTTGTGTCTGTTTCTTCTTCACGTATATCGTGATGTCTTTTTTGGTTGTATCCTTATAAGTCAAGCCATCAGCTGTTGTTCCTTCAAAACGTTGATAGACCGTGATGACTCCTACATAAGTACCATCGGGCTGCTTTTCTAAATCAGAGATGTAGTGGATATTATACCATTCTATGTTTACCCGATCGTAATTCAACGCCATCAACCGTTCGAAATACTCCCTAACTTTGTAGTAAGAAATGTCCTCTCTGGTAAGCGAAGAAACCCCCATCTCACTATTTTCGGCAAAAAGCTCTTCTGCTCTGTCCATCACACGCTTAGCCTCTGAATAGGGGGTGTCTTTATCACCTATAATGGAGATATATTTACTTAAATCCTTTACTTTCTCGAGCGCTAGCGAATCAACTGCCTGTTTTCTCCGGGGTTCAATAGTGTCCTGTGCAAATGCCACTGATGTCAGCAAAAGTATCCCTGCTAAAACCATGTATCTTATACTACTCATAGCTACTTTTTTCTTAATACTAATTCTTTGATTTTCCCAGCTGAATCTCGCCCAATCTCCACAATATCAGCAGGTTTAGCTTTAGTGTCTTTTAGATAATTCAGGTACTTTTCTATGGTGGTCGGCTCATCATAATCTACTTCAGAACCATTTTCATAGATAATGATCAAAACGGGAGCATCAGGAGAGCTGAAGAAACTTAATGTTTCTTCAATGGATTGGTTTGCTAAATTGAAGGACGAAGCCGACCTTATTTCTGTCATGGAATCCTCAATCTCCCCTGCGGCTTCCTGATCCACAGGATCATATGAAGGAGAGTGATCTTTCTCTACAGCAACTTCTTGTTTAACCTCCTCAGGTTGTTCTGCAATTGCTTCTTGAATCTGCTCTTTAACTACTTGTTGGTCACTTATTTCAGCAATTTTCTTCTTGTTCTTACAGGCATGTACTGAGATCAATCCAACCAAAAGGAAGTACAACGGCAATCTGCTGGTTAATACTATTATCAATTTCATCATATACATATCTATTTCTTTTCTTTAACGAACAAATCGTTGAATGTTACTACTGATTGGCAATTAATATGCCAAAATTAAACAGCTTAATTATACTAGAACTACTTTATTGCATCAACATAGGTCTTTTTCTACCTGGACATCCGATGCTCGAAATTGCGCTTGGTTAGCATTAGAAATTACCTCTAGCTGAATTTTATTCATCTTAAATAGTCACTTTACAGGCCCGCCCTTTTAGGTCACCTGCAGCCATCAAGATCATTTATTCAGATTCAAATGACAGTGCTTTTAAAACAGTGTGAATTCCTTGTCGCAGAACAAGAAAAAATTTGCTCCTGACGATTTCCACTATTTTAATTGAATGTTAGTAACGGCGGATCAGGTGCTAGTAACCGTTTGAAAATATCCATCATTTGGTCAAAATCCCAAGGTTTGGAAACAAACTCATGTATTCCAAAGCTATCTACTGCCTCCTTTAACTCAGATCGCGTAATAAATCCCGAAAGAATCATTCTCCTGATTTGAGGATCATAAAAATAGACCTCCTTCAATAAGTCTGTACCGATCATATCCGGCATGCGGTGATCAGAAACCACAATATTTAGCTTGTTAGCTTTCACAATCTCCATTGCCTCCAATGGATTCTCCGCGATATATACATTAAAAAATCTTCTGAAAGTCGATTTAAATCCTCTGAGATTAACTGCTTCATCGTCTACGTAGAGGATCGAAAATTCTTTTTTCAGCTTACGTGGTTTATCTACCATTAAATTTAAGATCTATACGAATCTAACTATTCAACATATGGAAGGCGTGATAGCCAGTCGTTGTTGGGCAATGTACTTGTTGAACGGGAATAAGGGACCATTAACTAGCCTTTTTCTCTGGTAACCACACAAAGTCAGTAGCTAGCGGAGCAGCTGAAATCATATCAATAATTTCCTGTGGTGGCTTTACAATTCTTCTTTGCTTTAGATCCAACCATGCTCCATCAACTTCTACAACTGCAGACAACGTACCGTCTTTCTTAAAAATACTGGATCTAATGGTCCATTTCGATGCATCTTTTCGTGCTTTGACTAGCTCTAAATCCACAATGAGCTTTTCTCCCATTCTAATCTCTCTCAAAAATTTGGTTTCCTCTCTAAAGAGTACAGGACCAATACCTACATCAATCATCCCTGCGAAGGAATAACCATTTGCCTCAAAAAAGATTAACCTTAGTTGTGCAGCATAATCGTTATATGCTGTATGACGCATATGCCCATTGGGATCAAGATTTGCCCAGATAGACTGGAATTCCCTACTGAAACTGGATGGCATTATTTTTTACTTTACTCTTCCGGAGCTGGTGATTCAGCTTCAGTATCTTTTGCACTATCACTTTCCTTGAAAAAATCAGGTAATAAATCCATCAACTGGTTGTACCAAGTGACTACTTTCTTGATATCTGATACGTAAACCCTTTCCTCATCATAATTAGGCAAGATGAATTCCATGAATGACTTTAACTCTTCTGCATCCGAGTTCTTATCAAGTCCCGTGTCCGCTCCAAACTCAGTATGCATCCTTTTAAAGATATCCTCTAGAGGCACTGACCCGTCAGCATCAGTAGTGTAAATGGAAATGTCGGAGAGAACTGACACTTTTGCATTCATTCCTACTACAAGTTTCTTTCTGGTACCGTCCATCACTTCCAGGATAACGCCTGTTCTGGTTGGATTAACAACTCGAAACAACCCCCCCTTACCTGAAACTGAAGCAATTTCGCTGAATGAGATCATATTCTACTAAATTTCTAGGCTTCAAAATTAGTAATAATTAAGCCTTCACTGTCTGATTGATTCGATTGATGTAATCGATTATTTCATCCCCTCCTATTTTTTTCACATTCGATACTTCGAAATAAGGAGGCAGCTCTTCCCAGTCCTTTCTTAATGCTTCCCGATAGCTAGCTAAGTTTTTCTGCAACTTTGTTCCACCCAACTTATCAATTTTGGTGAAGATTAATGAAAATGGAATTTGATGCTGGCCCATCCACATCATGAAATTAAGGTCATTTTTTTGAGGTTCATGCCTACTATCTACCAAAAGAAATACATTCAATAAATTCCTTCGGCGAAGCAGGTATTCATGTATCATGATTTTCCATCTTTCCTTATCTGCTTTACTGACTTTTGCCCATCCGTATCCCGGCAGATCTACTAGATACCATTTGCCATCGACAAGGAAATGATTGATCAATTGCGTCTTCCCAGGACGCGATGAAATTTTTGCCAGCTTATTTCTTCCAGTCAACATATTTATCAACGAAGACTTTCCAACATTTGAACGCCCGATAAAAGCATACTCGGGCCTGATGTCCTCCGGGCAACCGGAGAGATTAGCACTGCTTTTTACAAATTCAGCATTCTTTATTGATGGCATGGTTTTTTAATAACAAAGCGGAAAATCGGTAGGTTATCCACTAATATTGCAGCAAATTATGACAGTAGTTCCTTACAAAGATACATCCGACGGAAAGAAAGAGCAGGTAGCACAGATGTTTGACAACATAAGCAAAAAGTACGATTTATTAAATCATGTACTGAGCTTGGGTATTGACATCTTATGGAGGAAGAAGGCGATCAGACTACTGAAGAAAGACAAGCCAAAATTGATCTTGGATATTGCAACAGGCACTGGAGACTTCGCAATCGAGGCCTTAGCACTAAATCCTGACAAGGTGATAGGTGTGGATATATCAGAGGGTATGCTTGAGATTGGAAGAAAGAAAATGGTTAAAAAAGGGTTTGATGATAAAATTGACCTTAGGTCCGGAGACTCTGAACAGATTCCATTTGAAGACAATAAGTTTGATGCAATCATCGTTGCATTTGGTGTTAGGAATTTTGAAAACCTGGAGAAAGGGCTAGGAGATATGTACCGTGTTTTGAAGCCGGGTGGTAAAGCAGTAATATTGGAGTTTTCGAAACCCCAAGCATTCCCATTCAAGCAGATCTACCAATTTTATTTTAGCTGGATATTACCTAAAATTGGTCGACTAGTATCGAAAGACAATGCTGCTTACACGTATTTACCAGAATCTGTGAGCGCATTTCCTGACGGAAGTAGATTTACATCCATATTAGACAAACTTGGCTACCAGAATACACAATGCAAACCTCTGACACTTGGCATCAGCAGCATCTATGTTGGCACAAAATAGCAGGTCTGTGTATTCTTTTTTTGAGCTTAACACCCAACCTTCAAGGCCAAACTAAGACACGAGAGAATCTTTCGGATTACGACGATCAGTGGATTCATTACGGATTCCTGATGTCTGGCCACACAAGTCAGTATCTAATCAGGTACAGCGAATCGTTTACACAACCTCAATACGACAGCATCCATTCGATCATTCCTGATAAGTTAGGAGGATTCAAGCTTGGTTTTGTGGTGAACATGTACATGTTTCAATACCTTGATTTTCGTATTCTTCCCACTGTTGGATTCTATGAGAATACCCTCACTTATCGCTTCACAGATGGGAATACTATCAGGCAGCTAAAAGATGCTACGATGATGGAACTTCCCATGCTCCTGAAATATAAATCAGTTAGAAGAGGGAATATTGCAATGTACTTGGTGGGCGGGATCAATCCTTCTTGGGAAGCTGTAGGCAGAGGGGATAACATAGATTCCCGAGAAAAACTAGAACTAAAGAGATTCAACTTTGCCTACGATGTTGGAGCAGGATTCGACCTTTATTATCCGCTATTCAAGATGTCACCTGAGTTTAGGTTCTCTTTTGGTCAAGTGAATTTGCTTCAGGATGATATCAACAATTTCAATGTAAATCTTGACGAATTAGTTACACGAAATTTCGCTTTTTTCATCACCTTTGAAGGCGGACCTAATTATCTTAAAAGACGAAAAAAGCAACGTCTTGAAGAGTTACTAACGGAATAAATCTTTAACGAATGAAACCCATCGCTTTGATCACTGGTGCAACTAGTGGCATCGGAGAGGCCACCGCCCGTGCGCTTGCCGAGACTCACCATCTGATACTTCATGGTAGAAGAAAAGACCGACTGAAAAGTTTGGCTAAGCAGCTAGAAATCAAAACAGACTGTTTACTGCTGAACTTTGATATTCGAGATAACCATATTATCGAGGACGAAATTCATGATCTTCCTGAAAACTGGCGAGCCATAGATGTCTTAGTCAACAATGCCGGAAATGCTCACGGGCTCTCAACTATTCAGGAAGGTGATCTTAATGACTGGGAAGCAATGATTGACATCAATGTGAAAGGATTATTGTATGTGAGCAAAGCAATCATTCCCGGAATGATCGAAAGAAAATCAGGTCAAATTATCAACATTGGCTCAATTGCCGGAATGGAGGTTTATCCAAAGGGAAATGTATACAATGCTTCCAAGTATGCGGTGAATGCCCTAACTCAAGGTATGCGAATGGATTTAAATCCTCATGGTATACGTGTATGCGAGATTAAGCCAGGATTAGTTGAAACTGAATTCTCATTGGTTCGATTTAAAGGAGATACAGAGCGCGCTAAAACAGTATACGAAGGTTATGAACCCCTTGTAGCCGAAGATATAGCAGATGCGATAAAGTATATGGTTTCGCGTCCGCATCATGTGACGATAGCAGATATGGTCATTCTTCCAACTGCCCAAGCTAGTGCAACCGTGATCAATAAAAAATAAAAAACAACCCACACCCCTAAAACCCATGCAAAGAGTATTGATACTTGGTGCCGGAAGGTCTTCAAGCTCATTGATTCAGTACCTAAATGAGCAGTCGCAGAACTTATCTATCTCTCTCACAATTGGAGAAAAAAATACGGAACTAGCTACAGCAAAGTTCCCTAAACTTGAAGTAATCCCTTTTGATATCGACGACGAAGCGTTAGCAAAGAAGACGATTGTAAATTATCAATTGGTAATCAGTATGCTTCCCGCCCATCTTCACTTGAAAGCAGCAAAACATTGTGCGGTAGCAGGCATTCATTTCATCACCGCTTCCTACATGACGGATGAGATCAAAGCACTTAGTGAAGAATTTGAGAAAAACGGAGTGTGCTGTGTGATGGAGATGGGATTAGATCCTGGAATCGATCACATGTCGGCAATGAAAGTCTTAGACAGAATCAAAGATGAAGGGCATGAATTGACCGCTTTCGAAACCTTCACAGGCGGGCTTCTTGACGAGGAAACAGAAAAAGATAATCCGTGGCAATATAAGTTCACCTGGAACCCGCGCAACGTCGTGATGGCCGGAACTGGAGCTGTCAAGTTTATACAAGAAGGTCGCTATAAGTACATTCCCTATCATCGATTGTTTAGCAGGACCGAAATAATCCACATACCAGGTCATGGCTACTATGAAGGATATGCCAACAGGGATTCTCTAAAATATTTAAAACTCTACCAATTAGAAGGGATTCAAACATTGTACAGAGGAACCCTGAGGAGAGTCGGCTACAGCAAAGCTTGGGATATATTCGTACAGCTAGGAGCTACGGATGATACCTACAAAATGGAAAAGATAGATCAAATGAGCCACAGGCAGTTCATCAACTCCTTTCTGTCCTACAACCCTCATGATTCAGTTGAACTAAAGTTGGCGCATTACATTAACATTGGGATAGAATCTGAGGAGATGTTCAAATTGCGGTGGCTGGGAGTGTTTGACGACGAATTAGTTGGGCTTTCTGAGGGTACCCCTGCTCAAATTCTTGAGCATATCCTAAAGAAAAAGTGGACACTTGAATCTCCCGATCGAGATCGAATTGTCATGTGGCACAAATTTGATTACATCGATAATGGACGACCTAAGCAAATCCAATCTCATATGGTTGCCACTGGAAGTGACCTTACGCACACGGCTATGTCTAAAACGGTAGGATTACCATTGGGTATACTGGCAAAACTTATCCTCACAGAAGAAATCAAACTAGTAGGTACCCATATTCCTACGACAAAAGCACTTTATGCGCCAGTTCTCCACGAACTCGAAAGGATGGGGTTTGAGTTTATGGAAAGAGAAACAGTATCATGAATAAAGTACTTGGCTATATTCTCTGATCAATTAAAAAGCCATTTTTTACCAGGCCATGGATTAGAATTCTACACAATGAGCTATCTCTTTTTACCACACTCTACTGACCTTGATATCATTTGCTAACCGCTCTAAAAATCCAAATAGTATTCGGTAAGTAGCGCTGTCATCTGGCTAGTATATTGACCCCCTTCATCTTTGATGACGAATTTCGAATGGAATGTCTCTGCTTCATTCCTGAAATTTAAAAGTAGAATTTTCCGTAAAGGCTTTTTCCCAGCTCGGTCGTAGAGCATGATCTCCTCCTTAAGGTTCAAACCACATTTCTCAGCCAATTCCGCGAACCGATCTGCTTCGTAAATAGGATAGATTACCGCTAGAAAACCATGCTTACTAATTAAAGTTTCAGTGACATCAATCAACTTAGCCTGGGTCATACTATTCTCATGAACTGCTTGATCTTTTTGTTGATTACCAGACTTCAGATGCTTTGAAAAGAATGGCGGGTTGCAAATGATCAAGTCGTACCTATATTTCGATCTTTTGGCGAAGTCCACCACATTGGAATTGTTGACTGTTAATCGATTGGACCATGGACTTGCGTCAAAGTTCTGAGCAGTTTGTTCTGACGCTAACCGATCGATCTCGACTGCGTCGATAGGGCATTCATAAAACTGGGATAGCATAAGTGACAACACTCCGGTCCCAGCCCCAATGTCCAATATTCGTCTCGGTTGGAGCTTCATTTTTACCACCAAAGCAGCGAAAATACACGCCTCAGTAGTTACTTTCATCGCGGTTTGCCCTTGCTCTATCCTAAACTTCTTAAACTGAAAATAGCTATTGGGCATTGCGATCTGCTTCGAACACCTGATCGACCAAAAGATGAGAACCTTCTGCTGCTGCTACGGCCAAACGGTCGCATCGCTCATTCTGCGGATGACCTGCATGCCCTTTTATCCATTTGAACTTCACTTGGTGACGATAGAAGACCTTTAAAAATCTCCGCCACAAATCCTCATTCTTCTTGCCCTTGAAATTTTTCTTCTCCCATGATATTACCCAGCCCTTCTCCACTGCATCCACTACGTACTTCGAGTCAGATACGACCAAGACCTGCCAGCCATCTTTCTTAATTTCTTCTAAACCGATAATTACAGCAAGCAATTCCATACGGTTATTAGTCGTCATTCGAAATCCCTCGGAGAGCTCTTTTTTCTTACCTTTATATTCTAATATGGTACCGTACCCTCCCGGGCCAGGATTTCCTTTTGAAGCACCGTCTGTGTAGATTTTGATCATTTATGCGAACCAGTGATTTTTAAACATCTTGATAGAGATCGCCAGCAAGATGATACCAAATACTTTCCTCAAGACAGTAAATCCACCATTACCAATCTTTTTCTCTAACCAGCCGCATGTTTTTAACACCAGGTATACGAGAGCTAAGTTTACAATAATACCGACAAGAATATTGTAGGTTTGAAATTCAGCTTTCAATGAAATTAAGGTCGTCATAGTCCCTGCACCGGCGATCAATGGAAAAGCCAATGGCACTACAGACGAAACATCTCCCGCATCCGGTTCATGTTGAAAAAAAGTCAAACCTAAAACCATTTCCATCCCTATCAAAAACATCACAATCGCTCCTGCTATGGCAAATGAACCCAAGTCTAATCCAAAAAGCTTCAGTATGCTTTCCCCAAGAAAAAGAAACGCTATCATGATAATCGCAGATACCAATGTTGCTTTCTCAGACTGAACATGGCCGGCTTTTTTACGTAAGTCTATGATGATTGGAATATTTCCAATTATATCTATAACACTGAAGAGGATCAACGAAACCGATAATATCTCCTTGAAGTTGAACATTTACTTGGACTTTAATACAAAGCTAATCTTCTGACCTGCCAACTAAATCACGAATTCAAAAAATTACTAATTAATTTAATGACTCACTTCACCAAAGTAATTACCAGCATAAGTTTCCTTACCTCTTTTCTGATTTTCAAGTCAGCAGCTCAAGAGGGATGGAATTGGCCTGAAGAAGCAGACCTTTCTGCAATAGCTCAAGAGAAGCAGGCATTTTCACGGGTTTCCATGCAGCTGGAGAACTATACAGACGTTTATAAGGCTGTCAGCTGGTTGTATCAAAATAACCCGGATCTACACGAAAGCATCTACATCGATGGTGCTAAAGCTGTCGAAAAACTTATCCAAAATACAGAAGATCCAGCTTACAAGGTGGTGCTACAAGACTCCCTGCTTACCATTTTCGACTTGCGACTTACTTACTTCGACAAGGATGATGAGGTCATGGGAAGAAAAGCGTATGCAGCATTCAAGCAATTCTACAATCAGCCTGTAAAATTTTCAATGCTTACTGAGCTTTATGATAGCGCTTATACGATGAATCCGGATGGGTTTGCTTACTTCAACATGGCACCCTATATGACCTTAGCTAAGTATTACTTCCAGAGAAATCCGAAAGAAATGCCAACAACAAAGGTATTGGATATACATGACCGCATTAGTTACAGCATAACGGCGCAAGGTGGATCAGGTAATGCTAAAATGAAAAGAGAACAAGACAAAGTAGATGCTCTTTTGGCTTCTTTGGGTGAAATCATCACCTGCGACTTCATCTATTCTAAATTAGTACCAAAGCTCAAAGCAGATAGCACGGACTTAAAGACTGCTAAAAAGATCTTTGCATACTCACTAAAGGCAAAATGTACAGATGAGCCCTTCTTTCTGACTGCTGGGAATATAATTTTTCAGAACTCCCCAACATACGAATTGGCAAATTTATTGGGCAATAAACACCTCACAAAGAACGAGACTCGTGAATGCATAAAGTATTTCAAAGCAGCTTTGAATTTGACAGACGATCCAGAAAAACTATATGATACTCATTACAACATAGCAGTAGTACATTCTAAAAATGGTGCAAAAACTGCATCAAGGAAAGCTGCTTTCCAAGCACTGGCTGTCCGTCCGGGGGAT
>JAYPLE010000007.1:0-69065 GCA_038129245.1 Flammeovirgaceae bacterium | reverse complement strand
CAACCTAATTGGAAACCTGTACTTCACCTCGTATCAGGATTGCAAGGGAGGTAAAAGCATCATCTCAGACCGAGCAATATTTATTGCTGCATATAATATGTACCAAAAGGCTGGTAATCAAGAGCAGATGTTGGCGTGCAAGGAGCAGTTTCCCTCCTCTGAGGAAATCTTCAATGAAAACCTTAAAGTAGGACAACCAGTGAATGTAAAATGCTGGATTGGAGAGACGGTCAGTATTAAGCGAAGAGATTAAGGGTAATACCTCCTTAAAAATTTCGCCAATCGTTCAATTTCCTTCCCCTTAATGGCTGGGAAGTTGGCGATTCGAATAGTAGAATCCTTCCATTGAGCGTATCCGTCACCTAAGACAAACCCTTTTTCTTTTGTTGCCTTTTTCAGTTTGTCGACATTTTTGGTAACGAGCGGCAATACTGTCGGTGATCGAACTGCCTCGTTTTTCACCAACCAGTTAAGGTTGGGTAGTTGATCTATCAACTGGCTCCAATTGTTAAATCGTTTCAAGGTTTTAGCATGTTGCGCTTCTATTCCCTTGGACGTTCGCTGCGTGCGATACAATAAGTACATATTTAGCACATTAGGTGTGTAATGTGTCTGATTCTTTCTACTATTCTCCAAAATCCTGATCAATGCATTATACGGCATCCTTCGATCTAAACGGTAGGCTCGCTCGACTGCTTTCGGTGACAAGATCATTATGGCCATTCCGGCAGGCAGTCCAAAGCATTTCTGAACTGATGCAAACCAGATATCAGCGGTTCTAAAAGGGAGTGCAAGGCCAGCCATGGAAGATGTAGCATCAACAGTTACCAAAGTATCACTTGAAAGATTAGACCTCAATCCTTCCATAATAGGATCTGAAAGGAATGTTCCATTGGAAGTTTCATTGTGTACAATTCCCACCACATCCGCTTCAGCAGCTGTAATCTTACCTATGGGCAATTCCTCTTCTACCTCAAATGGTAATTCAATACAGTCTGGGGACTGTCCAGCAGCATAAGCAGCCCATTTCTCACCAAAAGCACCGTTATGGCATACAGCAATTCTATTCTTCACCACTGATTGCGAGATGATCTCCCAACACTCTGTAGCACTACTCACAAAGGCAATTTCATAGTTTTTTGGAACCTTCAGTTTCTTGTGTAACGTCTTTTTAAGTTTACCAAATAGGTGCATAAACTCCTCACTACGATGATTTATGGAAAGTATTCCGGAAGCATATGCCTCGTAGATATATTCGGTAGTATTTGAATACACCTTACTGGGACCAGGGTAAAAGGATACCTGGCTCATCGACTACTTCAAAAAATGAGATAAAGCCATTCTATACCCATCTAATCCAAATCCACTTATTATTCCTGCACTCACCGGACTCAGAAAACTGTGATGTCGAAATTTTTGACGCGCAAATATGTTGCTAATATGAACTTCTAACACCTTAGCTGGAACTGCAGATATAGCGTCTGCAAGAGAGACTGAGGTATGAGATAATCCACCAGCGTTCAATATAATACCATCCACTTCAAAACCCTTTTCTTGAATAAAGTCAATGATCGCGCCCTCGTGATTTGATTGAAAATAGATCAACTCTATTTCTGAGAAATCAACCCTTAACTGCTTAAAATACTGCTCGAAGGTCTGATCTCCGTAGATCTCAACTTCTCGCTTACCAAGAAGATTTAAATTTGGTCCGTTTACAATGGCAATTTGCATGAGCTGGTTAGTTTTGCATTTTAGTGAATTGGGACGTCTACATCAAGCAGTATAAAAGTTTTTTACGCCTAGAGAGGTCACTAGCAGAAAATTCTGTTAATGCATACCTCAATGATGTCTCTAAATTAAGGCAGTTTTTTCAAATCAAAGAAAACGAAATCTCTCCCTTAAAAGTACAGCAAGGGGACTTAATCGACTTTTTAGAGTTTATCAGTGAACTAGGCTTGTCTCCTTACTCACAAGCGCGAATGCTGTCTGGGCTAAAATCGTTTTATAAATTCTTGCTATATGAAGAACTTATTGACAAAGACCCTTCCGAACTTTTGGAAGCTCCGAAACTGGGCAGAAAACTTCCTGATACACTAAATGTCAACGAGATCGACCAAATACTTGGAGCAATAGATCATTCGAAGCAAGAAGGAGTCAGAAATCGTGCTATGTTGGAGACGTTGTACAGTTCCGGTTTACGCGTTTCAGAGTTAATCAACTTACAGATCAGCAATGTACATGAAGACATCGGATTCCTTCGTGTGACTGGCAAGGGTAGCAAGGAAAGATTGGTACCCATCGGACACAGTGCTTTGAAACACATTGGCCTCTACAGGCAACACATCCGAAATCAGCAAGAACCAAAAAAAGGACATGAAGACTTCTTGTATTTGAATAGACGAGGAAGTCAAATAAGCAGAGTAATGGTGTTCATGATTATCAAAGAATTGGTTGCAGCAGCAGGGATTGACAAAAACATATCCCCTCATACTTTTCGCCATTCCTTTGCTACACATTTGATCGAGGGTGGTGCAGATCTGCGCGCAGTCCAAGAGATGCTGGGACATGAATCCATCACCACCACAGAGATTTACACGCATTTGGATAGAGACTATTTAAAACAAATAATCAAGGATTTCCACCCAAGAAGCTAGTATGTATTCACTAATCAAGTCATTCCTATTTCTGATGCCTGCGGAACGAGCGCATCATGTCACCACACGCCTTCTCAACACCCTTTCTAAGATTCCAGGAGTATCCTCGATCTTAAGAGCAATGTTTCACCGAAATCATGCCTTACTCGAGCGGGAACTATTTGGACTAAAGTTTCCTAACCCAGTGGGACTGGCAGCAGGTTTCGATAAGAATGCGGAGCACCTGCATGCCATGCAACACTTGGGTTTTGGTTTTATAGAGATCGGTACCATCACCCCGAAAGGTCAACCTGGGAACCCAAAACCTAGATTATTCAGGCTTAAGAAAGATAATGCGCTGATCAATCGCATGGGCTTCAACAATGAGGGAACCGAGGCGACGATTAAAAGGCTGAAGAACAGACCTAAAAATCTTATTGTAGGAGGAAATATTGGGAAGAATAAAGTGACACCCAATGAAGAAGCAGTCTCTGATTATTTGAACAGCTTTGATGCGTTATTTGCTTATGTGGATTACTTCGTGGTAAATGTTTCTTCTCCCAATACACCCGACTTACGGCAGCTTCAAGATAAAGAACCGTTAATGGAGTTGTTAGGATCACTCCAAAAGCGAAACAGTGAAAAACAAGCTCAAAAACCTATACTACTAAAAATTGCACCGGACCTGACGAACACACAATTGGATGATATTCTTCATATTATTTCAGAAACAAAAATTGATGGGGTCATAGCGTGCAACACAACTATCTCCAGAGAGGGTTTAATAACCGAATTCTCAAAAGTTAAAGCCATCGGTGCAGGTGGATTGAGTGGCCAGCCAGTGAGAGCAAAATCAACTGAGGTGATTCGTTATCTAAGGGATAAAAATAAAGAACTACCGATCATTGGCGTAGGAGGTATTGATGGTCCTGAAAGTGCTAAAGAAAAAATTTTAGCAGGGGCAAACTTAATTCAGATCTACACAGGATTTGTTTATCAAGGTCCAGCTTTAATAAGAAGAATCAATCAGTCGATATTAAAAGACATCAAGTGAAGAAGCGTTATTTTTGTGTATAATCGCTAAGTATGGCTCGAAATACCTATAAAAAAGCTAGCATTAAAAAGGAAGATAAAAAGTCGATTCATCGCAACTTCAACTTTTTCAAAGACCAGAAATTCCATCTGGCACTAGGCTGGGCTTGCTTGTTAATAGGGATTTTTCTCCTGATGAGTTTTATTTCTTATCTCCAAACAGGTAAAGCGGATCAGAGTATAGTAGAGTCTTTATGGGGTGAGACCATGAAAGCATCCGGAGCCGAAGTGAAAAACTGGTTTGGATTGATAGGTGCCAGAGTAGCACATCTTTTTATTTTCAAATGGTTTGGCGTCGTCTCGTTATTAATCCCCCCATTCCTCTTCATCGCAGGCATGCGTGTGGCTTACGACAGAAAAATCTACTCTGTAGGTAAATCCTTCATTTTTACCGTCTTTTACCTTACCTGGACCAGCTTGCTAACGGGCTACATAGTTCTTACCTCCAATGAAATGACTGAATGGGCTTTTCTAAGCGGAGGACTTGGCTATGAATTAGCCATAATTGGGGACAGTTTGATGGGATGGGGAACCATACTTTTTATAGCCTTCTTGTTTTTAGTCTTCAACATGTACTTCTTCGACGTAACAAGACTACCGCTAGTTGATAGATTGAGTCTTTCTATGTTTAGCCTCGCAAGTTTTTCTTCCAAAAAGTACACTACAGAAAAAAAGAAGGAATTCCCACAAGCAGAAACTCAAGGTCGCACAACTAAAAATGACAGATTATCTGCTGTCTTGGAAAAGGTCAAACAAGAAGTTGAAGCTGAAGAGGGGCAAGTCGATACTACGGAGTGGCAGGTCACACATAAGAAAAAACCAAGAGCCGTAAGGAAAAAGCCTGTTGATCCAGACTTCGAAATTGAACTTCCCGCAACAAAGCTTCCAACAGAGAAAGCGTCTTCATCGATAGTCGATATCAAGGATGACCGGCTGACTGTTGAGCCCTCTGGACGCACAGCAAATTCAGGAGATACTGTGATTGATGAAGATTTAGGAATGGAAGTAGAAAAAGCAGAATTCCAGGAAATCGTGACAGAAGTACCAGAAAATTTTGACCCCACGTTGGATCTTTCAAGGTATAAATATCCACATCCAGGATTGCTGATTGAGTATCCAAATAAAGAAGTAACTGTTACCACAGAAGAGTTAGCAGCTAATAAAGATAAGATCGTAGAAACACTGATAAACTTCAAGATCGGTATCTCGAGTATTAAAGCAACCATAGGCCCCACAGTAACCCTTTATGAAATCATACCAGAAGCAGGGGTTAAGATATCTAAAATCAAAAACTTAGAAGATGATATTGCCTTGTCGCTAGCTGCATTAGGGATTCGTATCATTGCTCCTATCCCGGGAAGAGGTACAATCGGAATCGAGGTTCCAAATAAGAACCGTGAAATGGTAGATGCAAGATCAGTCATTACTACTGAGAAGTTCATGAAATCGGATCGTGAGTTACCAGTGGTACTTGGTAAGACCATTTCAAATGAAGTTTTTGTAACAGACTTAGCAAAGATGCCACATTTGTTGATGGCTGGGGCCACAGGTCAAGG
This sequence comes from Flammeovirgaceae bacterium, assembly GCA_038129245.1. Classification (GTDB taxonomy): domain Bacteria; phylum Bacteroidota; class Bacteroidia; order Cytophagales; family Cyclobacteriaceae; genus JAYPLE01. The sequence continues at coordinate 63,784 of JAYPLE010000007.1, read as the reverse complement.
TAAGTCAGTAGGCCTTAACATTATGCTTACTTCATTGCTGTATAAGAAGCACCCTTCACAGCTGAAATTAGTACTTGTGGATCCGAAAAAGGTAGAATTGACCCTTTTCAACAAGATTGAAAGACATTTTCTGGCAAAACTCCCTGACTCTGAAGAAGCGATCATCACAGATACGAGTAAAGTGGTTAATACTCTGAACTCGCTCTGCATCGAGATGGACACGCGATATGACTTGCTAAAGGATGCTGGCTGCCGAAATATCAAAGAATACAACAAGAAGTTCGTAAACAGAAAGCTCAATCCTAAAAAAGGACATCGTTACCTGCCCTATATCGTGCTGGTAATTGACGAGCTGGCTGACTTGATGATGACAGCCGGTAAGGAAGTAGAAACACCCATCGCGCGACTGGCTCAGCTTGCACGTGCCATCGGTATCCACTTGATTGTTGCTACGCAACGACCTTCTGTGAATGTGATCACAGGTATTATTAAAGCCAACTTCCCAGCTCGATTATCTTTTAGAGTAACTTCAAAAATAGACAGTAGGACCATTTTAGATGCAGGAGGTGCAGAGCAATTGATCGGAATGGGAGATATGCTACTCTCTATGGGCTCCGAAATGACTCGTTTGCAATGTGCATTTGTTGATACTCCCGAAGTTGAAGAAATCTGCGAGTATATTGGAGAGCAGCAGGGTTATCCTGATGCCTACATGCTTCCAGAATACGTAGGAGAGGAAGCGAGCTCTTTAGATGTTGATCTGGATGATCGAGATGCACTGTTCGATGATGCTGCTCGCTTAATCGTGACGCATCAACAAGGAAGTACTTCACTCATTCAACGAAAGATGAAACTAGGCTACAACCGAGCAGGAAGGATAATCGATCAATTAGAAGCTGCTGGAATAGTAGGACCCTTTGAAGGAAGTAAGGCAAGGGAAGTTTTGGTGCAGGATGAATACAATTTGGAACAGTTATTGAAAGATCTCAACAGTTAATAAAGAAAAAATACAATGATTAAGCAATTTTTATTCGCTTTTACACTAGTAATCAGTCAGCTAGCATTTGCTCAGTTTGACCCGGAAGCAAAGGAAGTACTGGATAGAATGAGCGCCAAGTACCGTAATGTACCTGCCTTCTCTGCAGGTTTTGAGCAAACATTAAGGAATGAAACTGCAGGAATAGATGAAGCGATGTCAGGTGCTATCATGGTCAAAGGAGATAAATATATTTTGGACATAGCAGGTCAAAAAATCTTCAATAATGGTTCAGATGTATGGTCATACAATGAAGAATTCAGTGAAGTAACCGTTTCACCCTATGAAGAGGAAGAGCAAGAAATTTCTCTAAATAATATTTGGGACATCTATCAGGAAGGGTTTAAGTACATCTTATTGGCGAGCAATGATAATGGCAATCAAGTCATCGACTTAGACCCCGTCAACAGAGACAAGAGCTACTTTAAAATTCGTATGATGATCGGACAAGATTTTTCATTAAACTCGTTCATCGTTTTCGAAAATGGCGGTAATCGTTATCAATATACCATTAAAGATTTTAAAGAAAAACCAGACCTTAGCGACGATGCCTTCACATTCAACGCGGCAGATTACCCGGGAGTAGAAGTGATTGATTTTAGATAAGCAATGACACGAACCCAACTCTTCCGTGAAATCAAGACCAAAGAATCCATGCTTTGCGTGGGACTCGATCCAGATCTTGAAAAGATACCGAGACACTTACTTGATAATGAAGATCCAATCTTTGAATTCAATAAGGAGATCATTGATGCAACACTCCCCTATGCCATAGCATATAAACCAAACATCGCATTCTACGAATCGCAGGGAGTTAAAGGTTGGGAATCCTTAGCGAAGACCGCCGCTTATTTACCTGACAATGTATTGAAAATAGCAGATGCTAAAAGAGGCGATATAGGGAACACGTGCCATCACTATGCTAAGGCTTTTTTTGATCAAATGAATTTTGATGCCATCACGGTAGCCCCTTATATGGGAGAAGACAGTGTTTCACCTTTCCTTTCATATAATTTGAAGTGGACCATCATTCTGGGCTCGACATCAAACCCTGGATTCTTTGACTTTCAAGATTTAATGCTAGAAACAGAAGAAGAAAAGCTGTATGAGAATGTCATCAAAAAATCTACCACCTGGGGGACAAAGCATAACACAATGTATGTTGTAGGAGCGACTAGAGCCGAAAAACTCTTAAATATCCGGAGGTTAGTCCCAGACCATTTCCTACTAGTGCCGGGAGTGGGAGCTCAAGGTGGAGACTTAGATGCAGTGTGTAAATATGGAATGAACAAACAAGGGGGGCTGCTGATCAATAGCTCAAGAGGTATCATTTATGCTTCAGGGAAAGAGGATTTTGCAGAAGCGGCAGGTAAAGCAGCAAAAGACCTCCAAATACAGATGGCTGCTGCAATGGGGAAATACCATACTTGGTAATAGGCAATAAACCATTGTATATTACACACAATGGTTTAGATATGCGTGAAGATCTCCTTCATTATCTGTGGAAACATCGTTCGTTTGATCAAGTTGGACTTAAGACAACTTGTGGAAGGTCTATTCAAATACTTAAGCCTGGTTTCCACAATCACAATGCGGGACCTGATTTTCTTGAAGCTCAAATTCGAATTGATGCAGTCGCTTGGTTCGGTTCTGTGGAGCTACACATCAAATCCTCCGATTGGTATCAACATAAGCATGACTCCAACTCCAATTATGATAATGTAATTCTGCATGTAGTTTGGGAGGAAGACAGGAAAGTATTCCATCGTGATGGGCAACTGATACCTTGCCTTGAGATCAGAGATCTGACTGATACGACCCTACTTTACAAGTACAAAGAACTTACTTGTCAAATCAGCGATATACCATGTCAGTTTTCCATTCAATCTGTCCCTTCCATAATTCAGCAAAGTATGTTGGAGAAAGTGGCCGTTGAGCGATTGAAAGCTAAAGCTAAAGAAGTGTTAAAAACGTTCAATTCATTGAATCAGGATTGGGAAGAGACGAGTTACAGATTAATCATGAGGGCATTTGGTACGAAAGTCAATAAAGTTCCTATGCTACGCCTGGCAGAACTGATGCCATTTCGGCTTCTCAAAAAGTATTTAAATGAACCTGATACTTGCGCCGCCCTACTTTTTGGTCAAGCAGGACTATTACTTCGTTCTAAACATGCGTATGTTGAGTCGCTTAACAAACGATTCCAGTACCTAAAACATAAGCATTCATTAAAAACCAGCTTAGATAGACCACAGTGGAAATTCAGTAGGATGAGGCCTGCAAATTTTCCAAGCCTCCGACTAGCTCAGTGTAGTGCCTTCATAACTCAAAACCCCTTTTTGTATGGGTATCTGATAGAATTATCAGCTTTCTCAGAAATAGAGAGGCTGTTCAAGGTATCTACTCATACATATTGGGAGGACCATTATGATTTTAATAAAGTACGAAACCAGAAAAGTAAACCGATTGTAGGTAAGCAAATGGTGGAGCATCTTGTCATCAATGTATTTTCTCCTCTCCTAACGGCAGTCAGTGTTCATTTTGACCAGTCGACCTATATGGATCGCGCATTGCAATTATTAACAAACACTCCTAGTGAATCCAACACCATCACTCGTAAACTTAAGAAAGTTGGAATTGAAACTGACAATGCATTCACGTCGCAGGGAGCTTTGGCGCTTTATTACAATTATTGTCTGAAAAAGAACTGTCTTCAATGTAATATTGGAGGCAGAATTCTGAGACAATAGATTGATTCACGCTTTCATCATAGGATCCGTTCTTTTTGCATTTGGCCATCATCAAAATCTTGAGTATCCAAAATGGAGTTATTATGGTGCCTTTCTAATTTCCTCGATTACCACAATAGCCACAGGATATTATTTTGTTGTCCATTTGCAATCAGGAGATACATTGGCTTATTTTCAATCTGCAGTTGAATTCAATAAAGAGCATGCTGCCAACATTACCTCTTACTTGGAGCATCTTCTAAGCACTGAATTTCCTGAGCATTCCTCCAACTGGCATTCCGTATTCTTTGTCAAAACGATCAGTCCTATCGTTTACCTAGCTGATGGTAACTATTGGCTGACAGGACTTTATCTAACGCTTTTCAACTTTATTCTTAGCTGGATAGCAATGCGATATTTAATCGCTGTTTTTGATAGAAAATGGCTGATTTACCTTTCCATTTTTCTAATTCCCAGTGTCAATATCTGGTCTGGAGGCATTTTCAAAGAAGCGATTGCAAATCCACTGTTTCTGATATTAGTCTCAATAACGCTTTACCGTGTACGTAGGTATTCATTTCCTAGCCTCCCAGAGTGGACACTAATGCTCCTAGGTGGCATTATTTTACTTGAATCACGATTCTACCTCTTTGGTATTTGGATCATCTTTAGTTTCACGTGTTTTTGGATTGAAACATTTTCAAAACAAAAAATAATGCTGTGGGGTGGCCTTGGTATTGTAATCATAGCTGGATTCTTAGGAGCTCAGCTGCTTCACCCTTGGCTCAGGCCGAGCAGACTACCCTTGACATTATTTGAGATATACGAACAATTCCAAGCCACGCCATCCTCATCAAGCTTTAGCCTAGGCACATTCCAGCCGGATTATTGGCATCTTGTGATAAGTAGCCCACTTGCACTCCTCACGGGATTATTTCGTCCTTCATTCACAGATATTCAATCTTTCTACTGGATTCCATTCCAGATTGAAAAGCTGTTGATCTTGGCACTTACCCTACTAAGCCTCTGGAAGGTTCGTAGGATACAGATTAGCCAAACTTTCTGGATTGCTGTTTTTTTTATTTCTATCCTAACCATTTCCCTTACACTGGTCACACCCAATTTCGGCAGCCTAATGCGCTACGAAGCAGCGTATTTACCGTTTCTAGTGATCACAATTGGTTGGATCCCTCTGAGAAAAGTAGACCTCATGAATTGATCTACTATCCTTTTCCGTAAATTTGCGGCCCAAATACAGAAATAATGGATAAGCCGGTCATCATTTTCGGAGCAAAAGGAATAGCTTCAGCAGCACTTGAGATATTTAAGAGCAATGACGTTGTAGTATATGGTTTTCTCGACGAGCGTAAGGAATTACACAATACAGAGATTCAAGATATCCCGGTATTAGGAGATCCGGAAGATCATGGGTACTTAAAGCTTATTGGCCAAAAATGCGAAGCTTTTGTGGCTACAGACGATAATTCCGTCAGGAAGTCAGAGGTTAAAAAACTTAAGGAGAATCGAAAAGTGATGCCGGTGAATGCAATACACGAACGAGCAAAACTCTCTGAAAGTGCTTCTATAGGTCATGGTAACTTTATTAATGCCCAATCCTTTGTAGGCGCCCTAACTCAGCTGGGACATCATAACATCATCAACAGCGGAGCTGTAATAGACCATGATTGCAAACTGGGAGATTTTGTTCAGGTGGGTGCGGGAACGATTATCAGCTCCGGGGTCGAAATTGAGGATGAAGTTTTCATTGGGTCGGGTGTCACCATTGTTTCTGGTGTCAAGATTGGAAAAAAAGCAAGGATTGGTGCCGGATCTGTTGTAATTAGTGATGTTGCAAAAAATGAGACTGTCTTCGGAAATCCTGCAGTCAAGATCGACAAGTAAGACCTAAGCATATTTTAATTACTTTTAAATACGTGATTCTATAACCCTTTTTTAAAAAGCACCTTGCTGAAACAAGGCTTAGCTATGGACGAAGAACATCTAGTATTACTCTATTACTGCTATTCCGAGATCAAGGATCCCGAAGCTTACAGAGAAGAACACCATCTGAAATGTTTAGATCTCGACCTTAGAGGACGGATTATCATTGCATCAGAAGGATTAAATGGAACCGTATCCGGTACAAAAGAAAGCTGTCAGAAATACATGGAATATGTACTATCTGACCCACGTTTCAAAAAAACTGAATTCAAAGTTGACACCTCCGATGTACACGCGTTCAGCAAACTTCATGTTAGAGTAAAACCAGAAATCGTGCACTCCGGGCTGCTTGATTTAGATCCCAATAAACAAACAGGAAAATACATTGAGCCAACGGAGTTTAGAGAAATCCTGAGAGAAGACAGTGAGGACACCGTCATCATTGACATGCGCTCAAACTATGAACATAACATAGGAAAATTCAAGGGTGCCATTACACTTGATATTGACAATTTCAGGGATATGCCTGAAAAGATCGAGGAGCTTAAGCATTTTAAAGGCAAAAAGGTAATTACTTACTGCACAGGTGGCATTAAATGTGAAAAGGCGAGTGCTTACCTTCTTGAACAAGGTTTCGAGGACGTCTATCAATTACATGGAGGTATTATAAAATACGGATTAGAGACTGATGGAGAGAATTTTGAAGGTAAATGCTACGTATTTGACAGCCGCATAGTAACTGAGGTGAATGCAACCAACCCATCTGTAATTTCGAAATGCTTTATTACCGGTGAGCCTTCTGATAGGATGGTAAATTGTGCGAATCCAGATTGTAATAAGCACATCCCAATGTCCGAAGAAGGTGCAAAAAAATACAATGGTTGCTGTTCAGAGAAATGTTCAAAGCATCCCTACGTAAGACCATACGACGGAACTGGCAATTATCAAAAAAAGTCTAATGGATACAATCCATATAAAGGGTTAAAAAGAAGTAAAGTAGCGGATATGGACTAATGGCGAATAAAATATCCGATACAGATCTTATCATTAATCCAGACGGAAGTATTTACCATCTAAACCTAAAACCTTCTCACGTAGCAGAAATTGTGCTTACCGTGGGGGATCCAGGACGAGTTCATCGTATTTCCCGGCATTTTGATAAGATTGAATTTGAGATGAACAAAAGAGAGTTCATCACACATGTTGGCACCTATAAAGGAAAAAGACTCACAGTTATGAGTACTGGTATGGGTACTGAAAACGTGGAAATAGCCATGATCGAATTAGATGCCCTTTCAAATATTGACCTAAAGACAAGGCTCCCGCATCAGGAAAAGAAATCTTTGAAAATAATAAGAATAGGAACTTCTGGTAGCATTCAGGAAGACGTGAGACTAGGGAGTCACATTCTAAGTGAATATGCGATCGGACTGGATCCTCTAATGGTTTACTACCCTTTCCAACCCAATAAGTTTGAGCAAGAAGTTACCGCTGCATTTCAGACTGAAACAGCTATACCCTATCCTCTGTACTGTTGTCGAGGATCTAATGAATTGATAGAATCATTCAAAGATTTAATGACCGTAGGTAACACCTTAACATGTAATGGGTTCTATGCACCACAAGGTCGGGCACTAAGGGGAGAGAACCATTTTCCTAAACTACTAGACACATACAATTACTTCCATTACAAGGACTTTTGGTTGACTAACCTCGAGATGGAAACAGCTGCCTACTATGCTTTGGGTAGAATTCTAGGACACCAAACGCTCAGCGTAAGTGCCATCCTCGCAAACCGGGTTAGAAATAGGTTCTCCAAGGATCCTAATAAAGTAGTCGATGCAATGATCAAAAAGGTGCTGGATAGAGTTATCCAACTGTAGGGTTATTTCCTCAACGAGGTGATTACTGCTTCAACGGCTTGTCGAAACTCAATTATTGCATTTGAGAAATGTTCCTTTGTTTCCTGCCACCTGGCACTGTCTTTATAATCATTAATATCCTCTTCGATTTTTTCCTTCTTATTCTTCAGATCCTGGATCTTATCCTCAAGATCATCTCGAATATCATCTTTCGCTTCCCTAGCTTCATCTATTAGGTGATCAATCTTTTTACCTAATTCTCGAAGTATTTCTTCAACCTTTCCTGCTGTATCACTTGCCATATTTCAAATCATTTAATATCAAACCTCAATATATTTTTTGTAAGGGCCCTACGTTTCGTCGTTTTTTGTGGTGAAGATACCAAATAGGAGAACGTATTATGTATTTATAAACGTACTTGAAGGTTTATCGTTACTATTTCTTTATCAGTTATTACAACCCTGCTTTTTTCTGGTATTCCTACTATTTTACAATGATCCAAACGGCAAAATTTACTATTTCTCAACGTGATCTACAGAAATGTAAGCTTTGTTTCAGTCATCCGCTTTGCAAACAGATATTCATGGCAGAAAATAGATTCATCTAAACAAAAGCTTTGCAATTGCTAATCCAAAAAATTATAGTAGTTCAATATCAGGTCAAAGAACTTCCGCTTAACTGCTAATCATTATACACTAATTTACCATCCACAGTACCCCAATGAAAAACAAAGTAGAAATTGGCGACATATCAGGTTTGGACAATAGAAGAGATCACTGCATCGCAAAATTCTAGATCTGGTAAATCGATAACAAGAGTTTATATTATCATGGGTAAAAAAGAACAAATTATGCAAACGAAAATAGCATCAGCATCAAAGAAAACACCATAGAGCAAAACCCAATGGACTCTTAACATGTTATTGCTATACAACAAGCAAACTAGGTACTTCTAAAGAATTAAAATCAGTTATTTCTTTGAAAATTAAACCCCTGAAATAGCTCGAATTTTAATAGATATGAATATTTTCGATCTGAATATCAAACTACTAACTTATGACACCTGAACAAATCATCGAAAGACTGAAAACCGGAAATCAACGATTTATCACTGATAGCTTAGAAGCCAAACTACAAGACAATAGTCGCAGAGATGAACTTACCGCAGGACAGAGCCCTTTTGCTATCATTCTAAGTTGCGCAGACAGCAGAGTTGTGCCTGAGCTCGCTTTTGATACTGGATTGGGTGAACTGTTTGTGGTGCGTGTAGCTGGTAATATTGCCAATACCTCCTCAATGGCAAGTATTGAATATGCAGTAGCACATCTAGGGAGCAAGGTGATCGTTGTATTAGGTCACGAGAGTTGCGGAGCTGTTACTGCAGCGGTGAATGGGGGAGATAATGGTTATAACCTCAATCACCTGCTATCTCACGTTACTCCCGCAATTTCTGCGGCTGGCGAAGCGGCAACAATCACGGATGTCGTAAAGAAGAATGCAGAAATGACCGCCAGGGAATTGGCTGCTCGATCTGCTATAATCGGAAGCGCAGTCGAAGCTGAGCAAGTAAAAATTGTCCCTGCCTACTATAACTTAGGTAGTGGCAAAGTAGACTTCCTGTGAAAACAATGCCGTCAGTCGGATAACCTCCCCTAATGAGTTGGATTACGATCGGCCCGGCTCACATGATAAAAAAGTAAATACAACTGATTGGTACTTTAATAACCTGCAGGTACCGTGCTAGAAGCTGTATTAATTAAAGGTGATCCTGACTAAAATACACTACGCTGAAGATGATAGAGCGGTAGACGATGTCAATAGTTACATTGATGCTGATAGTTTTATGATACCAAACTTGCCGGGGACTCACATCCTAGAAGAAAAAGCCTCATCAAGCAATATTATGAGCCTGCTTTGATAACTGGATTTTTGATGTCGATCTATTCTTTGTAGCTTTTGGCCGTGAAGGCTAAAGATATAGGCATACTTCTGACCTTAATGTTGATTGGCGAAGGGATATTTTTCCTCCCGTTTGTAATCACTAGGATTTTTAGGCCAACGTTCTTGACGGTTTTTGACATCAATAATTACCAACTTGGCACCGCCTTTTCGTTTTACGGAATAATTGCCATGTTTTCTTATTTCCTAGGTGGGCCCATTGCTGACCGCTTCGCCCCCAGACAAATCCTTCCAGCAGCATTCATAGCAACTTCTCTGGCTGGTTTTGTCATGGCATCCATTCCATCTGTTGAAACGTTATCTATTTTGTATGCCTTTTGGGGTCTGACTACCATTCTGATGTTTTGGGCATCCTATGTAAAAGTCCAGCGAGCTTTTGGTGGAGAAGCATCGCAGGGACAGTCTTTCGGTTTAGTAGATGCAGGGAGAGGGTTCATCGCAGCCTCTACAGCCTCCGCTTCAATATTTCTACTAGATGCTCTTCTTCCAACTCCAGCAGAGCAGGCCAGCGCCACCGAACTTACATATGCTCTTCAATGGATCATTAAAGTATTTGCAATGGGTACTATGTTATGTGCACCGCTTATTTGGTGGGTTTTTAGAGGAGATAAGTACGATAATATTCAAGTCGAACACCTTTCTCTAGAAGGGGTCAAATCTGTTATAGGTAAACCCACTGTTTGGATTCAAGCATTCATTGTTCTATGCGCGTATGTAGGCTACAAGGTAACGGACGATTTTTCACTATATGCCAAAGTTGCATTCAACTACAATGACATAGAAGCCGCCCATATGGCTACCGTCTCGTTTTGGGTGCGTCCTCTTGCTGCTGTCGCTGCCGGCTTTTTAGGAGATCGGCTGATTCATTCGAAGATGATTACCCTCTCGTTCTCTATTATGCTACTTGGATGTCTTGCAATAGGCTTCGGGCTATTGAAGCCCGGAATGGAATCAATTATCATCTTGACCATTGCCTCTATAAGTGCAGGCATATTTGGTTTACGAGGTTTATATTTTGCTCTTTTTCAGGAATCAGATTTGCCAATTCTATACACAGGAAGTGCTGCCGGCCTGATCTCAGTCATTGGATATACTCCCGATATTTTTATGGGACCGATCATGGGCTTGATATTAGATAACAATCCAGGAGTAATCGGCCATCAATACCTTTTTCTGTTTGTAGGAATCTTCGCACTGCTCGGTGGATTAGCCTCTGCTTCCTTCAGAAGATTCATTCCTTCGATCATAAGGAAATAAGATTTTTATTTCAATTCGAGTCACTTTTATTATTTCGTTCTGCTTGGTAAGTATGGGCAACAAGTTGATCGCAAACCACACTTAAAATCAGTATCTTTTATTCCTAGCTAAAACTCAAAAAACGAAGAAAAGGAAATTCAAGTCAAGAACGAAAACAAAGAAGTTTTCACTTCAAACCAGATATAAAATCAGAAAGATTCCCAAAAGCAGGCCATGAGCATATAGTAGACTGCAAACCATATCGTAACAATAGCCATCAAATCAACATGCTTCCAAAAATCATTTGAAATTCAAATTAGTCAGTAGCAAACGGCCGATCACTTAAAAGACAAAAACATACGATCTATGCAGATAATACTACATCTGGAAGATTGAGAATCTGCATGGTAAAAATAGGTTTGCTTCAACAGGAAACAAATAAGGAAGAATGTGGTTCCAATAATGCTTATAGTATGGCAGCTTTCAACAATAAACAGTTCACATTCGAACTAGTTGAAGAATCTGTCGCCTTGGCAAATATTTAAAATACTCTTTAATACTATTGCAAAATCCCATGGGAATTCCGTGGGATTTTCTTTTTCGTGACATTTAGGTCAGTCCTGGTGATCTGTGAAAACTAAACATCATCTAGTTAATCATTTTCTTTACTACCGTAAACAAAGCTGAAATATATGAGAAGGAAAATTCTCAATGCGAATGCAAAAAATTACCAAAGTTAATCAATCCATACGACGATAATATTTAGCGATGGTGGTCTCTGCTCTCTTGCCTTGAGGAGTAAAGCCCTTGTCTCCTACTCCTCCCACCCCCTCGTAAAAGCGCCACTTCCATAGAAACCCACCTGCAAACCATTGCTTGTCCCATGCAGATTGCAGTAATGCATCATATGCTATTTGCTGTGCTTCTTCATTAAAGTAATTACCTTCTAATTCCCAGTCTGGTCCAGCAGTATGACGGACACTCCTGTAGCCGTATTCTGTAAAGATTATCTGTTTATCATACTTATCTGCTATAAGTTCAAGTTCTTGGTGAATCGGTATCCAGGCTTTCTGCAAGTCTTCCTTACTTGGAACGGCCGCTGTATCTAGCGGGAAATAAGCATCTACACCGATATAATCCAAAGCATCCCAAAACTTTACCTTTTCATAGTTATCCCAATTCGCTGCATATGTGACTTCTCCGCTATAAACTTCACGAACTTCTGATATTAACTGTCGCCAAAATTCCTCCCTTTTCACAGCTGCAAACCGGTATTCAGTACCAACACAGAAAAGAGGGACCTCTATTGATTCCGCCAAGACTGCAAAATCCAGAATGTAGACGCGATAGCTATCTTCCCACTCTTTCCAGTCTCTCTCCTTTTCTAATATGAAATCCCCTGCCCATCCTTGACCCTGAATCCAAACATGTGGCTTTATCATCACCTCAATCCCCTCAGCTCTCGCCATTTCTGTAAGCCTAACCACACCTCCATAAGATTCACCCCACCACCGATGATCTCTATCATATATGACCTTATTACTTCCTGCACTTGTAAATGAATAGGGAATGATTGCTACATGTGAGGGACTAATGCTCGTTACTGAATTGAACTTTGCACTATCGATCGGTCTAGGAGGAGCTTCCAAACTAACTCCAAGAAACTTTACAGTCGCGGTTTTCTCAAATTTATTATCTCCCCACCAAAGTACTGCTGCAAGAATAGAAACAATGCCTATGAGTAAGTATGGACGCATTTCATCTCGATTTAAGAGAAATACCTATCTTCCTAAATTCTAGTCAAATCGTTCAATATCAGCACCTAGCGCATTTAATCGTTTATCTATGAATTGATAACCGCGATCAATTTGCTCCACGTTGTGGATCGTGCTGATACCTTCTGCAGACATAGCTGCAATCAACAATGAAACACCAGCTCTGATATCAGGTGATGTCATCGAAATACCTTTTAGTGGGAATGCACGATCAAGTCCAATAACTGTAGCACGATGCGGGTCACACAGGATGATCTGTGCTCCCATGTCAATTAGTTTGTCAACAAAAAATAATCTGCTTTCAAACATCTTCTGATGAATCAAGACAGTACCTCTTCCTTGGGTTGCAGTAACCAATGCTATTGATAACAAATCAGGCGTAAAGCCCGGCCAAATTGCATCTGCAATAGTCAAAATCGAACCATCGATATAAGTCTCAATACCGTAATGTTCCTGAGCCGGTACATGGATATCGTCACCTCTAAAATCCATCTGAATTCCCAGTCTCTTAAAAGTATCAGGTATTATTCCGAGTTGATCAATACAAGCATCCTTGATGATAATCTCAGACTGTGTCATGGCAGCCATTCCAATGAAAGATCCTATTTCGATCATATCAGGCAGCATGGTGTGCTCTGTTCCCCTCAATCCTTCCACTCCCTTAATCTTCAAAAGGTTTGAGCCCACGCCTTCTATTCTAGCCCCCATGCGATTCAACATACGACAAAGCTGCTGTACATAGGGCTCGCAGGCGGCATTATAAATAGTAGTTTCACCTTCGGCAAGAACAGCTGCCATCACAATGTTGGCAGTTCCTGTCACAGAAGCTTCATCAAGGTGCATGTAAGCACCTTTTAGTTTACTACCGTCTACCGTATAGAATGATGTGCCGGAGTCATAATGAAACCTTGCACCAAGGTTTTGAAAACCCATAAAATGAGTATCGACTCTTCTTCTTCCAATCTTATCACCACCGGGCTTAGGCATTTTTCCAACACCAAAGCGCGCTAACAGTGGGCCTAAAATCATAATAGAGCCCCTAAGAGACGCCGCCTTCTGTTTGAAATCAGCTGTTTCTAAGAAATCAAGATTAATGTGTCTAGCATTGAACTTATATGACTCTTCACCGGTCTTTTCAACCGCAACACCAAGATCTGAGAGGAGTTCAATAAGCTTTAAAACATCCCTAATGTTAGGAATTTTGTGTATGTGTACCGTTTCTTCTGTCAATAAGACAGCCGAAACGATTTGCAGTGCTTCATTTTTAGCACCTTGTGGGGTAATAGACCCCGACAATCGATTACCTCCCTTTACTCGAAATGAGCTCATTTAATCAATTATTACGCCTTCTACTGCGATTGTTGTTGTTATTGTTCCCTCTTCGACCCTTACCCCTGTTGTTATTATTATTTCTCCTGTTTCGGTTACCGTCATGAGCAGGTTTAGACATATCAAATAGACGTAATTCTTTGACTTTTTCAATATCGATATCCAGCTCGCCGCCAGATAGCGCTTTAATATTCTTTAATACTTGCTGATCCTCAATATTCTCCTTGTTCCATGTGCCAAAGAAAGACTTCATCAACCTCCCAATGGTTATAATGGCTCCTTCTTTTTCAGCAGGGTCTTCAAGTTTAATCGCCTGATCAATCAAGATTTCGATACTTCGTCCATAATGACGAAACTTGATATTGTTGTGATTGTATCCAACACGATCTGGCTTTTTAGAAAGCAAGGTTGCGTCAGGTTTCGGAAAGGGGCCTTCTATATCTAATTCAAAATCAGAGATGATGTGAAGATCATCCCATATTTTCTGCTCATACTCTTGCGTATCCTTCAGGTTCGGATTGATCTGCTTCATCAATTCTACCAAAGTAGCTGCATAGCTGTTACGCTTTTCCTTATCATCTACTGATTTAAGATGCGCAACCATTCGTTGTACGTTTCTTCCGTATTCCCTTAGTTTAATGGGACTTCTTCCCGTATTGTAATCCATTCGTATGTATTAATAAACTCAAAAATAGACATTAATTAGAGTTGAATAGCGTCTTCAGCCCATAAATCACTCTCACAGATATCCAATGCATTTCAACCTAATGACAATAGTAGCTGGTGAGGAGATAATTCCAACTGGTATTAATACGGGATCAGATGATACTATTTCAGTTATGACTAATTTTTTCTCAGCATCAACTCTTCAATCTCCTCCGCTTTTACAGGAATAGTATGCATTAAATTCTCATGGCCATCTTCAGTGATAAGGATATCATCTTCGATTCTAACACCAATATTTTCTTCTCTGATGTAAATTCCAGGCTCAACTGTGAAAACCATTCCCTGAGCTACAGGATCAAAAACGGATGCGTAGTCATGAACATCCAAGCCCAAATGATGCGAAGTGCCATGCATAAAATACTTTTTATAGGCTGGCCAATCAGGGTTCTGATTTTTTATATCTGTCTTATCAATTAAACCTAACTCTACCAGCTCTTCTTCCATAAATAATCCCACTTCTTTATGATACTCAGGTATAGTAATACCAGGTCTAAGTATATCAGTTGCCTTATTCTTGACCCTTAACACAGCATCATAGACAGCTCTTTGACGTTTTGTAAATCTCCCATTTACAGGAATTGTTCGGGTCATATCAGCATTATAATTACCATATTCTGCACCCACATCCATTAGCAAAAGGTCACCGTCCTTGAGTTGTTTATTATTTTCAATGTAATGTAACACGCAAGCATTACCACCACCTGCAATAATAGGCGTGTAGGCGAATCCTCTTGAACGATTACGTACAAAGTTGTAGAGATATTCCGCCTCCACCTCATATTCCCAAACTCCTGGTTGAACCACATCCAATATATTTCGGAAGCCTTGCTCTGTAATATGACACGCATGGCAAATCGCTTGGACCTCCGCTGCTGACTTGATAGTTCGGTTTCTGTAGATGATTGGTGCAAGTCGCTCAAACTCGTAAAGTGGGTATTTGTTCATTACCCATTTTACCAATCTGTCATTCGAGGTTTCCACTTCGGTTGCATTTCGGATGTGTTCATTCTTGTATAAATAGATGCATTCAGAATCTGCAAGAACCGTATTCAACGTTTTCTCAAACTCATGATTCCACTTGATTTGATTGATACCGCTTATGTCGATCCCTTCCTCTTTGGTAAGCTTATGCCCTTCCCAAATTGCTATTTCCTCGCTGGTCTCTCTAAGAAACAATACCTCTTGCATCTTCTCATCCGGATGATCAGGTGCTAATATCAAATACGACTCTTCTTGGTCAACTCCAGTCAGCCAGAAAAGATGAGAGTTTTGAATGAAACTCATGGTTCCGTCGGCATTAGTAGGCATGATATCATTTGAACGAATAACAACTACTGAATTAGGCTTCAAGTCCTTGATCAGCCTTCTCCTATTTTCGACAAATACTTGCGAATCCAATGGGATATATTTCATCGGTATAAAGTTTTATGCTCGAATTATTTACCTCACCTTAGTTAAATCATCTAAGACCAATATCTATTTTTTGTTATTAAATTTAATCATGTGAGCAGGGAGTTAAAGTTAATTGTTCTCTTGTTCTGGACCGGACAAATCACACTGATTTTATTTGGTCAGGAGAAATATTGGGTTCATAAAAAAGACACTTCGCTATTAGCCGGATACCAGCCAAATTTCTGTGCTGAATGGTTACCTTATTGCTCCTACACGCTTAGCAGTCCCGCCGTTCCAGAATTGAATAAAGACTTAAGAAGCCCTCTACCTGTTGTCTCCTTCAAACCAAACAAAAAGAGCAATCATTTGAAGTATGGCTTCGCACTTGAGCAAATTGAAGGAAACCTACTTTTTGATAAGGGTTTGACCGGGAAAAATATAAAGATAGGAATCATTGATGGTGGCTTTTTGAATGCTGATCAAAACCTCTCATTAAGCGGGCATTTTAGAGAAGGGCGCGTTATTTCTTATACTGATTACATCACACCAGAACTACCTCCTTACGAAGGCTCAAAACATTTAGAGGACTCCCACGGAACAGAAGTATGGACTTTAATTGGGGGTTACAATCCAGAAACCGAGGTAAGAAGCGGAATCGCTTCAGAAGCCCTATACCATCTGGCACGAACGGACCATGGTGCTTTTGAAAAAAGACTAGAGGAAGACTTATTGATAAATGCGCTGGAAGAAATGCATAAAAAGGGTATTCGTATCGTAAATATTTCTCTTGGTTACGCTGATGGATATACTCGAAAAGATGAAAACTACCTACCAATGCACATGGATGGTAAAACCACCATGCTAGCTCGAGCTATTGACAGTGCTTTTTTTTCTAAGAATATGTTAGTTATCGTTTCTGCCGGAAATGAAGGTGATCGAGAAAGCTGGGAAGTACTTTCTACACCTGCTGATGCACAAGGAGCCCTTACAGTGGGTGCGAGTGTACTAAACGGACGATCACGGATGAAGTTCAGTTCAATAGGAACACCTGGAATCGGCTACACAAAACCTGAGATAGTCTGTTTTGCAAGTAATGGAACTTCATTTTCAGCCCCCGTGATTACGGGATTAGCTGCAGCAATTTTACAATATGACACCACGCTAACTGCACGCGAAATGAAAGAATTGATTATCAAATCTGCCAGTCTCTACCCTTACGGAAACAACCATTTAGGTTTTGGAGTCCCTAAAGTATCCGTCTTATTGTCTCTATTGGCGGGAAAAGATGTCTCAAATAATGCACTAACGATTTCCACCAATAGGAAAAGCTTTCGCGTGAAAGGAATAAACTCGAGTAAACAGGTCTTCTGGTTTCATAAAAATCATCTGAATGAAGTGATAAAAAGCGACTCAAAAAGAATAAAAAGAGGATCTCTTAAAGTCAAGCCAACTCCTGCAACACGTAGCACCTCTATCCTCACAGGGGAGGGGAACTATGAAATCGATTGGGATAACAGGTAGGTACATAAATCCTATGGACTATCTATTTCTTTGCTCACTATTTTGGACCAAAATGGAGTACCTGATCGTTATAGTTAACGCTATTGCTTACCCGTACAGAAACTTCCCTTGATACAAGTACGCAACATTTTCTAGTATTACGCTCTATTACTTTAGGAGATAATGAATTACCTACATGGAAAACAGCACCTAATAAAAGTCTAAAAAATGCCCAAGAGGACCTCCTCCCAACTTTCTAGTTTAATTTGCGTGAATACGCGCGGTTCTTCTGGTCGTCAAACTTATCTTGTACTGTAATTCTTGCCTTGCTACATGAATTCTATTCTTAATAGTACCCAAAGGCAAATCAAGCCTCTGCGCAATTTCATGATACTTGAATCCTCTAAAATACATGATGAATGGTTCACGGAACCTACGATCCAATCGGTTTAGCATGGACTCAAGCTCCTGCATTGTAAGGTTAGAAACGGCTAGATTCTGCACGGGTGTACCACCTGAATTAAGATGATGCGCATCTTCTGTGGTATCAACAAATGTATTTTGCCTTGCCATCTTTTGGTAACGTGTGATAAACGCATTCTTCATGATCGTATACAGCCAGGCAGACAAATTTGTTCCCTCCTTGAATTTGGTTCTGTTCTTATATGCCTTGAAAAATGTCTCCTGTAACAAATCAGAAGCTTCGTCATAATCCTGCGTTAGCTTCATTGCGAATCCCTTCAGCGGTTTTTCGTGAGAATAGATCGCACTTCCAAATTCCTTCTCTGACATCTTATTAATTCCTTTGGTTCAACTTACTGAACAAAGAAACACAACTTTTTGTATTTTCAGAAACTTTTGAAAGTTTAATTTAACAAATTTAGACCGCCAATATAAGTTTAAGCAATCTAGACTGTTCTGCTTTTGAAAATTTATCTAACATTGAATCTGCCATTTCGCTAAACTCAAGTAAATTCTTACTGACCTTTCTAAGCTCACCAACCTCTTTTTCAGGACCTTCATCAATCTTACTAACCTCGTCAAGAATTCTCATCGCAGGCTCCAGTTCTCTTTTTCTCCTCTCCTTGGAAACGATACCTGCTAATTCCCATATGTCCTTTTCTGCTGTAAAAAACTCTTTTCGCTCACCTTGACGCAGCTTCTTATAGATGACTCCCCATTCCAGAAGTGCTCTGAGATTCATGTTTACATTACCTCTTGAAATGTTTAGTTGTTCCATGATATCTTCCGTACTTAAATGTTCCGGAGTAATCATCAGGAGGATGTGTATTTGTGCCATGGTTCTATTGATACCCCAACTACTCCCAAGTGTACCCCATGCCTGAATTAACGTCGATTTCGCTTCTTTATAATCCATGTACTTTCAATATTAATTGAAAATTTCGAATTCTATCCTTGCAACAGAGCGTAATAAGGCTTTGTTCGTAAATAATAGGAAAAAGATCCACTATATTGATTGTAATCAATAGCTTTCTAAATAATTGGATACGAATTGGGCAATAGCATATAATTTTTTTCCGACAGCCATTGAAAGTTCAGTTCTGAGAAAACAAACTGCACAGTCAAGTGATTATTCTAGTTAGTACTTTAATCAGCTAATCAAAAAATTACAATGGCGCAAGTAACCTTAGGAGGTACACCTACTCATACTTCTAGTGATCTTCCTGCAACCGGAACACACGTTCCTGACTTCATTTTGACTAGAGATGATCTTTCAAACGTTACTCTTTCAGATTATGCAGGGAAGCGAATCCTTTTCAATATCTTCCCTAGTATTGACACTGGAGTTTGTGCTGCATCTGTACGCAGATTTAATCAAGAAGCGGCCAATCTGGAGAACACCGTAATACTTTGTGTTTCGGCAGATCTTCCCTTTGCACAGAAACGGTTTTGTGGAGCAGAGGGATTAGAAAATCTGATGACACTTTCTACTTTCCGTGATGGAGGAGCATTCGGAAGCGCCTTTGGCACTGGACTAATTGACGGGGCTTTTCAAGGACTTCAGGCGAGAGCTGTCTTGGTAGTAGATAATGAGGGAAAGGTCAAATATTCAGAATTAGTTCCTGAAATAGGGCAAGAACCTAACTACGAAGCAGCACTCGCTGCACTCAAATAAGAGACATGCGATACCATCTCTTGCACGTCTCTTGCTATTTTACTTTACCAATGTCTTCAGATAAAATGACAGCCAAGGTCAATTGATTTCTTGCCCTGTCTAAATTGTGATTCGGGTACCTGACTCGATAATAACGATTGCCGCTGAGAAAATCTGTCAGAAATCTATATCCCATGATAGCTGACATGTATATTCCACTGTAAGGTATCATTTCTTTTTCTTCACTTGTCATATGTTCACCAATAACCGATACATAACCCTGCAAAAAGCTATCAATTGCTGATTTGTTAATGTGCAATTTATCAAGCTCCGAATCGTCCTCCTCCAATGACGACCCCATCGTGCGAAGTGCGTCCCCTATATCAAAGATCAATGAACCTGGCATTACCGTATCTAAATCGACCACGCATCTGGCATCTAGCTGTTTATCAAAAAGAAGGTTGTTCAATTTAGTATCATTATGTACCCATCGGCTTGGAAGGTTACCTTCTTCCAAATATCTAAGAACTGGTTTTAGCAGGTCAAATAACTTATCACAAATTTGAAATAAGCCCAGTAGCGCTGTGGCCTGGTTAGAGTTCTGCTTCGCTTCTTGTAATTGCTGATATCTGAAAGCTAAATCGTGAAATCTTCTAATAGGAAAAAACGCATCGGCTACAGGCAGGTCAATTAAACCTTTTGCAAAATGGGCAAATGCCTCACCGGCAGATAATACCATCTCATTATTAGTAGGTAACTGATGTGCCACCAATGCCGATTTATAATCACAGATTCGGTAAAAATTCCTGCCGGTTTGATAAAATATTTGATTGCTAAATGTTTTGTAAAAATTTACTGCTTCATATGGAAGGTTATTTTTCTGATAATAGCAGGCAAGGTGCTGGGTTACCTGTTCAATTTGATTACACATTGCAGCTACATTTGGGAAAATATTCACGTTGAGACGCTGGATAAATAAGCACTTGCTATCTGTTTCAAGCTTATATGAATGATTGATATGACCGTGAGGAATCCTTTCATACTCCAGATTTTTACCTTTAGGTATTTCCGGATAAGCACTTAGCACTGCCTTAATTTCTTTCAGAATATCAGAGTGCATCCGGATAAATCCCTTTGCGGTGCAGCTTTGACAATTGCTCTTTTACCCAAGGCTTATCTTCAGAGTAAGTAACACCAAACCATTGATCGTCTGTCTTTAATAATGGAACCTCTACACCGGATTGAATCCATTCATTGAGAATGGACGGAATAAAGTATTCCTTTTTGAGATTATTCAAACTCTCTTCGTAAATCTGATCAAAACCGACAGCAATAGTTTCAAAAACAGACGGTGTGAAGCCCATTAGATTCATAGAGACAATCATGTCTTCATCTAATGTATACCTTTCGCCATCCTCTTCGAAATAAATACCATCAACTCCTCTTGCGATATTGGTCCGTTCTCTAATGATTACGAGCTTATTGGAAGTATCTGCCTCACAAATACCTCTGGAAACAGTGCCGGCATCCGTAAGCGTATTCTTTAATTGATATCCAACCATACAGGCTGCCTTTTCACCATTTTTCAGTGGTAATAAAAAATCTGCAGCTACTGCCAGGGAACCCCTCCCGTAAAAATCATCCGCATTTACTATAGCGAAAGGTTCCTGAATCTCTTTTTCTGCCATCCAAACGGCATGGGCTGTACCCCAGGGTTTTTCCCTGCCTTCAGGTACTCTATAACCATCGGGGAGACTATCCAACTCCTGGTAGACGATCCTTAAGTCGATTTTACCCTTCCATCTATCAAATACAAGTTTTTTGAAGGGTTCATCTATTGCTTTCCGAATGACAAATACAATTTTCCCAAACCCTGCTTTTATTGCATCATATACTGTGTAATCAATGATCCTTTCCTGACTTGGACCGAATCCGTCTAACTGCTTTATTCCTCCATATCTGCTACCTATACCTGCAGCCAGAATGACCAGCGATGGTTTCATACTTTTTAAATTTGTGGGCAAATATAAGATACAGTAGCCTACGGAAAGGGAGATCTCTACATTGACTGAAATCTCGCTGGCAATCTTATTCTGTATTCTTATCAGTATTTTAACATGAAGTCAACTAAATTTTGACCCTGGTTAAGGTCAAGTTTTTTTCTTAGCCGATATCGAGCAATCTCCACACCCCGTACACTGATCTTCAGAAGGTTTGCGATTTCCTTGGTCGTCATGTTCATTCTTAGGTACGCTGCCAACTTGATCTCCTGAGGCGTCATGCTATCATACTCATGGCTAATCCTCTTCAAAAAATCACCATGGACTTCATCAAAATGTAATTCAAATTGTTCCCAGGATTTGTCCTTGTCAATATTTCGATCAATTTCTTTAACCATTCTTCTAAGGTCCTTTACAGACTGCTGATCAAGTTGCTCGTTATCCGTAAGTGAATTAATCTGAGTCTTCAATCTACTCAACAGATCATTTTTATCTAACAAATGCATGGTAGATGAAGCCAGCTGACGTTTCTTGTGACTTATCTCTGATTCTAGTTTTTCATTTTTGAGTTGTGTTAACTCCGTTTCCTTTATTTCAATCTCCTTTTTTTGATCCGCAATTAATTTGATTTTCTCCTTTTTATATCTTCTACGGTAAGCGTAAAAACTGATAAAAAAAGTACTAATAAAGAGGAAGATGTAGCCGATGTAAGCTAAAGTGGAGCGATACCACGGAGGGTAGATTCGAAACTTAAAAGCTACTGCATCTGATTCATTTAAAAAGATGTCCCGCGACTTTACCTCAAATTCGTAACTACCTTCAAAAAGATTAGTATACTCCTTTGAGTTTTGGCCTGTCCACTCAGACCAGCCCTCATCTCTAAACCCGATAAGACGATACGAATAAGTAGGTTTATCAAAAGGGTCTTTCAAGCTTGTGTAGTAAAAAGTAAGGGCATTGGAATTGTATGAAAGATTCAATTTAGAATCACCAGGTTCTGAAAAATCCAAAATATTATCCTCTGAATTAAGGATTTCTATTTTGGTCATTTTGGTAGAGGGTTTCTGCGCTTGATGCTCGATTTCTTCGTTGAAATGTATGAATCCTTGATTTGCCGTAAATAGTAGTTGGTTATTGCCAAGGATGCATATTTGAGCAAGATCGTTATTAAGTAATGGGAAGATTGCATTAAATAAGTTCTTCTCTAGCTGATAGCCTGTCCATTGATCTTTCTTAAGGAGGCCGAAATAATCATTAGTTAAAATGTAAATATCCCCTTTCGGGGTTTCCTTAATAATTCTGGTATGCAAATGTGGTCCAACAAGCGTATCAAAATAGGGATGCCTTGTAAACAACTCATCCTCATAGTCAAATTGAAAGAGTCCAGATTCAGTCCCAAAAACTAATTCATCACCTACTTCGAAAACATTATTAAGGTAAAGCGATGGAAGTCCTTGCTCAACGCCGTAATACCTGACATCTTGCAGATGATCATATTCTTCACTAAACCGCAGTCTGTAAATACCCTTATAACCATGAGTCATCCACAAGAATCCCTTGCTATCGAAAATCATTACCCTGGAGGATTCATCAAAACCCTCGTATTTCTTTTCAAGCTTCCATTGATTCTCTTGATTAGTAAACAGCCCTAGCCCTGCATATGATCCTCCAATGAATTTACCAGGACTGGAGGTTGGTATCATAATCCACCAACCTACAGATTGATCAATCGAAACCATCCTCCCCCCACTTTCAAAATACATCCCATCATCAGCACTGACTAGCAGGCTTTCATCCACTATCTGCACATTATTTATTTGTCCCTTGAGGTCATTAAAACCCTCTGCCTTCCCCAGCATGGCGCCCACTTTTTCGGCTCTATACAGACCATTATTAGTCCCAAAATAGAACTGATCTTTATACTCAGCAGCGGAGTAACCTGTGCCCGGCACATCCAGTTTTTCATCAATAAAGCTAATCGGATAATTCCAATGAATTTTAAGTATTCTATTGCTGACCGAAACCCATAGCGACCCATTTTGATCTTCCGTGATGTCATTGACGGTTAAAGAATTGAAGCCACGATCCTTGTTGAAGTGAAACACCAGGTCTCCTCCTGTATCGAAGATGAATAAACCTGCTGATTGTGTGCCCACCGCAATCTGACCAGCTCCTAGTCTGACTGCTGTCGTTATAATCGCTTCTGACAGCAGCCCTGTGTAGGCCGACGCAAAAGCCTCTGATGAAGGTCCTACCGTTTTCAAGATTCCAGACTTCCTTGTAAACCACAGCTTAGTTTGATCGTCAAGCACTAGTGTGGTAACCAACGACTCACTTTCTTGAAAAGGCTGCTTCATATAGTCATTCCATTTCCCTTGATAAAAAGCTTGTAAATGACCTGTAGGGGATTGTGTTATCAGCGTATCGTTGACACTCGAAACAAAGCCAGGGGCCGCAGAAGATTGCACGACTTGAAACGCATCTTCTGTGTAGATGAAGCTTCGCCCAGTTGTAGTGAAAGATATTCCTTCATTAGAAGGAATTATTTTCCAGACATCTTCAAAACCCTGTTCTAGCTCCGGAATCTTTTCTCTCAAAGAGGTGTAAATTAATTCGCCTGAAAGAGATTCAACAAAATATCCCAACTCATTCTGTGCACCAACATAAATTCTATCTTCATCCAAGAGAATAGATCTGATCTTTGTTCCTCCGGGAATCTCGGAACGCCTCCACCGGCTACCATCAAATCGTAATAGTCCAAAGTTATTCGCAACATAAACGACCCCCTCAGAGGAAATTTTGATCTGGTAGTTTTGCCCACCGGCACCGTACTCTTCGATTGGATACGTTGTCAACTGTGGTACTCCTAAAAACTGCCCAGTTGCGTTATAATTTATAAATGCGGCAACCAGCAGTACAACTAACTTGAGAGAGCCACATTTAAAGGAATAAAGAAATAGTATTTTGAAATTCAATAGATTTAATTGAGCAAGTTTTTATTTATTAAAAACGATGTAATCTAGTAAATAAACATGTTTTGAAAGATTAGTTGAAGTACTATTGAGAAATAAAAAAACTTCCCTCTGATGTATAGATGTAGTAGAGTAAAGCTTGGCGCTTGTACGAAGAAGATTGTAAACTTGCCTAGAAAGACTAATTAAATAAAATATGAAAAAGTTTATGAATTTTGTTTTCATATCCCTACTTGCTACCAGTATCGTACTTGTGGGATGTGGAGAAGATGAAGAAGAAGAGCCTGCTGTAGTAAGTGATATCGTTGGATCATGGTCTCTGGCTCCGATTGATGGTTCAATCCAAGTTGGTCCTGGAGATGGCGATTACAGCTGGTGGGGTATTCCTGCCGCCGATACGCAAACGAGATCTTGTGCGTGGGACGACGTCTGGACATTTGGTGATGACGGGTCTTTTACGCAAGACCTAGGTACTGACACATGGTTAGAAACTTGGCAAGGCGTTGACGAGGGCTGTGGTGCTCCGGTAGCCCCTCACGTTTCCGGAAGCTTTACATATGAGTTGGCCGAAGACGAATCAACCGTAACGATCGATGGCGCAGGAGCATTTGTCGCTCTTGCTAAGATGAACAACGAAGGAGAACTAGGAACTGACCAAGCTCCGGCTTCAATTCCTTCCTCAATTACTTATAACATTCATAGCTTAACTCCAGCAACCATGGTGCTAAGAATTTCTGCAGGTACCGACCCTGTTGTGCATTGGGAGTTCACGTTGAACAAGAAATAAGATCTCATAAGAAAAGGATTCCCTACAGCAAGTTGGGAATTCTTTCGTTAATTAAGTGTAGCAAGGGTTCTAATGGCATCCTTGCTATTTTTTTACCCTTTTTTAAACAAAATATTTTAGTCGAATTCATTGTGATCTAAATCCGATTACACAAAACCATATACACATGCCGTCTCCTCATTTATCCAAAAAAGGACGTATTCAAAATGTCCTTCTTTTTTTTATAATCGCTGCAGCCTGTACCCTCTCACTACTTCAATCATGCTCTGACGATAACGAGGTCGAGCTACCTGTTGATGCACAGATTGAAGGATACACCTTAGAGTGGTTTGACGAGTTCAATGGAAATTCGATTGATGAGGGAAGTTGGAATTTCGAAATAGGAGATGGACGCGATTACGGACTCCCTGCCGGATGGGGAAATAATGAATTACAGATCTACACCGATGAGCAGCAGAACGCCGCTATTGTCGAGGATGATGACCTTTCAGTCTTGGCAATCACGGCGCTTAGAGATGAAACAGATGGTTACACCTCTTCAAAATTGACCACAAATGGAAAGATAAGCGTTCTATACGGCAGAATAGATATCAAAGCAAAAATGCCACAGGGACAGGGAATATGGCCTGCATTGTGGATGTTGGGAGACAATCGAGGTGAGGTCAATTGGCCGGGTTGTGGAGAAATAGACATTGCTGAAGTGATTGGTAGTGACCCTTCGACTTATCATGGAACACTACACTATACCAATGGAAACTATGGGAAAGGAGAAATACAAGGCTCCTACAGTCTTCCCAGTGGTGCATTTTCAGACGATTATCATGTTTTCAGTACAGAATGGACAGACACTCAAATTACATTTAGTGTGGATGATACTCAAATAGCCAACTTTAGTATTGAAGAAGATATGCTGGAATTCCGAAGAAGTTTCTACCTTATTATGAACGTTGCGGTTGGAGGATATTGGCCGGGATACCCAAATGAATCTACGTCTTTTCCACAAAGCCTACTCGTAGATTACGTCCGAGTATACAGCATAGATGGATATAACCCACCTGCAGAACCTCCTTTAGAAATAGAAAAAGAAACGCTTGGAGGTAACCTACCTGATGACCTTGCCAATGTGGCTTTCAATGATGACTTTAAGGCATTAGGTGATGCGAAGGTTGTTGCCTATGGGGCTGGCGGTCAACCGTCAATCTACGTTTCGGATAATACCATTAACGGAGCGCAAAGCATAGCCTATAATTTTCCCGGTGGTAATTGGGGAGGAGCTTGGTTCGAATTAGCAGCTGCAGCCTCAATTTCAGACTATTCCACTATTGTTTTTTCAGTAAAAATACCTGACGAATTAACAGATGCAGAAATTAAACTTGAAAGCCCAAGTAGTGCCGCTGCCGTCTTCTTAATTAATTACCAAAGTGAAGAAATTGAAAACGGCTTTCATGAGTATCGCATCCCCTTATCTGATTTTGAAGGGTTAGATACGGAAAATACTCATATTCCTTTTTCGTTTTGGAATCCAATAAATGAAAATGGGGAATTTGTTCCCGGTGAGGTCATCATCGATAATCTATATTTTGAATAAGGCAGAAAATAAAGTCAAGTAATTGACCTTAGTAAAATGTCTTGCTCTTCCTCCTGATGATATCTTTGAGAGAAATTCTTAACGCAGCAGACGGAATTCCCCATCTGTTGAACAGAGAAAGGCTATCATTTTCTCAGCTAGTATTCTCCTAGATTCACTTAACTAAGGAAATTGCGCCTTTCATCAAATATTCCCTATCCCAAAGACGGGCTTACGGCTCATCCATTTCCCTTCAGTAAAATCTGGGATCTGTTGTGGCATACCTCCTTGTAAGATGGAGGCTTCAGATAGCGGCGTGATAACCCTCAGTGTCGCTGCGTCATATACATCCAATACTGGCTCGGTTCCATTTTTCACACTTTCAATGAAAGCCCTGTCGAGGAAAAAGTCCATTCCCCCATGTCCTCTATTGACAGCCTCTTCACCAAATTCTCTCCAAAGTTTGTGGTCGTATTTAGTGAACCAGGTGTCCCACTCATCCCATCGGTGCGGATCCGAAACGCCTTCAACGTACACTCTTCTTTTGTAATAGTCGAATTCTGCTAACCCGGTAACACCTTGAACCCTAAAACCTAATGAATAAGGTCGCGGTAAATTCGTGTCGTGCGTCAATACAATGGTCTCACCATTCGCTGTAGTCAAGGTAGATGTGACAATATCACCCAACGACCAATTGATATTATGATATTCGTGATGGGTCCCTCCATCAGGATGATCTGCAATAAATTTCTTTAAACCCCGCGATTTAGTTGCTACCGATGAGATCGAAACTAGTCTATTGCCCCTATTGATATCTAGCATTGCGTTTACGGGACCTAATCCATGCGTCGGGTATAATTCTGCATTTCTTTGAATGGAGTGGTGTGTCCTCCACCTGGCTTCACCGTATGCAGATTCGCCGTAGACAAGACCGCCCCTTCCGTCATTAAATTTGACTGCCCTCAAGTCATGCTGATACCCACCTCTGCAATGGATTAGCTCACCAAACATTCCATCTCTTACCATATTCAATACCGCCATTACGTCACGACGATAATTCACATTTTCTAAAAACATGAGATGCGTACCTGTCCTTTGATGAGTCTCGACTAAGTCCCAACATTCGTCTACAGAGAAGGCCCCCGACACTTCAACCCCTACGTAGACTCCTGCTTCCATTGCCGCAAGGCACACCGGCGTATGCCATTTCCAATTGGTAGCAACGATCACTCCATCTAACTCCTCTTTAATAAGCATCTCCTTAAATGCCTCTTCATCACCAGTGTAAACTTTAGACTTTTTCCCAGTTCGATCCAGTATCATCTGCTGGGTTAATTCCACTGCAGCTGGGTCGATGTCGCAAAATGCTGGGCATACGACTCCTTCTTGATCCAGTATGTTGTTAACATGGTTTCTGCCCCTTAGTCCTGTGCCGATGAATCCAATTCTGATTTCATCTTTTGCGTGCTTCCTTACAGAGAAGGAAGATCCAACATGAGGGATTGCAACTGTTCCTGCGGCTGCAATTGAAGAAGTTTTGATGAAGGAACGTCTATCCAAAGGAGGTGTCATAATTATTCGTTTTCTGATTCAGTATGTACCCAAAGTCTGTAAGTGATAAAAATTGAAATTGCGCCTACGACCGTCAACCAACCTGCTGCTTTCCAATTGCTGTATATGATTTGCCCGGTCACAAATAATACACAGTAGATTGACACAGTCCCAAATAACACTTGAAGCAAGCTTCCAGGCACATTCCAAGTCGCCGATTCATAAATATCAACTCCTCTTTTATCAGATTCTATCCGAAGCCACCTCCAACCGGGTCCTCCCGGATGCGTTAGTTTGTAAAAATCCTTCAAGGTCTCAAAGGGCTCCGGCGGCGTCAATAATGCGGTTAGTATCCAGGCAACTGAAGTAACAAAAGTTGCGATCAATAATTTAGTCGAAAATCCATCCAGATAAGCTGAGGAGATCGAATCATCTGGTACCAAAAGCACCAGAATCAAAGCTGTTAGCAAACCAACGGCCATGCCTACAATTTCCGTGGTTGCATTAATTCTCCACCAATACCACCTCAATAAAAATATAGCCCCTGTACCTGCTCCTGATAGCAGCAATATATTAAAGGCTTGTGTAGCGTTTTCAAGAAATGTCAATGCAAAGGTTCCAGCAATGATCATCAAAATGGCTGTACTAATTCTAGCCAGGAAGACCTTCTGTTTTTCAGATGCATCAGTATTTACAAATCGTGCATAAAAATCATGTACAATATAACTTGAACCCCAATTTAAATGAGTACTTATTGTAGACATAAAAGCTGCTGTCAGCGACGCAACAACCAAACCTAACCAGCCGGGACCAAGCAAAGTCATCATAACCGGATAAGCAAGATCGTCCCCAATGTATTGCTCTGAAATACCCGGAAAAGCGCTCCGGATTGCTTCTAAATCTGGGAATAGTATCAATGAAGCAAGAGCAACCAAAATCCAGGGCCAGGGACGCAATGCATAATGTGCAGCATTGAAAAAGAAGGTTGCACCTACCGCATTTTTTTCATCTTTTGCAGCCAACATACGCTGTGCTATGTAGCCACCCCCTCCCGGCTCAGACCCCGGATACCATACCGACCACCATTGAACTGCAAGAGGTATGATGAATAATGAGACTAAAATCGACGGGTTGCTGAGGTCTGGAATCAAGTCAAGCTTACCTGCCACATTCGGATGTGTAAGAAGTACCTTAAGTGATCCAATCTCGGGTTGATTGATGGCGACATAAGCAGCATAAAATGCGCCTACCATTGCAATGATGAATTGAAAAAAATCAGTCCAAATCACCCCCTTAATTCCACCCAGCATGCTGTATACCACTACAATGACTGAGGTGATAACGACCGTATGAAGAGGTTGCAGATTAAACATAACTGCTCCTATCTTAATAGCCGCAAGTGTTACGGTACCCATTATCAGGCAATTGAAAAATATCCCCAAATACAAGGCCCTGAACCCCCTGAGAAATGCAGCAGCCTTGCCACTATACCTCACTTCGTAAAACTCTAAGTCAGTAAGTACTTTCGATCGCCGCCACAACCTTGAATAAATGAACACAGTAATCATGCCGGTCACTAGAAATGCCCACCAGGCCCAATTCTTCGATATACCACTCTCGCGTACCATGCCTGTTACTAGGTTCGGGGTATCTGCTGAAAAGGTTGTCGCTACCATACTGACACCTAATAACCACCAAGGCATATTTCTACCTCCTAAAAAGAACTCGGTTGTATTCTTGCCGGCAGTTCTCATAGTAATCCAACCAATACCCAATACGATTGCAAAAAAGACAACCATAATGATCCAATCCAATCCTGTAAATGCCATACTCTTATTTAAAATTTTCTAAAAATAGGAAGATTTCATTAGGGTTGAAGAAATCAACGAAATGTTTGTCAGGGATAAGAAAGTGTTTCCGGCCTGCAGCAAAGAGCTTATTCCGTTTTATTACGAACGATCAGGTAGGTGTTTATCCTCCTCGACAGCCATTTCATCTAGGGGAATCGGATCAAGATGAGAAACAAAAGTAGCTTAACTGACCCTCTTTGTCCATTTAGGGGTTAGTGTCTCGAGAAAAACTGTCAGCACCCTTCGAATATTTGTGGAGATACTGTAATGCTGCTATGTGAGTAAGGGGCATTGCTAAGTAAGAACTCTTCTTTAGGATAAAAGAAGATTTTAAATTATCGCCAATATTTTATCTACTTATTGTTGATCCTAATTCTTGCAAGCTATACCTCTTCTCGTTCCCAAGCTAGATATCCTCCCTTCAGATTGTAAACCTTTTCAAATCCACTCTTTGTCATGATGCGGCATGCTCTTGCACTTCTGGACCCGGACCGACAGTAGACTAAATACAATTTTTCTTTGTCCATTTTAGATAATTTTTCCTTGAAAGCAGGATCCATCACATTCAAATTTCTCTGCCCATTGATCACCCCGCTCTGCTGTTCTCCCCTCGATCTAACATCAAGTATTGTGACGTCTCCTGCTCTCCGCATCTTCTTAAACGTGGCAACATCAATGGTTTTGTATTTTTTATTTAGAATTGAAAACATGCATTTCATATATTGTGTGAGATCAAAAATAAAATCAATTCAGTCCCGCAGATGAATATTTTCATTGAACCTTACGTAATTTTAAATTTTATTTACTGAAAAGAAGAGATAGTTTCATTTATGAATTCGAGGTCTTCAGGAACCCATATCATTTTTCCAGCAGTAATGCTGATCCTAACCGGCCTACTTGTCGGAATAGGATGGTGGTCTTGGCAGAGTCTTCGCCATGATCTAATTGATGAACTATCAGACACAGCTAATCTACTGAAAAGCTATTATTCCCTCACATTCAGTCAGCGTGAACTTGGTTTACGTAGCATTGGGCAAAGACTGTCCGAAATCAGTGGAGATGGATACGCAGAAGAAAGATTGAGAGTTCTAAATCAAACATTGGCGCTTTATGATGATTTATCTGCCATTGGCTTTGCAGACACGACAGGCCAAATCCTTACATTGACTGGAACTGAGGTAGACGATGTACTCCCCAACTTGAGTCAAGGTGATGCAACAAGAAGATCTTTCAATCAGGCAAAAAGAAGTACCGGTATGGTAATTGGAGAGATCTACTATTTCGACATCACAAACGATTGGATCATCCCGATTCGTATTCCTGTGAGAAACACGGATGGAAATGTGATTGCAGTAAATACTTCAGGTGTCACATATGAAAGCATGACTAAAAACCTACAGTCTTTTGGGCTTTCTAGCTACCTATCAATTCAAATAATCAATACCTCCTATGGGTCTACGCAATTTTATTACCCATTGGAGGAAGATATGTATTATTCGGTTCTACAAAATAATCGTAAAGTGCTATCTGATTATCAATTAGTTGAATCTCAGAGGGAATTTACCA
This sequence comes from Flammeovirgaceae bacterium, assembly GCA_038129245.1. Taxonomy (GTDB): domain Bacteria; phylum Bacteroidota; class Bacteroidia; order Cytophagales; family Cyclobacteriaceae; genus JAYPLE01. Next base: position 31,891 of record JAYPLE010000007.1, on the reverse strand, counting down.
AATTTACTGCTCTCAATGAAATTACTCAAAAACGTGTATTAGGAATTCAGTCTGCTGCAGATAAATTCAACTTTACCATACTAGTCACTGCTCCCGAAAAGGTAATCGAAGATAGATGGTGGAAAGGATCTCGGTACTATTTTGGCCTATATTTCCTGACAATGCTACTGTGCATCATGGCATATTGGTATTATACTCAAAGAGAGAAACAGTACACCGGTGAACTACAGGAAGAAAGAGACTATTCTAACCAAATCATTGGAAGTACACCTGCGCTCATCATTGGACTCGATTCAGACCTTATTTGCACGTACGCAAATCCAGCCGCAGAGACTATCCTAGGCTATAACAAGAAAGAATTGATCGGTCTAAACTGGTGGGAAACAGTTCTTAAACATATAAGCGCTAACGAAGTACCGAAGAGGTATAATTTACTAGCTGAGCGAACGCTAAAGAACGAGCTGATATCGTGCGTAAACGCTCAAGGTGACCTTCTTCAAATCAGTTGGAACTCGGTAAACTTATATAATGGGGAAGGAGAAACAGACAAGATTTTCCTATTTGGAAACGACCAAACTGAAAAGGAAGCTACCACAGAGAAACTGAAAGAAAGAGAAGCAAATCTGTTTGGACTGATAGAAAGTACAAGTTCACTTATCGGTCTATTAAATAACGAAAAACAGCTTCTTGAATACAACCAGTCTTTTGCCAAGTATGCAAATTTTGCTGCAGATATCACCCTAGCACCGGGAGTCAAAGTAGCTGATATGCTAGAGGAACCGTACTGCACCATGGTAAATGGCTTTCTCGACAGATGTCTCCAGGGAGAAATAATCAAAGAAATAATAGACTTTGAAGGAGGAGGACAGCAGTTTTATTTCATGTTGAATATCCACCCTATTTACAAAGATGATACTGTGGTCGGGGCATCAATGTTTATAGAAGATATCACTGAACTGAAAAAATCTCAGGAAGAACTTCGGAAATACTCTGAAAACCTGAAAAGTCTTGTGGAAGAGCGTACAAAAGAGTTAAAATCAGCCAATGTAAAAATGCGAACCACCAACAATGAGTTAAAAACGACACTTGCTGAACTTCAAGAAGCTCAAGGTAAATTGATAGAAAATGAAAAGATGGCGTCATTAGGTATTCTCTCTGCTGGTATTGGGCATGAAATCAATAATCCATTAAACTTCATCAAAAATGGAGCTACAGGTCTGTCAAAAGTGTTACAAGATGACCAAAACCCAGATCAGAACACCGTAGATATGTTCATAAAAATCATAGAAGAAGGTGTTAGCAGAGCAAGCAATATTGTAAAAAGTCTTTCCCATTTCAGTCGTACAGGTGAAAATATGAGCGAAGATTGTGAGGTCGGGACGATCATCGAAAACAGCCTCACTATCCTGCATAACAAACTCAAGCACAAAGTCGAGGTCAAAAAGACTTTTAATCATGAAGGAGTATCAATTCCGGGTAATGAAGGTAAACTTCATCAAGCGATACTTAACCTGCTGACCAACGCTGAACAGTCCATTGAGGGTAAAGGAACGATTGAGATTACAACAAAAACCAAAGACAATCATCTAATCTTAACGATTGGTGATACAGGTTCAGGTATTCCAAGTGAAATAATTGGAAAAATCACTGATCCATTCTTTACCACTAAAGATCCGGGGAAAGGTACCGGTTTAGGCCTCTCGATTACCTATTCGATTATAAAAGAACATAATGGTGACATTACAGTGTCATCTAAAATAGGAAAAGGTACTATTTTTACAATTCATCTACCAATTAAAAAGATCGCATGAAATACAATGGAAAAATGATATCGCTGCTCTATGTAGATGATGAACCCGCAAATCTTTTCCTCTTTGAAGCCAGCTTTCAAAGCTCTTTTAAGGTTCACACCGCCAGCTCAGGAAGCGAAGGGTTGGCAATACTTGATGACCATATGAATGATATCATGGTAGTGATCACCGATATGCGAATGCCGAAAATGAACGGCATTGAATTTGTTAGAGAAGCTAAAAGCAAACACAAAGACGCAGCGTATTTTATTTTAACCGGTTTTGATTTTAATGCAGATATTGAAGAAGCTATTGAAGAAGGTTTGATCATCAAGTATTTCACCAAACCTTTCGATCAAAATCTTATCAGGTCTTACATCGAGGAGTTTGTGAGCGCATTAAGTTAATAGCTAATATTTCTTTGAAAACTACTTCTTAAGGGCCTCCAACTTTTCAGATGCATTTTTTAATAGTTTGGCAAGTTCTTCTGCTCTTTTTCTTGCTTCTGTACTCACTTCATTATCACTACCGGAAACCATGTAATACAGGTATCCAATCTGATCTATCAGCATTGGTTTTTCATAGGTGCCTTCTTTTGTTGAAAGTTCTTTATTAAGATCTTCCAAGGCAGGCTTTGAGCTGACTTTAGCTGACTTTAGCATTTTATTCAGGTCTCCGACCAGCTTACGTGACGTACTGAGCATATCTCTTACTTGAAGGTTGAAGTCCACATTACGTGCAATTATGTCATCGGATATCCCTCTAGCGCTAATCCTTGGGTCTGTTTCTAATTCAAGGGTTGTTTCCATCACCTGACCTCCTATTGTCAACTTTACCAAATACGTTCCGGCCGCAGCCATTGGTCCTCCTCTGTAGCTTCGACTTGCTCGGCTGTCCCACGCACCCGCATGACGCATATCCCAGGTAAATCTCTGAAATCCCTTCTTCGTCAAAAGTTGGCTACTTTCTAATACCTGGTCAATATTTAGTCCCATATCTTCAGTGATCACCTTCTCATCTTTCTTACTGGAAATGAATGAATTTACTTTTTTACCGTTAGCATCAAAAAACTCCAACAAAATCGGATCAGTCACGTCTTGCTGTAAGTAGTAATCAATATAGGTAACACTGGCTGGATACGTACGTGCTCCTGTTGCAGGGTATCTGTACCTAATATTTGACCTTGGAGCGAATAAGGTATGGGTAGACGGTTTTTGACCAGCCCATTGGCGAAGACTGCTCAAGTCATCCAATACGTAAAAACCTCGGCCCATAGTAGAGAGAACCAGGTCTTCCTTCACAATCTTGATATCTGTTACGGGAGTTACAGGTAAATTCTGTTGAAAGCTCTGCCAATTCAAACCATCATCAAAAGAAACAAATAAGCCATACTCTGTACCCGCATACAATAACCCCTCTTTGACAGGGTCTTCTCTAATGACTCTCACTGGATAATCCGAAGGAATACCATTAGTCCCTGTTGTTAGAAGTGTCCAATCTTTACCATTATTATTGGTGCGGTAGACGTAAGGCCTTTCGTCACCCAGTTGATACCGCAAAACCGCAACGTAAGCCTTCATTTGATCATGCGGTGAAGGCTCTACCGCATCCACTCTACCTCCCCTAGGAAGCTTCGCAGGAGTGACCTCTTCCCAATTAGCCCCACCATCTTGCGAAACGTGTACCGGGCCGTCATTTGCCCCTACCCAAATCAGGCCCTCTTTGAGTGGAGATTCTCGGATCGCATATATTGTACTGTAAAATTCTTCCCCAGTAATATCTCTTGTTATGGGACTTCCCGATATCACCTGCTTATTACTCTCGAACGCTGTCAAATCCGGAGAAATCGTTTCCCAATCAATACCTTGGTTGGTCGTCTTATGGACAAACTGAGAAGTGTGATACACTACATCAGGGTTATGAGGAGATACGTGAATAGGTGATACTCTCTGAAAACGATACGGCAACTCACTAGGATTATGTCCATACATGAAATAAGCGCCAACGTCATAGCGAGTTTCTTGACCTGTTGTCTTATCATACACACTAAACCTTCCTTTACAGTTAGAAAAGACAATGGTGTGATTTCCTGGTTTCGGAACTGCCGGCCCCGTTTCACATCCTCCGGTATTGATAATGTAAGCGGTACGATCTTGCTGTCTACCATCTGGAGGTAGGCTTGGAACAGCTACTGTGGTATAGTTATCTTGCTGGCCACCGTATACCCAATAAGGATACTGATCGTCTACTTCCACTTGATAGATTTCTGCAGTAGGCTGATTAAACTGAGTCGACCAGGACACTCCTCCATTGAATGTTACATTAGCTCCACCATCGTTAGACTGAATAAAAAGATCTGGATTTTTTGGGTGGATCCACATATCATGATTGTCACCATGCGGCGGGCGCATCCTGCTCCAACTCTTACCTCCGTCTTCAGATCTAAAATAGCCCGTAGCCATTACATACAATTTATCAGGATTAACAGGATCCACTTTGACATTGGTATAGTAAAAAGGACGGGTACGTATACCCTTATCACTTGATACTTGTTGAAAAGACTCTCCTTGATCCACCGATTTATACATTCCTCCTTCATCTCCGGGAGCTTCCATCATGGCATAAATTATTTTAGAATCAGCAGGAGTAACTCCAATATCAATTTTTCCAAGCAAATCTGAAGGAAGCCCATCCATAATCTTTCGCCAGTTTTTTCCTCCATCTACTGATTTATAGATACCGGCTTCCGTCTTTGCATCTCCACCACTGACAATGGTCCATGGTTTTCGATTGACTTTCCAAGCAGTTGCAAAAAGTACCTCTGGATTTCCGGGGAGCATTTCCACATCATAAAATCCTACTTCATCTGAAATGAACAATACCTTCTCCCAGGTTTCACCACCATTTATAGTCTTGTAAACTCCTCTCTCAGAGTTTGATCGAAACGGATTACCAATCGCAGAAACATAAACTACATTGTAATTATCAGGGTGAAGCGCAATCTCCCCTATCTGTCCTACGTTTCGTAAACCTACATGCTTCCATGTATCTCCACCATCTACTGTCTTATATACCCCTTTACCAAGGATTACATTGCTTCGCATACCGTCAGAACCTGTTCCTACATATGCAATATTTGCATCATTTTGAGCGATGGCAATTGCACCAATGGATGGGGTCTCAAAGACCCCATCTGAGACATTTTCCCAAGTAGTACCATAATCGGTCGTCCTCCACACTCCACCACCGGTAGCTCCCAAAAAAAATAGACCATCCTGTGCTACACTTCCCGCTACTGCAGTCACTCTACCTCCTCTGTCAGGACCTAATGACCTGTATTTGTAAATTGAAAAGTCAGATTGTGCAGTTAAGTTGAAAACTAAGATGACAGTCAACAGCGTGAGTAATGCTTTCATGGATTTAGGTATTAAAACCTTAAGGTAATCAAGAAAAACAGAGTGCCATAAAGGGATTACAGGGACGGCGAGATACTAGTAGCTACATGCTAACCAGCAAGCAGATTTAGCTATCATAGTAGCTGCATAGAACAAGGTATTTCGGTTTATATCTTCGATTATTGACGTAGTTGCTCAACTGAAATTCATTTATGACAATAAACTGGAATTGATGCTATTTGAATTTCTATCTTCTAAATAAAATCTGGACAGTATCACGGTAAATGCGATCACCACTCACCATGATCTTACGTATCATATCAACAGGCACAATCAACACAGAGAACAAGATCACCAAAACCCATTCATCCCAATTCAATGGCACTGTCCTCAATACCTCTCCTCCAATGAAGGTAAAGGCAATTTGTAATATGATAATCAAGAAGATGATCTGTATGAACCTTCGATTCTCGCTAATGTGCTCAAGGAAGTTTAGACCAGTAGACCTCACATTTAGCATATTGAACAGCACCTGAAATATGAAAATATTAAAAAATGCTGTCAAGAATACCCCATTGTCCTCTATCGTACCTCTAGCAAATAGCTCTCTGAAATAAGGTAACTTCAAGAACAAGACGGAAAAAATCGTAATGAAGAATCCATTTACCAAAATGGAGGAAATCATATTCTTCGTTAAAATGTTATCTTCTCTTTTGATTGGCTCATCTTCCATGTATCGCCGTAACGCAGGTTCTCCTCCTAAAGCAATCGCACCGAGCGTATCCATGATCATATTGATCCAGAGTAGTTGAATAATTGTCAATGGAAAATCCACATTGATTATAGGACCTAGCATGGTAATCGAAACAGCAGCTACATTTACCGTCAATTGAAACGTTATAAACTTTCGAATCGACTGAAAAATCGTTCGACCGTAACGTATAGCGTTACTTATGGAATTGAAATTGTCATCAAGTATGACGATATCTCCAGCCTCTTTGGTGACTTCAGAACCACTTCCCATGGCTACTCCAACATCTGATTGTTTTAGTGCTGCAGAGTCGTTTACTCCATCTCCTGTCATACCAACTACCTCTCCCTGACCTTTGGAAATACGGACCATCCGGCTTTTATCGGTTGGAAGCGCTCTCGCTATGACTCGTAAATTGGGAAGCACTTCAGCAATCTCTTCATCCGACATCTTCTGGAGGTCACTGGATTCAAGCACTACCTGGTCTTCGTCGTCCAATAGCGCTGCTTCTTTTGCAATGGAAGCAGCAGTACCTTTTCTATCACCCGTAATCATTACCACTTGAACTCCAGCGGACTTCACTAATTCTACTGAAGGTTTAGTGGTCTCTCGTATGGTATCCTGCATTCCAATTACTCCGACCAAAATCATATCGCCAGGAATATCGTCCCTCTGATTAAGAGACTTCTTGGTTATCGCTACAGACAAGAGCCTGATTCCTGCATCGGCCAATCCGTCCATGTACCGGGTAAGCTGCTCCTTATCTCTAATAGTTTCAATTTTACCATCTTCCATCAGTGCCTTGTCGATATCCTTCATCAAAATCTCGGGCGCTCCTTTGATCAATACTACTTGCTCCGATCCAAAAGCCTCTAATTTATCCTTGAACTTCAGTTCTGATGCAGAAAACTTCCTAGTACTATTAAAATGAATCTTATGAATGAGCCCAGCTTCATTAACTCTGCTTAAATCAGCGTTCTTGCTGATATAACCAAATAATGCCCTTTCAGAAAAGTTACCTCCTGTAATTTCACCCTCTGAATTTCGATGAGATGCCGTGTTACCTGCTATGGCAATTTTAACGTACTCCTTCAGTTTACTTGGAATATCAGCATATGCTTCAAACGTGCGATTAGCTCCAGTTATAAAAAACCTCGGTTCCAGTTTACCTTTGGTCAGCGTCCCGGTCTTATCCGAAAAAAGTATACTCAGGCTACCCGCTGTCTCAATGCCTAAGAGCTTTCTCACAAGCACTTTCTCCCTTAACATTTTCTGCATATTCAGCGAAAGCACAATCGCAATCATCATGGGTAGACCCTCCGGAACTGCTGCGACGAGCACGATGATCGCAAGTACAATTGCATCTAAGGCATCCGTTAGAACCAACTCCCAGTTGGTCAAATACGCTACAATGAGTGCTCCGTCAAAACCATTATTAAGCACAGACTTCTGAAACATGAAAATGAAAAAAAGCGCTACCGCTGCGATATAACCAAACTTGGAGATTAAATCTGCCAGGTCTTTTAGTTTCACTTGAAGAGGGGATAAACGGTCGTCCCCGAGTGAGAGCTCCTTGGACAGTTTTCCATAAAATGTATGATCTCCAACCCTGTCCACTTTCATGACAGCCTCTCCATCTTCTATTACAGTGCCTCTCAGAAGGCTGTAGGGGTTGGCTAAGTCCGTCTCATCGATTTCATCACCTTCACTCCATACAACCTTTGTCACCGGCTCTGTTTCCCCCGTAAGTGACGCTTGATTTACTTTAATTTCTCCCTCTACAATGACTCCATCTGCAGGGACCTTCTCTCCGGACTGTAGCAATATATAATCACCTGCAACCACATCATTTACCGAGATATCCGATAGCTCTCCATTTCGGAAAACCATGCTCTTGATCCTTGATGCTTCTTCCTGCAGTTCTTGAAAGGAGGACTCATTTTTATACTCGCTGAAGGTGGATATCCCAGTAGCCAGCAGCACTGCTACTGCAATCGCAACGGCCTCATACCATTCGGTCATATCAAAAAACGAAAGCACTAGAATAACTACAAGCGCAACAAGTAATATGTATATAATGGGGTCTTTGAAATTATCAAGAAGTTTTGACCAAAAACCTGCAACTTCTACAGGGCTTAATACATTGTCACCGTTGGCCCTTCTGGAAGCCTCTACCTTCTGATCGGTTAGACCTTGATACTTCATTGGATCTGGCAATTATATGGGTTTAGATCGAATCTTACTGGTGAATTTGATTCTTCTACCAAAATAAGAAATCTCCCCGAATTTTAGCGTTTTACCTTAAATACTTAGCTACGTATCAACTGGAAAAAATGGCATTTTAACTCATCATAATTCAAAAAATGGTAAAAACGTGAGGTATACACCCTCTCCGCATAGTAATTTGTATTCATAAGGTCACTTAAGAGGTTAGTTGTCTTAACAACTAACTTTAGTTAATTTTACGAAAACGTTTGTAGTTCCTCAAATTCAAACTTATGCCGGTATATCATCAATTAGGAAAAATTCCTCCCAAGAGACATACACAATTTGAAAAGCCAAACGGTGACCTTTACTATGAGCAGCTGTTCGGCACTATTGGATTCGATGGTATGGCTAGCCTTCTATACCACGTTCATCGTCCTACGCTGATTGCGTCCATAGCGGAAGCGATCGACGTAACGCCGAAGATTGCGGTAAAGCATAACATCACTTCTCGAATGCTTCGAGGGTTTGATGTAGCTCCAAAGGACGATTATTTGGACGCCAGAAAAGCAATGATGACAAATCCAGACGTCACCATTCACGTAGCAGCCCCTCGAAAATCACTCACAGATTATTTCTATAAAAATGCAGATGCGGACGAATTGGTGTTCGTTCACAAGGGAACTGGAACACTGAGAACTTTTGTAGGAAACATTCCTTTTGAGTACGGCGATTATTTATTGATTCCGAGGGGTATGATCTACCAGATCGATTTTGACACCGAGGATAACAGATTACTAATCACGGAGTCAAATCACCCCATTTATACTCCGAAACGCTATAGAAACTGGTTTGGACAGCTTCTGGAACACAGCCCTTTTTGTGAAAGAGATTATAAACTACCTACCGACCTAGAGACTTTTGATCAAAAAGGAGAATTCCTAATGAAGATCAAAAAAGAGAATATGTTACATCAAGTGACATATGCTTCGCACCCTTTTGATGTAGTTGGTTGGGACGGTTACAACTTCCCTTATGGATTCAGCATACACAATTTCGAACCCATTACCGGACGAGTACACCAACCGCCACCCGTGCACCAAACATTCGAAACGTCTGCCTTTGTGGTCTGTTCATTCTGTCCCAGGCTGTATGACTATCACCCAAAAGCGATCCCGGCTCCCTATAATCACAGCAACATCGATTCAGACGAGATGCTTTATTATGTAGATGGAGATTTCATGAGCAGAAATCATGTGGACAAGGGATATATGTCTCTGCATCCAGCTGGGATTCCACATGGACCGCACCCAGGCGCTTACGAACGCAGTATCGGGCAAACAGAAACCCATGAATTGGCCGTTATGGTGGATACATTCCGACCAATGATGTTAACTGAAGACGCCTTGAAAATAGAAGATAATACGTATCACCAGTCCTGGTTGGACCCAAAATAAACAAGACTTGCAAACACTCAATAACTGGCTAAATGTGCCGGAAAACCACGATTTCTCTATCTATAACTTACCCTGCGGGATCTTTTCAACTCAAAGCTCAGCGCCTAGAGCCGGTATGGCTTTTGGAGATCATGTGCTAGACCTGGCTGCTATGGCTGAAAAAGGTTGGCTTGACAGAACTGGTACTTCGATGGAATCATTAGAGAAGCCCACGCTCAACGATTACATTGCGCAAGGGAAATTAATTACCAATGCTGTTCGCACTAGAGTGCAGCAACTTCTTTCTGATGATCAATCCGCTTTGAAAGGTCACACGGATGTATTCATTCCACGTGAGAACGTTCAAATGCATCTTCCAGTCCACATTGGAGATTACACAGATTTCTATTCCAGTATCGAGCATGCAACCAATGTAGGCATCATGTTCAGAGATCCTGAAAATGCCTTACTCCCTAACTGGAAACACCTACCTGTTGGCTATCATGGCAGGGCTTCTTCGATCATTTTGAGTGGTCAAAACATCCATAGACCAAAGGGGCAAACCAAACCGCCGGAAGGAGATCCCACCTTCGGGCCTACGCAGCGCTTAGACTTCGAATTAGAAATGGCATTTATAGTGGGTTCAAACACAGAATTAGGAAGCTCTGTAGACGTAAAAGATGCAACAAAACACATTTTTGGGATGGTATTGTTCAACGATTGGTCAGCACGCGACATTCAAAAATGGGAATACGTCCCTTTGGGCCCTTTCTTAGCTAAGAACTTTGCATCCAGCATAAGCCCATGGATTGTAACAATGGAAGCCTTGGATGACTACAGAGTAGCAGGTCCTAAACAAGACCCTCCCGTACTTCCCTATTTGCAAACCACGGGAGACATGAACTACGACATCTCATTGGAAGTCAGCTTGACTCCAGAAAGTGGAGAGAATGAAACCACAATTAGTCGGTCAAATTTTAAATATATGTACTGGAACATGGCACAGCAGCTGGCGCACCACACCGTAAATGGATGTGATGTCCATGTAGGTGACATGATGGCTTCAGGCACCATTTCAGGACCTACTCCCGACAGCTATGGGTCTATGTTAGAACTTGCTTGGGCAGGTAGCAGACCCATCAAACTAGAGAACGGCGAAGAACGTAAATTCATTCAAGATGGAGACACTGTCATCATGCGAGGATTTGCCGAGAAAGAAGGGAAAAGGGTTGGTTTTGGAGAAGTTTCAACCAAAATATTACCTGCAAAATGAAACCAACCTTTCACACCTTTTCTCCTGAAGACCTAACTCCTCATGAAATGCACAAATACTTATTAACGGCAGTTGCACCAAGACCCATTGCTTTTGCAAGTACAGTCGATAATACTGGGAATGTTAATCTAAGCCCATTTAGCTTCTTTAACGTATTTTCATCAAATCCTCCTATCATGATCTTTTCACCATCCAGAAGAGGGAGAGATAATACCACAAAGCACACCTACGATAATATCAAAGAAATACCGGAAGCGGTTATCAGCATCGTTAATTACCAAATGGTGGAACAAATGTCTTTAACTAGCACTGAGTATGCCAAGGGCGTAAATGAATTTGAAAAAGCAGGTTTCACGCAACGGGATTCTGAAGTAGTGACTCCGCCGGGTGTCGAAGAGGCGCCAGTTTCTTTTGAATGCACCATTGATCAGGTGATAGAACTCGGTGATCAAGGAGGCGCAGGAAATCTGGTAATAGCTCGTGTTCTTAAAATGCACGTAAGAGAGGAATACCTGAAAGCTGATGGGAAACTTGACCCGCTTAAGCTTGATCTGGTGGGCCGTATGGGAGAAAGCTGGTACTGTCATGCAGGTAATGAAAGCCTTTTTGAGATCCCTAAGCCGCTACAAACAAAAGGGATAGGTGTAGATAGTATTAGCCAAAGTGTCCGAAATTCTAACATCATTTCCCCCAATCACCTAGGTAGGATGGGAAACCTCGAACAGCTGCCTAAAGAAGCAGAAGTGTTGGCGATTAAAGCCTCGGATGAAATCAGGGAAATCCTATTGGAATACGAAACACAAAGAGACCTCATTAAAGACGCGATACATGAATTAGGAAAGCGACTACTTGAAGAGGGTAAAACATACGAAGCATTGACCACCATGATGGTGGTGGACCATATCTAGCAATGAGCAAGATAGACGACCAGCACCCTATCCTGTGGCAACCGTCTGAGGCAATAAAAAAAGCTTGTAATCTGCGCCGGTTTGAAACCTGGCTGAATACAGAAAAAAATCTGAAATTTGATTCCCCTGAGGCATTATGGGAGTGGTCCACCCAGCATCCAGCTGACTTTTGGGAAGCAATCGCTCAACATCTACACGTAACCTTTCATACTCCTTATACGGAGATCATGAGCGAGCAAGGAATGCCAGACACCCGCTGGTTTGCTGGAAGTACATTAAATTACGCAGAACACGTTTTTAATAAGGCTACATCAGGACGGCCAGCATTGATATTCAAATCAGAACAATCAGATATCGTTGCTGTCAGCTGGCAAGAATTAACCGACAACGTATCGAGAATCCAACAGTATTTGATAGCTAAAGGGGTGGCAAAAGGAGATCGTATTGTTGGTTACCTAGCCAACACGCCCGATACCTTAGCGATATTTTACGCCGTAAATTCTTTGGGAGCTGTCTGGTCGTGCTGCTCTCCGGATTTTGGTGCAAGTACCGTAATCGATCGATTTTCTCAGATCGAACCAAAGCTATTTTTTGCTTCTAATGCCTATGTACACAATGGAAAGGTGATAGAAAGAAGTACCGAAATCACCGATATTACCAATTCTCTTCTCACACTGGAAGAAACAATTATAGTACCCTATCTGGGCAATGAAAAGCCCAAAGGTGTCTGGAAACAGCTGCTTGGAGCTGAACCACAACCTTTGTCCTTCACTCCTGTGCCATTTGAACATCCTATTTGGATACTCTATTCTTCAGGTACCACGGGGAAACCTAAAGCCATCACACACAGTCACGGTGGTGTACTCCTGGAACATCTGAAGTACATGTATTTACAGAATGATGTCAAGCCGGGTGAAAACTTTTTTTGGTTCACTACAACAGGATGGATGATGTGGAACTTCTTACAAGCGAGCCTTTTGTTAGGTGCCACTGCTGTCTTATTTGATGGAAGTCCTGGCTATCCAGATTTAGATACGTTGTGGAGTCTGGCAGAGGCATTACCCATTCATCATTTCGGAACAAGTGCACCATTCCTTACCGCATGTATGAAAAAAGAGATGCAACCAGGGGCTGATTTTGATCTCACAAACTTACGTTCCATTGGGTCTACAGGTGCACCCCTTCCTCCCGAGGCATTTGATTGGGTGTACCAGTCTATCAACAAGGAGGTATGGCTTTGTTCTATGAGTGGAGGTACAGATGTTTGCACCGCTTTTGTCGGAGGTCATCCGTATCTCCCTGTGAGAAAGGGACTGATCCAGTCAAGAGCGCTTGGATGTGATATCCACGCCTTCAGTGAGGCAGGGGAATCCGTCATCAACTCATTGGGAGAAATGGTTATAAGCACCCCAATGCCAAGTATGCCCATCTATTTTTGGAACGACCCTGACCAGACAAGGTACAGGAGTAGTTACTTCGCTATTTTCCCTGGCAAATGGTGCCATGGTGACTGGATAAAGAGAATTGGAAAAGATGGCCTCATCATACAAGGTCGATCCGATGCCACATTGAATCGAAAAGGTATCCGAATTGGAACAGCAGAGATCTATGCTGTATTAGACAAAATCAAAGGACTGAAAGACAGTTTGATCATTAACCTTGAACAGGACAACGGAGAGGATATCATGCCACTCTTCATTGTCAAAGAAGCGGATGTTGAGCTAGATTTCTTAAGCAAAACAATCAAAAGTGAGCTAAAAACTAAGTGTTCACCACGCCACGTTCCTGATCGCGTTCTGGAGGTTGACGAGATCCCCTACACGTTGAGTGGGAAAAAAATGGAGGTTCCCGTTAAAAAGCTATTGATGGGCATTTCTGATCCTTCTACAATGAATAAAGACTCCATTCGAAACCCAGCAGCAATAGAGAGTTTCGTAAAGCTATTGGAAGAATTCAAACTCTAGCAAAGAGTCATTCTTATTTCGATGATCCAAGTATTGACGCTGGGAGACCTACTGAAAAAACGAACATCAAGCGAGTATTCGAATCAAAATACCAGCCTAGGTGACACTAGGATCATTGTCAGATCTTTCCATCGCGAGATGGCATCGTACAAGTTGTAATTGTCGAATGTATTTAATCATTTACCGATTTCTTTGATCTGCAATTACATTGCACCTAAAAATAGGAGGCCTAGGATCGGCAATAATTTCAGTTTTGCGTGGCATTATTATTTCCAAGAGCTTTCAGCTTCCAACTTTCCTTGATCTGATTCGATTTAGAGTTGTTCCCACAAAGCCTCAAGGTTTGAAGTCTTTTTAGTAAGTTTGTTGTTATAACAACTAATATTCTCTAAGTATGAGGAATGAAACATTAACTCAGGACAGTACCGAAGTTGCAGAAGACTTCATGCCGATCAATGGTACGGATTACATTGAATTGTATGTAAGTAATGCCAGGCAAGCCGCTCATTACTATCAAACAGCATTCGGTTTTCAGCCTTTAGCACATGCCGGACTGGAGACGGGTCTTACAGATCGTGTTTCATATGTATTGATTCAAGATAAGATCAGGTTAGTGCTCACATCTCCACTTAAGAGCGGAACAGATATAGGACGACATATCGATCAGCACGGAGATGGTGTAAAAGTAGTAGCGATGTGGGTGGATGATGCTGAATATGCTTACAATACAGCCATAGAAAGAGGAGCTACCTCTTACATGCTACCTCAGACAGAAGAAGACGGTAAGGGTCAGGTTAAAAGAGCGGGAATCTATACCTACGGGGAAACACTGCATATTTTCGTTGAAAGAAAGAATTACAATGGGGTATTCCTTCCCGGCTATCAAGCATGGGAACCTGACTATCAACCTGCTGCAGTAGGACTAAAGTACGTCGACCACATGGTGGGCAATGTCGAGCTCGGGCAAATGAATGAGTGGGTTAAGTTTTATGAAGATGTCATGGGCTTCCGTCAAATCGTCTCGTTTGATGATAAAGACATTTCTACTAAGTACACTGCGCTGATGAGCAAAGTGATGAGTAATGGTAATGGTAGAATCAAATTTCCTATTAATGAACCTGCTCCCGGAATTAAAAAATCTCAGATTGACGAGTACCTGGACTTCTATGAAGGAGCTGGCGTACAACACATAGCCGTTGCTACCGATAACGTAATCGCTACGGTACGAGAGCTTCAGTCCAGGGGAGTTGAGTTTCTTCGAGTACCTACCACCTATTATGATGTACTAAAAGATAGAGTAGGTAAAATAGATGAAGACATCGAAAGCCTCAAAGAATTAGGCATCCTGGTAGACAGAGATGACGAAGGCTACTTACTTCAAATCTTTACAAAGCCTGTTGAACCCAGACCCACTATGTTTTTTGAGATCATCCAACGAAAAGGTGCCACGTCGTTTGGTAAAGGAAATTTCAAAGCTTTGTTTGAAGCCATTGAAAGAGAGCAGGAATTGAGGGGGACCTTGTAATCCCATCCTTCATAACTATTATAAGGCCGGACGCTCGTCCGGCTTTTTTGTTAAATTAAGAAAAAGCAGGCTGTCACTTTTACTTTATCCTCTTGTCTGAAGCCACTAAAATTGAGGATTTGTTGTCACTGAATATTCGCGAGGTGGTCTCTCTCCACAGCGCCGACCATCTACAAAGTTCGATGATCCTGTTTCATTCACTAGTAGATATCTGATAATAAATAGAGTTCAACCTAGAGGTTTTTCAAGAAATAGAGTAGCTCTATACTAGTTCCATTATCCAACTAAAAGAAACCAGCTCATGTATTTCTGCTGCTTAAAATTATTCCATGAAAAGCGAAGGATGCTCCTCTTCGTATGGAGTTAGTTCCTGAACCCATCGAGCGAAAGTCATGATCGACCCTTCATCAAAATGATTAGCGATAAAACTAATCGAACCAGGGTTACCAGCTTTATACGATCCATTTGGAATGACAACTGCTGGGTGACCGCTTAGATTCGTCATCAGTAACTGTGGACCTGCATACGTGGGTGTCACTAGCACGTCTATATCCGCCATCATCTCATTGAAAGCTTCAATCAACTGATAGCGAACTCTGTTGGCGTTTATATACTCAACGGCAGGTGTAAAACGTGCCGCTCTGAATACGTTGGGCCATGCATTTCGAATCTGCCTAACCAATAAACTATCTTGATTCGAACGGGTCAACTCATCAAAGGCCGCAGCAGCTTCCGCTGCCAAAATCATGCTCATCGACTGTGCTGGCACCTCTGGCAGGCTTTTCTCTATCAACTCTATGCCATTTGATTTTAGCAAATCGATGGTTACGCTGTCATTTGCATGATTAAATCCAGCCTGATCGAAATAAGATTTCAGGTAACCCACCCTTAGCTTCTTCACATTTTCCTCCGAATACTGATAATTCAAAGGAAATTCTCTGGTTCCCAAGTCTCCAGAATCTGCACCCTTGATAACATCAATCACCAATGCCAAATCAGTAGCATTTCTGCAGATAGGCCCAAGTTTATCCATACTCCAGCTAAGTGCCATAGCCCCTGACTTGCTCACCCTACCGAATGTGGGTCTTAGACCAGTAGCACCACATCGGGTGGAAGGAGATACGATCGACCCCAGGGTCTCACTGCCAATTGCAAATGGAACCAGACCCGCCACTGTTGCCGAAGCAGAACCCGCTGATGACCCGCTACTCCCCTGTTCCAGGTTCCAGGGATTCCTGGTAACACCCCCGTACCAAACATCGCCCCATGCCAATGCACCTAAGGTCAGTTTTGCTACCAATACCGCCCCTGCTTCTTGAAGTTTTGTTACTACGGTTGCCTGCTGATCTAATCGCTGATCTTTGTAAGGCTCAGCGCCCCAGGTTGTCAAGTGCTCCTTAGTCGCCAGGAGGTCCTTTATACCGTATGGAATACCATGAAGGGTTCCTCTGTAAGTGCCTTTGGCAATTTCTTCATCCGCTTGTTTCGCTTGAGCTAAGGCTACTTCTTCTGTGATGGTAATAATGCATTCTAGGGTATCTCCAAATCTTCGCAGTCGATCTAAATAGACATTGGTGAGTTCCAGTGATGTGAGTTTTTTATTCTTTATCAGAACAGAAAGATCAGCAACAGATAGAAATGCTAACGCGGCATCGTCTTTTGGGCGCTTCACTTTACTGGATAGTTGATAGTCATTCTTACCCTGATAATTCGGTAACCTTTCAGGATTTAGTGGAGGGATAAACTGCAGTACCGGGGGCACATGATTAGGCAGTGATACCTTATGTAACGCTTCGTACGCCCCCAGATTCCCTTCAAGATTAGCTTGGAGTGAATCCAACTCATCTTGGTTCATGCGCAAGTCTATCATCTTTAAATACTGACTAAGTACATTGCTAGCTGAATCCTGACCAGCTACCTGATAACTAATTGTACTGATCAAAAAGAGGATTATGCAAAGTTTTTTCATATTGCTTGGAAATTAAGAAGAGTGAAAATAGATCCAGATTGATCCTCGTGGAAGATTTTTTCTTTCAGTGGAAGGAATAACCATTACCTGATTCATTTGTTAACTTCCAGAAGTAATCTTCATAGCATGAAAATCTGGCTTACGCTCATCATACTTGCATCCTTCAGCTTAACACTTTTTTCTCAAAATGACAAGCTCAAAACGAGCATGGGCGAATTAACCATCCAACCCATTGTACACGGAACGGTCGCATTTCAAATTGGAAACTTCAACATCTTTGTAGACCCTTATGGTGGAGCTGATAAGTTCGCCAATCTGCCAGACCCTGATTTAATACTAATCACGGATATACATGGCGACCACTTAAATCAAAAAACTTTGGACGGCTTGAACCTGACTAATGTATCGTTCATTGTTCCATCAGCTGTTGCGGAAAAGCTTCCTGATTCATACGCTGATAAGATCATTGTGATAGGAAATGGGGAAGATAAACAGTGGAATGACCTTCGCATTGAAGCGATACCCATGTATAACCTACCAGAAGATGAGACCAGTAGACACCCAAAAGGTAGAGGTAACGGATACATCATCACTTTTGGAGATACGGAAGTATACCTGTCAGGTGACACAGAAGATATTCCCGAGATGAGGGCCCTTGAAAATATTGATATAGCTTTTGTTTGCATGAACCTTCCCTACACCATGGACGTCGACCAGGCAGCAGCTGCTGTCGTTGAATTCAAACCGTCTATCGTGTACCCTTACCATTACCGAGGGAAAGGTGGCCTTAGCGATGTAGAACAATTCAAAAGTCTGGTAAATGCTGAAGCTCCTTCAGTGGACGTAAGACTAAGAAACTGGTACGGAGAATAAGATTCTCCAACTCTCAAAAAGAAACCTTATCTTTTTCTTACTAAAGAGGTAGGGTCTTTTCTTACACGCTTGTATAAAATAAAACAACCAAAGCGTACGTTTGAAGACCCATGCCGAATCGGCTGATAGGATGTTTGGAATCGTACTGAATAGTTTTACTAAAAAAGACCTTAGAGAGGCATATGAAGCTCATTTTGATGCGCTTAGGGCTTTTTTGTACTATAAAACGATGGATACAGACCTTAGCGAAGATCTAGTGCAAGAAGTGTTCATTAAGGTTTGGGAAAAGAGAAAAGAAATAAAAAAAGAAACACTGAAGAGCTTGCTTTATACGATCGCAAATAACCTTTTCCTCAATCATGTCAATCATTTAAAAGTGGTTCGATCTCATGAGAATGAACAGAAAGTTAGTGAAGCTGTCAATCAGCAAACACCTCAGTATTTATTTGAAGAAAAGGAGTTTGAGATCAAATTCAACCGCGTCATCGAAGATATTCCAGAAGGAAGTAGAGAGGTGTTTTTGATGAATCGAATCGAGAAAATTAAATACGAGGAAATTGCTGACAGGCTTGAGATCTCTATCAAAGCAGTCGAGAAACGGATGAGCAAGGCACTACAAATTATACGAACTGAACTAGGCGCGAAGTTGTAGAGGTTAAGAAGATGGAAGACGAGTCAAAATATCACGACTATCTCAATAATCAGAAAGCTGATTTGAGTGACAAGGAAATAAAAAAGTTCCTTGATCAGTCTTCACGTGCCCAAATCCCTCCGTCAAAAAGAAAAGAAGAGATCTGGAAAAATGTCGATGCTTTTACCAGTGAGTCAAACCTAACTCCGTTCCTAATGGTAGCTGCCTCTGTTGCTGTCCTGATTGTATCCTGGTTTGTGTTTCTTCTACCAGAAGGTATTTCCTCATACAGCACGCAATTTGCTGAAAATAAAAACATACAACTACCGGATGGTTCACTTGTTGATTTAGGTGCCGATTCGGAACTATCATATAACCCAAAGTGGAAAAAAAGAGAACTAACACTGGAAGGGGAAGCCTTTTTTGAAGTCGAAAAAGGAAAATTATTCACTGTCAATACAGAGTTCGGAACTGTAAAAGTTTTGGGAACATCCTTCAACATAATCTCCCGAGAAAAGCAGTTTGAAGTAGCTTGTAAAACGGGACAGGTAGAAGTGAGCATACCTTCCAGAGATTTCAAGAAGGTAATACTACCGGGAGATGTAGTAAACTTCAACCTCCAAAACATTGTCGTGGAACAGGCTTCAATTGAAACGATAGGGTCGTGGAAAGATGGACAATTCTATTTTGAATCAAAACCACTGTCCCAAGTATTGAGTGAGCTAGAAAGACAATTTGATATCGACTTAGAAACTCAGGGAATTGAAGGAGAGTATTTCACAGGTTATTTTACAAATCAAGAATTAGCAACAGCGCTCACGATGATATGTGAGCCAATGGATTTGACCTTTGCAATACGCTCCGAACGGGAGGTAGAAATACGCCCAAGGAATGCACAATAAATGAAAAGACTGCTAACCTGTCTACTAGTCTGTCTGTGGATGCCCACATTCGCACAGACTTTGTATGCGGTAAAAGTAGACGATGTACCGCTTACATTAGTATTCAAACAACTCGAAACAGATTATGGGTTAAAGTTCAGCTACAATACAAAGCGTCTTGAAGACTATAAAGTGGTAGCTTCGATTCAAACCAACAATACAAACCTCCTACTCCAAGACCTACTGAAATACACCCCGTTCAAATCGAGCTTGGTAGATGGTGTATTTCTGATAATCCCCGATCGAAATAAAGCCATGAACCTTCCCACCGTCTCTGGTAGGATCATCGATGCTCAAACGGGGGCACCCTTAGCATTTGCTCACATACAAGGAAATGCGGAAGGCAGCATAGCCGACTTAGATGGAAAGTTTCAGTTAAACTCAAATCGTGAGTTTCAGGAAATAATGGTGAGTTTTGTTGGTTACACCTCCAAGGAGGTCACCATTAATCCCGATGAAGAGCAACTGATCATCGCGCTGCGGCCAGACACCTCCTTGCTTCCTGAATTCATTATCAGTGCTAACAGCAGCTTGAAGTCAAATGCTGATATCAGCAGCTTTCATATTAACCCGAAAAAGATTACCAACTTCCCATCGATTGGTCAACCTGATATTTTCAAATCATTACAGTTGATTCCCGGCATCTCTGCAACCGATGAATCAAATACAGGATTGTCCATCAGAGGCAGTGGCTCGGAACAAAACCTGGTGTTAATGGACGGCTTTACGGTGTATCACCTGGACCACCTGTTTGGATTATACTCGTCTTTTAATCCCTACACAGTACAGCAAGTCAACGTATACAAGGGAGCCTTTCATGCACGATACGGGGGTCGGATTTCGAGCGTGGTTGACGCACGAATGAAAGCTCCAAATCTTGAGGAAACCAAAATCGGAATAGGACTCAGTCCCACTAGTCTAAATGCTTACATTGAAAGTCCCTTATCAGAAAAGCTTTCCTTGATATCCTCTGTTCGAAGCTCCTATTCGTCATTATTCAGAAGCTACATATATGATGACTTTATACAGCAAAATCGCACGAACATTTTAGAGGCGGTAGATCCATTCTACAATGAAGACCCGATTACGTTGACGCCTGAATTTAGCTTCTCGGATTTCAACATAAAAGTGAGGTATCGACCTACCGGTAAGGACTACGTTGACTTAAACGTATTTGTTAGTGGAGATAGCTATGAAGGCTACTTCATCGAAGAGGAACCAGATGGTGAATATCTGTTCGAGATTTTAGACAATGCCGAATGGGGTAACCTAGGAACCTCCCTTAATTGGACACGATTCAACTCAAATGAAGTTACCAATCAGTACTCAGCCTCTCTTTCGAGCTACTCGAGTACTTCATCTTCCATCATAAGGGAAACCCTTCCTGGGTTCTTTGATGAAGAAACAGATGAATTTACTCGCGGTGAATTGGGTGACACTACCTTGGTCTTCAATGACCTGGATAAGCAAAATCAATTATCAGATATCACCCTTAAATGGCAGCAGAAACGCACACTGCCCTCGAATAATAAACTTGAATTTGGCGTAGAAGGGAATTTGATCAATACATTTTACAACATCTCCTATTTTGAAGAAGATGAAAGTGAGTTTGATGTTGACGGTGTTCTCATTGCAGGATTCGCGCAATACGAGTTTATTGAAGGCAATCTTGACCTAAGTGCCGGACTAAGGTCCACCTATTACCTCAATACTGATCGATTTTATTTTGAACCACGCCTCAATGCACGCTATCGCTTATTTTCAAACTTACATCTAAAAGCTGCCTATGGAATTCATAATCAATTTATCAATAGATTGGCTATCACGCCATTTGGCAATAATGACCAATTCTACTGGATCATGGCGGATGACTTTTACTATCCTGTTATGTATAGTAGGCATTGGATAGGAGGAGCAGTTTATGAGAAGGACAGCTGGTCAGTAGACTTTGAAGTATACGATAAGAGTACATTTGGAACCCTTGAATCAGAGTTTGTATTGTACACACCTTTTGCAGAAAGAGAATTTGATCAATTCGAAGACTTCATCAATTATGGTGAAACCTTCACCAGAGGCCTTGATCTTTTTATAAAGAAACGCTCTGATAACTTCACCACATGGATCGGCTACACGTTGAGTGAAACCTTCAATGCGTTTGAGAGCATCAACGAGGGGCTCCCTTATCCTTCCCTTCTCGATCAGCGTCACGAAATCAATTGGGTGACACAATATCAATTGGGAAGATGGGCCATAGGAAGCACGTTTGTCTATGGGTCAGGTAGACCGTTTACCCCACCAAATCCAGATGCCATCAGTAACTTCATTGTCTATGATATTGACAACATCAACGGATTAAGACTACCTACTTACCACCGACTAGATCTCTCTGCTAGCTATCGAATGCAACTGGGAAAATGGAACGTCAATATTGGCGCCACCTTATTTAATGTCTACAATCAAGCAAATATTAAATCTCGTAGGTACACACTCTTCTATGAATTTGATGAAGAGCGAAAAGAAGAAAATATTCAGCTAATTCCAATCGATCAAAACCTGTTAGGCTTTGCTCCGAGCTTTTTTATCGACATTCGTCGATAATCTTCAATTTTTTCAATTCTAAGGTAGGGTATTCCTTGCTGTGCCTGTATCATTTTCAAACCATTTAAAAACTACGTTATGAATACGAGAAAACTATTTTTTATCGCCCTTGGGGCAGTAATGACTATGATATTTTCCGCCTGCGAGAATAATTTCATAGATGATCAAATAACCAAAGGAGATAACAGCTTTGACACCAGAGACGACAAAAGAAGCGTAACCCCTCAAAGCAATTTTTCCTTAAAAACCGTACGGAACAGGCTGACGCAATTAGGAATAGGTGGTCATTTGGCAGCCTCTTTTGCAAGCAACAGCAGCCGCAATGGTAGATTGGCAGGAGGGCCCATGACCGCCATGGCCGAGACTAGCAGTCTACAAAGCGAAGTATGCTTCAGGGAGACATTTACCGAGTATGCGGATGGAAGTTACGAATGGATCGCAGAGTTTCTTGGAGGATGTGGGATCGAGGGAGAGAACCTTACCGGAACCATCACAGGAAGAGGTAAGTATGAAGATAACGCCTACACAGACACGTTGACATTCAATAGTTTTGGAGACAGTGGATGGATGATGAACGGAACGGAAATCAACAGCGGTACTTTCGAATCCATGGGAGACGAAGAGTCTGCAGGAGACGATTACGATGAAGAAGACTGGTACGAGGTGAATGCTACTTATACGTTTAGCTCCGACTTACAGATCTCTGAAACTTACGAAGGAGAAACTTATGATTTCACTTTGGTATCAAACGGTGAAGAGGTATTTACACCAACTGCATTGACTACTACAATATTCAACGAACGAGCTGAAGGTTCTGATGGAGAAGTGTATACTTCAGAGGTGACTACACCATTGGTCATTGACTTCAATTGTGAAATCGCCGACGCTTATTGGATTCCTGTATCAGGAGTTGAGAACGCTCAGTGGGTATCAGCAGATGAAACTTGGACTGAATCTATCGACTACGGTGATGGAAGCTGTGACACCATGGCTACTGTAACTGAGAACGGTGAAAGCGAAGAAGTGGATCTTGCTGACGAGTGGGATTACGACGAAGGAGAGGAAGATGAGGAAGACGAAGAAGACGAGGACGAAGGAGAAGACAATAGTGGTGATTGATAAGTGACGATTCCCATTAAGAACCAAAAAAGGGGAGCGCTACTGGCGCTCCCCTTTAATTTTTTCAATTATACCTTTATAGATTAAGTTTTTTTCACATCAATTGCATTGATGCCTCTGCGGCCCTGCTCTGTGTCAAACTCGACTTGATCATTTTCAGCGATATTATCCACTAAACCTGATTTGTGAACGAAAATCTCTTCACCAGACTCATCATCAACGATGAATCCAAATCCTTTTTCGTGGTTGAAAAACTTTACTTTTCCTGTTTTCATTATATGTGTTATTAGTAATTATTCTTTGCCTTCGTCTTCTTCAGACGACTTATGTTCCTCGGGAGCTGCCTCTTCGGGTGTATCTACGATGTTTCCGAATTCGTCGACATAAGCGATCATATCGTCTAAGCTTCCGCTTGTTTCCTGCTTCTTCTTATCTAGTCTCTTTGCGAGCTTCTCTGCTTGCTTCTTGCGCTTCTTCTCCGCTTTCTGTTTCTTAATAAAACTATTTTGTGATCTCGCCATGTATTCTTCAATGTTTTCTGCTTTCTTAAACAGGAGAAAATGCCACCTGAACCTGGTCTTTTCTTCCCAAATCCCTTAACATCTTCAAATGGTTAAAAATGGCCGCTCTAAAACTCCGCTGCGCATAGTACGGCACATTAAATTCCGCAGCTGTCTTTTGGACAATACTTGCCAGCTTCGGATAGTGAACATGGCAAATATTTGGAAAAAGGTGATGCTCTACCTGATAGTTAAGACCTCCAATCATCCAAGTCAACCACTTATTCTTCATTCCAAAATTTGAAGTAGTAAGCAATTGATGCACCTGCCAGTTCTCCTTTATCTCCTCTTTCTCTGTAAAAACAAAAGCCGAAGTAGGCACCACATGCGCAGGCTGAAACACAAAACTAAGAATTAATCCTGCAATAGCATGCATTGCTAAAAACATAAGAACAATTGTGCCCGTAGAGAACGGAAGTACCCAGAAAGGAATTATCAAAAATACTGCCAAATAGAAGATTTTTCTGATCAAAATTCTTAGAATATGGCCAGCAAACTCAGATCCACCCTTCACAAGACCTTTTCTCTTATAGTTAATCAGTTTGACATAGTCTTTTGCTACTATCCATATTAATGTCAATAGGCTGTAGAAAATGGGTGCATAAAAATGCTGGAAGCGATGAAACCATCTTCTCGGTTGATTAGGAGTAAATCTAAAAATGTACCTAGATTCAATGTCCTCATCTGCATGATCAACATTGGTGTAAGTATGATGGAGTACATTATGCTGTATCTGCCAAACCTTAGGGTCAATTCCAATACTCCACGTCGACATCGCTCCCACCATGTCGCTGACCCACTTTTTCTTGGAATAAGATCCATGCATGTTATCGTGCATCACAGACATCCCTATCAACGCCTTTCCAACTCCAAGAAATAGCCATAAACCAAAGGCTAAATATATATTTGTAATACCGCCAAGGATCAAAAAAAGATATGTTCCAAAATACGAGCCTAAAAGAATCACACTTTTAGTGATCATCTCTGAATTTGCGTTCTGATGTAGATGTCGCTCTTTGAAATACTGATTTACACGCTGACGTAACACATTAGAGAACTCTTTATTGATCGTTGGTGAAAATTTATGTCGAATCATTCTTAGCTTAGGTTGATTAAAAACAGCTCCGCAAAGGGCTTATACCCTCCACTTCAAGATCAAAGCAATACGATAATCTACAGAGTAGTTTAAGGAATTGAAAAGACTAGAACAACTCTCAGAAATTCAAGTCCATCCCTTGACCGATCTATAAAAGTAGGCCAAAACACCTCGATTCACCAAAAAACTAGCACTGAAACGGACAATTATCTGATAAATAAAACGATATAATCCATTTGTTTAAAGAAAAAGTGACAGAAAGGGTAAAACGCTCAACAAAATATAAATGGTCGACATGCGATAATCTGAAACGCTTATGATAACTTCAAATCAGACAGTTTTTGAGGACTCATTACCCGTTAGCAGCTTCACGATCGCCGGCTGATTGTATTTCTTGGCAAAGTCCAATGCAGTCATCCCTTCGTCGTTTTTAAGAGAAGGATCAGCACCTTTATCCAGTAAAAGCCTCGCCAGCGGCAGATTTCCTTTAAAACATACTCCCATCAACGCAGTATAGCCTGCGCTGCCCCTTTGATCGACTTCTGCACCGGCAGCTATCAAGGCTTCCGCTATGGGCTGACTGTCCATGTAGGTAGAGAAAATCAATGGAGTAAACCCTTTGGGGTCCTTTTGATGAATAGTAGTCGGGTCCCGATGGATCAAGGATTTCACTGCATCCACCTGCCGGGTCATGATCAATTGAAAAATATTGGTCATTGATAAAGGGATTAAATAACAAAGGCTGCCTGTTGGCAGCCTTTGCTGGATTGAATATTCAACTATTAGTTCAAGTCAAACCTGTCGTTGTTCATCACCTTCACCCAAGCGGCTACAAAGTCATGGACAAATTTCTCTTTGTTATCGTCTTGGGCATACAATTCAGCATATGCTCTCAAAATTGAGTTAGATCCGAATACCAGGTCAGCTCTGGTTGCTGTGTACTTCACGTTTCCATTTGCTCTCTCTTTTCCTTCGTATTTGCCTTCACCGGCTGGCTCCCATTTATAAGCCATATCGGTCAGGTTCACGAAGAAGTCTGTACTTAATACACCCACATTGTCAGTTAACACACCATCAGCAGATCCACTGAAATTGGTTCCTAGCACTCTCATTCCACCTACTAATACCGTCATCTCAGGAGCTGTCAAGCCAAGCAATTGCGCGTGGTCTAGCATCATCTCTTCAGCTGTTGCAGCATAGGCCTGTTTCTGATAGTTTCGGAAGCCATCCGCAACTCTCTCAAGAGGTGCAAAAGAATTCACGTCTGTGTTCTCTTGCATAGCGTCTCCTCTACCCGCATGGAACGGTACTGTTACCGCTATGCCTGCTGCTTTTGCTGCCTGCTCTACCCCTACGTTTCCAGCCAGCACAATTACATCAGCAATGCTTGCATTGAATTCAGCCGCGATGGGCTCCAATGCAGCCAATACTTTGTTCAATCTTGCAGGCTCGTTGCAATCCCAATCTTTTTGAGGAGCTAATCGTATGCGTGCGCCGTTTGCACCTCCTCTTAGATCAGAACCTCTAAATGTTCTTGCGCTGTCCCATGCAGTCGCCACCAATTCACCTACAGAAAGACCCGAATCCGTGATTTTTGCCTTTAAAGCCTCCACATCGTACGAAGCGTTTCCAGGAGCGACAGGATCTTGCCAGATCAAATCTTCAGCAGGAACTTCTGGTCCGATATAACGGGACTTTGGACCCATGTCTCGGTGTGTCAACTTGAACCATGCTCTTGCGAATGTTTCAGAGAAATAAGCCTGGTCTTCTTTGAATCGAAGTGAAATTTCTCTGTAGATAGGGTCTTCTCTCATTGCCATATCCGCGTCCGTCATCATCGGCATCGTTCTAATAGAAGAATCTTCTACGTCTACGGGCATATCTTCTTCCCTAATATCTTTCGGCATCCACTGGTTGGCCCCTGCAGGACTTTTCTTCAATTCCCAGTCGTGTTCAAACAACATTTTGAAATAGCCATTGTCCCATTGCGTAGGGTTCGAAGTCCACGCACCTTCAATACCACTGGTGATCGCGTGTCTACCCACGCCACCGTTTTGATCGTTGCTCCATCCAAAACCCTGCTCTTCGATCAAGGCTCCTTCTGGCTCTGCACCTAGTTTGTCTGCATCTCCGTTTCCGTGTGCTTTACCTACAGTGTGACCACCAGCTGTTAAGGCAACCGTTTCTTCGTCGTTCATCGCCATTCTTGCAAACGTCTCACGAATCTGTGCTCCTGTCTTGATTGGATCAGGGTTTCCGTTTACACCTTCTGGGTTTACATAGATCAATCCCATGTGTACGGCAGCCAATGGATTCTCCAAAGTAGAAGGATCGTCCAGGTTTTCGTAGCGCTCCTCACTTGGCGCTAAGAATTCCTTTTCAGCTCCCCAGTAAATGTCTTTTTCAGGATGCCAGATATCAGGTCTTCCGTAAGAGAAGCCGAACATCTTCAATCCCATGGTTTCATAAGCAGCATTTCCGGCAAGGATGAACAAGTCCGCCCAGCTGATCTTGTTACCATACTTTTTCTTGATGGGCCACAACAATCTTCTGGCTTTATCCAGACTGGTATTATCTGGCCATGAGTTCAGAGGTGCGAATCGCTGGTTTCCCGTTCCAGCACCACCGCGACCATCTGAAATTCTGTACGTACCGGCTGCGTGCCATGCCATACGAATCATGAATCCTCCGTAATGACCCCAGTCAGCTGGCCACCAGTCCTGGCTATCCGTCATCAAAGCATGCATGTCGGCTTTTAATGCATCAAAGTCCAAATCTTGAACCGCCTCTCGATAGTCGAAATCCTCTCCATAAGGATCCGTTTTCTTATCGTGTTGATTCAAAATATCAAGGTTTAAAGAATTGGGCCACCAATGTTTATCGGTAGTCCCAGTAGATGTATTTCCTCCGTGAAAAGGGCACTTACCTATGCCATTGCTTGATTGCATGTGTTCCATTGTTGATGTGATTTATTTAGTGGGTTAAAATCTTTTTTTATTAACTAATGATTTAGAAAATCTTCCGTCCAAAGCCTCCACAAAACAATATGTGCGGTTCGTAATTTATCATTCTGCTGGCCACTTATTTCTCACCTCAAATATCGGGGATTTAAAGTAGAAAACTTCCGAATTGAAATAAAGAAGTCAACCGTTTCTTTGAATGGAAGAAGAAATCTATCATATGTTTCCACAACAAAATTTATATTAACTAAATTTATAATTATTATTGATTGATAATAATTGGTTATGACTTTAAACCAACTGAACTACGCGCTTCAACTCAAGAAATTTAAGAATTTCAAAAGGGCTGCTGATCATCTATCTATAAGCCAACCTGCCTTAAGTATTCAAATACAAAAGCTGGAAGATGAGATTGGAATCAAGCTATTCAATCGTGCCAGTCTACCGCTAGAAGTAACCGCTGATGGAGAACTCTTTTTGATTAGAGCACAAGAAATCGTAACACAATCCCGACAACTGGAAAACTTTGTCAACGAGCTCAAGGACGATTTTTCCGGAACCTTGTCGATCGGAATTATTCCAACGCTGGCACCTTTCTTAGTTCCTTTATTTAGCCCCATGCTGCAAGAGGAATATCCTAACCTTCAATTGGTTTTCAAAGAAGAAATTACAGAGAAAGTTATAAATCAGGTGCGCGGAGGAGAGCTGGATGCAGGCATCATCTCTACTCCTGTAAGCGTGTATGGCATACAAGCTATTCCTCTTTTTTACGAACGCTTCTATGTGTATGCTTCATCGAAAAAACAGATCGATTCACAGGAAATCAAGTTGAAGGACATCAACTACGATGAACTTTGGCTGTTGGATGAAGGGAACTGCTTCAGAGATCAAATCAATGATTTTTGTGATCTTAAATCAATACGCAAAGGGAAGAAATTCATTTATCACAGTAACTCCATCGATGCATTGATTAGAATAGTAGACACAAGAGGCGGCATGACCATGTTACCGGAATTGACCACGCTGAGTCTAACGGGTGCCCAGGAAGACAGTCTCAAAACGATTAGTGGTAAACAAAAAGCTCGGGAGATCGGCATCATCGTCACGCCCAATCACGATAAAGTGCGCTACATACAGCTTCTGGAGGAGGCTGTCAAAAACAACATCCCTCATCATATGCTGGACGGTTCAGCTTACGATGTGGTGGACCCGGCAATCAAGATGGACTAAACAGGGAAGAGGAATCAAACTACTTATCGACTGGCTCACCGTCGTAATGACTAATGCTATGATTTAGATGACCAACTCTCCTACATGTAAAAAGAAACCTACTAAACCAGGTCTACGATGTACCTGAGGTGATAAAATAGTGCCGCGTCATTGCGAGCCCAGCTGGCACAGCAAAGCAGTCTTGTGATCATAATATGTGGTGCGGTTGCTGTACTTTAACAAAGCTTAAAATTGCCACACTCTATTCGCAATGACGGAATATCTCTTAGAATTGCATGGCAAAGTGTAGATCACTTAAAGATGAACATCAAAATCGAACAAATCACCTATCAACTGGCATGGCAGATTCGACATGAAGTCATGTGGCCGAACGAACCGCTGGCCTTTGTCCAGTTAGACAAAGACCCAGAGGGACTGCATTACGGACTTTTTAATCAAAATCGATTGTGGTCCGTGGTTTCTGTTTATCTGGAGGACACCACTGCTCAATTCCGCAAATTCGCAACCAGAACCGAGAGACAGGGAAAGGGCTATGGAACAGCATTGCTGAACTACATGCTAGAGGACATCAAGACCTTTGGAGCTCAGCGAATCTGGTGCAACGCAAGAGCGGATAAATTAGCTTTCTATGAGAAGTTTGGAATGATCGCCACCCATGAGAAATACGAGAAAAAAGGCATTCAATTCGTCATCATGACGAAGGAACTATAATTTACCCCGTGATTGACTAACTTCCTTCTCAAATCCTTTCACCATGAAAAGAAGAAAGTTTATCACATCCGGAGCCCTGGCAGCTTCCCCCCTGGCCTTCAATATGGCTTCCCCAATGTCCGAGCAAGATGATGAAAGATCACTAATTGAGTGGCGCACCTATCGCATTCGATTTCGGGGAGATGCGTCGATATTAACCGATTACCTGGAAAAGGTATACCAGCCTGCTCTTCGATCTGAGGGAGTAGATCAAAGTTTCTTATTCAGAGACTACAGCCTGGAAGAGCCTGTCAACCTGTACCTGGCGATCAATTATCCCAATACCGCTACGTACCTAAAATGCCAGACCCTCATTGATCGCGATACCTTCTTATCAGATGGCGATAGCTATCACAGCATCACGGAGGATCAGAGAATATATAATGGCTTTGAGTCCTGGTTACTGTATGCTTTTGAGGGGTTTCCCTCCATGTCGTCCATTAGCAAGGAAAGCGGGCTTTTCGAACTCCGAACCTATGAGGGGTATTCTGAAGATGCCGTCCGTAGGAAAATCAGGATGTTCAACGATGAGGAAATCGACTTATTCAAAGAGGTGGGGTTCAATTCCGTCTACTTTGGTGACATGATTGCCGGTCCGCATCGACCCAGTCTATCTTATATGATACAGTTCAAAGACCTGAAAGAACGAAATGCGCAATGGAAGACATTCTTTGATCATCCGGAATGGAAGCGCATGGTCGCACTGCCTAAATATGCCAATTCAGTAAGTCATATTCACAAAAGACTGTTAATACCTGCCTAAGTGCACACCCTAGTATCGACGGAGCGACTGTATGTACGGCACCTGGAGCGGTCGGATCACGCGTTCATCCTGCGGCTTGTCAACTCCCCTGGCTGGTTGCAGTACATTGGAGATCGAAACATCCATACGGCACAAGCTGCAGAAGACTACATCCAACATCAGCAGGATGGATACCAAACCTTTCGTTTTGGACTGAGTGCGGTTTGCCTCCAGGAAAATAACAACGTGATTGGTCTATGTGGCTTTCTCAAGCGAGAAGAGCTACCCCATCAAGACATTGGGTTTGCCTTGCTCCCAGATTATAAAAGAAAGGGATACGCTTCGGAAATAGTCCGAGCATCGCTGGCAAAATACTGGGAAACTCATTCGGAGGAACCTGTACTGGCGCAGGTGCAATTCGACAATCAGGCTTCCATCGGACTACTTAAAAAACTAGGGTTTGAGCAGTGGGACTACCCCGTCTCCTGTAACAAAACGTTGCTTTTAAAAAGATACCCTGATTAGCCAATCTCCACTTTGACACGATCGATCAGGGCTTTGTTTTGATACAAAATGATGTACCTGCAAAACGCTGAAGCTGCAGGTACATCATTTTTTGCTGTTAAGGGTCAGTAAATCGTTTTTTAAAGTCGTCTCCTAGCTTTCGAAATGAAAAGGGGTAAAGAGGAAGTCCAAGATATCTTCTCCTGAATAGAACAATGATCTCTCCTACAATCATGAATACTAGTAGTAATAAAGCGTCATACTTGTTTTCAGTCAAGTATTCAAGAACAAGAAAGATGATCAAGTTGACCTCAACTAAAGGTATGTAAATTTTGAGTCTCATCGTTTTTTATAAGGTGAGATAAAACTGCCGTACAACCTAACCTCCTTCTCACTTATTCCTCTAGGAATATGTGATTTTAGATAATGAAACATCAGTAAGGAACTATTTATGCCTCGAACATGAGCTCACGGTAGTATTTCAATCTTAAAAACCCCAATGACCTAATGTATTCTCGTTTACCTACCAAACCTTTCATCCTTAGTTTGAAGAAATCAATTGTCGGTCTATAAACAAATCCATAGACTAAAACGAGTATCATTATAGTCTTTATGGATAAGTACTCTATTTGAAACAAATAAAGAATGAAAAGCAAAGGACCCAAACTGAT
>JAYPLE010000006.1:130678-189908 GCA_038129245.1 Flammeovirgaceae bacterium | reverse complement strand
TGTATCAGATTTTGCGATTAAATCTGGATGTGCAGGTTTACTCCGGTATTGCTCCTAAGATATTCCAGTTCCTTGATTTTGTTTTTCAGACCGAGAGGAGCAGGAATTTTTATTTCGAGTATACTTATGAAAAGACCTTTGGTTGGAAGCATCAAGTTATTGACAGTGGAATGTATGAGCAGTTGGCAGCATCAGGGGTCTCCACTATTTGTCTTGTGAAGAATCCTTATTCTTGGTTACTCTCTTTCTATAAGAGTGCACATCATTATGAGAAAAAACGATGGGAAAATTTTAGTGAATTCTTAGTGTCAGAGCTAGACACACTTAGACGAGATCATATTCCGGAAAAGAAAGCTAACGCTATTAACCTCTGGAACCTTAAAAATCGATCATACTATGACTATTGCTTGAGGGAAAGTAATGGGATCTTGGTGAAATTTGAAGACTTAGTTATTTCACCTAATGAAGTGTTATTGAGGATAACCAGTGTGTTCGATACTCTTCCAAAGCAACAAGAATTCAGGAACTACCTGGCATCTACAAAATCAGCAGCTGAGCAAAACCATTCAACTTACAAGGCCTATTATTTGAATGAAGACTGGATGAAGCATCTCACAAGTGAATCTCTACGAATCATAAACCAGGGAATCGATTGGGGGTTGGCTGATTCTTTGGGCTATAAAACTATCGAACTACCATGAAGAAGTTCTTATTTGCGCATCGCATGAAATTCAAAGAGTTCGTTCTCAAGAAGCGTAAGCTGCAAGTAACAGGTATTAAGTTATTTCTTTCCTTTTTTCCTTTTTTAATTAGGCAGATAAGAAGGTCAACTATTCATCGCAGAAAGAACTTAAAATATGGTCTCGGATTATATCAACTTCCTGTACTGGTATCTTATCCAAGAAGCGGAACCAACTGGCTCAGGTATATAATTGAAAGCCTAACTCAGCAAGCAACTCCAGGTAAATTACGATTAATTAGAGGGGGTCAATTCGCAGTAGATCGTGCACATTCCATAAAGGGAAGTGAGAAAAAATATACCAGTATGATCCTAGTTTTACGTGATTATCGTGAGTGTATGTTGCGACATCATGAAGTGCTTTGGAGAACCTATTTGGACGTAGGTCGGTTTTTGAGGGAACAAGACGTAGAAAGTCCACCGCTTTGGTACATTGAGAATATTCGACTTTTTCATCAGTTTCAAGGTAGAAAAATACTCCTATACTACGAAGATTTGGTTGCAGATCCCTCACCGTCTATCCGAAAGCTGGGCGAATTCCTTGAGCTAAGTCAAGAACGGGTCCTTGATTTCATTGAAAATCTAACTGTTCATCAGCAGCAATCTGTTCAGTTATACAATCAAAGTCACCGATCAGATACATTAGGGAAAACCGATAAATTAAAGAAACATACTGAAGATCATCTTTCATTCAATCAGGAACGAGAGTTTGATCAGCTTTTACAATTTGAGCTGGGAGATTTATTCGAAGGCTATTTATCTCGTTATAGATCAGACTCAATTGAACCAGATTATTCAAAGTGAAAGAGAAGAATTATAATCTAAGTTTTTGGCTTAAAAAGATGTATTTGCTGCAGCAGATACCTTTTTCTGATGAAAGAATACAAAGAGGCTTAAATGACGTTGATTTATGGTTATGTAGTACAGGAGGATCCGGAAGCAACCTGCTCAAAGCATATCTTGACCCGTACATAAGGGTAAGAAGTCCATACTTGGCTGCATTACTCACTCATCACAAAGAACCAGTGGAGCATACTAGAAAAGGATTCAAGGCAATTTATTTACATGCAGACCCTTTTAGTGTCCTGCGGTCAGTTAAGAGAAGAGACTTGGTATCGACGAATATTAAAAAACTAAATAACAGCAGGGCACTTGTTGAGTCAGATGAATTATTGCTCCAGAGTGTGTTCGATCAGTTTGATGCCTGGACTCAATCAAATGTCAGCTACCCCATCTTATGTGTAAAGTATGAGGCGCTGTTTGATTCTTGGGAAATCATTTCAGAGTTTATTGGAATTGAGTTGTCTGATTTTCCCCGGAAAATGAATCGAGTCTCAGGAAAGGTGGAGATTGACGCAGAATTAAGTCAAAAATTCAATCTGGAATATAGAAAGTGGAAGAGTTTTCCTGATTTGATAGAAGTCTAGTAATCCTAATAAATAGTCCCACATGATCATATGCGAAAGGTATTCTTTGGTTTTTATTGAAAGTTCTAGAACTGGAAGTACAGCAATATCTAATGAATTAATAGAGAATTATGGTGGGAAAAAGATATTAAGAAAGCACTCTTCTTATCACGATTACTTGAAACATTTCAGTTCTTCTAAGGAAATGTTCTTCTTCTCTACGGTTAGGAATCCGATGGAAACTGTTCGAAGTGGGTATTACAAAAAGAAAAATAATCATAAAGGTCATTTCACTAACAGCCGAAAAAGACCGAGAGGGATAAGGCAACATTGGAATAGGTATTACGGTAGATTAGTCTACCGTTTTATTCAAAGTCAAAATGCGAGTTTTTCAAATTACTTAAAAGTTTTTTTTTGGTTGCCTTACACGGATTGGAGTATAGTTTCTTTCAATCATCTTGATTATGTAATGAAATATGAATCTTTGGAAAAGGACTTCTTTAAAGTGTTGGAAATAAATAATATCATTCCAGTCAGACCATTACCTATTATGAACGTTACGGGTGCTAAGAATACGTTTGAAGATGACTATACTATCGAAAACTCAATTCGTTCTCACTATTTATTTTATCCGTTTATGATTCACTGGGGTTATCAAATTCCCAATGTGTGGAGGAGTAAGCTTTTGAGTTCAATTAGTACCAGGTTATTTAGACTAGTAAACATCTTTAACTTACTGTACTATCGGTTCTTGAGAAGTTGAAATACTGTTTGCTGAATTTAACAACCAAGTAATGATTATTAATCCATACTATTTACGATTCTATATCAGATGACTTCTTTGTCTGCCTTATTAAAATCTACGTGGGAGCAACTCCTGATTGCTACTTTGGGAAGTGCAGTATCCACAGCCTTATATATCTGGGCTTTGAAGCAAATCAGCATGATCATCAGCGCAGAAGGCGATCAGAGCATGCATGTATTCTTGCTGATTGTGATTCTTGTAATTAGCTCTACAGTTATTGCCCTATACACTACATATCATTTCAATAAATTTTTTGAAAGGAAGACTGCTAAAATTAGGGAGGATGCTGCCACAGGAGTTCTAGAAGCCGATTTTGAAACGGTTGAGTCCATTAAGGAAAGGATTGTTCCGATCCTGAATGGTGAAATAAACAGTCTCACATCTTTCACCAAGAATATTCCTAATGTATTAGTCTCTTCGTTTAAAGTGCTGGGTATCTGGATCTACATGATTACGCTGGACTGGAAGGTTTCTTTGGCAATCATTGCCGTCTTTGGATTTGTGATTGCGATCCTTCAGTTGATATTGCCTGTGTTGATGCGGATGGAAAGAAAGTTAGCTAAGCTAAGGCAATTGAACCATAGGAACCTCCGAGGAGTAGAAGCTGGTTTAAAGGATCTTTTTCTGCATACTTCACATCGCAAAGTTTATGTAAACAACGTAATTAGACCGACAAACAGAGAAATGGCCAGGCAGGTCACCAGAGTAACTACTCTGAATAGTGTGATTAGTAAAACTGTCGAGCTACTGATCCTTATCGGTGTGTGCTCGTTAGTCTTGTTGATTAACAGTTTGAGTTCACATGACCACAATCTGATGATCAAGTTTCTTGCTATACTGCTGTTTATGCTGCCACCATTTCTGACAGTGGTAAACTTTTTCAAACATATTAAGAAGGCTTCAGTGGCTATTGAGCAGTTGCAGCTTCTTCAATTCAATGCTAAAGAAGTCGAAAAATCGGAGATGCCGATTACTAAAGACCATGCACCCTTAATTCAGTTACTTGATGTCCGCTATCTCTATCAAGGATCGGATCCGTTTGAGGTGGGCCCCTTTACGATGGATATCTATAATAATGAGATACTCCTCATCAAAGGAGGAAATGGAAGTGGAAAGACCACGCTTTCAAAGCTTATTGTTGGCTTGTACACACCAAAAGAGGGTACTATTAAATTTCAGAATACACCGGTTACAGATCAATTGCTTGAAAGCTATCGGAATAAGTTTTCTGCGGTTTTTGCTGACTTTCATGTCTATAAGGATCTGAGTTATATTGCCAAAGAAAAGGCACAGGAGCGAGTTAGGCAGTATCTGGAAATGTTAGAGTTGACTGAAAAAGTCGAAGTGTCAGATGACTTAAAGCTATCCGATATCAACTTGTCTTACGGGCAGATGGGTCGACTTAACTTGCTGCGCGCCTTAGTGGAGGATAGAGATATCTATGTATTTGATGAATGGGCTGCAAACCAAGACCCTTATTTTAAGGAGAAATTTTATAGAGAGATTATTCCTGAACTAAAATCAATAGGTAAGACGGTGATTTTAATATCTCATGATGCCAAGTATTTTGATGTGGCGGATCGGGTTGTTACCCTTGCAGATGGCGAACTGCAGCTTGGATAGTGTAGATGTCTTCCGAGAATTTTTGCTACAAACTGATAGGCTTTTGAGAACTAATCGTTTGATCCTATATCAATATTAAATCCCGGACTTCAGCCTAATATGGTTTTTTAAGTACAGAAGTATTAAATTTTTCTCTGTCTCGGATTTCACCGGTTGGGTGAATATCGGAGGTTACTTAAATATTGCTGATTACACCATTCAAAAAGCAGAGAGGTTAAGTAGGTACACGCTCTTTTAGTAGCTGCCGAGGTATTTTCTCAGAAACCATTCAATAGAGGCTAGCAAGAAGATCAAGCTAATAAACCATATAGATTTCCTCAGTGGAATAAATTCATTTTCACTGCTTATTATCCCAGGATAGGTAGTATTTGACAAAACTTCTCTGAATTTATCAAGCTCTGTGATATGAAAAAATTCACCTCTTGTATTTCGTGATATTCTTTGCAGCAATTGATGATCCGCTTGTTGATTGATCGTTTCGATTTGCAAACTTCGAACTACAAATTCACCTGTTATCATCTCTTTTTTCCCCTGTATGAAGGTGCTTGCTTCGAAAGCATAAGTGCCAGACGTAAGATTTCCTAGTGAGAATTCACTGATTTGGTCGTTGGAGAAGAACTCAAAGTTTTGAATGGAATCCTTCTCATCCTGAATCATTATGTTGAAAGATTGTCCTGTGACTCTTTCATAAACTGAATTGTATACTTCAACATTGAATTTTACTGCTTGCCCCTCTTCGAAGAGCCGTTCTGCTGGTACGGCCGTAAACTGCTTCTTGTCATTTCGAATACTCAAAAATTGTATTGTCTTCCTTATGATTTGATCGAAGAGCTCCGTATCTCCCGATACCGCTCCTTCTTGTAACTTCCACTTCCATATCCCCTTTCCCATCATCAGAGCAAATTTTTTGCTACCGTCGTCATAATAGGTAAGTAGAGGTTTCGAAGTGACAAGCCGACCGACTTGCTGGTTTAGCAAAATATCATGAGGACCATTTAATGTGAATTCTCCAAATGGGACAACGGTTGAAGGGTAATCATTGAATCTACTTTGTAGTTCTTTGTCAATTTTGAACCTGGAAAAAGTCGAAGTAAGAGCAGGTGTAACGTTGTCTGTTTGATTATTAAACTCGGCTAAAGACACGTTTACTTCTACAGTTAACTTCTGGGGTGAGGGTCTTTCCGTTGAGATGTAGAATGTGGGGATGTCCAGTAATCCGTATGTCTGCCTTAGATTTTCATTGTTCTTAAAGGCGTCGTGATAAATTATTACGTCAAAATCGATATTTTCCGGCTTTTCATTTAGCCCAGGGACAAGTAAGTAGGTATCATAATTTTCACTTTTTTCCAGTGCAGAACGAATTGCTCTGATATCAGGGTGAGGTGAGCTTGCAACGATTAATATGTTTTCTTTTCCGTCAATTATATCGACATAGAAATCGAAGGAATTGTTCTCAGAGGTTATTTCTTCTTCGAGAGTTTGAACTTCGACTGTAAATCTATACAGCCCTGCTGAGGCTGCATCGATGGTACATTCTACTTCTTGTATTTCTTGCAGCGTAATGGAGCGCTCTTGAATTTTTTGACCGTTCTTCTTAATAGAAAGTAATACGGACTCATTTTGAAACCCTGTCGCTGAGATTAGTGTTTTCACACTAAAAAGGTTACCTAGATAGACGATTTTGTTAGAGACAACGGAGTTGATTTTAATGTCTTTTGGTGGTATTGTATCCCCAACTCCTATTGTATGTATAGGCTGACCAAAAGTAGAGCGCGAAGGGATATAGCCATTGGTAACAATGCCATCGGTAAACTGAATAATCGCAGCTAGGTTTTGATCCTCAAAATCATTTTCAATGTGCTTTAATTGTTGATTCAGGTTGGTGCGATCACCTGAAAAGGATAATAGGTCCAGGGAATTTTTGTTGACTAAATCATAGATCTCTACAATATAATTCTTGCTTAATAGATCCTCCTTAATTGCCATTATTCCTTGAAGTAGAGCAGATGAATCTTGATTTTGAAGTACTGATTCTGAATTATCAATCGCTAAGGCGACTATGGGACGCTCTTCTTCATAAGTAAGCAAGTTAGCAACTGGGTTAAGCAGTAACGAGAGCGTCAAACTAATGGTAAGAAATCTTAATGAAGCAAGCAGCCAATTTACCTTTCGCGACCAAGGGCGATTTTTCTTACTGTACAGTAACCAACTTAACGATCCTGAAAGGATAATAATGGGCAGAAGCCACCAAGCGGACTCGGTAAATATTAGAAGCTGTTCCGGCATAAGATGTACGCTCTAATTCAGAACTCCAAATCGTTTGAAGAGTTATTGAAAGAGTGGGATTGCCCCGCAATCCCGCTCAAATATTCTTTAGGTTAACATACCACCATCTACCTGAATGACCTGGCCGCTGATATAAGAAGACATATCTGACCCTAAGAATACGCATGCATTCGCTACATCTTCAGGTTGACCTCCTCGTTTTAGCGGAATGGCGTCTCTCCAGGATTGGACCGTTTTTTCATCCAAGGCTGCGGTCATTTCAGTTTCTATAAATCCAGGCGCTATCACATTACTCCGGATACCTCTGGAGCCGAGCTCCAGTGCGATTGATTTAGTAAAACCTATGATACCTGCTTTAGAGGCGGCATAATTACCCTGGCCGGCATTTCCTTTCACACCTACAACAGACGACATGTTAATGATGGAGCCACTTCGCTGTTTCATGAAGGGCCTTGCTATGGCTTTTACTGTGTTAAAGCAAGATTTTAGGTTGATATTCATGATCTCGTCCCATTGATCTTCCGACATCCTCATCAAAAGGTTATCTCTGGTAATTCCAGCATTGTTGATGAGAATATCCAATTGACCAAAATCTTCAATTACTGAGCTTATCAGTTCTTGAGCAGCATTGAAATCAGAAGCATCGGAGCGATATCCTTTAGCCTTAATTCCTTCTTTTTCTAATTCGGAGACAAGTGCTTCGCCCTTTTCTACACTTGATAAATACGTAAATGCTACAGATGCACCTTCTTTTGCATATACCTGGGCTACTGCTCTACCGATTCCTTTGGATGCACCTGTGATCAGGGCGACTTTTCCTTCCAATAATTTCATTTGATAAGATCGTTTGATATTTCTGTATCCTCTTCTCGCAAAGTCAAGGAGTTAAATTCAATCGCTAAATAATAAACTCTAAAAGAATATTGATTCCATTTGGACAAGTTCCCGTCTATATTCCATCGAGTCGTATAAATTTGCACTCCGTTTAAGAAGAATTTAATCAAAAGTCATATGACATCTCAATACGATTTGATAGTAATTGGTAGTGGTCCTGGTGGGTATGTAGCTGCAATCAGAGCTTCACAGCTGGGAATGAAAGTTGGTGTAGTGGAAAAAGCCGAACTTGGCGGCGTATGCCTCAATTGGGGGTGTATCCCTACCAAAGCATTGCTAAAAAGTGCGCAGGTATTTGAATACATCAGTCACTCAGAAGATTATGGCGTAACAGTGAAAGATGCCAAAGCAGATTTTGGTGGAATGGTGAAGAGAAGCCGTGGAGTAGCGGAAGGTATGAGTAAAGGAATCCAGTTTTTGTTCAAAAAGAACAAGATCGATCATATTCAAGGTCATGGTAAGCTGGTTCGAGGCAAGATGGTGGAGGTAACCGATGGAGAAGGTAAGAAGACTACCTATCAAGCAAAGAATGTGATTCTGGCAACTGGGGGTAGATCAAGACAACTTCCTAACCTACCTATTGATAATGAAAAAATCATTGGCTACAGAAAAGCAATGGTCCTTGACAAGCAACCAAAGAAAATGGTTATCGTAGGATCAGGAGCTATCGGAGTTGAGTTTGCCTACTTCTACAATAGTATTGGAACCGAAGTCACTATTGTCGAATACATGCCTAATATAGTCCCTGTAGAAGATGAAGAGGTATCTAAAGCACTTGCAAGGAACTTTAAGAAGAATGGAATGAAGATCATGACGAACGCTGAGGTGACTTCCGTAGACACCAAAGGAAAAGGTTGTAAAGTGACCGTGAAAACCAAGAAGGGGGAGGAGATCCTTGATTGTGATACCGTACTCTCAGCAGTAGGTGTAGAAACCAATTTGGAGGATCTGGGACTTGAAACCTTAGGGGTAAAAACTGAGAAAGGAAAAGTGAAGGTAGATGATTACTACAAAACAACTGTCAACGGAGTTTATGCAATCGGAGACATTGTACATGGACCTGCCTTGGCTCATGTAGCTTCTGCTGAAGGGATCATTTGCGTAGAGAAGATGGCAGGTCAAACCCCTGATCCGCTAGACTATGGTAACATACCGGGATGCACGTATTGCTCACCTGAGATCGCATCAGTAGGATTTACCGAAAAAGCTGCTAAAGAGGCAGGATATGATATTAAAGTTGGTAAGTTTCCTTTCTCAGCATCTGGAAAAGCAAAAGCTGCGGGTGCATCTGATGGATTTGTAAAGGTGATTTTTGATGCTAAATATGGGGAATGGTTAGGTTGTCATATGATTGGTGCCAATGTCACTGAAATGATTGCAGAAGCGGTTTCAGCAAGAAAACTGGAAACTACCGGCCACGAAATCATCAAAACAGTTCACCCTCACCCGACGATGTCAGAGGCGGTGATGGAAGCTGCTGCAGACGCATATGATGAGGTAATACATCTTTAAAAAGTAAGAATTGTTAGGAGTAAAGGGAGTCATTCGATTCCCTTTTTTTATTGATGCTGTAGGAATTTTGTACTTTTATCTGGCTTTAAATTTTAATCATCTAAGACACCTTTCTCGGTAGTCGCGATCATTCATGAAGGTACTCTTGACTTTTATTTTTTATAGTTGCATCATCACAATTCTATCAGCTCAAAATGAAATGGATATTGCACTTAAGAAAAATAGCTTTTATCTAAGTGCAAGTAATTTGGTCCTATGGGGAACAGCAAAAGCCGCGTACGAGAGACAGATACAGCATAAAGTTGGTACAAGAAATTTCTCTACCTACGTGAAAATCGGATACGGTGGTTTTGCTACCTGGGGAGCCGCAGGAAGAGCAAGTGTAGTTCAAATGAATCGTATTTATGGACTAAGAAATTCCCATTTTGAAGTTGGGGTAGGTATTGCACATCTTTTTGACAAAGAATCATATCGGATTGCAGTAAGTAACTACAATATCAGTTCAAGTGATTATGATCAAGAACCTACCAGAAGAAAATATTACTGGTGGCTACCAGCCTTTGATATAGGGTATAGATTTCAAAAACCTGGGGGAAATTTTATATTTCGAACAGGACTTGGTTCACCCGAAGGAGTCTATTTATCCTTCGGTTTAGCCTTTTAGAGGATATAATACGAGCCACCCCAGGCTATCACTTCTCCATTCCTGAACGGGGACATTCCACCATCTTCTCAATGCATGTTTAAGAGGGATCGAAAAGGGGTAATCGTGAATTGTCCTTTTTTTGCATTTGATCCACTCGGTTTTAAACAGACCATGCGATCTCTCCTTGAGTGATTGGAGTATTTCTTCACTGTGCACTTCTACGATCAGGTAGTGCTTTTGCCACATTTCCAATCTTTCTTCAGTGAGTACGCCCATTTCATTTCCTTCAATGTCGATAAAAATCAGTCCCGGTTTAGCATTCCAGATAGTATCCTTTCCGAAGCTTCCCCTGATATCAACCTCTATTTCATTGAAATTACCCATTTCCATTAGGTTTTTAGATCGTATTCTATCCGATTCAAAGCAGGTAGGAATTAAGCTGGTTGATCTTGCTAGACCCGTGGCGTGATAGCCTTCCGCAGCTCCTATGATTGTGAGTGAATGCAGTTTTTTTTGAGTTAGATTCTCAATGACTGGATGAAGTTCTTTTTCATAGATGCCCATCAGTTTGCATTCATAGCAGTCAATGCCATTGTTTTCGGGGAATTTCATTCCCTTGTAGGGCCCACTTGCCACTAGTTCATCTAGTTTGTTTCGCAAGTACCTTCTGATCGAGGGTAGAGGTGAAAACTGCATTTCGTATGTGAGTTGGGCTTATGATTTGAACTTATCAATAGTGGATGATTCGTCTAATCAAGATGAATCTTAGTTTAGGAAACAAGATACTACTTGATGATACAAATTGCCTACTTACTCTATTGCAGGATTTGGGATATGAGTTGTAAATTTTCTTAAGTCACAAAGTTTTAGGACAAAGACAGATTACTTTTTTGAAGGGAAGAGTCCAGTTAATCCTGTTACTTCCGAAAGCCTGTTATAATTTTACTCTTATGCAGCGACCAAAGCCCTCTCTGGAACTTCATCTCCTCTCCAGATTGCTTGGCACCATACTTTTCTGCTCATTATTTAATTTTCTTTTTGCACAGAAGATTATCGAGGTGAAGCCCCAAGCGGGAGAGGGCGTATTTGAATTACTAAGACGTAATAACGTTCCCATCGCTTTCTCTCAGGAGTTTATCGAACTCAACAATAAACGACTAGGAGAAAATGATGCATTGCTTGCCGGCTTTTCTTATCAAATAAAATCAAGTTGGAAATCAGTAACCGAAGCCATAGAGTACCGCACGTATCCTATTTTTGGTAATAAGTACGAACAGCTTAAAATCATTGATCACAGCCTTGAGGGAGCTATATTTTACCTGGTTTCAGGGCATGGAGGTCCTGATCCGGGGGCTGTTGGAAAAAGGGGAGGCCGTGAACTCTGTGAAGATGAGTATGCCTATGATGTCACACTTCGATTGGCTAGGTGGTTGATAGAGCGCGATGCACTGGTATACATGGTCATTCGAGATAAAAATGACGGGATCAGGGATGATGCCTACCTGAAGTGTGATCGGGATGAGTATACCTACACAAGGGGGAAGGTTCCCCGTGGACACAATGACCGATTGATTCAACGCACGGATGTTGTCAATTCCTTACATAAAAAGAATAGTGGTGTGAAGTATCAGCGCATGGTAGCGATCCATGTCGACAGTAGATCACAACGTGAAAATGTAGACGTGTTTTTTTACCATCATCATTTGAGCAGTAAGGGTAAGGAGCTTGCAACTGACTTGGTGCAGACATTTGATGCTAAGTACGAGGAGTACCAGCCTAATCGTGATTATCGAGGAGATGCAAGTGATCGCAGTGGACTATTTGTGCTTCGTAATACTAACCCTGCTGCTGTCTTTGTAGAGCTGGGAAACATTGCCAATGCTCGGGATCAGCGACGCTTCATTGTCGCAGAAAA
The DNA here is from genome assembly GCA_038129245.1 of Flammeovirgaceae bacterium. Taxonomy (GTDB): domain Bacteria; phylum Bacteroidota; class Bacteroidia; order Cytophagales; family Cyclobacteriaceae; genus JAYPLE01. The sequence goes on along the minus strand of JAYPLE010000006.1, from coordinate 178,082 downwards.
TAGACAAGCCTTGGCAAAGTGGCTTGGAGAGGGACTTCTAAGAAACTATCAAAAGAATAGGTAGATCACCCAATGAACTTAATCTTTTTGGACTTAGATTCCGAAAAGTAAAAGTTATTACTCATATTAGAGTGTAGGCACTACAGTAAAAATGGAGAGGCGATTCGGTCTTTCCTCACTAAAAATATCCGCAGAATCAGGCAAAAGATGATTAAGAAAAAATAATTAATATGTATCAGCGGTTTAGTGGTTGAACTAAGGGGACTATTGATAAATCCTTTCACCTTATTTTGAGATTTTTAACCATCTATTTTCTGTACCAAAATAGGTCCCTTGAACCCAGACGTTTTCTTCAACTTGATATATCAAGTTCCTTGGATACTAAGCTTTGGTCAAAGGTTTCGGTGAGAAGAGGGGTGAGGCATAGCACAGAGTTAACAGTAAAAATGGGATCGTATAACCTTATTGCGTTTTAAAAAGGTGATACAATCCAAAAGCAGGACCGATTGCTAACGTCATGTAGACTAATGGATTTGAAAATTCATATAGTAACATAGAGATTAATTGAATGCTGATTATGGTAATGGCAAATCCGATGGAGTTGACGATGGTAAGGGCTGTTCCTTTGGTTTCAGCTTCAGCATTTTGAGCTACCAACGTTGAAAAAAGTGGGGAGTCTGCGATGACAACCAATCCCCAGAAAACCATAAACCCAAGAAATAGGGAAACACTACCTGCTTGAAAAACGAAGGGGATCAATAAGCAGCAAATACCTGAAGCAACCAACGCCAGGGTAGCTATCTTTTTTGGACCATGTGCAAGAGATAGTTGCCCTCCAATAGCACAGGCCAGACCGCCAAGCCCTATGATTAAAAAGCTCCAAAACGAGATACTAATAGAACTGCTTGAATGTGCGCTCTTAAAGGCTGCGACCATTACAGGCACAAATGCCCAAAATGCATACAATTCCCACATATGTCCAAAATATCCAAATGATGCTGATCGGAACTTCGGGTTTTTAAAGACCAGACGAATAACATTTAGATTGACCTTTTGACTTTCTTTTCGAAAGGGACCATTAGGAACCAGCAACCACATGGCTAACCCTCCCAATACTGCGATACCTGAAGTGATCCATAGTAGATTTCGCCATTCCCATCCTACATGGAGGCTTTTTAGCAAATGCGGAAATGAGGTGCCAACGACCAATGCGCCAACAAGGTAGCCCAGTGATTTCCCAAGACCTTTCTCGAAATAATCTGCAGCTATCTTCATTCCGACCGGATAGATACCTGCAAGGAAGAAACCAGTCGCAATTCTCAACAGAAATAGGGTAGCGTAGGAATTTGAAGAAAGCGTAAGGGTAATGTTTGAAGTGGCACCAAGCAATGCGCAAAAAAGAAAAACTTTTGAGGGTGAAAATCGATCTGCAATGGAAAATAAGGCAAAAAGAAACGTTCCGGTTATGAAGCCCAATTGAACAGCAGAGGTCAGATTGCCTATTGCCTGCTGGTTCAAAGAAAAAGTAGCTACCAGATCACTCATCACCCCATTACTGGCAAACCATAAGCTGGTACAGCAAAATTGAGAAATAACAATCGTGGGGAGAATGTATGATCTTATCATTTACATGCTGCTTTCGGAAAGCAATGTAAGGTTACTTTAAGAATTATGCAGATAAACGGTCAAATCTTAAGATTTCTCCTCCAAACTCTGATATAAACGATTTTAGATCATTTAAAACTGCCAGACCGGTAGGCAAACTTCCAGCGCCCTTTCCGTAGAGTAACTGGTTGCCGATTCCATTAATTTTTAGGCTAATAGCATTGTATTCATCATCCACGAAATACAAGGGGTGGTCTGGCGTGATTTCTTCAAGCATCACTGAAAGCTTTAGTTCTCCTTCCACTCTTTTTATGCGGGCAATTTGCTTCACCTTATTTTCATAGAAATGTGCTTCCATGAGATTCTCTCTGTCAACGCTTTCCAGTGATTCTTTTTCAATTTTATCTACACTTACCGACACGCTAAAGATTTGAAATGCCAGAATAGTTAGCTTATTCGCAGCGTCTGTACCAGAAATATCAAGCCAGGGATTCTCTTCAGCAAAGCCTAATGTTTGAGCTTTTTCCAATGCCTCCTCATAGGAGATTTTAGATCGTACCATATCCGTCAGGATATAGTTACAGGACCCATTGAGGATGGCTTGAACCTCGGTGATTTCTTGATTCTTATAATAATTATTAAGTGTTTGCATGATTGGAATAGAACCAGCAACTGCGCCTTCGAAGTAAAATGGAATTTTCAGATTGTTAATGGCTTCCAGATTCTCAGCTATCATTTTTTTATTTGCACTAATCAAGGGAACACCAAGTTGTTCACACCTTTTGGCAATATCCAATGCAACTACATCGTCCGATATCAATTCAACTACCAAGTCATAATTAACGTGAGCGAAAAACTCTTTTAGCGAGGTAGTCAACAGGTTTACATCCAGGTTGCGTTGCTTGTTCTCAGATTTCACACAGACTTTCACAATGTCAGTATTGAGGTTTGCTCCTTGTAATAGCTGATGAAAGCCCTGTGCCACACATCCATATCCGATTAGACCTATTTTTATCATGTGGGTAACTGTTCTCTCAGGATTTTATTTAGTTGTGAAGTTTCAATCAGAAAGCCATCATGGCCAAAACTTGAATCTATCTGATGAAAAGTTGCTGCTTTCAAATGCTGTGCAATAAATTGTTGCTCTTCGATAGGAAATAATAAATCTGAATCTACTCCGATTACGGTAGCCGATGCATTGATATTGGATAGCGCCGCCTCTAAAGAGACTGAATGACGGCTTAAATTGTGACTGTCCATTGCCTTTGATAGGTAGTAGTAGCTTTCAGTAGTAAAACGCCGTCGAAGTTTTTCACCTTGATGGCGGAGATACGTGGAGGATCGAAAATTGTCCCAACGCTGGTCGATATCCTTTTGAGTATGATCAAAAGTTCTGTAATGTCGATAAGACAGCATAGCAATGGCTCTTGCCGTTTCCAGACCTTTACCTTTATCCAGGTTCTCCAGTGCCATGCGTTGAACTTCATTGAATGCAATGGCCCATGGCGAATGACAAGCATTCGTCGCTATGGGTACGATGTGCTCAAATAAATCCGGTTCCTGACTAGCCCATTCCAGTAACTGTTGGCCACCCATTGAGCCGCCAATTCCAATTCTTATCTTTTCAATTTCCAGATGATCTCTCAGCTTTTGATGCAGGGAAACGATGTCTCGGATAGTAAAGACTGGAAAACTTCTGTCTTCAGGAGAAGTAGTGCCGTAGCAGCTACCTAGCATATTAGCACAGATCACATAGTCACGTTCGATATCGAATGCACTTTCCTCACCAAATAAGCCTGCCCACCACTCTAGTGGGTTACTACTGCCAGTTAAGGCATGAAACACCCACACTACATTGGATTTGTCAGCATTCAGCTCTCCAAATGTAGAATACCGGATGTTTATATTGGAGAGGGAATTACCCCCCTCCAGTAAGACTGATTCTGATATCTTATAGTCCAACGTTTGCAGACTCGATAGGGTAGCTGTCATATGCTTTTTCGAATGCTTGTTGAAAATCTGCTTTGATGTCATCAATATGTTCGATACCTACTGATACCCGTAAGAGGTTCGGATGAACGCCTGCAGCTAGCTGCTCTTCTTGAGTCAATTGCTGGTGCGTGGTAGCAGCTGGTTGAATGATCAACGTTTTAGCATCTCCCACATTCGCCAGATGGCTCACCAACTCAAGACTATCGATCAGCTTTGTAGCCTGTTCTTTATCCCCTTTTGGCACAAAAGAAAGTACTCCTCCAAAGCCACGCTTCAGATATTTCTTTGCTAGTTCATGGTAACTGGAGCTCTCTAAACCCGGGTAGTTTACAGATTCAATAAACTCCAGGCTTTCTAACCATTTTGCTAATGCTAACGCATTTTCAACTGTTCTGTCTACTCTCAGGGATAAAGTTTCCAGTCCCTGGATAAGCTGAAAAGAATTAAACGGGCTTAAGGCGGGGCCAAAGTCTCTCAAACCTTCGACTCTTAGACGAATTGCAAAGGCGATGTTAGGTAGACCTAGCGGGTTGTCAATTCCAAAGACATCCGAAAAAACTAATCCATGGTAACCTTCAGCTGGACTAGAGAATGCTGAAAACTTGCCATTGCCCCAATCATAGTTACCGCCATCCACAACGATTCCTCCTACGCTTGTTCCGTGGCCTCCAATCCATTTAGTAGCACTAGCTGTAACGATGTTGGCACCATGTTCGAGTGGTCTGAAGAGGTATCCACCGGCACCAAAAGTATTGTCTACTACTAGTGGAATATCGTGTTTCTTAGCTACCGCAGCAATTGCTTCAAAGTCAGGAATATTGAATCCGGGGTTACCGATAGTTTCGAGGTAGATGGCTTTAGTCTTGTTGTCAATTAGTTTCTCAAAATGTTCTGGACTGTCCTTTTCTGTAAATTTTGCTTCAATACCTAATCTCTTAAATGCAACTTTGAATTGATTATAGGTACCGCCGTAAAGGAAGGAGGTAGACACAAAATTATCGCCTGCCTCCAGAATATTATTCAATGCCAGAAACTGTGCCGCCTGACCGCTGGCAGTAGCAACTGCTGCAACTCCGCCTTCTAATGCTGCGACACGTTGTTCGAAGACATCCGTTGTAGGATTCATGATTCGGGTGTAGATATTGCCAAACTCTTTTAGTGCAAATAGATTGGCACCGTGTTCTGCATCTTTGAAGGTATAAGATGATGTTTGGTAAATAGGTACGGCTCTTGACCTGGTTGTTTCGTCTATGCCTTGCCCTGCGTGTAATTGTAGTGTTTCAAATTTATGTTGTGACATGATTGTATCGTTGTAATGTATAATGTGTACCAGTGGGAGCGGTAACAGGATCCCTACCCGTTATCGAGTCAGACGACTTGTCTTAGACGATAAAATATGATTGTCTTAGGCGCGGAAGCGCATACACAATGAACACATCCTGATGATGTCGGCAAATTGCATCGAGGTTGCCAAAGAGAGGAGCGTTAGCTCGCAGATACGAATTTTTTGTCTTTCCATGATTATCAATTTATCTATCAGGAATTAGCACCGTTCCCTTTGTTAGGGAGGGTTGCTAGCGCGTCATAGAGCCTGTCTCTCGGCGCTTCTCTATAAATCGATCGTGTCGATTTGCAATACAAACGTAGAGCCGGAATTTTGATTTCCAAATAGTTTGTCGATAAATATTTTACTCAACTCAACATATTCTATCGTAAATTCAAGGATCATAACTTAATTCTACCAAATGGAAAAGGCAAGAAATTATTTAATAATGGTATTGATAATCAACGTTATAAGTTGTCAGTCACCAGCTCCAGAAATTTCTTTAGATGTTAGTTTTGATCAGGACCCAGAAAATGTATTTACTGGTAGATTAATTCTGTTGCTATCAACTAATGATGATCGTGAACCACGGTTTCAATTAGGGTATAACCACAGTACACAGTTAGTTTTCGGGAAAAATATTGACGGAGTACGAGGCATTGATCTAGTTAGCTTCAATGAAAACGACTTTGGCTACCCTTATGAATCACTAGCAGATATACCTCCCGGAGAATATAATGTTCAAGTTGTCCTCAATCGCTATGAGACCTTCAATTTATCCACGGGTCATGCCGTTCAATTACCACCTGACAGAGGTGAAGGACAGCAGTGGAATCGAAAGCCTGGGAACCTTTACAGCACCCCCAAAAAAGTGACCATTCATCCGGAAAATCCACAACCTATTACCATTACTCTGGATCAGGTGATTCCCGAGATAGCGCCTGTGACGGATACTGAATGGATCAAACATATTCGTATGAAAAGTGAATTGCTTTCGGAATTCTGGGGAAGAGATATGTATTTGGGAGCTCATGTCTTGCTTCCTAAGGGTTTTGAAGAGCACCCCGAAGCAAAGTATCCGTTGATGATCTTCCATGGCCATTTCCCGTCTGATTTTGGAGGGTTTAGAACTACACCGCCAGACCCAAATATGGAACCGGATTATGCGGCGAGATTTGATGTAACGGGATATAATATCATGCAACAACAGGAGGCCTACGATTTTTATCAGGATTGGATCAGTGAAGATTTCCCACGGTTTTTAATCATTGAAATACAACACCCTACGCCGTATTATGACGATAGTTATGCAGTAAATAGTGCCAGTCAAGGACCATGGGGAGACGCAATTACGTATGAACTCATTCCTTATATTGAAGAGCAATTTAGAGGCTTAGGTGAAGGCTGGTCTCGATTTTTATATGGTGGATCAACCGGGGGGTGGGAAGCTTTAGCTGCTCAGGTGATGTATCCAGATGAGTATAACGGTTGCTTTGCTGCATGCCCGGACCCTATTGACTTTCGAGCCTATTGCCTGGTAAATATCTACGAGTTTCAAAACGCTTATTTCTATGAAAGTGAACACAAGCTTATGGAGATTCCAGCACATAGGGACTACCTCGGACAAGTAAACTCAACAGTTAAGCACATGAATCACATGGAGTTGGCGCTTGCAGATAAGTCGCGTTCCGGAGGACAGTTTGATATATGGGAAGCAACCTACTCTCCGCAGGGTGAAGATGGATACCCTAAACGTTTATGGGATAAATACACAGGTGAAATTGATCCGGAAGTGGCAGCATACTGGAAAGAGAATTATGATTTACGCTACATCATGGAACGTGATTGGGAAACACTGGGACCTAAGTTAGAAGGCAAGGTGAATATCTACTGCGGTGACATGGACAATTATTACCTTAATAATGCCGTGTATTTAACTGAAGAGTTTTTGGAAAATACAACAGCCCCTTATTATGATGGGGAGGTTGATTATGGCGATCGAGCTGAGCATTGTTGGAATGGAGATCAACAGAACCCAAATCATATTTCTCGCTTAAGATATAACTCAATGTATGTGCCAAAAATCATAAAAAGGATCAAGGAAAGTGCACCAAAAGGCGCCGACCTGACAAGTTGGAGGTATAAATAGCAAGTAGAAGAACATGAGAGTGGTCCAAAGGGTAGTGCTCTGGATGAATGGATTTGATTTCTCGTCAATTAGTTTTCTTAGAATCAGCCGAGGAGAAGAGGGTGAGATAAAGGATGAATGATGCTAACTTTTTTATGATTTTGAGATTTAGTTTGACCTTAAAAACATAAACCCATTCTGTAGTTTTGAGAGTGACAGTTTTATGATAATTTTTGACACTGGGTATGCAGACAGCAAAACGTCTAGAAAAGGTTAAAGAGTACTATTTCTCGAGGAAATTGAAAGAAATTGCCCGGTTGAAATCTGCTGGATATGACGTGCTTAATCTTGCTATTGGCAGTCCAGATTTACCTCCTCACCCATCGGTTATCAAGTCACTGCAAGATGCAGCTATTTCAGGTCCGAATGGCTATCAATCCTATCAAGGTCTTCCGGAACTGAGAGGCGCCATTTCTGATTTCTACAAAAGTAAGTACAATGTAGCGTTCAACCCGGAAGAAGAGGTTCTTCCCTTAATGGGGTCAAAGGAAGGAATAACGCACGTTTCATTAGCCTACCTCAATCCACAAGAAAATGTATTGGTTCCTGAGCTAAGCTATCCCACGTACCAATCGGTCACGGAAATGGTAGATGCAAATGTGATCAAATACCCATTACTTCCCGAGAAAGCGTGGGAGCCTGATTGGTCATTTTTCGATCAACTAAAGGGAAACCCTAAGGTTCTTTGGATTAATTACCCACATATGCCAACTGGAGCCAAAGGGGAGCTTGCTTGGCTAGAAAAATTTGTGACTATCGCCAAGCATCATAAGATGTTATTGGTACACGATAACCCTTACAGTTTTATTCTAAATGAAGAACCACACAGCATTTTCAATATTGCAGGGGCTAAAGAGGTTGCTGTAGAGCTTAACTCGCTATCGAAGACATTCAATATGGCGGGCTGGCGCGTCGGATGGGTGTGTGGCAAAGCCAAATTACTACAACCTGTACTAAGTATTAGAAGTAATATGGATTCTGGGATGTACTATGGCATACAGAAAGCAGCTATTACGGCTATGAAACTGGATGATGAATGGTATCAACGCGTTAATGATACCTATCGGAAGAGAAGGGATAAAGTTTTTGAATTACTTGATTTACTGAGATGTAAGTATGATAAGAAGCAGCAAGGGATGTTTGTGTGGGCAAAGGTCACTTCCGGCACCGGTGAATCCCTAGTGGACGAATTATTGCTAGAAAACCATGTATTCATAACGCCAGGGAATGTCTTTGGTGAGGCGGGTAAAGAGTATGTCAGAGTTTCCTTATGTAGTCCTAAAACTATTTTTGAGCAAGCTATCGATAGAATTAGGAGATGAAAACAGGGATTGTTGGATTGGGTTTGATGGGAGGTTCTTGGGCCTTAGCATTGAGAAATGCCAATCCATCAGTTGAAACCATCGGATTTGATCAGCTAGAGCAGCACAGATCCCAAGCAGAACAGCTGGGTTTGGTATCTCGATGTTCGACATCAATGAATGAACTGCTAGATGAAGTGGATCAAATCGTGTTATCCATTCCTGTTGATGCGATTGAGACATTGCTTCCGGAAATACTTGATCAGTTATCTGTCGATCAGGCGGTCATAGATTTCGGCTCCACAAAATCGGCTATTGCTAAAGCAGTAGTTGATCACCCCAATCGATCAAGATATGTTGCTGCTCATCCTATAGCTGGAACTGAATATAGCGGTCCAGATGCAGCATTCTCAACCCTATATAAAGGGAAAGTGATGATTGTTTGCGATGGCGAGCAATCTGATAATGCTCCTCTCGAAATTTTCTTAAGACAATGCATTCAGCTAGGGATGGAAGTGGTTCATCAAACTTCTGAAGAGCATGATTTACACCTTGCATATGTTTCACATTTGAGTCACGTCACCTCATTTAGTTTGAGTAATACAGTGCTCAATAAAGAGAAGGAGGAGCAACAGATATTAGCATTGGCGGGATCGGGTTTTGCATCAACTGTGAGATTAGCAAAGAGTTCTCCAGAGATGTGGAGTCCTATTTTTCTAAAAAATAAGGTTGCCATGTTGCAGGCTGTCGAGGATTATCTATTGCAGGTGCAGCGATTTAAGAGCTACCTCAAAGAGGAAGACGCGGAGGCAGTCCAAAGGTTCCTGGAGGAGGGGAGAGAGATCAGGAAAATATTGAAGTAGTGGCTTGCAACAAATAAAAAAGCCGATGCTTAGTATCGGCTTTTTTGTTAATTATCTATTTGTTTCTCAAGCTAGTGCCTTTGCCATGGTCTCCCCGATATCAGCAGGAGATTTTACCACGTGCAATCCGCACTCATCCATAATTCTCATCTTAGCTTCCGCAGTATCATCCTTACCACCGATGATCGCACCAGCGTGACCCATTCTCTTGCCTTTTGGCGCAGTTTGCCCCGCGATGAATCCAACTACAGGTTTGGGGTTTCCCTGCTCCTTGATCCACTTCGCAGCTTCAGCTTCGTACTGGCCTCCAATCTCACCGATCATAACGATTGCATCTGTTTCCGGGTCGTTCATAAGTAATTGAACTGCCTCTTTCGTGGAGGTACCAATGATTGGGTCTCCACCAATTCCGATAGCAGTTGATATGCCAAAACCAGCTTTTACAACTTGATCAGCTGCCTCGTATGTAAGTGTACCTGACTTAGAAACGATGCCGATTTTACCTTTCTCAAAAATGAAACCAGGCATGATACCTACTTTTGCTTCCCCAGGAGTGATAACGCCAGGGCAGTTAGGGCCAACAAGTACAGCACCTCGTGATTTTGCGTAAGGTTTTGCGTCCATCATATCTTTCACCGGAATACCCTCAGTTATCGTAATGATTACTTTAATTCCTGCATCAGCAGCTTCCATGATAGCATCTGCTGCAAATGCCGGTGGGACAAAAATGATTGAAGTATCGGCTCCAGTTGCATCTACTGCCTCTTGTACCGTATTGAAAACGGGACGGTCCAGATGTGTTTGTCCACCTTTTCCTGGGGTCACACCACCTACAACAGGTGATCCATACTCGATCATTTGCGATGCATGAAAGGTTCCTTCAGAGCCCGTGAACCCTTGCACAATGATTTTGGAGTCTTTATTTACAAGTACACTCATGATTACGTATTCTGGGTCATTTTGAGGGGCAAAAGTATCTGAAAAAGGGCCAAAGGCAAACTCCTGTTATCATTCATTTAACAGATAATTGTCGATGTATTCCCTTACTGCTCCAAAGCCACCTTTTTTGGTAAGTACTATATCTGCAATCTTTTTTATCTGATCTACTGCATCTGCTGGGCATGCCGAATGTCCTGCAAATTGCATAATCTCGCCATCGTTAACATCATCACCGATAAAAGCAATATTCTCGAGCTCAAGGTTAAGTTCCGCCATCCACCCTCTTAGAATATTCATCTTAGGCTCTTGCCCTACGTATACGTATTTTAACCCGAGGTCTGCTGCACGTGTTGTGACCATTTCGGTGATGAAGCTGTGGCTAATAATACCCACTTTAATTCCTGCTTTTTCTGCCAATTTAATGCCCATACCATCTTTGGCATTGAAACGCTTGAAATGATCTCCCTTGGCGGTAACATACACACCACCATCCGTAAGTGTCCCGTCTACATCCAGTACTAGTAGCTTAATGTTCATCTTAGATAATGGTTTTTCCTACTGCTTCAGCTATCGGCTGCAATGTCTCAAACATCGTGCTGAATTCATCAAAATTCAATTGTTGCGCTGCATCAGATTTCGCCACTGTCGGATCAGGATGTGATTCAATCAATAAGCCGTCTACATTCATGGCGACTGCAGCTCGCGTTAGATCTGCCACTCCGTATCTATATCCCATAGCATGACTTGGATCAACCACAATGGGGAGATTGGTATATTCCTTCAGAAAGGACACGCCGCATAAGTCCAACGTAAACCTGGTTTTGGTCTCAAAAGTACGGATGCCTCTTTCACATAGTATAACATTCGGGTTTCCCTTCGAAAGAATAAACTCTGCTGCCTGTACAAATTCTTGCAGCGTGGTCCCAAATCCTCTCTTTAGAAGAATCGGTTTGGTAGTCTCTCCGCATCGCTTTAGGATACTCTGATCATACATTGCCTTTGCTCCGATTTGTACGATATCAGCATGCTTGATAACCAAATCAACATGTGAAGAATCTTTCACTTCTGTGATAATTTGGTAACCATATTCTTCTCGGATTCGAGAAAGCATTTTTAGCCCTTCTTCTCCTAGTCCCTGGAACGTGTAAGGCGAAGTTCTCGGCTTGAAGCAACCAGCTCTTAGGGTCAGAATATTGTGTTTTTTTAATAACTCTGCCGATTGCTTTATTTGATCCCAAGATTCTATAGAGCATGGGCCGGTGATCATCATGGTATTGTCAGACTTGCCTCCTATAGAACTATCTCCAATCTTTACCTCTCTTGTATCAGGGAAATATTTTGTGCTGGCCAGCTGGATGTCACTTTCCATGACAAAATACGCCTCTGTCTCATCTGCAACTTCCTTAGGTAAGAGTTGAACCTTACTGCTTGTGACCAAAACATACTGATCCCCAGATTTAAATCGAATGGCTTTAAGCTCGTCTGCCAGCTCAATTGATCTTGGTTCGTCGACTAATGATTTAAGGTGTATAATCATGATTCACTTCTAATTAAATTGATAAATGAGAGCGCCCCGGTCAATTCCTTTTTGTCGTTGATCACAGGTAGATAAGAAATCAAGAATCGCTTGGACTGTACCAATTGGAGCATCTCAGAAATAGTTGCTGATTCGTTTACCGCTACCGGGTTATTGTTGACAATATCATTTGTTGAGATAGCATTAAAATCGTCCAAATGTTTCAGAAGACCTCTGCGCATATCTGCGTTGCTGGATATGCCAAAAAGCGAGTTATCAGGATTTATCAGAAGTGTAAATCCCATATTAGACGACTCTATCGACTGAAAAATCTGTTTCACGTTACTGTTCGCAGCGATCACCGGCGCATTTTCTATGTCCATCATAAAATCTCTTACATGATAATCAGAATGGATAACAGAAGACCTCAAATGCATGAGGGCTGCTCCAATTGATTCATGATTGACTAAATATGATCCGGAAACTACTGAACTTACTCCAAGCATGCGTAAGATGAAACCTGTCTCATCGTTCACGCCGCCATCCACATGGATCCCTTTTCCAGGAAATTGATTCCTGAATTTCCTGATTCTCCTGAAATTATCTTTTCGAAATACGCCTCCACTTTTACCAGGCGTGGTGGTCATTATCAAGATAAAGTCAAATTGATCTTTATAACTTTCAAATACATCGACTGACGTATCTGAAACGATGGCTAATCCTAAAGACGAGCTAGTGAAAGTTGGTAATTGGGTATCTCTGGGAAGGTTTTCAAATTGAAAAGTGACCAATTCAATTTTATGCTCTTCAATTAAGTCAAAATACCTATTGGGCTGATCCGAGATGATGTGTAGGTCAATTGGAGTACTACTGTATGCTCTTATTTTTGCTATGTCTTCAAATACTGAGGGGTCATCATTACAGTCAATATGGAAATAATCAATATGGCACTCGTCCAATTCCTTGACTAGATTTTCTAAAGATCGCTCCTTTGATGAGTATAGCGAAGCAGAGATTTTCATTTACTAGGACTCAATTATAAGGTCGCAAAGATAAAAGAATCATATGATGAAGTGTTTATTATTCTAACTAGCTGAATAGTTCAATTTCGTTAACAGATTTTCAGCGTACTATTGAGTATCGTTTTAACCGTTTACACCATATATTCACATTTTACAGCAGAATATTTTGTTTAATGCTATTTCAGATCCTTTAAATGGAATATTATTCTATGATTTTTTAGTATCAAAAGCAACCTATTTTCATGAGTTCCGTTAGTAAAAGAGAACAGTAAACTCTTCATATCATATTGGTTTAGTAAAGGGAATTCATTTTGGATTCCCTTATTTTTTTGCCTTTTCTGATCTGCTTCTTCATTTTTGGGTAATGGTAGATTTACGAAGCGACACGATTACAAAACCCACTCCTCAGATGCTGGATGCCATGATGCAAGCAGAAGTAGGGGATGATGTGTTTGATGCAGACCCAACGGTCAATGCATTGCAAGAAAAAGTAGCAGATCTTTTTGGGATGGAGGCTGCTATCTATTGTCCATCTGGTACCATGACCAATCAGATTGCTCTACGCGTTCATACGCAGCCTCAGGATGAAGTCATATGTGCCAATACGTCCCATATTTACTTATATGAAGGAGGCGGGATGATGTCCAATTCCATGGTATCTCCTATGTTATTGTCTGGAGATAGAGGACGTATAACAGCTGATCAGGTGCAAGATGCTGTAAATCCAGATGATATCCACCGACCGGTTACTCGATTGGTCAGCCTCGAAAATACAATGAACAAGGGTGGTGGTGCTATTTACGATTTAGAGGAAATAGTGAAGATCAGAGAAACTTGCGATCAAAATGGATTAGGACTGCACTTAGACGGCGCACGGTTATTCAACGCTATGGTAGCACAAGACACAGAGCCTCCTCAGTTTGGGGCTTTATTTGATACGATATCTGTTTGTTTTTCAAAGGGGCTGGGGGCTCCAGTAGGATCTGCGTTGCTAGGAAGTAAGGAAAAAATCAGGCATGCGAAGCGGGTTCGTAAGGTATTTGGTGGTGGAATGAGGCAAGCCGGTTTCCTGGCGGCTGCATGTATCTATTCGTTAGATCATCATGTAGATAGATTGAAGGAGGATCATCAAAGAGCTAGAAAAATAGGACAGGTATGCTTAAAAGCTGACTTTGTAGAAGAGGTCTACCCCGTAGACACCAATATTGTGATCATAAGGTTGGTAGAAGGAATTTCTGAGCAGGTGGTTCTGAAGAAGTTGGAAGCTGCCGGTGTTCTGGCTGTGGGTTTTGGAAAAGGGCTGGTACGGTTTGTCACGCATCTCGACTTCATACATGAACAGTTGGTTGAATTTGAGCATTCTTTCACTTCTATGCATCTTTAGTCAGTTTAGGTCGAAATCGAGAGACCATGTAAATACCTGTAAATATCAATGCTCCTCCTACAAAATGTGTAATGGCCAGTTGTTCGTCAAAGAACAGCGAAGCAGTTAGAATGGCCACTACGGGTTGGAGATAAGCATAGGCAGCTACTAAAGTTGGACTGCTTTTTTTCATTGCGTAGATGTTGAGAAAGTAAACAACAACCGTGACGCCTATTACAACGAAAAGGATACTCCACCAGACAGTAGATGTGAAACTTCCATAGTCTGCAATCAAAACCTCTTTTAAACTGAAGGGAATAGAGAAAATCAATCCGATCAAAAATACCCACTTAGTTACGGTTAAAAGCTTGTAGTGATCCATCAAAGGCCTGACAAGTACCAGGTATAAGCTGTAAGAGAGCGCATTTCCAACAATCATCAAGTCACCAATCGGATTACCGGAAAGCGAATGAGTCGGCTGCCAGATGATGGCTGCCGCACCCAAAAGTCCGATAATAAGTCCCACCAGTCTAAGGGCGACAATTTTTTCCTTTAAAATCAGAATTGAGAATGCAAAAACAAAAAGAGGTATCAAGGTCATTATAAGAGAACCATTCGTTGCGGAGGTGAGGCTTATACCTTTGAAGAATAGTAGCATGTTGATGCCTACTCCTGTTATGCCGCACAGAATCAATCTCCAACCGTCTTGCCTCCATTTGATACCATCCCCGTTTCCAATAGCGAGTAGCCAGAAAATCAGAGTACCGAGGAATATCCGTATTCCGATGAATCCGAAAGGGAGTATATATTCTGGTGTTACTAGCTTCACAATGGAGTAGTTGATACCATATAATGTGGCAACAAGAAAGAGTGCTGCATGTGCCTGGAAGCCCTGATTGTTCACTGCACAAATTTAGCCTCATAATTAATCTAATAACATCAGATCCACATATGCGTTATCTGCGACTTGTGATAACTTTGTGTACATTAGTTAAAAAGAATGTTCATGATCAAGAACGTTTCCATTGCGGTTCTACTGATGCTAACCTTGTTTTTTGGAGTGTTTGCATACATGAAGTCAAATGAAGCGGTAATGCAAAAGCAGGTAGCTGAGCAAGCTATGGCAATCGCTAAGGAAGCGGAAGCGAAGGCATTACTTACAATGAGAGAAGCCGAGAGGCAAAAAATTCTTGCATAACAAGCTCTAAAAGATTGTAAATAGAATGAAAGCGATAAAAAATATACTCCTCATTATCCTGATTGTTTACGGATTGGGAATGACTGTTTTTGCCAATTTGAAAGCCAACGAAGCAGAAAAACAAAAACAGGTTGCAGCGCAACAAGAGATAATGGCAATAGAAGCCTCTGCTGAAGCAAGAAAGGCTGAAGCAGAAGCTATTATGGCCAAAAATGAAGCCGAGATGCAAAGAGAACTTGCGCTGAAAGCACTAGAAAATTGCAATTGATATGAAAAGGATTAAGAATCTTTTTATGGCATTACTGATCGTTTATGGATTGTTTTTGACGGTATTTGCAAATGTCAAAGTCAATGAAGTAGCAAAACTGCAGCAGATAGTGGTTGAGGTAGAAGAAGCAGCGGAACAATCTGCATTTGATGCTCTAGGTGCAGAGGCATCTGCCAGATTAGCAGAAAGAGAGGCTCTTGAACAAAGAGCGTTAGCAGAGGAGGCCAGAGATGAGGCGTTAGAAGCATTTAAAGAAGCTCAACGCCAACTTGAAAAATGTAAATGATCACTTTCAGTTAGGCAATCCATTTTGTTTTCATCCGTTTTTTACGTAATTCTGAACTTTCAAATTCTTAAGACTATGAAGAAAATTTCATTATTAGCTATAGCGACGTTAGCTATTATTTCAGTTCAAGCGCAAAGCGTTGGACTGGGTGTTAAAGGAGGACTTAACTTCCCTAGTGCAGATGCATTAAGTATTGATCAAGACATAACCATCGAGTCAGCTACTAGTGCAGCTTCCGGTTTTCATGCGGGAATTTTTGCAAGTGCAAAGGTTGCCATGTTTGAGATCCAGCCTGAGGTACTTTATTCATTTCAATCTTTTGACTACGAATTCGAGGATGCAACTGCTGCAGCGGGGGCATTAATTCAAGGATCACAGGAATCTCATTACGTAACCATACCTGTGATATTGAAGTTTTCACCTGTTCCGATCCTTAATCTTCAAGTAGGTCCTCAGTTTGGGCTGCTACTTTCGGCAAACGAAATCAGAGATGATATTGGATCGGCAACAAGCGCAGACATTACCGAGAAGCTGACCAATTCTGATATTGGGTTGAACTTCGGGATAGGGGCAGATCTTCCATTTGGTATTCAGGCGCATGCCAGGTACGTACTCGGATTGTCAAATGTGAACGTTGATTCGCCTGCTGATGTATCGGTTAGTAACAGCATGATTCAGGTTTCGATCGGCTATGCTTTCTTAGGAAAGTAATTCTTTCGATTGTAGAAAAATAAGAGCAGAGTGGCAAAGCCACTCTGCTCTTATTTTTTTCTGATATCAGGCATTCTAACTCGTGCAGCATTTTCGTTTCGTGTACACCATCTAACTAGACTTACATGTGATGATTGGCAGCTGGCCTTTGCGCGATTGATGCAATCTTCTACTGTCAGCGGTAATATGCACCAAAGAGAATCATCATCTCGTCAGTACTTCTTAATCCAAAACCAAGGTCTCGATCTTCATCGTTGTCATATGTAGTCTCTAATTTTAACCCTTGTCCGGCCGATAATTGAAGTGGTGGGTCGAGTTGCAAAATAGGCGGATGCTCCCAATCAAAACTGATGTAGATGAGTTCTCCATCTCTGTGTCCACCAATCTGGTAAACTTTGAACTCTGTCATCTTACTATGCGCATGGGAATAAAGCTGAAAGATATTCACGGTCTCATCAAAGTAATAGGACTTAGAAATTGTGGTTACCTTGTTGCGAGGAAGGAAAAGGTTCTGATTGTTAAATTGAAGGATTTCGGCAACATGTTCTACGTCCTCTTTATCTACTGTATGTAGGTTGGCATAAACTTCACCGGCTATCTCTTGATCGGATTTATTTGCATAGTGACTGTTTAGGTCAAATCCTGAATTAGCAGGAATCCTCAGTGCCACTCCTGAGGGAAACTGATAATCCAATCTAGGCCACTGTGTCCCTGCTACAAATTGGTGGTATTGCATGTAGAAGAGTGTTATTTCATTGTAGGTGCCGTTCGGGTAGTAGACATCTCTTACTAATCCCTCATTAGGAAGAATGCTATTGGGATAATCTTCAGGGAAATTGTACAGGATGAAGTGATGACTCCCCGGTCTCATCACAATCTCGATCTCTTTTACAAAGATATCTTCTTCGTTATTCAGTTTTTCATAGACGAAAAGCTCACGGTCTTCTCCTGCATCTACATCAAAAGGACCAACGTGAAACTGATAACCCTGCTCAGGAGCTTCGAGTACTTCAAATGGCACCGACTCATATCGTTCTTCATTTTGTAAGAGCTCTATGTCCGCTACAAAGCCCTCCTTTGGAGCTCCATTTACGATCCATTCTCGAATGAATTCAAGCTGACCGTTTGTCAGGAAATCATCCCCCAACGGCATAATAGAGCCATAATTTGGATGGTCAGCATAATAATGCTCCAGATCATTTGCATTGATTTTTTCCCATAAAAAACTCTGGTACACACTTTCCAGGCCCTTGTCTCCCAGCAGTACCAAACCGTCTTCTCTGGCTGCAGTATTATTTGGGAGGCGATTCATTAATTGTTCATATGAAACGTCTTCAGTTAGAATAAGATCAGATTGTCTCGCAAAAGAGGAGCCGGAGACGTGACAGGAGGTACAGCTTACATCCCAGATCTCTCCCTGGATGATCTCGTAAGTGCTTGAATAGTCGGCAAACCGGTCAGCAGGATCTGTTTCCCGGTCTCCACAGCTAAAAATCAAGGAAGAAAATAGTAAGATAAAGGCTAGTGAAACCGGTTTATTCATTTGACAAAGTTTGAAGACGATCAATTATATCACCAACGGCAGGACATACAAGACTGTTGTGATAGGTTAAATCTAATATTTCTTTTATGTTTTTTCGATTTGTATGTGGATATTCTCTGCAAGCTTGTGGTCTGTGTTCATAGACCAGACATGCATTGTCTTCAGCTAAAAAAGGGCAAGGGGAAGAGGTAAGAACAAAATCATCTTCCTCATCCATCGTCAGGTATTGGATCATGAAATCTTTGACTGTGATTCCCATAGCCTTGGATAATCGTTCGATATCACTCATCAAGAAGATGGGGGAAGTGGTCTTGCAGCAGTTTGCACATGAAAGACAATCAATTTTCTTGAATACCTGATGATGTGCTTGGTGAAATTCTGTATCCAGTTTTTCAGAATCTGATTTCTCAAGACCAGATAAAAATTCCCTGGTCTTAGTTTTTCGGCTTTGTGCCCTTTCAATTTTGTCCTGGTAGTTCAAAACTTCATCATTTGAAATGGATTCAAGGGATGCTGAAAGCTCCATTTGACACTTTTCTTAAGCACTTTTTTAGTAAACCCTAGGCGTGGATATCTCCGTTCTGTATCTACGATAATGGACTTTGGTACATTGAATCTAATATATCCGGAAATCAGATCTAGGAGGCCGGCCTGACCAAAAGCTTCTGCTTTGGGGAAATTTTTGATCTTGATGAGTATACGGTGTTGCGTAACCACTTGCTTAGACTGACTAGTAGCTATCTTTATTTCTTTTTTCCTTTGATCTAAAGCGAAGGATACTGAACAATTCAGGAAATGTGTCATATGTCTTACATAAAGATCGAGGTTAGGAAATGGAGAAGCGATCATGAGTAGTTGATCTTACCGTTCGTATCAAAGCAATCAGCTCTGTTTGCACGTCCTATTGATGCGTGAAGATAACCTTGAGAGTCTGAAAAAATCAGGTGTTTGTTGTGGAATGCCAGTTTGATGGATGACATCCTTAAATTTACAACCAGTCTTAGACAATGTTCTTGTATTATAGAAGTTGTGTGATATAGATTGATTATTAATACAATAAATTGTGATTGGCGTATGATAAATAGAAATTTCGTTTTTTTCTTTTTTCTTTCTTCACTTATCGTTTGTATTTCCTGTAATAATGATGACGCAATTCCCGATAGCAACGTTGACGATGACAAGCCGGCCGAGGAACCTGTAGTTTTTGGTGTTGAAACTGACGACAGTGTTGTTCCATATCTAGTGATCAATACCTCGGGCATTCGCATTGAGAATGAGCCGAAAATTCCTGCTACATTGTCAGTTTATGTAGAGAAAGAGCTGGTGCAAGAACAGACTATTGGGATTGAGTACAGAGGTTCCACTTCTTTTAGGATTTCCGATAAGAAATCATTTGGAATAGAAACCTGGGATGAAGCTGGAGAAGATGTTGATGTTAGTTTTTTCAACATGCCCGAAGAGGAAGATTGGGTGTTGATAGGGCATGTGTTCAATGAGGAAGGCAATTTTGCCTTTGATCGCACACTCTTATATCATTATATTGGCTACAATTGGTCTAGAAGCATCGGGCGTTATGCCAGTCGCATGCAGTTAGTAGAGGTGGAGATCAATGGTGAATACCTGGGTGTGTACTTGTTTGGTGAAAAAATGAAGCGTGACGGTGACCGAATAGATATAAGTCGACTCAACGGTGACGATGTCAACATTTCTGGCGGGTATATTCTAAAGATCGATAAAACGGCAGGTGGTGATCATACGATTGGTCAGCCACTTGATTACTATTTGTCCAATTGGCAAGATGATGCGCTCTACACCGAACAGAACAGTTTTAGGTCTCATTTTGATATTTTCGGTGATTCAATTGCCTTCTTTCCTTATGAACCGCCTTATCATCCGGATCAGTATTTAGAAACTTATTTTCAATATGAATATCCAAGCGCTGATGGTATTACTGCAGATCAAAAGGAGTACATAGCTGATTATATCTACAATTTTGAGAAAGCGTTACTTACCGATGATTTTACTACAGCTACAAGAACATATACCGACTATATAGATGTTGGTAGTTTTGTTGAATACCTGCTGCTGACAGAGCTTACCCGAAATGTTGATGCATACCGCATTAGTACCTATCTGCAAAAGGACAAAGACGGGAAGCTGGCAATGGGTCCGATTTGGGATTTAAATATAGGATACGATAATGGTGATCGAATCCCTTTGGATGCGTGGGTATACAATTATAATCTGTATATTCAGCAAGATGCCTGGATGGTTCCATTTTGGTGGCCTAGGTTGATGTCGGATCCACAGTTTAAGGCAGTTGTTAAAGCCAAATGGGAAGAGCTGAGAGCAGGTCCTTTAAGTACTGCGGTCTTACTGCGAAGCATTGATGAGTCTGCAGGATTCCTTATTGAAAATGGAGCGATCGAAAGAAACTACAATCGATGGAGATTGGATGAGGGAGTTGATTATGTCGCTGCCGTCGCTGCGCTGAAAGAATATGTCGAATTCAGATCAAATTGGATGGATGGAGTAATCAGCAGCTTCTAGGTAACCTAAGAAAAAACCCTACGTACTAAGAAGCATGAAAGTATTGCTTTGGTTTATCCTTTTGGTACTATGTTGGCCTTTAGCATTTATGCTCCTAATTATGTATCCATTTATCTGGTTGCTTTTACTGCCTTTCAGAATATTAGGATTTGCTGTGGAAGGAATCCTTCAAGGCATTAAGGCAATTTTCATGCTACCTGCAAAAATTCTATCCTAGTAGCTGATATCTTGCAGACTTCAAAAGCGTAAGTTCAGGACCGGTCTTTGATATTATATTTCAAATCATAGCTTCCTTGGCTCTTTGAGTATCGTGTGGAAAAATAATTCGGTCAATAAAGAAGTTTTGGCGGCAGTCATGACCTTACTCAGAGAAATGGACTTTTATTGAATCAGTTTTCTACGATTGCAGTAGAATAGCTCTTCTAGAACCGTTTTGCAAAGCTGCTATGCATTCATTTGCTATTTTGATTTCAAATTGCACGTAACAAAAAAGCCTTGGCTGAAGATAGCCAAGGCTCACCTCTTGCAGAGAGTGCATGCTTATTTTCCGCTTTCGTATCTCCTACTCACCTCATCCCAGTTGATGACGTTGAAAAAAGCAGAGATGTAGTCTGGTCTTCTATTTTGGTAATTCAAGTAATAGGCATGCTCCCAAACATCCAGCCCTAAGATTGGGGTTCCTTTGCAACCGATATTTGGCATGGTCGGATTGTCCTGATTTGCCGTAGAACATACTTCTACTTTCCCACCAGGATGAACACATAACCAAGCCCATCCAGATCCAAATCTTGTTGCGGCTGCGTTACTAAATGATGTTTTGAAATCCTCAAATGAACCAAATGCCTCTTTGATTGCATCAGCTAATGCTCCTGATGGCTCGCCACCGCTATTGGGGCTCATGACTGACCAAAATAATGTGTGGTTGAAGTGGCCTCCACCATTATTTCTCACAGCTGCATTATCTGTATGGTTTTGCATCAAGTCATCGATTGACTTTCCTTCCATCTCAGTTCCTTCGATCGCACCATTCAATTTAGAAACGTACGCTGCATGGTGCTTTCCATGGTGAATTTCCATTGTTTTAGCGTCGATATGAGGCTCTAGTGCATCTAGTGCATAAGGTAGATTAGGTAGTTCAAATGCCATATGTTTGAATTGTTTTGTTGAAAATTGATTTTTATAGTTAAACAGGCAAAGTACGTATAAGTTTCCTTACCTCCATCTTTTATCTGTCCTACTGTTTTCTTTTTTGCTTAGCTCGCACTTCGGAAAAAAAAGCCGAAATCAAAGTGCTTGCTTCATTTTCCAAAATACCATGTACAACATTTGTTTTAGGATGCAATACGTAAGGTTGAAGTCGACTGAATCCTCTGGTTTCATCTCTTGCAGCAATGATTACTTCGCCAACTTGTGACCAAAATAATGCTCCTGCACACATGGTACATGGCTCAAGTGTTACATAAAGCGAGCAGTCTTCAAGGTATTTTGATCCAAGATGGTTTTGAGCGGAAGTTATGGCGAGCATTTCAGCATGTGCCGTCGCATCCTGTAGCCTTTCCACCTGGTTATGTGCCCTGGCAATGATTTTACCATCGCTTACTACAACTGCGCCGACAGGAATCTCACCTTTTTGATAAGCTTCTTCTGCCTCATGAAGCGCCTTTTTCATAAAATAATCGTGACTTTGGACGCTTAGCATTATTTTATCTTAATACTTTGCATGATCTCATGTGCAATTTTTCTCCAGTCATTTCTCTGCACATAGGAAGTACTGAAATTGAAAAGGAGTACTCGATCTTCTCGTAGTGTATACGCTATGTAGACATATTTGCTGACACTTTGATTCCTTCTGAATGAGTCTTCTCTGCCATACACGGAGCCTCTAAATTCAAAAGTTATGAAGGGTCGTTCAGAGAAGTATTGAACGGTGTCTCTATAAAAATCCACATCATCGTACAGATTAAGGATACCGGAGCGATAAAACTTACGTAACACGTCGTAGTCCCCTGTATTCCATTTGCTGCTGTTTACATTTATGCCGAGATCAGTATATCCATCGGCACTGGTATACATCGCTATTGGTTCCCTATTGGAGACATATTTCTGAATCCTTTGGCCTTCCGTCATAGGCAATAAGTTGGTTGGAATATCCATCGTAATCTCCTTATTGACCTTCGTTTTTTTAAGTGAATGGGTTTGCGCATTCATAAGACAAATCATTGATAAGGAGAGTATCGAAGTGAGTAGGATTTTTGACATCTGATTAAGGATGATTACTGCGGGAATTTATCGTTGCAAATTTACAGGGAATGATTGATTCATGGTAAACTTTGATATCTCCTATTAACAAATGAGATTTGCCGCTTATTTGTATCTAAGAGGAGAAAAAAATAACGGTAGAAAGATGCTACGAACACACACTTGCGGGGAGTTACGCAAAGCAAATATTGGCGAAACGATTACACTGACAGGCTGGGTACAGCGACTGAGAGACAAGGGGGGGATGGTATGGATTGACCTTCGTGATCGATATGGTGTGACGCAACTAATGTTTGACGAGGAAAATACAGCCGGTGAGATAATAGCACAAGCTAAAGAGGTAGGCAGAGAGTTTGTTCTGTCTGCTACTGGAGAGGTGATAGAACGATTGTCGAAGAATCCTAAAATACCTACAGGTGATATTGAGATTAAAGTCACTGAACTGAAGCTTCTGAATGCATCTAAAGTACCTCCGTTTATCATAGAAGAACATACCGATGGAGGAGAGGACCTGCGAATGAAATATCGCTATCTGGATTTAAGAAGACCTTCGGTGAGAAAAAATCTTGAAATAAGGCATACCATAAATCGAAAGATAAGGGAGTACCTGGACAAACTATCTTTCATTGAAGTGGAGACTCCTTATTTGATAAAATCTACTCCGGAAGGAGCTCGTGATTTTATAGTGCCTTCCCGCATGAATCCAGGCCAGTTTTATGCTTTGCCTCAAAGCCCTCAAACGTTTAAGCAGTTGTTGATGGTCTCTGGGTTTGATCGTTACTATCAGATTGTGAAATGTTTCAGGGATGAAGATTTACGGGCAGATCGACAGCCTGAGTTTACTCAGATAGACTGTGAAATGTCTTTTGTAGAGCAAGAGGATGTGCTCCATACATTTGAAGGCTTAACTAAGTTCTTGTACAAGGAGATCAAAGGGATTGATATACCTGATTTTCCTCGAATTTCATATGATGAAGCAATGTCAAAATATGGTTCAGATAAGCCGGATCTACGTTTTGATATGCCATTTACGGACCTTACTTCAGAGGCTCAGGGAAAAGGTTTTGCAGTATTTGACAGTGTAGAGGCAATTATTGGTATAAACGCATCAGGATGTGCAGCCTACAGCAGAAAGCAGATTGACGCGCTTACGGACTATGTAAAGAAACCGCAGATTGGAGCCAAGGGGCTGGTTTATGTTAAATGCAATGAAGATGGAAGCTTCAAATCATCTGTAGACAAATTCTTTACGCAAGAAGATTTGAAGGCCTGGGCCACTGCAATGGCCGCTAAGCCTGGAGACCTGCTGCTCATTTTAGCAGGAGGTTTAAATTCTACCAGAAAGCAGTTGTGTGAGTTGAGACTTGAAATGGGATCTCAACTAGGATTAAGAGATTCGGAAGCAATCGCTCCTTTATGGGTGGTAGATTTCCCGCTATTGGAATGGGACGAGGAATTAAAAAGATATCATGCTATGCATCATCCCTTCACCTCTCCGAAGCCTGAAGACCTCGATAGTATTGACACAGACCCCGGAGCAGTGAGAGCTTCTGCCTACGATATGGTCATCAACGGAGTTGAAATAGGAGGTGGTTCTATTCGTATTCACGACAGGGATTTGCAGTCCAAAATGTTTGATGCACTTGGTTTTACTAAGGAAGAAGCGCAAGCGCAATTTGGATTCTTGATGGGTGCATTTGAGTATGGAGCACCACCACATGGAGGTATAGCTTTCGGTTTTGATCGACTTTGTGCATTATTTGCCGGACAAGATAGTATTCGGGACTTTATAGCCTTCCCTAAAAATACTTCAGGAAGAGATGTAATGATCGATTCACCTGCAGATGTAGCTTCAAGCCAATTGGATGAATTGAGTATCAAACTCAAATAGTGAGGATTTCGTCGGTCTTTTGTAATTTTAAGGATTAATCCTGCAAAACAGACATGACGAAGCGTTTTTTATTGTATTCTACTCCTTTTCTGATACTCTTTTGTGGGCTTTCACTATTCGAGCCATGGCTGTATCAAAACGTGTTTGCAAGCACAAAACTGCATAAGATTAAAAATCAGGAGTTTGAAGTAATCGCACACAAAGGGGCATCTGGTGTGGCACCTGAAAATACGTTGGCAGCCGTCGAAGAGGCATTGAACATGGGTGTGGACATGATTGCCATTGATGTCCAGAACACGAAAGATGAGGAGATCATCGTTTTTCACGACGCCACCTTGGATCGAACTACCAATGGATCTGGCTTAGTACATGATTACACATTGGAAGAGATTAGACAGTTGGATGCTGGTTCCTGGTTTAATTCACGATTTAGTGACCAAAAAGTTCCCACTCTCAAAGAGATTTTGGATCTTGTCGATGGGAGGTGTAAGGTCTTAGTAGAAATTAAGCACATGGATCATCCACATTACCATGACTTTTCTGAGAAACTGATTGACGTGATCCGAGAAGAAAGAAATGGCTTTGACTGGGTGATACTTGAGTCTTATGAAAATGAATACTTGGAAGAAGCACATGCATATGATGACAGGATCCAAACAAAACAGCTAATGATTGGAGAAGATAGCACTCCATTGCTCGCTTTTTATGTTGAATCAAGAATGCACCTCGGAAGGTCTGAGAAAAATAATCAAATGAAAGCCTTGAATCCACATTATGAGACGATGTCACCAAGAAGAGTTTTTCGAATGCATGCCAGGGGCTTCCAAGTGTATACCTACACCGTGAATGAACGAGAGGATATGGTTAAGCAGCTCAATATGGGAGTAGATGGATTAATAACTGATTTTCCAGATCGAGCTATAAAGCTTAGAAAGGAGGTGCAAGCGCTTTAATTGGTCGTAGATCCAATTCTTGCATTTATGAGGTTCGCCATCTCAACCTCACATGCGACAAAGCCAAATGCGTCGACCTGAGTTCCATCAAGGACTCGTGAAAAAATGTTCAGAGCGCTGTTAACGTCTCCGTTTATTAAGTACCAGTTTCCAAGCCCATAACCCACATTCGCGTTTATTTCACCGTTACTAGAGTTTCTTCTAATGACCACATCTGGGGTAATGAATCCCCTGTAGAGCATGATCAAGTCATGATATAGACGGTTTTCCAGTAGTCGCATCTTCCCTGGGATTTCTTCAATCAAAACAGTTGCAGCATCTTCATTGCCGATTTTGCTATATGTTGCAAATAGCCAGTTAGTTGCTTTTACTTTCAAGTCATTATTGTCACTGTACTGCGTACATTTTTTGTATGAACTGATTGCTTTATCGTAATTACCCTTTAGATAATAGGCCAATCCCAGATGATACATGATATTCCATTTTGTATTACTGAGCGGTTTATTGTAAGCATTTGGAATACCATCAGGTTCAATGTCATTCCTCTCATTACTAGAGTAGAATGCTGCATTTTGC
The DNA here is from genome assembly GCA_038129245.1 of Flammeovirgaceae bacterium. Classification (GTDB taxonomy): domain Bacteria; phylum Bacteroidota; class Bacteroidia; order Cytophagales; family Cyclobacteriaceae; genus JAYPLE01. Next base: position 151,734 of record JAYPLE010000006.1, on the reverse strand, counting down.
AGATCATCAATAGCCTGATCATATTGCCTGATAGTAATATAGCGGTGCCCTCTGTGACGATAGAGCTTATGTGATTGTGGGTGCTTCTTTATTCCTTCTGTAAAAATGTTGATTGCTTCCTGGTATTTCCCTAAATAAGCCAATCGTCGGCCGTACCAGATTATATTCTGAAGGTCGTTTGGATTAAGGGTATAGTCCGCTTCCGCTTCTAATAATTTTTTTTGCCTTCGATCTAGGTCTTGCTGGGATAAATATTCTTGTTTGAAATTATCCCTTGGATTTAGACTTGAAGAGCTTTCCGGAATTGGACTAACACTAAGCGAAGAAGGGGACTCCTTCCTGCCCCCGCTCGGTGAAACTTCGAGGCAGGATGTCAACAGTAGCATTAGGACAATATGTAGAAGGAATTTATTCATTCCAATTTGGATAGCCAGGGTTACTCAATTCATCTATTCCAGCCTCTTTCTTTGCTTCCTCTACAATTTTTCTCACATCAGCCAATAAAGACTTTGCGTCATAAATAATACCGTCTTTGATGGTATATTTAACACCGCCTGCTCTGATAATCTCATTTTCTTCGGTAAGCTTAATGGCACCTGTGCCGTATAAAGATTTTAGATTGACCAATGGGTTTTCTTCAACTATAACTAGATCTGCCAGTTTACCTATTTCTATAGTACCTATCTGATCATCCATCCCTAAAGCCTGGGCTCCCATTAAAGTAGCGGAACGAATAACTTCCAAAGGATGGAAGCCAGCTTCTTGAAGTAATTCCAATTCTCTGACGTATGCAAAACCATACAACTGATAGATAAACCCAGAGTCAGAACCTGTGGTGACTCTACCCCCTCGGTTCTTATATTCATTTACAAAAGTCATCCAGAGTTTATAGTTTTTCTTCCATTCGACTTCTTTTTCAGTGCTCCAAAAATGCCAGTAGGAGCCATGTGAAATCTTACTGGGTTTGTAAAATTCCCAAAGAGAAGGAAGCGTGTAATCCTCGTGCCATTCAGCTCTTCTTGCCCGCATTAGATCTCTACTTGCCTCGTATATATTGAAAGTAGGGTCCAGCGTAAAGTCCAGCGAGATCAGGTGGTTCATCACCTCATTCCATTTCTCTGAATACGGGGGAGCTGCTTGTTGCCACAACCTACCAGCTTCTCCAAATCTATCCTGTTCATTTTGATAATTGTAGTCGGCAGGATAATCTTGAACTACCCTGTCGGTAAACATGGCCTCAGGAAGGCCATACCAATGCTCCATTGAAGTGAGGCCTGCTTCTGCTGAGTTTACAACATTCCACCAGGCCACGTTTAGTTGAGCATGATGACAAGCTGATCTTAACCCCAGTCGTTTATTTTCTTTCAATGCTGCATCCATCACATCCGGAGATGCTCCAAAGAATTTGATTCCATCTGCCCCCCTTCTGAAATTAGCCTGCACCCAAGACCTGGCTTCATCTGCGGTAGAAATAGGCCCGGAAAGCTTTTCAGATGGATTCTTCCCACCTGTTGTACGAACAACCTCCACATCGTTGAGATTTTGACCAAAGGATGTGTAAGCTAGGATACGAGGTGCTGTAATTTCATTTTTAGCAGATCGCTCTTTGTGATTTAGTACCCATTTCAATCCATTTCCAGCTGAAGGGTCACGAACTGTGGTGATGCCGTGCGCCATCCATAACTTAAAAACATACTCAGAAGGAGTACCCTGAGATGTGCCTCCAATATGACCGTGCATGTCTACGAACCCTGGTAGCACATATTGACCTTCTGCATCCAATTCCTTTCCTCCTTCTTTGAGTTTGGGTCTTCTGTTTTCCGATATTTCAACACCTGGGTAGCCAACATTACGTATTTGAGTGATTCTATTCCCTTCGATCACGATATCAACAGGACCCATAGGAGGAGCTCCATTTCCATTGATAAGTGTCACTCCTCTGATTATCAATTGTGTGTAGGGCCCTTCGCCCTGTTCTCTGTCTGGGGCCTCCTGAATTTGGGCAAAAACTGGAGTGAAGGCGAGTGCTAGACAAAGTGATAGAATGCGAACTTTCATATAAAAATTAGGTTAGGGGATTGTACTTGATTACGTTTGATCAAAGCTAGAAAAATATCTACACTATGGCGTTGACACCCTCTAATATGTTGGATTTAGGTATTAAAGCACAGGATTTTAGCCTAATTAATGTGATAGATGGTAATAGAGTCACCTATCAAAACATAAAAGGGGAAACAGGAACACTTGTTATGTTTATATGCGTGCATTGTCCTTACGTAATGCATGTCGAGCCTGAGTTGTCTATCTTATCCGGCCAGTACAAAGAAAAAGGCATAGGGATAGTGGCGATATCATCCAATGACATTGATAAGTATCCGCAGGACAGTCCCGAATGTATGAAACGGCAGGCAATAAAGAACAAATTTGATTTTCCTTATCTTTTTGATGAAGATCAGAGCGTTGCAAGGGCATACGACGCAGCCTGTACTCCTGATTTCTACTTATTCAACAAAGAGGATAAATTGGTATATAGGGGTCGATTGGACGAATCAAGACCCGGAAATGATCTGCCTTTAACGGGCGCAGACTTGAGATCAGCAATAGATGCTATCTTAATAGGTGCTGTTCCGGATCAAGCCCAATACCCCAGTATGGGCTGTAATATCAAGTGGAAATAAAAGCTTCAGGGTAGCTTAATTTTATTAATTTTCCACACCCTTACCCATTATGAGCACAGCAAAAAATACATTTAAGAAGATCACAACACGAAAGTTGTTGGAGATGAAAGAAGGTGGTGAGAAGATTGCCATGCTTACTGCGTATGATTATTCGATGGCACGCATAATTGATGCTGCCGGGATCGACATTATCCTCGTAGGAGATTCTGCTTCAAACGTAATGGCAGGTAATGAAACTACGTTACCTATCACCTTGGACCACATGATATGGCATGCGTCTTCGGTTGTAAAAGCAGTAGATCGAGCATTGGTCGTAGTGGATGTTCCTTTTGGTAGTTATCAGGGGAATTCCTCAGAGGCGCTTAGATCCGCAATACGGATCATGAAAGAATCTGGTGCCCATGCGGTCAAGATGGAGGGCGGCATGGAAATCAAAGAAAGTATAGAACGGGTGCTTACTGCCGGTATTCCTGTAATGGGACATTTAGGGCTAACACCTCAATCGATCTACAAATTTGGTACATACACGGTCAGAGCAAAGGAAGCAGAAGAAGCTAAGAAACTGAAGCAGGACGCATTACTGCTGCAGGAGGTAGGTTGTTTTGGTATCGTACTAGAAAAGATACCCGCTCAGCTAGCAGGTGAGGTTTCGAGTTCACTACAGATACCCACCATTGGCATAGGTGCTGGACCCAATACGGATGGACAGGTACTGGTGGTGCATGATATGCTAGGCATTACCCATGACTTTAAGCCACGATTTTTAAGACAGTATGCCGACTTGAATGCTGTCATTACAGGTGCTGTTGACCAGTATGTAAAAGATATTAAGTCCAGAGACTTTCCCAACGAACAAGAAAGCTACTAACATCAATATTTATATTTCGGATTTTTCAATTGTTTACAAATGACACAGAAAACATCAAAGATCATTTACACTATCACCGATGAGGCGCCTGCACTGGCAACACAATCTTTACTACCTATCATCCAGGCATTTGCCGGAGAGGCTGGAGTAGATGTAGAAACAAGAGATATTTCCTTGGCAGGAAGAGTGATTGCAACCTTTCCGGAATATTTAGAAGCTGACCAGCAAATCTCTGATGATCTGGGTTGGTTAGGAGACCTTGCGAAAACACCCGAAGCTAACATTATCAAGCTGCCAAACATAAGTGCCTCAGTTCCGCAGTTAGTTGCTACAATCAAAGAGCTTCAAGCAAAAGGATACAAGCTACCAGATTACCCATCTGAACCTTCCAATGAAAAAGAGAAGGAGATCAAGGCAAAATACGATAAGGTTAAAGGGAGCGCGGTAAACCCTGTGTTAAGGGAGGGAAATTCCGATAGAAGAGCGCCAATGTCAGTTAAGCAATACGCAAAGAAAAATCCTCATTCTATGGGTGTGTGGACGTCAGATTCTAAATCGCATGTAGCGACTATGTCAGAAGGTGATTTTTTTGGAAGCGAAAAGTCAATAACACTTCAGGAAGCTACCTCTGTAAATATTCAATTGAAAACGGATTCAGGAAATGCGGTAATCCTCAAACAAGGTATCAATTTACTCAAAGGAGAAGTGATTGACGCTGCCGTGATGAGTAGAAAAGCTTTGAGGAAATTCCTTGAAGAACAGGTAATAGATGCTAAAGAGCAAAGAGTACTTTTTTCGGTACATCTTAAAGCAACCATGATGAAAGTATCAGATCCCATTCTTTTTGGACATGCAGTTTCCGTATTCTTCGCTCCAGTTTTTGAAAAGTTTGGTGAAGACCTAAGGAGTGTAGGTGTCAACCCAAATAATGGGATGGGAGATTTACTCTCAAGAATTGAAAATTTATCTCAAGACAAGAAAACGGCTATTCTACTAGAAATAGATAGCTGCTACGCCGATGGTCCTGATATCGCGATGGTTAACTCAGATAAAGGCATTACAAACCTGCATGTTCCTTCTGACGTGATTATAGATGCAAGTATGCCTGCAGCTATTAGGACGTCAGGACAAATGTGGAATGCAGAGGGTAAACAACAAGATATGAAAGCGATCATTCCTGATCGTTCATACAGCGGGGTTTATCAGACGGTCATTGACTTTTGCAAAGCCAACGGAGCTTTTGATCCTACTACGATGGGAACCGTTCCAAACGTGGGCTTAATGGCTCAGAAGGCGGAAGAATACGGTTCTCATGATAAGACATTTGAAATGACCGATTCTGGTGAAGTAGAAGTAGTCGACGCTGCTGGGAACGTGTTATTATCTCATGAGGTTGCTGCTGGCGACATTTGGAGAATGTGTCAGGTGAAAGATGCGCCAATTCAAGATTGGGTGAAGTTGGCAGTCTCTCGCGCAGAAGCTACTGGTTCCCCTGCAGTTTTCTGGCTCAATAAAGAAAGAGCACACGATGCCGAGCTGATTAAGAAGGTTGAGGTATACCTTAAAAATCATGACACCTCTAATCTCGATATCAGAATACTTTCTCCGGTTGAGGCGACTCAACTATCCTGTGAGAGAGCCAAAGAGGGGAAAGATACGATTTCCGTAACCGGAAATGTATTGAGAGATTATTTAACAGATCTATTTCCAATACTAGAGCTGGGAACAAGTGCAAAGATGCTTTCCATCGTGCCCCTCATGAATGGTGGGGGTCTTTTTGAGACAGGTGCGGGAGGATCAGCACCAAAGCACGTACAACAGTTTGAGGAAGAAGGGCATTTGAGATGGGATTCTTTAGGGGAATTTTTAGCTTTGGCAGCTTCCCTAGAGCATTTCAATAAATCGGCTAATAATAAGAAAGCTGCTATTCTTGCCACTGCTCTGGATCAAGCAACGGGTAAGTTCTTGCAAGAGGGCAAGTCTCCAAGCAGAAAGGTCAATGAGATTGATAACCGTGGAAGTCATTTTTACCTTGCAATGTATTGGGCACAAGCTATGGCAGGCCAGAATGAAGATGCAGGATTGAAAGATAAGTTTTCAAAACTGGCTACTGCGATGAGTGATAATGAGACAAAGATTTCTCAAGAATTGATAGACGCACAAGGTGGGCCTGTGAATGTAGGTGGTTACTATCATCCGGATCAGGATAGAGCTTCCAAAGCTATGAGACCCAGCGCTACCTTGAATCAAATCATGTCTGACTTCTGATTGAGAGTTGAGGTAGACCATAAAAAAAGCGGAGCATAAGAAATGCTCTCCGCTTTTTTTACCGCTTTTACAAATTTCAAACGATTGCATATATCATCATGTTAATTCGAGAGGTTTCTAAAAGCCTATTGTGTTATTTTAGAAATTAAGAGGAAACTAATCATTACCCCATGAATCTAAATATCAAAGCAAAAGAGCAGAATACATATGACGCTATAGTGGTCGGAACGGGTATCAGCGGTGGCTGGGCTGCAAAAGAGCTTACTGAAAAGGGATTGAAAACCCTGGTGTTGGAAAGGGGCCGAAATGTCGAGCACATTACGGACTATCCTACAATGAATAAACAACCCTGGGAGCTCCCCAATGGAGATAGGCTTTCGTTCGAAGAATTGAAAGATTATGAAAAGCAAAGAAGGACGGGTTACACTGTGAAGGAGTCCACCAAACATTGGTGGGTGAAAGATATAGAGCACCCTTACTCCGAAAATAAGCGTTTCGACTGGATTCGTGGATATCATGTGGGTGGTAGATCGATCATGTGGGGAAGACAATCTTACAGATTGAGCGAGATCGACTTTGAAGCTAATGCCAAAGACGGTGTCGCAGTGGATTGGCCTATTAGATATGCTGACCTTGCCCCCTGGTACGATTATGTCGAGGGATTTATAGGGGTGAATGGTCAAAAGGAGGGGCTAAAACAACTGCCAGATGGCAATTTCCTGCCCCCTATGGAGATGAACTGCGTTGAGAAAGATTTCAAATCAAAGCTGGAATCAAAATTCAGTGACAGAATGATGACCATTGGCAGATCTGCGAATCTCACAGCTAATCATAACGGAAGATCGAGATGTAACTACAGAAATTTATGTGTGCGAGGTTGTCCTTTTGGCGCGTATTTTAGTAGTCAATCCTCAACTTTGCCGGCAGCTGTGGCTACTGGGAATATGACGCTAAGACCAAATAGTATCGTAACGGAAGTGATTTTTGATACAGAGACTCAGAAAGCCTCTGGCGTGCGCGTGCAGGATGCAGAGACCGGAGAGATGACGGAGTTTTTTGCAAAGATCGTTTTCTTAAATGCTTCAGCTCTTGGCAGTACGTGGATCTTGATGAACTCTACAGAGCATTTTTCCGATGGTATGGGGAACGCATCTGGTGCGCTTGGGAGAAACTTGATGGATCATCATTTTAGGATAGGTGCTTCGGCGACTGTCGAAGGATTTGAAGATAAATATTACTATGGGAGAAGACCAAATGGTATTTACATCCCAAGATTTAGAAATATCGACAGCAAACATCCGGACTTTATCCGAGGATATGGTTATCAAGGAGGAGGAAGTCGAGAGGACTGGAGAAGAAACGTTGCGGAGATGTCCATAGGGGCAGACTTGAAAGACGAAATCTCCATTCCGGGAGATTGGCGATTTGGGATCACTGGATTCGGTGAGATGCTACCCTATGATGAAAATAGAGTAACCCTCAATAGGGAGAAACTTGATAAGCATGGTTTGCCAACTTTCACTTTTGATTGTGAATTGAAAGAGAATGAAAAGAACATGCGTAAAGATATGCAGCAACAGGCAGTTGAAATGTTAGAGACAGCTGGGTATAAAAATGTGACACCATTTGAACAATCTTACGGTCCGGGCCTTGGAATACATGAGATGGGCACAGCTAGAATGGGACGAGACCCAAAAACATCCGTTTTAAACAAATGGAATCAGGTACATGAAGTGAAAAATGTATTTGTTACAGATGGCGCAGCTATGACATCAGCCGGATGCCAGAATCCTTCTTTGACTTATATGGCTTTAACAGCAAGGGCTGCCGACTTTGCTGTGAATGAATTGAAACAGGGGAATTTGTAGGATCTAATTAAGGAAATGATGAAAAACGTTAATAGAAGAGAAGCTTTAAAGAGAACTGCCTACATCATGGGTGGAACGCTGATGGCTCCTACAGTAGCCGGAGTCCTAAATGGATGTACGCCTACACCAAAACTGGACTGGATTCCTGAATTCTTTAGTATAGAGCAAGCCAAATTAATTACGACGGTGGTGGACGTGATATTGCCAGAAACCGATACGCCTGCTGCTAGTGAATTGGGTGTTCCAAGTTTCATCGAACAGATAGTGAGTAGTATTGCTTCACCGGAAGATCGTGAAAAGTTTATGGGCACATTAATAACTTTTGAGAAAGAATGCATGGATGTGACAGGTAAACACTTCAATGAACTAGAGGAAGAGCAAAAAGTGGATTTCGTCAATAGTCAGCATGTAAGGATGCAGCAATCTGAGATTGATTGGAAGAATAAGCCTTTTATTCTTTCTGTAAAAGAAATGACAATTGCCGGATACTGCGTCACCGAAGTTGGAGCTACACAATTATTACAGCACGTTTTTATCCCCGGGGAATACAAGGCATGTATTCCCATAGAGGAAGCAGGTAACGGTAAGACCTGGTCTATGTAATAGAATTGAGAGCGCTCACCCGGAGGTGAGCGCTCTTATCAATCAGGGTTTAATACCCAGGTAAAACATTTTTTGAATAGTTTCTTTTCATTTGGATCGATCTAGAGAAAATATTCCTTCGATGTCGAGGCTCGTGGTTTTCTTACAGCATATACCCTATTCCATTCGTAATTATGAGCTCTTATTCATGTAGCTTCTATCTTTAGTTAAGCTCTTACAAAACGTACAAATCGAAGGATCAACACTTATTTCAAGTTTATAAGTTTCAATCTATAAAAGGAAGGCGTGATCACTAAAGCCTTCAGTTTGCCCTAGTATTAGTGCCCACCCCACTCTTTATAGAATTGGAGCAGGTATTTTTCCATAAAGGAGTGCCTGTCTTCCGCCATTTTCTTTCCAGTTTCTGTTTTCATTTTGCTTTTAAGCAATAATAGCTTCTCATAGAAATGATTAATAGTTGGAGCAGAGCTTTTAGCATACTCTTCTTTTGTCATATTGAGATTAGCTGGAACATTTGGATCATAAAGACTTCTATTTTTGAATCCCCCGTAATTGAACGCCCTGGCTATACCAATAGCACCGATGGCATCCAGCCGATCGGCATCTTGAATAACAGCTAGTTCTTTTGAATCAAACTTCTCTGAATTTGACCCGATATTTGTCCTAAAGGAGATATTTCGGATTATATTTTCAATATGCTCAGTTCTATCTTTCTCAACGAGGATGCCAAGTAAAAATGCACGGGCTACAGCAGGTCCAATGCCTTCATCACCGTTATGAAACTTTGCATCGGCAATGTCATGTAGTAAAGCTCCAAGTTCTACCGTAATTAAATCTACCTGTTCTGTCGCGGCGATTGTCCTCGCATTTTGCCAAACTCGATACGTATGCCACCAATCGTGTCCACCTTCAGCATTCTGCAGTGTCTCCTTGACAAAAGCCACTGTCTTCTCGATCCAATTTTTTGCTTCCATTTGAGTATAACTTTAGGCTACCGAAAATACTAAATGATAGATTTATGATCATTTAGGAGCAGAATTATCCAATATCTCATCTAGTAAATTCGGTCATTTTGTTGGTAGTGCGTGGGATCAGTCATGCCATTATCAAAGCGTGTTTTTCTTGGCTATCCAACCTTGAGGGCTTTCATGTCTACTTTTTTCTTAGGTTTCTCTGCAGCTGTTTATAAGATCTATATTGTTTTTGATAATTATCACCTGACAAGTCTTCTTGCGACGGGAAGCATAGTCTTTGATCATGATCGATTTGTTCGTTTCAGTACGCGGTTGATCTATTGATCTGAATAATAGAGGGTGCGTCAAAAACCTACTCAATTCAGGCACTTGAGCAAAAGAGAAAAAGCCTCTACGCAGAGGCTTTTTCATCGACTTTTGTGGCTAGTTATTCAGAGGTCTCATCTTTTAAGTATTGATCAAGAAATTCTTTTACCTGTCCGTATCCTTTAATTTCATTTTCTTTTTTCCGGAAACCGTGTCCTTCATCGTCAAAAACAATGTATTCGACGGGGACACCATTTGCTTTCACTCCCTCGACAATCTCATCTGATTCCACCTGCAAAACACGCACGTCATTAGCACCTTGTAATACCAACAGCGGTTTGGTTACATTTTGCGTGTGGAAGAGCGGTGAGATATTGTAAAGTCTGACGGAATCTTCAGTGTAGGGGTCACCCATTTCATCGTATAGCGCCTTTTTAAAACTTTCCCAATAAGGAGGGATCGACTTGAGCGTTCTCAACCAGTTCGTCACACCGAAGATGTTGACGCCCACGTTGAACGCTTCCGGTTCAAATGTCAAAGCCGCCATCACCATGTAACCTCCGTATGAGCCTCCGATGATGCCGATGCGTTCAGGGTCGATTACGCCGGTCTCGATTAAGAAGTCTTTGCCTGCTACACAGTCTTTGAGGTCTTTGTCTCCGTGGTTTTGGTCATCCAGGTGATTGAATTCTTTACCGTATCCTCCGCTACCTCTATTGTTAACCGCCAAAACAGCATAGCCTTGATTCACGAGGTACTGGATAAGTGGAAAATAACTCAATCGAGACTGTCCTCCGGGACCTCCGTGTACCCAAACCAATGCTGGCACCCTATTGTCGGCAGTAGCTTGCTTGGGTTGGTAATAAACAGCCGGTATTTCTAACCCATCAAAGCTAGCATACCGAATTACTTTACCCTCAACTAAATCGTCAGCATTGATCTCAGCATTCAGTGTATTTGTTAGTTTTTTAAGATCACCGCTTTCAAAATTGTACACATAAATATTGCTTGGAGAAGAAGAGGTGCTTACAGTCAGCCTGGCCAGCTTTTCACTTTTTGAGATATTGACAGATGAAATACTTCCTCCTTCAATGGAAGGCATGGTAACCTCAGCGCCTGTGGTCTGATCAAATACTTTGACCACTGTTTTGGCGTCTTGATTGATTCCAATTACTCGGTATTTCTCATTCCAGGAATCATAGGCATACCAAACATCCCAGTCCGTTTCAAATACTTTTTCTACTTCTCCTGATTCCAAGTCTCTTTTTGCGAGGTACACAAAGTTTGAACCTTCATCTGTCGTGTAGTACAGGTATTTGTTGTCCAGACTGAAGAATTGTGGTGAGTAGTTTGCATCTCCTTCATGTTCGGATATGTCTATTTTTTCACCTTTCTGTTGATCAATCAAATACATCTTACCATCAGCACTAGTGATGGCCTGTGTCACTACCAGATAACGTTCATTATCGGAGATAGCCCCAACATCTAGTCCGTCGTTATTCTGATAGAGCATTTCAGAGATCGGCATTTCCTCGTCCACAGCACTAACCTCCATTTTGTAGATATCCATGAACCTCGGATCACGTTTGTTGGACATCATATATAAGGCTTGCCCGTCTCGAGTCCATCCCCAAAATCCATTTCGCACGCTATCACCGGGAGTCAGATCTTTACTTTGACCCGCTGTGGTCATAGCCATGACTTTATAATTTTCATTTCCACCATCGTCGAAAGAAAAGAGGAAGCGATCGTCGTCAGGAAAATATCCTTGAGCAGAATAGGAGTCTTGTTCTGAGAACGTTTTCTGAGTCATTTCGCCAGAAGCAATATCAATCTCAAAGGCATTGTAGATTCCTGTTTGATTGCTGCTGACTAGCAGTTTGGTTTCATCTGGTGAAAAGCTACCTCCGCGAATGTTTGTGTTCTGATAAAACTGATTGATCGTGTAGTTGGTGACTTCAGGAGCCTTTTCCTGTACTTGGCATGCTACCAACATGATCAGGAGTGATTTAAAAAAATGATGATAATTCATGGTATTGCTTGTTTTAGTTCAATTCCTAAAGGAGTAAGGTGTATACGGAGCACCCGCTGCTTCAAGCTTGCTTTGCAGATTGCTGAATTTTTCTAAAATTCCACTTAGCTCAGTTTGAAGCGGCTCAAATTCTTCCTCGATAATTTTCAATACGTTCCTGTGTGTCTGAGTAGGGGCTGAAGTGGTATTGAACTGTTCGTACGAAAGTAAGCCCATTCGATTCCCAACAGTTGGCACCTTGTCTATATCTAGCGTAGAGGCTACAGGATCAAAGTTGAGCGCTACCTTCAATTCATTTATATCAGCCTTTAAACCAGAGTAATCGGCGAAGAGCTCTTCTTGGCTAGCTTCGGTAAGTAAGATCGCTTTCTCTACATGTCTCATTTGATTTTCAAGTTCTGAAACTCGTCTTTGCACCGAAGAAACCTGTCGAGACATTTCGCTCACACTTCGTTGAAATGCCAGTTTTTCATCACGATCCTTTGCTCCAAGCACTGAGTTATCCAGCGCTTTGACAGAAAATTTCACTGGTTCGCCAAGAGAAGTGAAAGAACCGGCTTGATACATGCTTAAGGAAACACTGTATGTCCCTGGGGCTACCAGGTTTCCTTCGGAAGTACCAGCAAATGGGTTATAGAAAGACGAAGCACTTAAGCTGATAGGATCGTCGTGTCCGTATCGTAAATCCCACGTCACTCTGTTCAATCCCTTGGATGGTTTAGTTGTTAATTTTCTCACCACATTTCCGTCACTATCAGAAATGGTGAAGAGCAGGTAAGGCGCTATTTCGTCGCGCTCTGCGGCCAATGCATCATAAGTTGGATAAGGATCATTTTCTGTTTCCTTCTCTTTTTTTCTCCTTTCATCTACTAGTGAACTTGGAGCAGTTTTTAAGAAATAAGTCAGCATCGCCACTGGTCCCAGGTTTTCGCCTTGATAGTAGCTGTCCCCCTGAAATGATTTCCCAGGAAGGCCCAAAGGATATTTTTGAATGTAAATCCAAGGGTCTCGAACCGGCATCAAAGCCGCATCCTGATTAATGGCATTATTAATACCCCTCAAGCTGCTGTAGTCATCCAAGACAAAGAATCCTCGGCCAAACGTCCCGAGCACAAGGTCGTTTTCTCTTTGCTGGATGGCAATGTCTCTAACTGCGATGGTAGGAAGTCCAACTAGGAGTTGCTTCCATTCTGTACCTCCATTCGGAGAAAAGAAGACCCCAAATTCAGTTCCTATGAACAGAAGATTCGGGTCCTCATGATCTTCCGCTATCGAATAGGCTGAACCTCGCTCAGGCAGGTTAGCCGAGATGTTGGTCCAAGTAGCTCCTTTGTCAGAACTCTTATAGACGTATGGCTTAAAATCACCGTTCTTATGATTGTTAAATGCAGCATAGATCACGTTTTCGTCATGCTGAGATGTGAGCAGTGCATTGACATAGGTGCGGGCAGGAACCCCTGAGAAAGACTGTGATTTTCTCCAATTCTCACCACCATCTGTTGTGACTTGGATCAGTCCGTCATCCGTACCGGCAACCAATAGGTTTTCATTCAATGTTGATTCGTGAAAGGCTACAATTGTTCCATAAGGAGAGGTGCTTTGGTTTTTCATTACTGCATCGATACCCCAGACTCGGTCCATGGTCCTTAACTCATTTCTATTGATTTGTTGCGTCAGGTCATCGCTGATTGTTTCCCAACTGTTTCCTCTATCATCACTCTTGAAGACTTTATTGGCGGAGAAGTAGATCCGCTCCGGTTTATGCGCACTGATATGTAGCGGTGCATCCCAGTTCCAACGGTAAGCCAATTCATCTTTAGCTGGCTGTGGTTTTATTCCTACCTCTTCACCGCTCAGTCGATCGTATCGAACTAAGAAGCCGTACTGTGATTGTGCATAGACGATATTTGGATCATTGGGATCAACTTGTGACTCAAAGCCATCCCCACCATGTGTCATGAACCAATCGCTATTTGCAATACCATTGTTAGAGGTGGTACGAGAGGGTCCTCCCATGCTAAAGTTGTCTTGTGTTCCTCCGTAGATATTGTAGAAGGGCTCGTCGTTATCAAGTGCCACTTTATAAAACTGTGTCACCGGCAGGTTGGGTTTGTAGTGCCAGGTTGCTGCTGCATCGTAACTCTCATAGATTCCACCATCACAACCAACTATGAAGTGATCTGAATCGTTTGGATTGATCCACATGCAGTGATTGTCTACATGTTTCGTGTCTTCTCCTAGTACTTTGAAGGATTTACCCCCATCACGAGAAACCTGTAACCACGTGTTCATGGAGTACACCAGGTCCTCGTCATTTGGGTCTACTACAATTTCCTGATAATAATTCCCGCTAGAAGAGTAACCGCTTCTTTTCTCCCAGCTAGCACCACGGTTAGTTGTGCGATAGAACCCGCCTTGTCCTTGTGCAGCTTCCACTATCGCGTATACGGTCTCAGGATCTGACGGGGCAATGGCTAAGCCTATTCTGCCAAGATCGACTGATGGCAATCCCTTATTGATTTTTTCCCAGGTCTGACCTCGGTCCATACTGCGATACATGGCGGAACCCGGACCTCCTCCAATGTACGTGTAAACATGACGTCTTCTTTGAAGGGTAGAAGCATACAGGATATTGGTCTGGGTAGGATGCTGCACTACTTCATTGACTCCTGTGTGCTGATCGACTGTTAGGGTAGCATTCCAGGTATTTCCTCCATCTTCAGATATATACAAGCCTCTGTCACCCCCGGCACTCCACAGAGGCCCGATAGCTGCTACAAAAATTCGATTTGAATTATCTGGATCTACAATGATGGAACCGATATGCTCTGAGTTTTTCAGACCCATGTGCTTCCACGTGGCACCTCCGTCTTCAGATTTGTAAATACCATCTCCATAGGCAACACTTCGCTGATTATTATTTTCACCGGTTCCAACCCACACGATGTTAGGGTTATTAGGGTCAAGTGTGACTACTCCAATAGAATAGCTTCCCTGCCCATCGAAGATGGGCTTAAAAGTGGTTCCTCCGTTTACTGTTTTCCAAACACCGCCAGCAGAAGTAGCGACATAGTAAACTTTATGATTGTCCGGGTGCATCGCAAAGTCTGAGATTCGACCAGAGGTAATGGCAGGCCCTACGTTTCGGAACTTGAGTCCATTCAGTGATAGTTCAGATAAGGCACTTTTCTTATCATCCGAAGCAGTCTTTTTCTTCTTTTGACCAAAAGAAATAAATGCCAGGAACGTGCAAATGAGTAGAAGGGTTGATTTCATAGGATTAATGATTTTCAATCAAGTTATTGAAAACGTTAGCCTAAATCAACGATTCTTCTGTGTAGGGTAATTTTTTCCTTAGGGGCTGTTTTTTACCGTAGGTGAGTGACCGCCAGACCCATTCCAGTGGCCCAAAACGATAGCTGTTTAGCCATGGTTTTGACCAAATCAACTGCAGGGTCCAAACAGCCAGTACGATGACAACCTGCATCCAGCGTTCTACCTGTCCGAAGAGGCTAAAGCCAATCCCAAAAAATAGGAGTGCTCCAATGATCGATTGGCTGATGTAGTTGGTGAGTGCCATCTGTCCAACGGCAGCTAATCGATCTTTAAGTGAAGAAAAAACAGATGACTTAGCCAGTAACATTATCAGCGAGATGTATCCGATACTGATTAGCAAACTACCCCAGTAGTTGAATTGCGAGCCTAAAAACATTGAATAAGTCAAGTCCCAGTCAGCAGCAAAGTTTTTGATTACTCCAAAAATCACCAGCGCAAAGCCGACAGGGAATACAATCAAGGCTGTCTTGCGATAGTGGGCGACCGTTTTATGAGCCAGCAAAAACCCTCTATTATATAGTGACATTCCAATCAGCATCAAGCCACTTATTCTCCAGAACATAAGCAGTAAGAAGACAGCAGTCTCCAACTCGATTGCAGAAGATGAATTATGTTGGATTTGTTGAGAAAACGTGCCGGTGACCATTGCCATTTCATGCTGAATACTTTCTATTCCTGGAGCCCAAAAATCAGCCATTTCTGCAATTGATTCAGGAGGCCAATATTGAATGGTTGAACCAAAAAACAGGTAGATGAGTGAATGAATACTGAAAAGGAATATGCCCAAACCTAGTTGCCTGGAGGGTCTCATCTTTCTTAAGGGAAAAAACACCAAGGCACAGAGCGCATAGGCGACCAAGATATCTCCGTACCAAATCAGATGTGCATGAATCAAACCAATGATTAGCAACCAGAAGGTTCTCTTATAGTAAAGTCCAGCTGATTTCCCGGTCTTTTCCTCGGCTCTTGAAGTTACCAGCACAATCCCTGCTCCATACAAAATGGAAAAGATGGTCATAAATTTCTGGTCGGCTAGTACATGACTGATCACCCACACCCACTTGTTGATACCCTCTGGATTACCGTAAGCAGTTGGATTAAGGTATGCCGCTCCCGGCATTGCAAAGCTTTGGATATTCATGATCAGTATGCCTAGTACTGCAAACCCTCTTAAGATATCTAAGGCCTGATTTCTTTCAGTTTCTATGGTAGGCGTATTCATTGCTAACATGATGTTGATGTTCTACACTAAAGGTAGTTTTTTTAGGCCTTGAGCCTAACAATAGCTGATCGCTTGTCTGATCTATAGTACAGACTGTCTAATAAAGCAGAAGAGATTGGATTTACTATAGGCTAAGCTGACATATGTAGCATGGGGAAAAGACATCTAGCGCTAGGTCCCTTATTTACAGGATGCCTCAGGCAAAGATCAATTTAACGCAACTTTTCCGCCGCGTAAATAATATTCCCTGGCAGCTAAAATTACTGTGATGAAGTACTTATTATGAATGAATGCATTTGGATCTCGTTTAGGGTAATGAGATAACGGAATCCTAATCCTTGAATTGATGGATAACTGAGGGTGGCAACTAAAAGTGATATCAACTTAAAAGTTCGGTTGGATCTTTTTCCGGGCAAACTCCTCATAACCTGTCGTGAGCACAGCATCTACCTGAAAAGAAAAATAGTTGAGTGTTTAATACTTCGTTATGCAGCAGAGGTATTGGTCTGTTTTGTCGGAATGTAAAAGTTCTAAAGAGAGTCCAAGGTCTTTAACAATCTCAGTTAGTTTTTCCTGGTCGACATAGATCCAATCAAACCAATCACCTTTTGATCCTTTGTACTCATATTGGTAGCGAACCTCACCAAAATAATTCGTGGATTTTGTGATTCCCTCTTCATACAGGTAGCTTATATCTGAGCTGTCGATTAAAAGTTGCCCGTCTTCATTAAGGAGAGACATACACTTCTTTAGAAAGTTAGGAACTTTGTCAAGTGTTCCTGCTAATCCCATTCCATTCATCATTGTCAGGACTGTATCGTATTTCGCTTGATGCGTTTTGAAATCCGCCTTGATGCAATTCTTCACTCCTGATTCCTGTAGCACTTGGATACAACCAGCGGAGTTTTCTAGTGCGGTTACATCAAATCCTCTATTTTGCAATACCATAGAGTGTGCACCAGCTCCCGCTCCTAGGTCAAGTACCTTGCCTTTGCATTCGATAAGCGCGAGATTTTCTAACACTGAAAAATCCATTTCCTCCCTAAAGAAAACTTCGACCCGCATTTCTTCGGGCTCATCATAGTTATTGTGTATTAACAATGAAGCTTCAAGATCTCCTTTGTAATAATCTAATATCGCCTGTCCGTGAATGTCTTTCATGTAGTGCGGTGTTTAAACAAGAAAGCCCCCAAAACTGGAGGCTTTTGCTTTTTTTAACATGAATATTATTTGGCGAATGCTACAGCTCTTGTTTCTCGGATAACCGTTACTTTGATCTGTCCAGGGTACTGCATATCCTTCTCGATTTTGTGAGAAATGTTGAAGGATAAATCTCCTGCTTCTTTATCGGAAACATTTTCAGCGTCTACCAGCACTCTAAGTTCTCTACCTGCCTGGATGGCATAGCATTTATTCACACCATCAAATGACAATGCGAGCTGCTCAAGTTCTTTTAATCGCTTGATATACGATTCCATTACCTCACGTCTTGCACCAGGTCTAGATCCAGAGATCGCATCACAACTTTGAATGATAGGAGATATTAAAGCAGTCATCTCAATTTCATCGTGGTGTGCCCCGATTGCATTGCATACGTCAGGATGCTCTTTGTACTTTTTCGCTAGCTCCATCCCAAGTATAGCGTGTGGCGTTTCGGGTTCTTCTGGCCATACTTTTCCAATATCGTGGAGTAGTCCAGCTCTCTTGGCAAGCTTGGCGTTAAGTCCTAATTCAGCGGCAAGTGTTGCACATAGTTTTGCTACCTCCCGAGAATGCTGGAGAAGGTTCTGACCGTAGGATGATCGAAAGCGCATTCGACCTACCATCTTGATAAGCTCAGGGTGAAGACCATGAATTCCCAGGTCGATTACTGTTTTTTCTCCAATTTCTCCAATTTCTTCTTCTATGTTTTTACGCGTCTTAGAAACAATTTCTTCTATCCTTGCAGGATGAATTCTGCCATCTTGAACTAATCGATGTAGGGATAATCTTGCAATTTCTCTACGCACGGGGTCAAACCCAGAAATGATAATGGCTTCCGGAGTATCATCTACAATGATTTCCACTCCCGTTGCTGCCTCCAGGGTTCGGATGTTTCGGCCCTCGCGTCCAATGATCTTTCCTTTGATATCGTCGCTTTCCAGGTTAAAAACAGAGACGCAATTTTCAATCGCATGCTCAGTAGCAGTGCGTTGTATGGTTTGCAGCACAATCTTCTTTGCCTCTTTGGTGGCAGTGAGATTAGCCTCTTCCATGATATGCTTGATATGAGCTGAAGCATCTGTGCGGGCTTCATCCTTCAATGCTTCAATGAGTTGCTCTTTAGCTTCCTCAGCTGTTAGGTTAGCCATTTTTTCAAGTGTGACCACCTGCTGACTTTTTAGTTTTTCAAATTCATCTTTTCTCTTTTTGATAATATCGATCTGAACAGCTAAGTTTTCCTTCATCGACTCGGTTTCAGCTTCAGCCCTTTTATTTTGTTCAATTTGTTTTGACAGGTTAGCTTCTCGCTGTTTAAGCTTATTCTCGTTGGAGATGATTTGATTTTTCTTTCGATTGGATTCTTCTTCAAACTCTGTCTTGAGTTTTAGATACTTTTCTTTTGCTTCTAGAATCCGATCGTTTTTGATACTCTCCGCAGAAAGTTCTGCCTTTTTGAGCATGATATCTTGCTTTTCTTTGGCAGCCTCTAGTCGTTTCTTTATTGATCTGCTCAGAACTGTGCGGTCTAGCAACCATCCGAGTCCAGCACCGACAATTACGGCAATGATTAAATATGTAAGGTCCATGTCATATATTGAATTAAGACATGGCAGATATTGTAGAAGTTGAACTTGTTAGAAACGTACTAGATCGTCTGAGAAATTAGTTGGTTTAATTGTATTACCTGATTGAGCGAATGTTCATCAGTCGTAATCTTGGATTCCTCATTTTTCATTTTCTCCACCTGGCAATCAAAAGCTACCATCGCTAGTAAGTCTTGTTGATCTTCAATCCCAAACTTTTCACGGTAGGTTTTCATTTTTTCATTTAACACCTTGCCAGCACGACGAATGCGCTCTTCGTCCTCAGCTTTCACCCTCATTGGGTATTCTCGGCTTCCTATTCTCAGTTTTATAGATAGTTCCGTCATTCGGATGTGTTAAGCTTCGCTCAAGTGAGCGATGCACTTGTCTATCTCATTAATATATTGATCTAACACAGATTTTAACTCATTCGGATCTTCCCCTCCAGCCACCATGTTGTCTACAAGTTTAGTAATTTTAAACTTATTTTGAAAGCCATTAATTTCGTCCTTTTGCGATTCAATTACTGACTTAAGTTCTTGATTTTCTGCACGATAATTGTACAAGTCTTTTTTGACGCGATCATATTCAGATAAAAGAATCTTTACTTTTCTTTCGAGAGTCGTAATTTCTTTACGTAATCGATCGTCACTCATCTTATCGTCGGATTTTGGCGTTAAGCTCCTTTTCAAATTGACCCATTAATTTAGTCATTGTTTTGTCAATTTGCTTATCATTTAAAGTTTTCTCTTGGTCTTGCAGGTAAAAAGCAATCGCATAGGCCTTCTTACCTTCTTCTATTTTTTCTCCCTCGTACACACTGAAGACATTTAGTCTTTTTAAGAATTTCCTTTCCGTATTCTTTGCAGTTCTTTCAATCTCTTGATAGGAGACAGATTTGTCAATTACCAATGAGAGATCTCTTCTAACTTCCGGGTATTTGGAAATTGCTTCATAGGAGAAAGACTTGGTTGCCTTTTTGAGTAAGGCGTCCCAAGACAGGTCTAGAGCGTAGACATCTTGATTAATATCAAAGTACTCGAGTATTTCTGGCTTAATCTTACCCACAAAACCAAGTGCCTTTTGATTGTAGCTGATGGCAAGTCCGTAGGAAAGAGATTTGTTACTATCAATCGGAGTGATATCCAGTTGAGCAATCCCACATGCCCTACTGATCAATTCTACAGATTCCATGAGCTGGAAAAAGCTGGTGTCTGCGGTATCTTGAAGCCAGCTTTCGCTTTGTAGGTTACCTGTCAGGTAAACGGTTAGTTTTTGCTCCTCTTTATATTTCTCTTTTTTCTGGTAGGTATTCCCAAACTCAAAGAACTTCAAGTTCGTTTGTCGCCTGTTGATATTGTGACGGATGGATTCTAGCCCTGTATAAAGCATAGAGGGTCGAAGAATGGTTAAGTCTTCACTCGAGGGGTTCAATAGTTGTACTACCTCATGCTCACTTAATTTCAGCTTCTCTTCATGCTGTGGGCTGGTGATGCTATTGGTGATAATTTCTTGGTATCCTTTTCCAGCTAATGCAGTAGAGATGGATTCTTGAAGTTTATAAGGCTCTATTTCCTCAAATTCAGCTAAATAGCCTGTTGAAAAACTAGAATCAATTTCAATATTATTGATACCATAGATTCTAAGAACTTCTTCTACTAAATCTGCCTCTCTGGTCACCTCATTTCTATAGGGTGCTACAGACGCTGTGAAGGTATCTTCCTTGCGATCTTTTACCTCAATGTCGAGACTCTCTAATATTTCTACAATTGTTTCATGGGGAAGTTCTTCTCCAATCAGGCGATCAAACGTATCGAACTTCGTTTCTATAGCTCTGGGTTGAACAGGGGTCGGATAATGATCTACTATTTCAGATGCTTGATAACCACCACAGAGATCAAGGATTAAATCAATTGCAAACTGCAATGCTTTGACCGTGTTCTCCGGGTCGATACCTCTTTCAAAACGAAAGGCAGCATCCGTGCTCAATCCGTGACGTAGCGTAGTATTTCTAACAAAGTCTGATGAGAAATAAGCACTTTCTAAAAAAATCGAAGAGGTTGAGTCTTTTACTCCAGATTTAGTACCACCAAATACTCCCGCGATACACATACC
>JAYPLE010000006.1:56611-130668 GCA_038129245.1 Flammeovirgaceae bacterium | reverse complement strand
TTTTCGTTACAGATCATAAGATCTTCAGCATGAAGTTTTCTTTCTTTCTCATCTAGCGTGATAAAAACAGTATCAGTAGGCACAGTTTTCACGATCACATGATTGCCAGTTATAGAATCGGCATCGAACGCGTGCAGCGGCTGTCCTAGGTGATGCATCACATAGTTGGTAGTATCTACTATGTTGTTGATAGGTTCTTGTCCTATTGCTCTTAGTCTAAATTGTAGCCAATCTGGTGATGGGGCTACTGATAAGCCACGTAATGTAACACCGGCGTATCTGGGAGCCCCTTTTGTGTTTTCGACTGTGACTTTTATAGGGTTATTTTCTTGTATTGTCTGACTAGTTGTGTTTTGTGTTTTAAGTGGGCGCTTGAAGTATGCTTTTAAGTCCCGCGCTGTTCCAAGATGTGAGGTGGCATCCCCTCTATTAGGGGTTAAACCAATTTCGAAGACGAAATCCTCTACATTATCGAATAGCTCGGTAAGTGGGGTGCCATTGGGTAACTCTGTATCTAATATCAATAATCCTTCATGGCTAGTACCAAGGCCAACTTCATCCTCTGCACACAGCATTCCCTCTGATACCTCTCCTCGAATTTTAGCTTTCTTTATTTTGAATGGCTCTCCGGATGTAGGGTAGACAGTAGTGCCAACAGTGGCAACTATTACTTTCTGACCTTTTGCCACATTAGGCGCTCCACAAACGATCTGGGTGGTCTTTTGACCAAAATCGACGGTAGTAAGTTTTAATTTATCTGCGTTGGAATGGGGATCACATGTAAGAATTTCTCCCACTACTAGACCAGAGAGGCCACCTTTAATTTTTTCAATCTTTTCGAGACCTTCTACTTCTAGGCCTGTTTGTGTCAGGACATCTGAGATTTCCTCGGGAGATTCATTAAGATCGATGAATTCTTTAAGCCAATTCAGGGAAATTTTCATGCTTGAATATCTGTCGATTTGCAGTTAAACGGCAAATATAATAGGTATAGAAAGCTAGATTAGTTACTTTTTGAAATCTTTTTCTCCTGCCAAAATCGCAGTTTCAAGGATATTTTCGGAGGGAGGTAAAGGGCAGGAAAAGTCCGACACGTAAGCACAATAGGGGTTGTAAGCTAGATTAAAGTCAAGCACAACTTTATCCGATTTCCCGATGGAAATATCGAGGTACCTACCTCCACCGTAGGTAAGTCCTCCACTCGTATCGTCTGCAAAAGCGAGGTAAAAAAAACCAACATCTGCTAAACCAATTGGTTTAAGCACCAGCAGTTTATGATCTCTATTTTTCAATTTGAAATGAAGCCAAGCGAACTCCAGGTACCGCTGAGTTTTCTCGTCACTGGTGCCGATAATCTGATAATTTCTTTTTTCAATCCGTTCAACTTTGGCATTTACACGATATTCAGCATCGACTGAGAAATAGGTAGGCATTTGAAACGGAACATCAAACCTATTGAAAGGCGACTCGTCATTGTATTGTAGGTATTTGATACGATTGCTAATCTCATCTCTAATCTGTAACTGATAAGCTGAGTCGTCCTGGCACGATGGTAGAGCTAATACCGTACAAATAGTAATGATTGAGTTAACAAGCTTTTTCATGAATTACATTAACGATTCATCTGCAAAGCTAAAGTATCCTTCGTTGGTAAATATCAGATGATCAAGTACAGAAATCTCCATTAATTCACCTGCTGCTTTTAGTTTTTTGGTTAGTTGTATATCAGCCTGACTAGGCTTCCTATTGCCACTGGGGTGATTGTGTATTAGAATAATCGCGCTAGCCAGATTTTCTATTGCTTCTTTAAATATCATTTTACTGTCAACTACAGTTCCCGAGACTCCTCCGATTGATAATTGGATTTTTTTAATTACTTCATTGCTCCTTTTCAGAAGAATCACCCAGAATTGTTCATGATCAAGATCTGTAAGATTGGCTTGCATGAGATTATATACATCTTGCGATCCTTTGATCAATGGTTTCGAAATTGACTCGGTGATTTTCCTTCTACGGCCTAACTCTAAAGCAGCAACGATGCTGATTGCTTTCGCCTCACCGATGCCTTTGAACTTCTGTAGTTGGCTGACGTTGAGTTTTGCCAGTTTGTTTAGATCATGATCATTGGATATTAAGATTTGTCGTGCCAGATCTACCGCCGAAAGGGTATGAGTCCCGGATCTAAGCAAAATGCCTATCAATTCCGCATCTGAGAGCGCAGATTTACCTTTGAGCAGGAGTTTTTCTCTTGGTCGATCCTCTTCCGCCCACATTTTGATCGAGAGTGATCTTGACTGTCGTTCCATTGTGTGGAATTTAACAATCAAAATAAATAAAAAAACCCAGACCGATCGGACTGGGTTTCAAATGCTTTTAAGCTATATTTATAGTGCTGCCACTTGTTTGGTCAAGCTAGATTTTAAATTTGATGCTTTGTTTTTGTGAATGATGTTTCGTTTAGCAAGCTTATCAAGCATACTAGTCACTTGCTTCAATAGTTCTTCAGCTTTAGATTTATCAGTTTCGTTTTTCAATCTTTTGATGAAAGTACGTGTGGTTTTATGCTGATAGCGATTTCTTACTCTTTTTGCTTCGTTAGATCTGATTCGCTTTAACGCTGATTTATGGTTAGCCATTGTCTCGTTTACCTACGTTTCTAATTTTTAGGACGGCAAAGATAGATTTTTTTTCAGAAAACAAAAAGAATAGCTCAACTATGAGCGCCGCCAGCACTAGCAAATTTGCTAAATTTTGAAATTATGAGCTGTCCTCTACTATTGAGTTTTTTATTGTTACTAAACCTGTCTCAAACCAATCACAGTGCGAAGGGTTTATGGGGGTTTTTCGGTCATCAGAAAATAAACCAAGTGGCGGTATTTACACTTCCTGTTGAGATGGTTCCCTTCTACAAGCACCATATCCAATATATTACCAAAAAAGCCGTAAATCCGGACATGCGGAGATATGTTACACCTGAGGAATCTTCCAGGCATTATATTGACATAGATGCGTACGGGGACAGTGCTTTATATACGATGCCACGATACTGGAATGTTGCAGTTGAGGAGTACTCGGAAGACACGCTGACGGCTCATGGAATCGTACCATGGCATGTAGTAAAAGTTAAGAACTATTTGACCAAAGCATTCCGTAATCAGGATATTGAACAGGTATTGAGGTTATCAGCTGACTTGGGACACTATATTGCTGATGCGAATGTCCCGCTACACACCACTCAGAATTACAATGGTCAATTCAGTAATCAATATGGAATTCACGGTTTTTGGGAATCAAGATTGCCGGAGCTATTTTGGGAGGAATATGATTTGTTTACAGGAAAAGCCCGGTACCTCGAAGACCCTCAGAAGGAGATTTGGAATGGTGTGAAAGCTGCACATTTGGCTTTGGATTCGGTTTTACGGTTTGAGAGGGAGCTTACAGAGAATTTCCGGCGAGAAAAGAAGTATGCTTACGAAGACCGGAATGGGAGAACCGTAAGGGTTTATTCACAGGCTTTTAGCAAAGAGTATCATAGAAAACTAAATGGCATGGTAGAGAGGAGAATGCGTGCTGCCATCCGCATGGTAGGTGACTTCTGGTATACCGCTTGGGTTGATGGTGGTCAACCTGATCTACCCCTTGGGAGCAAAGATTTACCGACTGACTCACTTCAGATAGATCGTCGTACGATGGAGCAAAGAGAGCATGAGTCAGGTATTTTGGTCGAGAAAAACTAGCTATTTGTTAGGTTTCGATGATTACAAGCAATCAGCTGGAAACTATCTATCCATTGATTAATGCCTTCTAGTTGCTATCAAACCTATCAACTCTCCTGTAAGATTCAATGACAGCTAATTCTCCTTGTTTACCTGTTTTAGAATTTCCGTGCTCCATACCAACTATACCCTTGAAGCCTTTGGAGTGGATGTGCTTAAACACATTGAAGTAATTGATTTCTCCAGTAGTGGGTTCGTTTCTACCAGGGTTGTCGCCTACCTGAAAATATGCAATTTCTTCCCAAGCTAAATTGATGTTTGGTATGATGTTGCCCTCTTGGATTTGCTGGTGGTAGATATCAAAAAGTATTTTACATGAAGGACTGTCTACGGCGCGGCAAATTTCGTAGGCTTGTGGAATTTTGGTGAGAAATTGACCTGGATGATTTGTGAACCAATTTAGCGGTTCAAGTACCATGACAAGTCGATGGGGTTCAAGGATTTCACAAGCCTGACGAAGTGTTTCCACTACATTGGCGGTTTGATAAGCCATTTCTAATCTTAGGTCTACATATCCGGGAACTACCGTCATCCATTTAGCATTTACCCTTTTCGCCACCTCCACAGATTTCCGGATATGATCAAGGAATTCCCTTCTTAGACTTTTGTCCCCATTGGTCAGGTTAGGTTTGTTCCAATAAATCTCGTGAGCAACAAACACTCCCATCTTCATTCCAAGATCAGCCATTTTATTGGCAATCTTATTTTGATCGGCCACTGATCGATTCTTCATGCCATTGTCTTCCAATGCACGAAACCCCTGCTCATACATGAATTGTAGCTGATCTTCGAGATCGTCTCCAGTGTGGTTTTTGAACATTCCAAAATGAGGAGCGTACATCAGGTTAAATTCTTCTGCTTGATCAAGAGATTTTTCCTTTTTGTCAGATTGAGATGTCGCAAATAGCGGTAAGCTAGATGCTGCCACACTACTTGCTATAAATTTTCTTCGTTTCATCAATCCGTGATTTTACTCTTGCCGGGGATTGCTACAGGATAATATCCATCTTCATCGGGTAGAATAGGTGCTCTGTCATCAAAAGAGCTAAGATCCGGGACTAGTTTTAGATCACTGGCCATAGCATCTTCCCAAGTTACTTCTTTTCCGGTGTAGGTAGCCATACGTCCCAGAATAGCTGTCATGGTGCTGTTTGCCCCATACTCTGTATCATTTAATTTGTATTCTCCTGCCTTCACTGCAGCAAATAATTCATTGTGCTCTTGCTGATACGGATTGACATCACCCTCACCTTCGTGTTTGTAGATATTTGTGCCTTTTCTGGAATTGATGATCCCTAGGTTGCTACTGTCCAATCGGATATTTCCTTTTGTACCCTGAAAAATTTCTTCCACCCGATTCATACATCCTTTTTGGTGGCGGCATTGACTAGATACGATTTGCCCCTCCGGGTAAACAAATTCCACAAAATGGTGGTCAAAAATATGCCCATGATCTCGGCCATGTCTAACCTCCCGTCCACCCATGCCTTGAGCAGAAACGGGGGTATTGCCAATAAACCAATTAGCAACATCTATGTTGTGGATGTGCTGTTCGAGAATGTGGTCACCGCAGAGCCATGTGAAATAGTACCAATTACGCATTTGGTATTCCAGCTCCGTTTGCATGTATTTTCTTGGGCGTACCCAGACTCCTGCGCTGTTCCAATAGACTTGTCCAGAGACCAAATCTCCAATTTTCCCTTTCTTTACAAGAGAATAGACTTCTCTATAGTTTCGCTGATAATGGCGTTGTAAACCCACCACTACATTCAGCTTTTTTTCAGCAGCCTTTTTTCCCATCTCAAGCACTTTCTTTATTCCTGTTACATCTGTAGCAAGGGGCTTCTCCATAAATACATGCTTTCCCTGGTTGACTGCATATTCGAAGTGCAAAGGGCGAAAACCAGGAGGTGTAGCCAATATCACCACATCAGCTTTGTCAATTGCTTCTTTGTAGGCATTAAACCCGGCAAATTTTGTTTCTTCGGTTACTTGTATCTGTTCTGAGGGTCCGTATTTGGCCGATAGTCCCTTGAAGCTGTTTTCCAGCTGATCAGGAAAGACATCAGCCATGGCTACCAGTCTTACAGCTGGATCAGCTTCTATCGCTTGTGCTGCGGCACCTGTGCCTCGACCACCACAGCCTACCAATGCTACAGAAATTTCCCCCGGAGCTGCCACATATGCACTGGCAGACGCTGGTAAGGCATTCACAAAAATTCCAGCACCTACCGCTTTGGCAGAGTTCTTAACAAAATCTCTTCTTTCTTGATCCATTTTTGCTTATTTAAGTTAATATTCAGGTATAGGTTGTCCCCAGTACTTCTCCATTTCTTCTGCTGAAGGTACTTCTTTTGGGCGAACTATCCGAAAACCTACATGTAAGGCTTCTGTATGCCACCATAAACTTTTAGGGAATTGGGGATCCTGCTTTTTCCAGTCGGCCCTGGAATAGTCACGAGCTGCTGATCTCAATTTTGCAGCGTCATCCTTGAAGGACCCACCACGGACGACTCTGGGATAAAGCTGTTCTTCGGGAAAAACGACCGGATTATCACCGCCTTTTCTATATTCTGTTGTTTCATATTTGTCGATGACCCATTCAGCAGCGTTTCCATGCATGTCGTATAGGCCAAAAGCATTCGGGAGTTTCAATCCCCCTTTCTGAAGAGAGCCTTTGCTGTTATCCAGGTACCAGCCATATTGATCTAACTTATCTTCTTTAACATTAAAATAGTAAGGATCTGAACTTCCAGCGCGACAAGCATATTCCCATTCAGCTTCCGTTGGTAATCTGTAAAACCGACCGGTTTTTGCTGTCAGCCATTTGCAAAATATACTGGCAGCATATTGTGTGATATCAATTACTGGGTAGCCGGGTCGATTAAAGTTGACATAAGGCATAGTTGCACCTGATACACCATCTATTGGTAATTGTATATCCC
The DNA here is from genome assembly GCA_038129245.1 of Flammeovirgaceae bacterium. Classification (GTDB taxonomy): domain Bacteria; phylum Bacteroidota; class Bacteroidia; order Cytophagales; family Cyclobacteriaceae; genus JAYPLE01. The sequence continues at coordinate 123,947 of JAYPLE010000006.1, read as the reverse complement.
CTTTGTTAGGAGTAAGCACCAGGTCTTTTTCCCGATAGAGAAAAACCTGGTATTGATCCCATGTTATCTCCATCGAGCTCATCCAAAAGTCTCCCACAGTCACCTCTTGGGAAGACCCTTCATCTGCTTGTCTTCCCCTTTCATCCAAAGAGCTTCCTCTCATAAATGAGCCCCCTGAAATGTAAACAAGGGGTATACTTTCGTTAGAACCAGCAATCTCCTCTTTGTAGGCCTTTTCTGGTGACGTGGCTGAGGTCATGAATAAGTTCACCAATAGGCAACACCATATGATTTTACGTATCAATACCTTAAGATTTTCCCTTATCAAGATAACAAAAGTTTACTGGCTTCCAATAACCATTCTTGCACACATTACCCGATCCGTCTTTCTTTATTAGATTCATAGTTAGCGGCTGCACTCCAGAATTTACGTGGTGAACTTTGTAGATAAAAAACTTGAGCATGAAGTGAGCTTTGACGTGTGATTCGTTTTAAATGTAAAAAGCCCGAATCGCGAAACGATCCGGGCTTTTTGTAAATGTAACTATGGGCGAGATTAACCGATATTAACTCTTTTGAATGCATCAACTGTCATGCCATTAGAAACATTGTTAAGGTATTGAGAAATTGACATGCTACTATCTTTTACGAAAGCTTGACTCAGCAAAGTGTTTTCTTTGAAGAATTTGTTCAATTTACCTAATGCGATTTTTTCGATGATGTTCTCCGGCTTACCCTCCTGACGAGCTTGATCTTTCCCGATCTCAATTTCTTTCTCAACTACTGCAGAATCTACGCCGTCCTTGTCTACGGCAATTGGGTTCATGGCCGCGATCTGCATCGCCACATCTTTTCCGGCTGCTACCACGTCACCACCTGTGTTCTTAAGAGACACAAGTACACCTAGCTTTTTATTGGAGTGGATATATGGCACAATTGCTTCGCCTTCCATTGTTTCGTAAGAACTTACAGCCAGTTTTTCGCCAATCTTTCCCGTAGCTTCGGTGATTTTTTCAGCTACACTAAGGTCACCAGATTTCAAAGCTGTCAAAGCCTCGATATCTGCAGGTGCTTCATTGAAAGCAAGGGTTGCAATTTCTTCACCAAGCGCGATGAAGTCTTCATTTTTAGCAACGAAGTCAGTTTCACATGTGAACGCGATCATGATACCCTTAGAGTTGTCGTCGCTTGTCTTGGTAAATACCACACCTTCAGTTGTCTCTCTGTCTGCTCTGGATGCAGATACTTTTTGACCTTTTTTTCTGAGAAGCTCAATCGCTTTATCAAAGTCACCTTCAGCCTCAACCAATGCCTTCTTACAGTCCATCATACCAGCACCGGTCATTTGTCTCAGTTTGTTTACTTCTTTAGCACTAATTGCCATCTTTTATTGATTTATGTGATTTCAAATGGGTTGAAACAAAAATTGAACACCGATAATTATCAATGTTCAATTTTGCTTGATCGTTAATTCAATGAGATTTTAAGCTTCTTGCTTTTCGTCAGCTGCCTTTTTAGCCTCTGCCTCTTCCGCAAGTTTACTTTCATCTTTTTCCTTCTTACGTTCCTGTAGTCCTTCTTCCATTGCCGCGCTAATGTAGCTGGTCAGGAGTTGAATGGATTTGAACGCATCGTCATTTGCAGGGATTGGATAATCAACCTGATTGGGATCAGAATTGGTATCGACCAAAGCAAATACAGGAATGTTTAATTTTTGAGCTTCTGCTATTGCAATGTGCTCTCTTTTAATATCGATCACAAACAAGGCAGCAGGAAGACGGTTAAGGTCGGCGATTCCACCTAGTACCCTTTCTAACTTCTCACGTTCTCTTGTCACCATCAGACGCTCTCTCTTCGCCATGTTTAAGTAAGCCTCTTCTTTCATCATCTTATCGATAGACTGCATTTTTTTGAGGGACTTACGGATGGTCGCGAAATTTGTAAGCATACCACCTAACCATCGCTCCGTCACGAAAGGCATTTTCAGCTTTTTAGCTTCGGTCTCGACTACTTCTTTTGCTTGTTTTTTCGTTGCAACGAACATCACCTTACGCCCAGACCGCACAACGTTTTTTAGTGCAGCAGCAGCCTCTTCCAGGTGCTTCAGGGACTTATTAAGGTCGATTATGTGAATGCCGTTTTTTTCCATAAAAATGAAAGGAGCCATTTGAGGGTTCCATTTTCTGGTTAAGTGTCCAAAATGAACACCGGCATCCAGCAGGTCTTTAGTTGTAATTTTAGCCATTTATGTGATAATAGATTATCGTTTACTGAACTGGAATCTCTTTCTTGCTTTTCTACGACCGTATTTCTTACGCTCCACCATTCTGGAATCACGCGTTAAAAATCCTTCGCTTTTCAAAGGAGATCTATTTTCCTCGTCGATTTCAACTAATGCTCTCGAAATGGCAAGTCTGATTGCTTCCGCTTGACCTTTCAAGCCACCACCGAATACATTTACACCGATATCGTAATTACCGTCCGCTTCGACTTTGACCAGGGGTTGCTTGACAATGATTTGAAGAACCTCTGAAGGAAAATAATTGGTCAGGTCTCTGTCGTTTATAGTGATTTTACCGCTACCACTTTCCACGTAAATTCTAGCGACTGATGTCTTTCGTCTTCCGATCGTATTAATAACGTCCATCTATACTTATATTTTTACTTCTTGAGGTTGCTGTGCTTCATGTGGATGTGTTGATCCTTCATAAACATGAAGATTTTTGAATACTTGTCTGCCTAATCTGTTTTTAGGAAGCATGCCTCTTACTGCTTTTTCTACGAGAATTGTAGACGACTTCGCTTTCACTTCAAGAGGTGTTGCCATGCGCTGACCACCAGGATATCCTGTATGGCGAACATACTGTTTTTCAGACCACTTATTACCTGTCAATCTTACTTGGTCGCAGTTGATTACGATTACATGATCGCCGCAATCTACGTGAGGAGCAAATGAGGGCTTGTGTTTACCCCTAACCATTTTAGCTACTTCACTAGCTACTCTTCCTAAGATCTGGTTACTTGCATCTACTACTACCCAGTTTTTCTCGACGGTTGCGTCGTTTGGGTAGGTTGTTTTATAACTTAAAGTATCCAATTTTATACTATTATTTTATCTTGTATTTCACCCTCTCTGAGAAAAGGACAGCAAAAATAGAATTTTAAATTCGTAAAACAAAAGTTACCAAGTCTTTATAGCTTGTTTTTTGTCAATTGTCTTAGTGTCGCTTGCATATCTTTAGGATAGGGTGCTTTAAAGGTTAGGTTTTCACCTTGAGGACTTAAAAAGGATAGTCCTGCAGCATGTAAGCTAAACCTGGGCATCAAGGGTCTTTCCAGTTGGTTTTTACCGATGTGATAATTTTTTTTAAATCTGGATAAATAAATAGAGTTTCCACCATACGCGACGTCTCCACAAATGGGGAAGCCGGCGTCAGCTAAGTGCACCCTGATCTGATGAAGCCTTCCGGTGAACGGCATACAAGCCAATAGGGTATGCTGTTTGAAGATTTCCACGGTAGTGACAAGTGTAAGAGAGGGTTTGCCTAGCTGAAAATCTATGCGGGACCTATTTGAACCTGTGTAAATGGGTTTATCCAGTTCGATTTCATCTAATTCATGTCTTCCCTCTACAATGGCATGGTACATTTTTGTTACTTCGCGCTGCTCCAGTAGTTTTGAAAAGTATTTGTAGAAGTCATTGTTTTTTGCAATAACCAGGAGACCGGATGTTTCTTTGTCTAGGCGATGGCATACTTGAGCATCTGCATAGTTGCTTTTAGCCAATGCTAGTACGTTTAAGGGGTCATTTCGATCTTCCAACGTTGACAGATAGGGCGGTTTATTTACGATGATAAAATCTTCACGTTCCTCTATTGTTAAGTCTTTTAATTTCCACTTATTCATCTATGTAATCATCTTCATCATCCCATTTTATCTGGGGTGCTGGCTTGCCTTTATCCAGCATAAACCAAAAATCAGAACCAACGCCCACTTGGCTTGATACCTCAATTTTCGAATCATGGCCCTCTATGATGTGCTTAACAATTGACAAACCAAGCCCTGTTCCTCCCTTTTCCTTAGATCGGCTTTTCTCTACGCGATAAAAGCGTTCAAATATTCGGCTTATGTCTTCTGCTGGAATTCCTCTTCCATTATCGGAAACTGTTACCCTCACTTTTGCATCATCTTCTTCTAGTTTGACGGACACTGTGCCACCTTTTCTGGTGTATTTAATACCATTTGAGACTAAGTTGATCATTACTTGGTAAATACGCTGAAAGTCTGCATTCACAAATATTTGCTCCAGTTTTCCATGATCAAAAGTCAGCGTAATTTCTTTTTTTTCAGCTTTTCCATCCAGTTGATCATACACTTCTGCGCAAAGATTCACAAGATCAAAGCTTTCATAATGCATTTTGATTTCCCCGATTTCAATCTGAGAAATCGTCAATAGATCTTGGACTAACAGGTCGAGTCCGTCTAGACTTTTAGCAGCCTTCTTTAAGAACTTTCCTCTGACTTTTTTGTCTTCAGCTGCTCCGTCCAAAAGAGTATGCACAAAGCCTTGTGCTGCGAAGATGGGAGTTTTTAATTCGTGGCTGATGTCTGCAATAAACTCTCTTCGGAATATTTCCATCCTTTTTAATTCCTCAATTTCACTTTGCTTTATTTCTGCGTAGTCTGCAATCTCTCTATTGATTTTTTTTAGTGGGTTGATAAAAGATCGGTTGCTTGAATCCAGTACGGATAGGTCATTCTGCTGAATCCCTCGTAAGGCTTCGTGGATACTATTGATCTCTCTGAAGAATAAAAACTCAGCTACGATTCGTAAGAGTATATAGCTAGAGGAGAAGGAAAGTGTAAACCCAATTATTAGAGCTGTCTGGCTTATTTCAGGAAGAAGGCTTAGAAATGCAGTGGTGATGGTACCAACAATGACTCCGAATATGATCCCTAGACCTTGAGAGTTGAATAACATGGACAATTTACACTAGTTACTTTCAAACTTGTAACCGACGCCTTTTACAGTTATGATATAATCGTCTCCGATCTTTTCCCTAACCTTTCTTATGTGCACGTCGACTGTTCTGGCTAATACATATACATCTGTTCCCCAGATGTTTTGTAAGAGATCATCTCTACTAAATACCTTCCCTGCATTCTGCGCCAGAAAGAAGAGTAATTCAAATTCTTTCTTAGGAAGGTTGATAACATTATCTTGAAGTTTGACAGTGTAGCTACTTCTATCTATTTCCAGGTCTTTTATCGTTATTTGAGCCGTTTCCTTGTTCTTTTTTGAATCTCTCCTGAATAAAGCATTGATTCGGCTAACTAAAGCACGGGGCTTGATGGGTTTAGTGATGTAATCATCCGCACCCATGTCAAAAGCTGCTACTTCAGAGTATTCTTCCGATCTGGCCGTTAGGAAAATGATGAAGGTGTTAGAAAGATCGGGTATTTCTCTTATTTGCCGACACGTCTCAACGCCATCCTGCTTTGGCATCATGATGTCAAGGATAATCAAGTCAGGCTTAAAGCTTTTGGCAATGTCTACGCCTTTGATTCCATCCAAAGCCGTCTTAACATCATAACCTTCTTTGGTTAGGTTGTATTTTAAAAGCTCAAGTATGTCAGACTCATCATCAACGACTAGAATCTTCTGATTTGTTTTTCCCATTTGTATTAGACCAGATTGCTATTCCTAAAATAAAGAATTCGTACTACAATGTAAATGATTACAAGTCTACAAAGAAGGTATGAACAGATGGTTAAGTAGTTGTCAATTTTCAGATTAGTACTTAACACTGAATTAATTCGCAGTGAGTTTTAATAACTGGATCCATGCTGCCAGGTTACCATTTTGTTTCATAAGTATGGAGTCAAGTTGTTCTTGGTGATTGTAATATCGACTAAAACCCATTAGATATGCATTGTTTAGTTCTCGTCCTGTTGAAAAAATGAACTTATATCTTTCATTTGAAAAGGTAACGCTGTCCAGGCTTTGGATGATGCTGGTAATTATTCGCTCTTTAAGTATCGCCTTTTGATCAGCTGACATATTCTCTTCGAATGTTTGATACAAGCTGTCTAATTTATCTTTTCCACGTAGCATATGCGTTCTAAACAACCTTGAATCTATTTTATTTTGCCAGTACTTATTTCTTTCTGAAGACTTCGTTCCGAAAAGCCTTTCCAGAAAAAGATTAGTTAATTTTTCCCCTAGAAAAGTTGCTAGATTCTCATTGTAAGTCAGGCTATCCTCAAAAAAGATGGTAGCATGTGTCAATTCATGAAAAATAGTTTCTGCAAGGTTGCCGACGGGCAGGTACAATTGATTGCTAAGTAGTGGATCATTAAACCAGCCTAAAGTTGACCAAGCCCCAACTGTTCTAATATTCACATCGTATCCTTGAGTTTTTAAGTCGATTACAAGTCTATCCGCCATATCTTTTTGAAAAAAGCCTTTGTAAGAAAACGTGCCAAGCAATGGGAACTTCCATTTATATGAATCGAAAGCGTAAGGTTTACATGCTGAAACATTCCACAAAATGGGTTTTCCCTGTTGATCATAGATCTTGCTGTAACTTTCGTTTACCTCCAATCCAATAGAATCGGCAAATTCGGTCAGCTTTTCTACCAGTTTTAATTTTATTTTCAAGCTATCGGGTAGCTTGTTTTCAGTTATAAGATCCTCTATGGGTCTGGCTTTCCATAAGACCTCAAGTTGGCCTTTTCCCTGAATCTAGCTGTAATTGATAAGCTCCTTATTTAACCATACGATTAGTGTGGATACCGAAATCAGTAGCCAAAGAAGCCTTTTTAGTTTCATATTGCTAATTTATTTAGCAATATGGGAATAAGTTAAGAGTATAAACAGCTATTTTTGTTATAGAGATATCTAATAAAACAGTTAAGTATAATATAAATATGTCAGAGCAGTCCGAAAAATTGAAGGCTTTACAACTAACCATCGACAAGCTGGAGAAAACCTACGGGAAGGGTACAATCATGAAGTTAAGTGATGAGAAGGTCCTTGATATTCCGATCATTTCGACGGGTTCGATCGGTCTAGATTTAGCGCTTGGGGTAGGAGGAATTCCCAAGGGTCGTGTTGTGGAGGTTTATGGTCCAGAATCTTCCGGTAAGACCACACTTGCCATGCATTGTATTGCGGAGGCTCAGAAACAGGGAGGTTTGGCTGCATTTATAGATGCGGAGCATGCATTTGATAAAATCTATGCCGAAAAATTAGGGATCGATACAGAGAATTTGCTGATATCTCAGCCAGACAATGGAGAGCAGGCATTGGAAATTGCAGAGCATTTGATTCGTTCGGGTGCAATTGATATCATAGTAATAGATTCCGTTGCCGCATTGGTTCCAAGAGCAGAGCTTGAGGGTGAAATGGGTGACAGTAAAATGGGACTTCAAGCCAGACTAATGTCGCAGGCATTAAGAAAACTGACTGGTGCGATTAACAAGACTGGCTGTGCCTGTATTTTTATCAACCAGCTGAGAGAGAAAATTGGAGTAATGTTCGGAAATCCTGAGACTACTACAGGAGGTAATGCACTTAAATTTTATGCCTCTGTAAGATTAGATATTAGAAGGATTGGTCAAATCAAGGAGAGTGCCGACAATGTGCTTGGAAATAGAACCAGAGTAAAGATTGTTAAGAATAAAGTAGCTCCTCCTTTCAAAATCGTTGAATTTGATATCATGTACGGAAAGGGAATAAGCAAGTCAGGTGAAATTTTGGACCTCGGTGTAGAGTTAGATGTCGTGCAAAAGTCCGGCTCATGGTTCTCTTATAACGGTAATAAATTAGGACAAGGAAGAGACGCGGTCAAAACTTTGATTGAAGATAATCCAGAGCTAATGGAAGAGCTGGAAATCAAGATCAAAGAGAAGATCGGTGGCTAGTTCGGACAGACCTAAAGTCAAGTTAACTCCATCTTCATTTGATTTGATTGCTATGGGAGTGGTGGTCGTCTCAGTGCTTTACGCGGGGATGTCGCTGGCTGCAGGTTATGGTGAATTACCGGACCGTATCCCTACTCATTTCAATGCTACTGGAGAACCTGATGGCTATGGTTCTCCAAGGTCCAGGTGGATGCTTTTTGGAGTTCAGATGTCAATTGCTATCGGAGTTTGGGTGCTGTCCTATTTTCCTCACATGCACAATTACATGGTTGAGATCACAGAAGAAAATGCCGAGCGAGTATACAGTAATTCGGTAAGTCTGCTGCACGGTGTTAATGCGATATGCTGCAGTTATTTTGCTTATATGATAGTCACAAACCTTTCAATAGCTAAAGGCGAGTTGAACGGTTTGGGTTCGTTGAGTATGGTGCTATTCATGGTTACCCTATTCGGTTTAATTGGCTATTTTATTTGGCGAATCTTCTGTGTGCAATAGCTATTGTGTTCTAATTGCAATCACCGGATCCATTCTGGCCGCCAGTGCGGCTGGAATAATGCCTGATACCATACCGATTACTGCAGACACCCCAAGGCCAAGTACAATGTTATTAAAGGTCATCTGAAGGCTTAGTGAACCCAGTTCAATGAAGGTCAGTAGGTAAACCAGGAAGATACCGACTACTCCTCCGATTACAGATAGAAAGATCGATTCAAATAGGAATTGGAATAGGATAAAGAAGTTTTTAGCCCCTAGTGATTTCTGGATGCCTATAATGTTAGTACGCTCTCTTACAGACACAAACATGATGTTGGCGATTCCAAAGCCACCTACTAATATGGAAAATCCACCAATCACCCATCCGGCGACTGATAATACGTCAAAGACGGACCCAATTTGATTTAAAACTGCTTGTTGTCTTACGATGGCAAAGTCACTTTTTTCCTTAGGTCGCAGTCCACGAAATTTTCTGAGTAATCCTTCAATTTCGTATTCTACTTCAACCAATCCAACATCACTTTCTAGGCCCTTTACGGTAATATTTGGATCTAATCCGCCTTTACCGACGTAGAATATTTGCGTGAATGCTTTATAAGGGATGTATAAATTTTCGTCAGTACTATTATCATCAAAAAGCCCTGATCCCTGTTCATCGATTGTTCCAATTACCGTGAATTTGATGCCTTTAATCTTCACCTGTTTGCCTACCGGATTTCTACCGTCAAAGAGTTCCTTAACTGGGCGATTCCCCAAAAGCACTACTTTTTTACCAGACTTAAATTCATCTTCCGTAAAGAAACGACCCTGAAGATCTTCAAAGTCTCCCGGATATACCACTTGGTGACCATCGGCTATACCAAGTACTGTCACATTTTCTGAAGAACCTGATTTGTATTTTGGCGTGGTTGACGAAACACCAAAAATGGTTATGCCTTCGAATGTTTTTAAGTTTTCAGACAGAAACTCATATTCTTCGAAGGTGTTGGGTGGTCGCTTTATGTAATCCCACCAGGGGACATCTGGTCCAAATACGAGTGGAAACCGTTGAATATTAAGATTAAGTGGACCAAGAAAACTGAGATCATCTTTTATGCCTTTTTCGAGCGAATCGACCAGAGTAAATACGGAGATAATGGCAAATATGCCAATGGTCACTCCAAGCAATGATAAAATCGTACGAAGTAAATTTGTTCTTAAGGCATTAAAAGCAAACTGGAAGCTTTCAATGATTAGTTTTAGGATCAGAAACATAAGCAACGAAACGCTCCTAAAACTATCAAAATAATCTTGAATGATGATTGCTACTGCGTACGAATTGCGATTACCGGATCCATTCTAGCAGCTAAAGCTGCTGGGATGATTCCACTGGCCATTCCTATAATTGCTGAGACACCAAGCCCCAGCGCTATATTATTAATGGTGAGTGTCAACTCGAGGGATCCAAGACTGACGAGACTCAGAAGGTATACAAGTACTATACCTATTCCTCCTCCTAGGACAGCTAAGAACACAGATTCGAAAAGAAACTGGAATAGAATGAAATAGTTCTTAGCACCAAGTGATTTTTGAATACCAATAATGTTGGTACGCTCTCTTACAGATACGAACATAATATTAGCTATCCCAAATCCTCCAACGAGAATGGAGAAAGATCCAATTACCCATCCGGCGACCCCGATGATGTCAAACGTATTTCCTATGAAATTGGCAATCGCTTCCGGTCTGTTTAAAGCGAAATTATCTTCTTCTTTTGGTTTCAGTCCTCTCTTTCTACGCATCAAACCTTTTAGTTCTGCTTCGAGCTCAACCAGACCTATATCCGATGGTAGACCTTTCAAACTGATGGAGGGTTCAATGCCTGACCGCCCGTTCCCAGTATAAAATACTTTTGTGAAAGCTTTGAATGGGAGGTACACATTATCATCATTACTAGGTGCTCCTAGAAAACTATCTCCCTCTTCCTCTATGGTTCCTATTATATAGTATTTGATGCCCTTTATTTTGATTTCTTTACCCAAAGGATCGCTATTGGGGAATAGCTCTTTGGCCGATCGATGACCAATAAGTACGACATTCCTTCCAGCATCTGATTCCTGCTCTGTGAAATATCTGCCTTTTTCTATGGGAATATCATAAACGTCTTTGTGGCCATACACTACACCTACAAGAGATAAGTCTGTTGAGCTACTGCTTTCTCTTTTAGCAGTGATACCTCCTCTGTTAGCAATAATGGTAATGCCGGATGCATTTTGAACATTTGCTGCGAGAAATTCATATTCATCGTAGGTAGGGTATGGTCTGGCCATGTATTTCCACCAAGGATAGGGTCCGCCTAATCCGTATGGCCATTTCTCTACATTAATGTTATCGGAACCAAGGAAGTTGAGACTGTCTTTGATGCTTTTTTCCAAGGAATCTACAAGCGTAAATACTGCAATAATGGCAAAGATACCAATGGTCACACCAAGCAATGAAAGGGTAGTTCGAAGAAGATTTGTACGTAATGCATCCACTGCAAACCTGAAGCTTTCAAGGATTAGTTTAATGATCATTCCCATCGTTTTTGAGTCTTTAACTTTGAATTGTCAAATATAAATGAAACTATTTGCTAATTTTGCGCACTATTTTACCACGTGTCTTAAATAAAAAACAAGTCCATGAAGTTATCTGCGTTCAAATTTGAGCTTCCCTCCAGTAGCATCGCTATGTATCCAACCGAAAACAGGGACGAGTCTCGCTTGATGGTGGTGCACAGGGATACAGGTGAAATTGAACACAAGGTCTTTAAGGATATTGTTGGTTATTTTGATGATGGCGATGTAATGGTTGTCAATGATACCAAAGTGTTTCCTGCTCGTTTATACGGGAATAAAGAAAAAACAGGTGCAAAAATTGAGGTTTTTTTATTGAGAGAACTCAACAGAGAAATGCATCTATGGGATGTTTTGGTCGATCCGGCCAGAAAAATCAGAGTAGGTAATAAACTATACTTTGGCGAAGGAGAGCTGGTAGCTGAGGTAATCGACAACACAACATCCAGAGGACGTACTATTCGTTTTCTTTTTGACGGAGAACAGCACGATTTTTATAATCTCATTGACAACCTTGGTGAGACTCCAATTCCAAAAAATCTGGAGCGTGCTGCAGAGCCAGAAGACAAAGAAAGATTTCAAACTATTTACGCAAAAAATGTTGGAGCTGTAGCAGCCCCAACAGCAGGACTTCATTTTACAAAGCAAGTACTGAAACGCCTTGAAATTATAGGTGTGGACATAAACCCCATCACACTTCATGTTGGACTTGGCACATTTCGGCCAGTAGATGTCGAAGATTTGACAAAACACAAGATGGATAGTGAAAACTACTTTGTCGAGGAGGTAACCGCTGACAGGGTGAACAGGTCATTAGCAGAAAAAAAACGAGTTATCGCAGTTGGCACAACTGTAATGAGAACGCTCGAATCATCGGTTTCTGCAAATGGAAAACTTAAGGCGAATACAGGTTGGACTGATAAATTCATATTTCCTCAATATGAGTTTAAGATTTGCGATGCATTAGTAACAAACTTTCATCTACCTGAATCCACTCTGCTTATGATGGCTTCTGCTTTTGGTGGGTACGATTTGATTATGGAGGCCTATCAGACGGCTATCAAAGAAAAATACAGGTTTTTCACCTACGGTGATGCCATGCTAATCATTTAAGCATTCAATTTACCAGGTTGAAGAGATATGCGGTCATAGTCGCTGGGGGTAAAGGAGTCCGGATGGGTAGCCAAACACCCAAGCAATTCCTCGCAATAAACGGAGTGCCTATTGTGGTCCATACGATAAAGGCCTTTTTGAAAGCTGATCCGAATACAATGGTTATCCTTGTCTTACCAAAGGATCAAAAAGGTCGATGGGCTGATATCTCGAACAATGCAGGGTTGGAAGATATACAGGTGGTAACAGGAGGTGAAAAAAGGTTCAATTCAGTAAAAAATGGATTGGAAGTAATTGCAGATAATGAGGGAGTCGTAGCAGTACATGATGCGGTGCGTCCGTGCATCGATCCGAAGATAATAAACCGATCCTTTGAGATTGCGGAGGCTCAGGGTAGCGCAGTAGTATGTGTGCCACCGAAAGATAGTCTTAGAAGATCCACAAAAAAAGGTTCTGAAGCTGTAGATCGGTCCTCTTACTTTATCGTTCAAACGCCGCAGACCTTTAGAATCAGCATAATAAAAGAAGCTTACAAACGGGCAAATCATAGCGGATATACAGATGATGCAAGTGTGGTTGAGCAGTCGGGAACTGCTGTTTCGATGGTAGAAGGCGATTACAGGAATATCAAAGTTACAACCGCGGAGGACCTGTTGATAGCAGAATTGTATTTAAAATAAGAAAGCCCCAATCAAGGGGCTTTAGTTAGTATTCATCTTCATTGAAAAAGAAGTCTTCCTTGGTAGGATAATCCGGCCAAATTTCTTCTATGTTTTCATACGGCTGTCCGTCATCTTCTAATTCCTGAAGATTTTCTACCACTTCAAGTGGAGCTCCAGAGCGGATGCTGTAATCTATTAATTCGTCCTTCGAGGCAGGCCAAGGAGCATCCTCTAAGTACGAAGCTAGTTCTAGTGTCCAATACATAATTCCGTTATTTTAGGGCCTCTTTCTAATAATCGTGCAAAAATAGAATTAAAATTGACAAATCAAACCTTTACCCATTTTATGGCAATCGAACATATAAGTTTGACTTGATAGGTTGCGTATGGATGAGTCAGCTTTTTAGTTCAGAAAGAAGCTCTTCTTTTACGGATATTTTCTGTTTTTGTATGTTAAGCTTCTGATTCATCATCTTTTGTGTCTGTGGATCTCGAGTATTGAATTTTTCTAAATTCATGCTGATTAAATCCAGCTCCTTTTTATCTCTTTCAATCAAATCACGCAGTAGCCTACTTTTAGAGTTCCTCTTTTCATTTTCGCTCATTTTCTGGTAGTTCCTGAATTTCTTTTCAACAAGTTGTTCTACAAAATTGCGTTCAATAATCTTGTGTATTAGATGGAATGCAGTTTGTTTACGTTTTCTTGCATGATCGTTTCTGGGCCTAATGTTCTTAAGTTCCTGCTGAATTTGTTTAGCCGCTTTATACGAGATGATTTCTGATTTTAATTTATCTTCAATCACTTTTAGCTGCTCTTCGGGGTCAACCCCTATAGATTTCTTTTTCTTGATAAGAAGCTGAAATTCTTTTTGTAATGGTTGATATTTTTCAGCCGGTACTGCACCATTTTCCTTCCAGGCACTTGAGAGTTCCTTGAGTCTAGATGCTCGAGCACTTTCATCTAAATGATCTAATTTTTTAGCCTCATCAATGATTCTTTTATATTCTTCCTCATGGTGTTTTGCTAGGCGTGCGCGATCATCATAGAATCCCTGTCTTCGTTCGAAGAAATCCTTGGTGATTTCCTGAAAACTATTCTCAAGTCTCTTTTGATGTTCTTCTGCGACCTGTCCTGTCTTTATCCATCTCTGCCTAATGTCTTTTACCTTTTCACCGGCTTCTTTCCATGAAACCAACCCAACCGCCTCTGTTAGTTCTTGAAGAAGTGCTGTTTTGATCTCCGTATTCTTCTCTCTATTCTGGAGAATGATTCCTTCAATGAGTCGTATTTCTTCTTGGATTATTTCGGAAACGTGTGCGTAGTCTCCCAATCCGTCATGAGTCGCAAGCTGACTTTGCAGATGCTTAAGTTGCATGTAGAAGCTACCCTTATTTTCTGCATTTAAGATTCGATCCTGAAGCTCTTTGACCTTCTCTTTTAGCTCTTCAAATCTGTTGAGGAAATATTGAATGGATGCCGTATGGTCGTCTTTCTTTATTTCACCAATGATACGTTCCTCATGGTCGCCCCAAGCTGCCCTGATGATGCTACTCCCTTCAATTCTACCAAACGGCACTTCCAACTCTTCCAAAATCAAATCTTTTAATTTGAGAAACTAAAATCGTGTATATTCGACTGATTCACAAATAATTTACATGTCAGACGAGAAGATCATTTTTTCAATGGCGGGGGTCAATAAGATTTACCCACCAAAAAAGCAGGTATTGAAAAATATATACCTCTCCTTTTTCTATGGTGCCAAGATTGGAGTTCTGGGTTTAAATGGTGCAGGAAAATCTTCTCTTTTGAAGATTATTGCTGGTTTAGACACGGAGTATCAAGGGGAGGTCGTTTTTTCACCCGGATATTCAGTGGGATACCTTGAGCAGGAGCCAAAGTTGAATCCTGAAAGAACTGTAATCGAGGAGGTGAGAGAGGGTGTTGCAGAGATAAACGATTTACTAAAGGAATATGATAAGATCAATGAGAGCTTTGCTGACCCTGAAGTGCTCGAGGATCCTGATAAAATGAATAAGCTGATCGAGCGTCAAGGTGTTGTCCAGGAAAAACTCGATCAGGTGGGTGCATGGGAGATAGACAGTAAGTTAGATCGTGCCATGGATGCATTGCGAACTCCGCCGGAGGAAGCGAAGATTTCTAATCTGTCAGGTGGAGAGAAGCGAAGAGTAGCATTATGTAAGCTTTTACTTCAAGAACCAGATGTGCTATTATTAGATGAGCCTACTAATCATTTAGATGCAGAATCGGTATTGTGGTTAGAGCAACATCTTAAGCAATACAAAGGGACGGTGATTGCTGTGACACACGACCGGTATTTTCTTGATAATGTGGCGGGATGGATATTGGAATTAGATAGGGGAGAGGGCATTCCTTGGAAAGGGAATTACAGTAGTTGGCTTGATCAAAAACAGAAACGGTTATCTGAGGAAGAGAAGTCTCAATCAAAAAGACAAAAGACCCTCGAAAGAGAGCTTGAATGGGTACGAATGACCCCCAAGGGAAGACAAGCGAAAGCCAAGGCAAGGTTATCTGCATATGAAAAGTTGTTAGGGGAGGAAGCAAAGCAGAAAGAACAACAGCTCGAATTGTACATTCCGGCTGGACCAAGATTAGGAAGTAAAGTCATAGAAGCAACGGGGCTTAATAAATCATTTGGGGATAAACTGTTGATTGAGGATTTTTCCTTCAGCTTACCTCAAGGAGGGATCGTAGGAGTGATTGGTCCAAATGGGGCTGGAAAATCTACGCTTTTCAAAATGATAATGGGTAAAGAGCAACCGGATAGTGGGACTTTTGAGGTAGGGTCAACAGTAGAAATGGCTTACGTGGACCAAGAACATGACAATCTTAAATCCGATGCATCCGTTTATGAGGCAATCAGTGAAGGAAATGAGATACTCCAATTAGGGGGTAAAGAAATGAATGCAAGGGCCTACGTAAGTCGATTCAACTTTAGTGGTACTGACCAGTCAAAGAAGATTAAAGATTTATCGGGAGGAGAGCGAAATAGAGTCCACTTGGCAATGACGCTCAAGCAAGGTGCAAATTTAATTCTCCTTGATGAGCCTACTAATGATCTGGATGTGAACACATTGAGGGCACTGGAAGAAGCTTTAGAAAACTTCGGAGGATGCGCCGTCGTGATTAGTCACGATCGCTGGTTTTTGGATCGCATTGCTACGCATATTTTGGCCTTTGAAGGAGACTCTCAAGTATACTGGTTCGAAGGTAATTTCTCTGACTACGAGGAGAACAGAAAAATGCGATTAGGTGACGATACTCCTCAGCGCATTAAGTATAAGAAATTAATCAAATAGAGAAATTATACCCATTTTCCTTCCGGGAACTCCATCAGAAAAGAAGTTGCATGAAAGCCAAACAGAGGAGTTTTTCCTACTAGTTTATTAAATCCGGCTTGATTGCTTTCGAAACGCTTCAGTTTAGCAATTTTTGTAATACCTCTAGCGGTGGGTCTTAATGTGCACATTTGATTACTATTTGCTTGTAATAGGCTGTAGGGTAGAATATGGGTGAAAACGGGTATTTTGATTCCAAGTGAGTAGGCTTCGATTGTACTCAATTCTCCTGCAGAATTTGTGATTTCTGAGTGATGAACCTGCTCTTTTCTCTTAGAAGAAAAGCCGCTTGTTTCTTTTGGAATCCCCCAGTGTTTAATTCCATTCTCCGTACTGATGTCTGTAGATACGTGAATATGCGATATGCTGTAACCTTTTTTACCTTCCACTTCGATTTGTCCTGGAATGAGAAGCAATTCATCGTACGGCCCTATTGGTGATTCCTTGTAGTGAACCAGCATCATCACCGTAATTCCACTTGTCGGAGTTTCGGAATCCCATAATTCGCTTTGCTCCCTTGCAGACAGATTGTAAATGAAGATGAATCCTTCACCCTTCAGAGTCCAGGGTGGATTCACAATTTGCAGACTACTTGATTTAAAATTAATAAGCAATAAATGTTTAAATATTAGAACGAAATTAGGAAATTTCTGCAATTTTCTTTACATTCTTTGGCTATCAAAAAATCAATGACAATGGTAAAAAGCTACAGAGGCGTTCAAGTTATAAAAGATGACGATTCTAAACGTCAAGCAATGGCGGTGTCCGACTATATGTCAACCAGACTCATTACATTTTCTCCTGATCAACACATGCATGACGTTATTGAAGTTTTGCTTAAAAATAAGGTTTCGGGTGGACCAGTGGTGGACGAAGAAGGGAAGTTGGTAGGGGTAGTTTCCGAGGGGGACTGTATGAAAGAGGTGGTGAGAGGTAAGTATAACAACATGCCGAACCTGTCAGGGAACGTATCGGATCATATGACATCTGATGTGATTTCAATTTCTCCGGAAACAAATATTTTTGATGCTGCCAGAATGTTCCTTGAAAAACGAATTAGGCGTTTTCCTGTGGTAAACAGGGGTAAGCTCGTAGGGCAAATTTCCCAGAAAGACATTATGAGAGCGTTTCACCGGATGTCTAGTCAGACTTGGTAGTCACTGTTTTTTTTTTGAAAGTGAGTTCGTATGAAGACCAGCTCAGTGGCATTCAGGCATTCGATATTGAGATCAGTCCTTATCCTGTCTCTTTTTGACATTGCTCAGTGTACTAGTAAGCCTGAAGAATATCAAGATGTTAAATCCAGAATGACGAAGGATTTGTTTATAGGGACCTACACAAGGGATGAAGGTCAGGTCGATGGTAAAGCCGATGGTATTTACAAGCTTGTTCTTGATAATGAAGGTAAAATTATTGAGAAAATAACGGCGGTGGAGCTGATGAATCCCTCTTATCTCACTTTAGACACCGCAAGAAATATCTTATACTCCGTCAGTGAAACAGGACCAGATGATGGTGCTGAGGGGTCATTGTTAGCATTTCAATTATCAGTCTCTGGTAAATTAGAAACCATTGATAGTGTCGGTTCGGGAGCGTATTATCCTTGCCATGTAGCCATAAATAAAGCCGGAAATTTGGTTCTAGTTTCAAATTACGTCGGAGGAGTAGTTTCAGTTTTTAAGTCTGACAACGGAAAACTTAGCTTGCTTCAGAAACTGAGTTTTACTGGATCCGGAAGTCACCTCAGGCAAAATGCTTCGCATACACATATGGCAAAGTTATCACCAAGTGAAGATTTCTTATTTGTAACTGATTTAGGGTCTAATGTAATTTGGAATTTCAAGTGGGATGCAGATGAGCAACTATTTTTACAAAATGAGCTTCAAATCAGACTTAAAATGGAAGAAGGCTTTGGTCCAAGGCATTTAGTCTTTCACCCCAAGGGCCACCTGGCAGCAGTTATAAATGAATTGGATAATTCAGTCAGTCTACTTTCTTATTCCCCTGAAACTGGAGTTTTGGAGGTTTTGGATTCAAAATCGATCTTGAGTCGAGAGGGTGAGGAAATAGCAAAGACTGCTGCTGATATCCACTTTCATCCAAACGGCAGGTTTCTGTATGGATCTCAGCGTGGTGAAAATATCATTTCTGTTTTTGCAATTATCAGTGAATCTAAATTGCAGTTAATTCAACAAATAAGTTCTGAGGGTGAAATCCCGAGAAATTTTGCAATTTCAAAAGATGGAAAAGTTATGTGGGTGGCAAATCAGAATTCTAATAATATTGCGATTTTCCAAATAGATATTGTGACTGGCTTATTAACTTATTCGAAACAATATAAGGATATCCTGACACCAGTTTGTATCGTTGGTAGGTAAAGACAAAGCCTGCTTGTGAGCCTTGCTTTACAGGAATCAGAAAAATTAAGATTTTCTAGTCTTTTCGAATGGTGCTAATACCGTCACTATCTGAATTTACATGCGCATCACCCCGATAGCGAATTTGACTAACACCTGAAGCTTTGGCTTCTAATATGTGCTTAGCATAAACTTCCGCTTTTGAGGCACCACTAGCCATGATTTCAGCAAACCTTGCGGTCATATTATATGCTTCTAGTTTAGATGCTCCATTTAATCTAGCATCCAATGTCCCGGATTCGCCTTCAAGTCTGAGTTTAGATGCACCTGTTAGGTGGACATCAAGTCTTTCTGCGTTAACGGATACGGTAAGATCTGATGCGCCGTTCAAGGATATTTCTAATTCAGAATTATCAAACCCGCTAACGTTACCATCACATCCACCATTGAGCTCGACTTCTTTTATATCTGGGGCTTGAATAGTCAAGGAAACACCAATCGGCCTTCTTAATTCATCATCCCATATATTCCAATCGTCTCTGTATTTTACTACAAGTTCTCTTCCTACTTGAGAGAGCCTCACTTCATCCGCATTCCGTCCTTTTACGTCCACTTTATACTCATTTCCTTGTTCTATATTGACGAGCATCAATGAACTTACTCTAATAGATTCAAAATCAGTAAAATCATAGGAAATTGTTTCTCCTTCGATGTTGTAAGACTTGGATGTCAAAGTCTCAGTTCTACGAGATCTTTGACGATGATTAGTTTGATCTAGCATGGAGTTTTCACAAGTCAAGCATACAATGCCATTTTGATCAAACATCCAGTCGTTACCTTCCATCTGATAAGCACGGTAGTTATTCAAGTGAAGTGTGTTGACCAATATCCCGGAAAGTTCGGATTCCATTCGAAACTTCTGGCCAAATGGAATGTAAAAGATTATGTCCGCTCGTTGAAACTTAAATCCAGTTTCTTTGAAGTCAAGTTCTTCATTAAAATAGATGTCATCATCTCGGAATCTGATAGGATATTCCATAGCCTCAGCATTTTCTCTAGCTTCTCTTCCATTGCTACCTCTTGACTCAAATCGAGCTACCATTTTATAAGTGCTGTCCGAATGACCCCTAAGTCGTAGGTCAACTCCATCATAGTCTTCAAATGCATAAGTACGATTTAGCCTCAATGTAGGGATTAGGTCAGGGTCTTCTACTTGGAAGACTTCTTCTTTCCTTACGTCTTCTTCGGATCGGTATTCATTGACTAAGTCCGGAATCATAAAAGAGGTTACCACCAGACAGATCATCCAAATACCAAATAATGTCCAGCCGAAGTAGGAATTACCAACTTTTCTTTTGGCAATCACGATAATGCCCAGTATGCTGATCGCTAAAGCGGGGATAAAGAGGACTCCAAATAGGGCAGTGACTCCAATCAAACTAAAGCTTCCAATGAATAACTCTACAGGAAAATCGCTTAAGTGGGCCCATTCAGACCAACCTTCGGCTATTCCGATCAGCAAACCCCAAAGTATCAGGGATACGAACATAAACGATGCACCAATGGAGACGATGATAAGCCCAACAAGGATCCTAAACGCATCAACTAGGAATTTTAAAAATGGTCCAAGGAATTTACCAAGTGCTCCAATAACTAACGCAATTAGCCTAAATGGGAACAATAAAACCTTGACAAATACATTTTCTTCACCCTCTTTGACCTTTAAACTTTTCTTCACATTTGATTCAATGTTAGAAAGGGTAACAGGCTCCCCCTGCATCTGCATTTTTTCAGTTATAGAGCCAGCTTCAGGTGTGATGATCCACAAAATGATGTATAAGATCAGCCCAGCACCCCCTAAGAAAATAGATAGAACAAATAATAGACGGATAACAGTAGGGTCAGATCCAAAGAACGAGGCTATACCACCCGACACACCACCAAGCACCCTGTCATCAGGGTTACGGTAGAGTTTCTTGTAGGTCTTGTCCTCAACCAATTCATTATTTCCAGGTACAACAATCCATAAAATGATGTAGACGACAAAAATTGCTCCTGTGATAGCAGGGAAAAGAATATTGAAAAAGACTAACAGGAAGATCAACCTGACCCATAATGGATCGATGCTAAAATAATGCGCAATTCCTGAGGCTACGCCACCCAATATTCTGCCTTTTGTATTTCGATATAATCTCTTATCTACCCCAGTCTCACCAGCTGATGTGGAGCCTTTTGATTCTTTTTCTGACTCTGAAGCACTTTGTGATGTTGATTGAGGTTCTTTTACTCGATCAGCTTCATCCACTTCGATCTGTGCTTCAAAATCTGCCACCGTACCCATTGTCTGAATTAGTTCCTCAATATCTTCATCAATGATTACCTGTTTGCCATCATTCAGTTTATTAAGAAATATTTCGGCGATCCTGTTTTCTATGTCATCAAGAATTTCCTTGCTATCATCAAAAGCCTCAAAGTAGCTATTGATTGAAGTTAAATAGCTGTTGAGGCGATCATAACTGTCTTCTTCGATATGAAAAATGATCCCACCAATATTGATGCTAATATTTTTTTTCATGATTTTTTCTTTGATGTAGTATTGACCGCTATTATTTGTCGGGTAGAGCTTACCAACTCCTCCCAAGTGTTTGTCAAGGTATTTAAAAACCGCTGACCGTCTTTAGTAATGGTATAGTATTTTCTTGGGGGACCGGAGTTAGACTCGACCCACTTATAGTCTGCTAAACCAGCTTTACGCAAACGGGTCAACAAAGGGTAAAGCGTCCCTTCTACTACCATGATCTTTGCTGAAGTGAGTTCAAGAAGCATGTCGGAAGCATAGACTTCCCCCCTAGAGATTATATGGAGTATGCAATACTCTAGAATCCCTTTCCTCATCTGTACTTGTGTATTTTCAATATTCATATTACACCGGATTTATTAGACGATTATGTACCTGTATACGGACATGTACCTTGTATGGCCAAGTACTTAGCAAAAAAATGTACCTTAAAGCAAAAAATCATTTAATAATTATAAGTATTATTACTTTATTCATATAAATACGCCAAATTTCAATAATGAACTTCTGTTAGGATTTCTTGATATGTCTCGTTCAGCACCGTGCACAATAGTATTTTCAAGTTTAATTTGCGTTATGGAATAAATAGATTTGGATTGAGCTCAAAACAACTAATTCTTTCAGTTTGCAGCTTCGGTATTTTGTTGATGTCCTATGCGCAGGATAATACTCCAAAGTACAGTAATGAATTCCTTTCTTTGGGAGTGGGTGCAAAAGCATTTGCTATGGGAGGAGCTCAATCTGCTATTGTTTCAGATGTGTCAGCTTCCTATTGGAATCCTGCTGGATTGCTTCAAGTTGAGTCTAACCAGCAGCTGATGCTGATGCATGCTGTTTACTTTGATGGAATTGCCAATTATGATTTTGGCGCCATGGCTTTCTCTCTACCAGACTCCAGCAGACTAGCTTTCTCATTGATTCGCTTCTCCATAGACGATATACCCGATACTAGGTATTTATTTGATGCAAATGGCGCAATCAATTATGACAACATTAGCTTTTTCGCTGCCTCTGATTATGCTGGATGGATCAGTTATGCCAAGCGATTGGAGCGCCTGGGGGGAGTCGACTTAGGAGCTAATATTAAAGTGATTCATCGATTGGTAGGAAGCTTTTCGCAGGCTTGGGGCTTTGGTCTTGATTTAGGGGCTCAAAAAAAAATACGTAGATGGGGACTTGGTTTGACCGCCAGGGATGTATTCGGAACTTTTAATGCGTGGTCTCATAATCCTGAAGAGTTTCGGGACGTATTTCAGCAGACAGGTAATGATGTGCCGGTCAATTCGATTGAAATTACCTTGCCCACATGGGTTCTTGGTGTGTCGAGAGTTTTTCCTTTGACATCAGCTTTTGATTTACTGGTGACTGCTGATTTTCGTACGACTTTTGATGGTAAGAGGAATGCTTTGTTTCGAACAAACCTGGTATCGGTTGAACCGGTGGTCGGGATGGAAGTTGCGTACAAGCAACAATTCTTACTGAGGCTAGGGACAGGTCAGTTCCAACAGGTTGAACAATTAGATGGTAGTTTGAATTGGAATACGATGTTTGGCGGGGGACTTGGAGTGAGGTTGAGCGATTTTACACTGGATTACGCGCTGACTGATTTTAGTATTAATGAAGTTGGGCTTTATACTCATGTATTTTCCGTAAAAATTGATTTTCATGAGAAAGCGAATTAGTGGTCTCCTATTGACTTTTACGCTGTTTTTTGGCACAGCTGCGCAGTCTCCTCAAGACTGGATCGGTGATAATCAATCTTACGTAAAGTTAAAAGTGGCGGAAGATGGCTGGTACAGAGTTTCATCGAGCGAACTTCAGGAGGTTGGGTTTCCAGTTGCTACCGTTTCAGCAGCTCAGCTGCAATTGTTCAGAAGAGGGGAAGAGGTAGCTATTAATACGGAGACTCAGGAAGGATCGGCAGTCCTTGATTATTTTGAATTTTGGGGTGAGAAGAATTCTGGAATTTATGATGCTAGATTGTATGAAGGGGACATTCACCCTCACACCTATTACAACCTATTTACCGATACCGCAACGTATTTTCTGACTTGGAGCAGCTCTACGAACCACAAGAGAATACAAGTCAATACACAAAATGATGATTTTGGATTAGCCCCTACTACCAAGCACCAAAAGATAGATAGAATTTTGCAGGTGAACGAGTATGCCACCGGCCGCTACTTTGGAGGTTCAGGTGGGGACTTTCAATTGAGTGATTACGATGGGGGTGAAGGTTGGACCGGTAGTAGGGTGTCTAAGGGATCAAGTCAGGATTTCGCTTTTAGCCTTGAAGATTGGGTGGCAATTGACACACCAAGTGTTGAAATCATAGCAATAGGAAGAAATAGCTTGCAGCATGTTGTGACTGTCCTTGCGGGAGCATCAGCAGCAAGTTTGACAGAGGTTGGGAATTTTAGTTTTGACGGATATACGGCTTTCCGTTATGAGCAGCAGATTGATCCTGCTCTCATTGGTGGATCTGGGGAATTAATTGTTAGATGTACCGTGACAGGTGTGGACGGTGCTACTGATTTTGTATCTTTTTCTTCAGTGCAGATTGTGTATGCTCAAGCTTTAAACCTGCAGACAGGTAATTCGGAATTATTCACTTTTTCCCCTTCAAGTGATGAGCGACGGTATTTGCAGATTCAAGCCACTGCACCAGATCAGTTTACCTTTTATGATGTGACAGACCCCTGGACACCGGTGAGGCTGCCTCAAAACTCCTTAACCAATCAGGCAGATTTAGTTTTTCCCTCCGCAGCCACACAACGAAAAATTGCAGCAGTAGCCACTACCTTACAGGTTCCAGATATTTCTTTTTATTCTTTTGACCCTATTGATCTCACCGGTAAGAATTATTTATTGATTACACATGAATTGCTGCGAGATCACCCTGATGGTACCGATCCAATTCAAGATTATGCTAATTATCGTTCTTCGACAGCCGGAGGAAATTACGATGTGGTTGTTGCCGAGATAGGTGATATCTATGATCAGTTTAATTATGGCGATCCATCTGTTGTAGCACTTGTCAATCTATTTTCACAGTCGTATGCTGAGGGCATAAATCAAGCTTTAATTCTAGGAAAGGGTCGAACGATCAATCAGAATTTATATAGAAAATCTTACGGTAATCCGGATAGCTTATCGACTAGCGAGGTATTTATCCCGACTTACGGGGTTCCTGGTGGAGATAATATGTTCAGCATAGGACTGAACGCTGAAGATGAACTATCCCCTGCCGTAGCCACTGGTAGAGTGAGTGCTTGGAAACCTGATCATATTCGATCTTATCTTGATAAGGTAATCGAAACTGAAGCCACAAATTTTGATGCGCTATGGAGGAAGAACCTGTTACATCTCAGCGGAGGGACAACTGTAAGCGAACTCAGTTCTTTTGCAGCCTTTATCGAAAACTTTAAAGACGTGGCTGAGGGTGATTACCTAGGTGGTCGTGCCTTGAATCAAAATAAACAGACAAGTGCAGTTAGTGAAGAATTTGATTTATCTGAAGAAGTGAATCAAGGTGTAGGCTTCATCACGCTATTTGGGCATTCGAGTAACACAGTCACGGACGTGGAAATTGGCACACCGAGCAACGAAGCTTTTAATTATCAAAATGATGGCCGATATCCATTAATCATTGTGAATGGCTGCAAAGCAGGAGAAATATTTGGAAATACATTTTCTTTTGGAGAAGACTGGGTGAGTTTTCCTTCAGCTGGTGCAATTGGTTTCATAGCACATGCTGATCAAGCAAGCTCTAATAATTTGAAGCGATATACCGACCGGCTTTATGAAATAGGACTGGCAGATACTGCATTTTTTGGTGCAAGCATTGGGCAGGTGATGATAGAGGCCGCCAAGCAGTATTATCAGGGGGCAGCTGGTACATCGGAGTCAAGTCAAACACAAATTCAGCAAACCCTTTTTCAGGGAGATCCAGCTCTATCCTATTTTGGTGCATCTTCTCCGGATTTTGCTTTAATCCAAGACCAACTAAGTGCCAAAAGTATATCAGGCGGTCAGTTACTCGCACAACAGGACAGTTTTCTGTTGCGGGTTCCTGTAGCTAACTACGGGGTGACTACTACAGATTCATTGGGTATTTTGGTGGAGAGGACATACCCCGACGGTTCCCAACAACTTTACACATTTCTGAGACCACCCGTTAGATACTCAGATACATTGGAATTCTTCATTTCGAATGATTTGCAACGGGAGTTGGCAGGGACCCATTCGTTGATGATTACTTTGGATCCTGATCAGTCCATCGCAGAGATCGATGAGCTTAATAATGAAGGTAGTCTGGAGGTTTTCATCAGTGCAGGAAGCACTATCCACTTATTTCCATATGACCAAGCCGTAGTAACCGAAGATACCCTTGAGCTGGTGTGGCAACCAACCAATTTATTTGAAGTAAGACGAGGGTTTTTGTTAGAAATTGATTCAATTCTGTCGTTTTCATCTCCGTTTTTCCAGCAGCGAACACTGGTTGGAGAAAACCTTCTTACCTATGAAATGGACCTTAGTAATGTTTCAGATGGTTCGGTGTTGTACTGGAGAACAAGATTTTCGGATTTAGAGTCACCGTCAGATTCAATTTTTGAAACTTCAAGCTTTACCTACAATAAATCTCTGGCTCCAGGATGGGGGCAGTTCGATTATGCCCAATTTATTCAAAATGAATATACCGGGATGACGCTTGATCCGACTTCCTTGCAATTGAGTTATTCCACTTCAGAAGTTCCTGTGGAGATAACTACCCAAGGCACAGAATTCTTTGATTATGAGTCAAATAAAGTCGTTGTAAATCAGTCAGATTTACTTGTAACTGTAAACACAATAGATCCTTTCTGTAGAACCAATACATTAAATGCAATTGTTTTTGATAAAGACAACGGGCAGCTGAAACGTCCCATTTCATTGAGTGGCTTGGATATCAACGAGTCACTTGTCTGTGGTCGATTACCTCAGATGATATATAACCTGACGTCTACTGAGTTATATACGAACCGAAGGTTAGAAGAACTAATAAATAAAATGGATAATGGGGATCAGATAGTACTCTTCAACCTAGATTCCATTTCATATGGTTCATTTGACGCAGGGATTGTTGAGGTTTTATCTTCTGTAGGAATTGATCCATCAACGATCACCACCCTTCAAGATGGACAACCTCTGGTAGCTTTTGGTAAAAAGGGAGCTTTGGAGGGGACCGCCTTAGTTTTTTTTGAAAATGGATCTGCGCTGGAGCCACGTCAGCAAACGTTGATTGCTTCTAGTAGCATCATTGCTACTGCGAGTGAAGGTACGATCAAATCAGGGATCATAGGGCCCGCCACCTCATGGGGTAGTTATGAAGCAGTGATGAATTTCACAGGTGACGATCAAGTAGCTGTGAATATCACAGCCTACAGTGCTCAAGGAGTATCTGAGGAGGTTGAGGTGGGCTCCTTAGCACCTCAAATTGACCTTTCACAAGTTGACGCCAAAGAATTTCCATTTCTTTCTTTTTCCATTGATGTAACAGATCCGCTGGACCTAACCCCTCCTTCCTTACAATCATTTTACATATCATTTGAGGGAAGTCCTGAAAGTGTACTGGTACCTAATCAAAAAGTTGGCTCAGAAGTTCCAGAGGGACAATTATTGAGTAAGAGTTTTGATTTATTAAATATAAGCAAGGTTGATTTTCAAGATTCTGTTCATGTTAGGTTCAAACTCAGAAACGTAGATGCTGAATTGGTGGAAAATTCTGAATTGTTCTTGTCCCCGTTAGTAGCGGGAGATACAGCAAGAATCTCTTACGAACGTAGCACTGTGGGATTATCTGGTGAGAATGACTTATCCATAACCGTGGAGACGGGACAAGTGGAACGGGTCAATTTCAACAATAAGTTGACATTCAATAATGTTGCTACTGTTATCCCGGAAACAATTAGACCTTTAGTGGATGTTACCATCGATGGGCGATACATATTAGATGGAGAAATCGTATCTTCTAAGCCTCTCATTCACATTTCTTTTACAGATGAGAATAGATTTTTAAGGAAAAAGGATACAACAGGGATATCTCTTTCTTTACAGACTCCAGGTGGTACCGGTTTGGAGAAAGTCTTGTTTACAGATCCTGATCTGATCTGGTCAGCTGCAGATGAGGATAAACCGTTTGAGATAGATTATCAGCCCAATCTGGTGGATGACGGGATGTACATGTTAAGCGTGACTGCTGAAGATGAATCTGGAAATGCTTTTTCTGAAGAGCCTTATCAGATATCATTTGAAGTGATCAATGAATCTTCCATCACTCATTTCTTTCCATATCCAAACCCATTCTCCACCCAATGTAGGTTTGTATTTACCATCACTGGTTCCACTATTCCTGAGAATTTAATGATTCAGATCATGACAATATCCGGGCGCGTTGTAAAAACAATTGATGAGATTGAAATCGGAACCATACAGATAGGAAATAATATTACTGATTATGCCTGGGATGGCAGGGATGAATACGGCGATTTATTGGCTAATGGTGTGTATTTGTATAGAGTTATAGTTCAGTCCGAGGGTCAGGAGCTGGAGAGACGGAATACTTCCGCAGATCAGGCTTTGAAAAGAGGTATTGGTAAATTGTACATCTTGAGATGAGTAGCTGTTTTCAATCTGTATATTTTAAAGCTTATTTGCTTTGCTTTATTTCCGGACTTTTTATTTTACTTAATACTGAATATGGTGGTGTAGTCCTATTCATAAATAGGCATAGAACGCAGTTTTTGGATACTGTAATGCCGTTACTTACTCACCTTGGTGATGGTATTTTCTATGCTCTTGTAGCGCTAGCCCTGATGCTATATAGGTGGCGTCTGGGCTTGTTCCTTGCAATTTCCGGAGTCTTGCAAGCGATCGTATCTGCTTTATTGAAGCGTGTTATTTTTGGTAAAGTGCCAAGGCCAACAAAGTATTTTAGGGATGGGGGAGTCAGCCTGGACTTAATTCCAGGAGTAGATAATGCGAATGTTTTTTCTTTTCCTTCGGGGCATACCATGACCATTTTCATGATGACTGCTCTTCTGAGCTTTACAATTATGCCCAAGAAATATCACATCCCCTTTCTTCTTATTGCGATCATTGCTGGTTTTACCCGTATTTACCTACTGCAGCATTTCATGCAGGATGTGATAGCGGGGTCTCTAGTTGGTGTAGTGATGGCAGCCATCTTGACCACCACCCTTTATCCAAAGCTTGTTTTAAAAAAGTGAGGAGAGTTTCATGGCGATTGCTTTGTCTCCTTCCACTTTCATTTTTCCTGTCATAAAAGCCATCATCGGATTCATGTCACCGGAAAGAATATTTTCAAAACTTGAAAGTGACATTTTTAGTGTGCAATCTGCCGCTAATTCTTCATTCGCTACCAGCGTAGGTGACTGTGTGTCATCGAGATGAATTACTCCTTCATCAAACTTAAAATTAGTTTTTGCATTTAACTTACCACCGTGATTTTCAGCGATTGATTTTATTTTAGAGGTTGCTTCTGCAAGCGTCATGTTGGGTTATTTTTTTGTGTTATCGAAACTTTGTAAAGTGAAGGCCAAAGCTTGCCCGTAACAAATATACTTCCCGACTCATCTACTGCAATACCATTAAGGGATTTATCATATTTGTTATTTCGGTAATCATTAAAGAGTCCGGAAAAATCGATTCTTCCTATAACGATCCCTGTATTTGGATCTATCATTATGATATCGTCAGTCCCCCATACATTGGCATAAAGTGTTCCATTAATGAGTTCCAGTTCATTCAACTCATCAATTTTCCCCTTATCGTCATAGACTTTCAGTGTTTTGATGGTGGAGAAATCCTTGGGGTTTATGAAATGGATATTCTCGCTTCCATCAGACATAAGTAATGTGTCTCCATAGGTAGTGATGCCCCATCCTTCGGTGGGAAAATTGAAGGATCTCTGACGATTTAAATTCAAGTCGTAAACGAATCCAATTCGAGAAGTCCATGTCAGAAAAAAGATCTGATTGTTCCAGATGGTACAACCTTCTCCGAAATACTGCTTCTCAAGGTTTACCATTGATTCGATCTCTCCAGACTCAAGGTTAATTCTTCTCAAAGAAGATTCGCCATTTTGTCCCGTGCTTTCGTAAAGAGAGCCATCATGAATAAAAAGTCCTTGTGTCCATGCGCTAATATCATGTTGGTACGTTTCAAGAATTCTGTAGCTGTAAGTCACTGGTGATTCCTTTGGTAGAACAGTGATGTTTGGATAAAGAGATTCCTTAATGCCCTCCGTATAGGCTATTATTTGTAGAGGCAACTTGCCAATTTGATCAAGAGAAAAGATTTCAAGTAGATTACCTGAAAATATGAAAGTTTCGCCTCCAAGTATGGCAAAAGCAGAGTCTATAACTCCTTCTGGATCTTTATGCTGGATTTCCAGTGAGATAGGTGAACCTAACTTTAGTTTCTGATTAGCTTTTGGTTTAATTAATGATACATTTTTCTTGATCCTAGGTGACTTGCTTGCCCCTTTTTTGCTCGTGCTTGGACTGGTGTCGCATGCTGTCAAAAATAGTGTGATTACGGTAGCTGCTAGCAGTAGTTTCTTCAAAATAATGGTTTTTTCCAAGTTGTACTTAAGCTGATTCAAATCTAAATAACTTTATTGAGGAGCTGCTTAGATATGCCTCAGCCTGTAGGATGCTGAATACAATTTTTATACATGTATACTGTCTGCTACCGAAATTCTTCAATCATACGCACTTCTCTATTTCTTTTCTTGTTGACCTGTCAATAAACCAGGTGTGGAAGTAATGTTACTTTATCCCAAAGAAAAGTACTTTGAAGATAACAGTTAATCTGGATCTTTTGCTGCAAAGCCCCTCATCAGTATAGGGACACTCAGTCCTTGATACAAAACGGAGCAAACCACAACGATGTAAGTCATTGTGATGATTATATCCCTACCATGAAATTCAGGAAGAGAGAGGGATACAGCTATAGGCAGACCACCTCTCAAGGCCCCCCACGTAAGAACAGGTATGGTGTCTGTGCTAAATTGGTGGCGTGAGGAGAGGAATTTGATAGGTATAAATACACTGATCCATCTAGCAAATAAGGCAATATTTACTGCAAAGAATCCTGCAGCAAAATAATCGAGCCGGAAAGGCAGCACCAGCATTTCTAATCCTATTAGGACGAACAGCATAGCTGCTAATGCCTCTTCCATCAGCTTCCAAAACTTGTAAACATAGTCTCCGGCTGCACCAGATACTGTTGCGCTTTTTCCTTCATTTCCTATAACAAGACCCATCACCACTGCAGCTTGCTTAGAAGAGACGTGAATGAAGTCAGCCAGAAAAGACCCCGTCATTACGATTGCAAGCGTTATCAGTATTTCTACCTCTACCTCATCATTGTCGATGTACTTTAATAGTCGATACCCGATGTACCCTAAGAATAGCCCTATGAAAATACCACCTCCGATATCTGCTACCAGAATGTAGCCAATTTCAAAACCTGTCAGAATGTGATCTTCCCCTGCAGAGGCTATATCTAATAGCGTAAGTGCAAGCACTACTGCGATTCCGTCATTAAACAATGATTCTCCTTCAATCCTTACCTCCAATTGCTTAGATAAGTTGAATCGTTCGATAAATTTGGTTACTGCTATGGGATCGGTTGGAGATATCAAGGCTCCAAATACCAAACAGAACATATAATCTAAGTGTATTCCTATTAGATCAAGGACGAAATAGATCAAGGTTCCTATCACCGCAGTTGAGATCAGAACACCAACTAAGGCTAATACCAAAATAGGTGTCCTTTGGCTTGAAAGCTTCCTAAAGTCAATGTTAATGGCACCTGAGAAGAGCATAAAGCTTAGTACAACCTGATAGAGTACTTCAGCGTAATCATATTCTTCCAAATTGAGCTCGTCAATATGTAAGGAGGGGAATAACTCACCAGCTAGTAAAATTACAACCGACATGGTCAACGCCAGAATCATTAATCCAATAGAGGAGGGAAGCTTAATGAAGTATGTGTTCACGTATAGGAATAATCCTGCCAGAAAAATGAACAGAGCGATAATATCAAAAATACTCATAGAGCAAGGTTAATTTTTACTGATCATTGTTTGTGTTCCTCCAGCTTGATCAATTCTAAAATTAATAACGACCGTTGGAAAAACAGCAAATAATTTTTGGTAGGTTTATTTTTAGACTCCGCTATTTTACGTTGCCAAGATAGCTTTTTTTGGAGTCCTAACAATAGACTTGTTGCCATTATTCAATTCTTGGGTAAACCTAAAACAGCAAATAAGATGCATTCACAACTACTTGAGAGCTACAAAGAATTGGTTGAAACCAGCAAAGAACTTTTATCGGAATTATCCGAATACAGTATAGAGATACTACAAAAGCAACCACGTGCTGAAAAATGGTCGGTAGTTCAGATCGTAAATCATCTCATTTTAGCAGAAAGCATGAGTTTGGGATATATAAAAAAGAAAGTTCTTGCAGTGGAGGAGCTTGAAGAGGTAGGTTTCAGGCAAAACCTTACGATGAACATAATGAAACTAGCTCAGCGTTCCTCAAGGAAATTTAAAGCGCCTGCTCCTGTTAGTCAACCTGAATCTGGAAGTAGCCATGACGATTTAAGGAAAGATTGGGAGGCAGTTCAATTAGCACTAAAATCCTTCTTGGATCAATTTCCTGATCAATATGTAAAGAAAGCTTTGTACAAACATCCTTTTGCAGGTAGGCTATCTCTTAGTCAAATGATGAAAGTGCATGTTTACCATATTAATAGGCATCAGTCCCAAATAGATGCTCTGTTGAAGAACTTTCAGTAATAATTGCTAGTTCTTGAAAGAAGAATAAGTAGTCTTGCAATCATATGAGAAGGTTTCTGATTTCCTGCTTTTGCTTAGTGTTTACGATCTTACTTTCAGCTCAATCGAGTGATCGATACAAAACGTGGAAGGTACTTGAAGGGATATCCTATGAAAAGTCTGAGGATGAATATGGAGAGATCTATGTTCCGGTGTTCAGTAAAGAGGTCCGTGCGTTGGAGGGAATGGAAATCTCATTACCTGGCTACATCATTCCATTTGAGGGTATGTTTAAACCAGATCGGTTAATTATTTCTTCATTACCCATTGCCTCCTGTTTTTTCTGTGGGAGTGGGGGGCCGGAGACTGTGGCGGAGGTAGAAATGAAAGATCCGGTGAAGTATACTGCCAAGCTCGTAGAGATTACCGGAATACTTGAGCTTAATGACAACGATACGGATCAGTTAATGTATATAGTTAAAAACGCTACCCTAAAAATTGATTGACAACATGAGAAATCTGTGGATTTTTGCTATTGGACTACTACTTACTTCTTGCACTACTTCTTCAAAAAATGCCGTAGATATACCTACTTTGAAATCTGAGGTAATGGCGATTCATGATGAGGTAATGCCAAAGATGGGCGAGCTGAGAAAGATCTCTAAGGAGCTTCGTTCAGTAGCGGAAGAAGATTCTTCAAAGGTGCAATGGGTTGAGACGGCCGATTTGATTTCAAACGCAGACGAATCAATGATGGTGTGGATGCGGGGGTTTGAACCTAACTATGAAGGATCTAACCAAGAAATTATCCGTTATTTACAAGATCAAAAGGTCAAGATCGAAAGGGTACGCGAAGATATCAACGGCTCACTTGCGAAAGGGAAGTCATTGTTAGCACAATAACTTTAATTACAATCTCTTAGGGTTCTTTCAACTTGATTTACTTCGATGAACCCCATTTTGTTTCCCCATTTATTTCCGATGTAAGTCATTACCTCAGCTACTTCAAGTGATGATAGCTTTTTAAACTCTGGCATCATCATATTGTATTCTGTCCCATTGACGGTGAGCGGTTCTGTGTACCCATTTTGGACCATACAAATGCTTTTGTCGAGGTTGTTTAGCAGATAATCTGCTTTGGCCAACGGAGGATAGAGTTTGTGCATTCCTGTGCCGTCCGCTTTGTGACAGCTGGCACATTGGGAGAGATATATTCTTTTTCCCTGTACCATATACTGTTTAAAACGCATCTCATCTCTTCGTCCCATTCCCTCGGGTATATAGACATCTTTCCCTTGTTGTTCAAATCCATCACAAGCAAAAAGTCCTGCGAGCATGAATACTAATACAAGCTTATTCATGGGAATTAGTCGAAGCCAGAAGTCTGGAAATATCTTTGATTAATAAGTCTACTTGTTCTTCGAGCGTACCATCGTAGACACCTCTTATCTGTCCCTGTTGGTCCACGAGAAGAAAAGCGCCACTGTGAATAAAGCCACCAGGTGCGTTCTCATCTTCATTTGCCACTACCATGTAGCTAGATTCACCAATTTCGTATATCTCATCTTTCTCTCCTGTCACAAAATGCCATTTATCACTGCTCACTCCCAATCTAGACGCATAGTCGTTTAGTAAACCAACTGTATCGTATTCAGGGTCGATTGTATGAGATAGTATCGCAAGCTGATCTTCCTCCTTGTATTTATCATAAACTCTCAACATTTGCTGCTTCATTACTGGGCAAATGGTGGGGCAAGACGTAAAAAAGAAATCCGCCACATAAATTTTATCCTTGAACGTGTCATTCGTCACAATGACACTGTCTTGGTTTACAAATGAGAATCTGTCGATGCGATGTGATAGGGTATCCGAAATCATTTCTCCATTTACTTCCCGAGTGACAATTTTGGGACGACCAAGAACAGGTAATTCGAAGCTATTCTTAGCCTCTGTACATCCCAAGATTAGAAAAACAAGTAACCAAGTATGTCGATTCATAAATAAGCTTTTTTATACAACATGATAGCGTAAAAAAGGATCGCTATTTGTTTCGAAATCTTTTGTAGAGTTGAATGGCAATCATTAAACCTATTGCTGTGCCAAGAATACCCAATGTGCCCCAGATCCAACTGATTTGATCTTTTTTGACAATTAAAAAAACAACTGCAATGAGTATGATTGTTGCAACTTCATTCCATACCCTGATTTGCTGGGAGCTAAACCTGCACCGCCCCTTTTGTAATCCTTTAAACAGGATATGTAGACTCCAGTGGTATGCGTATAGCAATAGGACAAAAGCCAGTTTGACATGCATAAAAGGCATTTGAAGCCAGGATGGTTGAGCAATAAGTATCCAACTTCCAAATATCAAAGTGATAATCGCAGAAGGCCATGTAATGATGTACCATAACCTACGTGCCATTAGTTTCAATGTTTCTTGCAGAGCCTCTCGTTGTGGTTCTGGTTTGTTGAAAGACTCGATTTGATAGATAAATATTCGAGGGATATAAAATAACCCGGCAAACCAAGTAACAATGAAAATAATGTGAAGTGCCTTTAAGCTTAAATAATCCATTTTTTTTGTAAGCATTTATACTTGTTTGGTATTGGAGATCACATGGATTTGATTTTGCAAAGGTGTAAGACAATTGCTGTTATAACAAGCAATAAGTAATTTAGAATTGCTTACTGCAATGAATGATAAATAAGACTTTTGGTATTTAGAGTAAATTGATCTGTATGAGATTCCGTGTCCACATAAAGTACCGCATACGGCTTAAACACACGTTTTTCATAATTTCAAAAAGGATGAATTCATTTACTTTCCCGATCAACCTCTTAGCATCTCTATAAGGGATCAGATGGGTGAGTGAAGATTGCAAGTTATCTGGATAACGGAAAGGAGATCCTCAAAGCTATTTTGGGGCATAGATCAATTAGTCTGATCAATACTCATCTAACGGATCAAAGTCAAATGGTGCTGTACCAGTGTCATCCTCTTCTTCAAGAACGATTTCGATGCCTGCTTTTTTCATATCAGCTTTAGTATCTAAATCAAAAAGAGTTTTGACCTCACCAACTGTGAGATTTTTGTCCTCAGCGGCATCTAGCAATTCTTCTAACACTTGATTATGACTGTAAGCAAAGTCTTCGAAAAGCTCTTTGTGAGCGTCCTTCATACCTATAAGGTAATAACCACCATCTTCGGCAGGTCCGACTACAACGTCGTACTTGTCAAGTTTTTCATAGGCGTCCATTATGACTTTTTTAGATATATCCGGGACATCTGATCCTATTAGTACTGCCTTCTGGTAGCCATTTTCGAAAGCATCATAAAACGCATTTAGCATCTTTTGACCTAGGTCTTTCCCTTCCTGCAGTGACTTCTGATATTTTTTGTCATCAAAGAAATCCCATAATTCTACGTATTCAGAATAATAGATTACCCGATCTATGCCTTTGATCTTGTCCGTAATCTCACTGGTATAGGAAACTAGTTCCTTGTAAACCTCCATTGCCATATCTTGACCAATGTCCTTGGCAAGCCTCGTCTTTACAGTCCCTGGAATCAGGTTTTTAACAAAAACGATCAGTTGATTATCAGTCATATACTTTTACTCCGTTGGTAAGCCATTTAGACCATTTCTTGTTGTATGTGTGAACGCTATCAGTGGGTTGATTGTTGGCATTGATCACTTCAAACCCTTCATTTTTCCACTGAAAAATTCCTCCGTATAGGTTTTTAACATTTACATAACCATTTTTCATCAGTTGCTCTCCAATCTTCTCGCTTCTATAGCCTACAGAGCAGTAAATAATTATTTTGGCATCCTTCGGTATCTTTTGGATGTCCTTTATTTGAAATTTATCATAATCGATAAACTTTGCTGAGGGAAGATGACTCACTTTGAATTCTTCAATCGTTCTAGTGTCAAGTAGAACGGCATCCTCTAAACCTATGATTTCAGAGGGTTTAACAAGTGGTACTGTCTTTTTGTACAAGCTCTCTAATTTTTCATTGTAGGTCATTTGGCTACAGGCTGTGTTCAACAGTAAGGTCAGTAGGGGTCCCAGTAAGATTTGGAAGAATTCTTTTGATGATCTCATATATCAAGATTCCGTAAACGATTGAATACTCAGCTAATATCCAGCCGAAAGGAGTATCATACCCTTCAGATGTGTACCCAAAGTACGAGAAAAACACGGTAAATGTCCATATTACAGGATAGGAATAGCCAGCAGAAATAGCCAGCGGTAATAAAGGGAGCATGTACCAGGGGTGTACTGTCGTGGAAAGCATTAAATAAATAGTCCATGAAAAAAGCATGAGTTCAGCTCCAGGAACCTTTTTCCAGGTTCCCCAAAAGACCAGTGCCAGAATGAAGAGTGCAGTGGCGCTGGATAAAGTGGGACCAAGCGTAGCGATGATATTATATCCTTTATTCCAGTAGCCGATTTCTCGGAAGACATAATAAAAGCTAGCATTGAATTCAAAGGTCTTTTGATAAAGTGACAGACTTTCCTGTATATGACGAAAGCTTTCACCAATAGACATTGGAAATAGCAAAGCTGAGGTTATGAGAATGACTAGGAGGGACCACACCATACCGGGGTTCCATCTATTTTTCCAAGCAATAGCAGGCAGCAAAAGCGCCGGCGTAAGTTTCAGTCCTATTGCTACTGCAATAGGAACGCTTGATAAAAGAAATTTTTGGTAACGTAGAAGGTAGAGAAACCAAAGTACCAAAGTTATTGTCAATACTTCTACATGCAGATTACCTACACCTTCCATTATCAGCAATGGATTTAAGAATAGGACGGACAGCAAATGCATATTCCTTGACTTGATCATTGTCTTTAATAGATAAAAGCTAGCCACGTCACCAAGAATAAAGAAGACTCTAATTGCGTTTACCTGAGTCAAGACATCATTGGATAATGAGGTGGCCTGGCTTAAAATCAACTGATGCAAAGGGGTGTAGACCGAATAATAGGCTGTAGAATTCAGATGACTTAGTAAAAATTCCTGATTCGTAATCGAAATATTGCTTGGTAGCTCAATCGGCGTATACAGATAAGGAGATACTCCTTCATTGAGTATTGAGCCGTCCCATAGAAATCGATAAAAATCATCGGATAGATTGGGAACGCCACCAATCAGGAGCAAACGGGCAATAACCCCTACACAGAGGATCATTTTCCAATTGAGTTTTTCTACATAGCTGATCCAAATGTAGGATGCAAAGGCGACGGTGTAAACGATACCTAATGTGAAGGATATGTCTCTCGTGACTAAGTAGTGGACGGAGAATATCGATGCAATGAATATAAATGAGAAGGTATATCCTGCTTTTACATCACGCTGATGAGGCATGTCTCAAAGATAGTATGGATAGCAAACTCATGGTGTAAAAGCCAAGTGCTAAAAAGATATGCCAGAGCAACAACCCCCAGTCATGCAGATATAACCCGTACCAGATGCCAAATGAAAAGTAAATCGCCAGCAGTAGTTCGGCGAACAGTGAGGGTTGACTTTCTTTCAGTCCACTTAAGTAATGGTTTTTATTCCACTTTTGGCCTTTCTCTGTGATGTTGAATTTAGGAGTTCTGATAAAAGGTGTTTTTTTACCCATCCAACCTTGGATAATAGCGATAGCATTATGAAGCGAGAGGCCCATTGAAAAGATCATAAACAGTGGGAAACTTCTTATAAAATAGACTGTTTGCTTGCTCTTGACCATATTCGCTCTGGTACTGATCCAGTAAAATATCCCAATAGCAATGAAGCCGGATAGAAAGATTGAACCAACCTGAAAAATCATTGCGAGATGCGGATTGGTAGCCTTTAGGTAAAGCATAGGGATCGATAATAGCGCTGCAATCAGTAGGAAAACAAATACGGAGCTATTGAGTAAATGGAGTACCGCACGTATTTTCGTCTTTGAGTTTAAGTTTGATTTCAGGATTCCGGGAAGATGCTTTCTCGCCGATTCCGCTGCTCCTTTATTCCATCGGTATTGCTGTGATTTGATAGCGGGAATCATGACAGGGAGTTCACCCGGGCAGGCGAGTGACTCCACAAATTTGAATCTCCATCCTTTCAGTTGCGCACGATAGCTGAGATCTAAGTCTTCGGTAAGTGTATCATCATTCCAGCCGCCTGCCCCTTCAATACATCTTCTACGCCAGATCCCTCCAGTCCCGTTAAAGTTCATGAAACTGCCAGAAAGATGTCTACCCATTTGTTCTACCGAAAAATGAGCATTTAATCCAAAAGCCTGCATTTGAGTAAGCAAACTATAATTTTCATTGAGATGGTGCCATTTGGCTTGCACCATTCCTATTCGCTGGCTATCAAAATGAGGAATTGCATGTAGCAAGAAATCTCTTGGCGGAAGAAAGTCTGCATCGAAGATGGCGATGTATTCATCTTCCGTCAGAGTCATTCCGTAAGCCAGCGCACCAGCTTTAAAACCCGTTCTTAATTCCCGTCTGATGTGTTGGAATTTTCTATCGGTTGAAGGGTTCTCTGATAAGAAGTTTTGAATAATAGAGGAAGTATCGTCTGTACTGTCATCTAATATTTGAATGGTCAGTTGACCTTTGGGATATTCTATTTGCAACATACAGTCTAGTAACCTTCTCACTACATATCGCTCATTGTACAGCGGGAGTTGAATCGTTACATTCGGCCATTTTTTAACTGGAGGAGGGGTCCCGATGGGATTGGTTTTTCCACTTGAGTAAATACATGCAAGGTGTAATTGACCGAAACTGAATAGAGTGATCCAAAGTAGAGAAAAAAGGTAAATGCTAATAACCGATATGATCAAGATATCTGAAAGCACCTACAAGTATTTAAAAATTGTCAAAATGATCTTATACCCAGCCATAATAGTTCCTTTTACAGTCCCAGACACTTTTGATACACCAATTCTTTTGCGGTAGTTGACAGGAACTTCCTTGTAACTTAATCTCAATTTATGAGCTTTTATCTGCATTTCGATTGTCCAGCCATAATCCTGATCTTTCATGCCTAGCATTAACAAGCTATCGTAGGAGATTGCTCGGAAGGGACCCAGGTCAGTGTAGGTCGCTCTGAAAAATAATTTCATTAAGCTTGTAGCTAGCCAGTTGCCAAATAGTTGCTGTGGTGTCATTGAACCTATTTCTCTTTTTCCCAAGGTTCTGGACCCGATCACAAAGTCAACCTCGCCGTTTTGGATTGGTTCAACGAGAGCAGGAATTTCTTCAGGATAGTCGCTATAATCTCCATCCAAAAATACAACAATATCTGGCCTGTATTTTTGATTTTTAAGGTACTCGATCCCGGTTAGGCATGCAATCCCATAACCACGCGTAGTTTGTCGCAAGGCAGTTGCTCCGGCATCAATTGCTTGCTGGTACGTATCATCTGTAGACCCATTATCCACCACGATGATCTCACTTACCCAAGCAGAAGGAATCTCAGTTATTACCTTTGAAACAGCATTCTGCTCGTTGAATGCCGGAATGATAACATGAACTCTCGGTTTATTTTTCGGGGTTTGCAAAACGACCTCAGAGAATAAATTCAAAATTGGTAGTAAAAATTAGATTAGTATTTTTAGGAAAGAAAACATCCAACTTTGACAACTAAAAGAGCTATATTTTTTATTTTAATTTTTGTACTTTCTTGTAGTCAAAATAGCTATGGATTTTCCGAAAAAGATAAAGACAAAAAGGAAAAGCCAAGAAGAGAAAAAAAATTAAAAGAATTTAAACCAAGTGTTGATGAAAACACTAAAATAACAGACTACAGCTTTCATCAAAAAATTTACCATCTTCAAGCGCCCATAGAATTGGTATGGAAGAAGTATTCTTCAATGGTTCCCAATCAAACATGGAAAGGCCCTCTAGCAAAATATAAACAATCCTATTCTAAAGAAAATAATATTTTCCATTACCGATCAAAGGGTGAAAATAACCCTAATTTGCAACTTGAATCCATCTACTTTTTAAAACTTAAAATTTTTAGATTTCTAAAAATAGGTGTCACTTTTCAGGTAACTAAAATTGACTCAACCAATAATTTCATTGAGCTTACTTATGGTCAGGACAATGCCTCCCATGGTAGACAAAGAATCTATTTTTTCGAAGACGACAACAACACTATCATCTTGCACATTTCTAACTTCAAGAGCGATAATAAGTTTAGAGACAATTATCTATACCCGAAGTTTCACGAGAAATACATAGATGAGTTTCATCAAAACATTAAACAGAATTTAATTCTTAATTAAAAATTCGGCTATTACTGACTTTATAGTTCCATAAGAGTTTGCTATATAAGATTTAAGCTTTTTAGTATTCACCCACTTAGCTTTTGTAATTCCTTCTTCTATTTGAGGAACTAAAGAATGTTCTTTAGCAGAGCTCATTACAAACCAGTAGGTTTTCTTTAAATATGGCCGCCTATTTCTCTCAAATTAGCCATATACTTGCTATTCTCTGTATTTGATCGGCCAATGGATATAGGTAAGCCGGTATTCTGGATTTGGTTCAAGGCCAGGATCGGTTATATATTCTTCCCACGGAGCACTTGCGGAAACCATATTCAAGAATCCTATGAGCGATTCCATTTCGGTGTAGGTAGGCTCCATTGCTTTGTATGGTCCATAGTACGAAGCTCTCAACTCATAACCCTCAGGAGTAGCTCTCAGCATCAAAGATTCACTGTCAACCCAATTTGCTTTCATTGGAATACCTGCAATGAATTCAAAAACTTCCCCAGCTTTAAGCGTGAACATGATTGGTGGTCCCTCTTGCTCAATACGGTTCCTATCTGCATAGGATAGTATGTCTCCATAAGACTTAGCGAGCTTTGCAGAAATCATATCCATCGATGCTGCTAATGTATCTTTCGTGCCGATGTAACTTCTTGATGTACTTAGCATAATCTCCATGTCAGAGGTGGATACAGGAGCCTTTTCCATCATGTTCTTCAAATTGAAAAGCCCCTCTTCGTAATCAGGACCTATAAATGTCTCTGTCAATAAAGCAAAGAATTTATTAAATCCCGAAATCTCCACTTCATCATACGTCCAGGTTACCTCTGTGCCTATTTCGGATTCATTTAAGATCATAGATGCAGTGGCTTGACTGGAACCAAATTTAATCAGGTACGTAACAGTAGTTGGGTAGATCACTTCCTTAATTCTCATTTCACCATTACCTACCTGTGCATCTTCACTTTCCCAAGACATTCCTGAGTCAACTCCCATGAGGGGACCAAAAAACTCGTATTTAGTGTTGAGGTCTTTTTTTCTCCAGGGGCTCCAAGAGTTAAAATTCTTCATGATAAGCAGATTCTGAAAAATGAGTTTTGAAGGTGCCTTGATCATAACTGACCTTGAAATATGTGTTTTCGATGGGGCAGTAACGATAACAATTCCGATCAATACAGTCAGAACCATGACAATAAGGCTGACCTTTTTTAATGTTTTCATAAGATAGTTTCGTGGTTAGTCAATGATAGATAGATTCGGTAAACCTAACGTTTAAATTATCCATTATGAGTAATGACTTTAGACGGAGACCTGAGATATTTGGCTATTTCTCATCCAGACCTTTAACCGCTTCCGCTACATCACGGGTAAGAAAAGCTTTTCGATTAGGGATTGGATTTGTTTCGAAAAGGTAGTTTACTGGTAGGGGGAATTTTGAAGATGCTTTTAAAATAGGCGTTACAAGCCAGCAACAAGCTTATCTAGGAGCAAGCCGTATTTTATTTTGAGGCATATTTTAGTTCATTGTACTTAGTAAATATCTTTTTTCTATTTTGATTTATAATCCTTTTCTCGTTTTTAGAGTTATACGTCTGAAACTAAAGCTACTTATGATGTTTAGAGTCTCACTCAGTTGCCTTTTGCTCGCTTTTGTGATTTCTTGTACTGAGAATCAAGTAGAGCCCTCGGTAGATTGTGATATTGAAGGGCCTCAGTTATCTATACTAGCTACTCCATCGGAATGTGTTGATGCAACAGGCTCAGTGACAGTAAATCCTGAGGGGGGTACGTCACCTTTTTCCTACGAGATTAATGCTGTAGGGATTGAGGAAAATGAGACTGGCATTTTTCTTAGCCTACCTGCTGGTAACTATGAAGTGACAGTTACTGATGCCAATGGATGCAGTGCTACTGCCTCAACTTCGGTTGCAAGTGCTGAGGGACCTTCGATTGATTCTGTTGAATCTACTGACGCAGGATGTGGTACAGCGCAAGGGACCCTGACTGCGACTGCCTCGGGAGGTGAGGGAGTACTTTCTTTTTCTCTAGATGGTGGAATGTCAAGTGCGTCGAATGTTTTTAGTGGGCTTACTGCCGGTACCTACGAATTAGTGGTTTCAGACGAAAATGGGTGTGAAACGCTAGAGCAGGTTCAGGTATTATCAGGTATTTCTCTGTCAAACGATATTACACCGATAATTACTGAAAATTGCTACGGGTCAACTTGTCATAACTCAGGTAGGTCACCAGATTTCACTACCCCGACCAATATCATTGCGAACGCTGATAGAATTCTGGCTAGAACCTCAGCTGGGACCATGCCTCCTACCGATGCACTGTCATCGGGGCTTGTTGATCAGATTGCGTGTTGGGTGAATGATAATGCACCGGAAAATTAAAGATTGTCATGAAAGCGCAGATCTTTGGACTACTGATTATCCCGTCTGTTCTATTTGGTCAAAAATTGATTGATAGAAGCGCTTATGCTCATTTTTATTCTTCCACTCCCCTTGAGGATATTGAAGCGGTTAACAAAAAAGCAATGGGCGTTGTCGACTTGTCCAGTGGTCAGGTGGCAGTTGCAATAAAAATGATAGATTTTGAATTCGATAGGTCATTGATGCAAGAGCATTTTAATGAGAATTATGTAGAGTCAGATAAGTATCCAAAAGCAACATTTACGGGTTCAATTGCCGATTTTGACTCTTCAAAAGTCATGAAATTGATTGATACGGTTTCCTTTAAAGTAAAAGGAAGCATGTCGATTCATGGTATTACCAATGAAGTTGAGGCTGAAGTAAACTTTATTGCTAATGAGCGAAAATTATATGCTTCCACAAAGTTTATACTGGCACTAGAAGACTATGATATTGATATACCTAAAGTTGTAATTTTAAATATTGCTGAGGAAGTGGAGGTTACAGCCCGATTTGCTTTTGATGTTCCTAAGTGATAAAACAGATATGAAGCCATTACT
Source organism: Flammeovirgaceae bacterium (assembly GCA_038129245.1). Taxonomy (GTDB): domain Bacteria; phylum Bacteroidota; class Bacteroidia; order Cytophagales; family Cyclobacteriaceae; genus JAYPLE01. Next base: position 80,750 of record JAYPLE010000006.1, on the reverse strand, counting down.
ATTAGTTGCTGCTTTCTTTACAGTGCTTGATCTTTACGGACAAGACGATCTGCTGGGTCTATTAGAAGAGAGTGAGAGGGCCCGGGATGAAGTAACGATTGCAACTTTTAAAGGCACCAGAATCATAAATGGCCATAGTGTTGAAACGCGCAATGAAGGAGTTCTTGATTTTATCATATCGCATCGATTTGGGACGCTTAATTCAGGAGCCTATGAGTTATGGGGCCTTGATCAATCTAATATTCGCCTAGCACTTGAATACGCTTTCTTTGAGGATCTAATGGTAGGGCTAGGAAGAAGCTCTTTTGAAAAAACCTATGATGCGTTTTTAAAATACAAGTTGCTCAAGCAAAAGACTGGCACTAAAAATATCCCTGTCTCAGCGGTTTTATTTGCCTCAACGACAATAAAGACTTTGAGGAGATTTGATGGGTTTGAACCTACTTTTATAGATAAATTAGCTAACACAACTCAGCTCTTAGTTGCTCGGAAAATCACACCGGAATTATCTATTCAACTTTCGCCGACTTACATATACTATCATCTGATCGAAGCAAACGAAAAACGAAATGATGTTGCGGCTCTAGGTATCGGTGGGCGATATAAAATCACTTCGCGTGTGACGTTTAATGCAGAATACTTCTATCAATTTTTCAACAAAAATGATCAATTCTATCACGATGCAATTGCGGTTGGTGTAGATATTGAAACAGGTGGGCATGTGTTTCAGCTTCAGTTTACAAACGCAACGGCTATGATAGAAAAGGGATTTATTGGAGAAACGAGGAATGATTTCTTCGGTGGAGACATTCATTTTGGGTTTAATATTTCGAGAGCATTTCAGCTCAAGTAGTCCTACAATTGTGGTAGTACCGTCTTTCTTAAATAATCAAGATCTTTTTTGAAACCATTTTTTATTCCTGTAGAGAGTGATTCGAAGTAGTCTTCTTCAACCATAAACTGGATTTCGTGCCACAGCTCCGGGTATTTTAAGATAAGCTTGGTAAGTATCTGAAATGCCACAATACGTACAGAAGGGCTTTTGCTAAGACTTCTACAAATAACCAGACATTTATCAAAGAGGATACCCTCTTGATCCTCATTCCAAGGCAGTTTGATCACTATTTTCATCAATTCCCTCTGATGCCCGTCTTGTTTTCCATCAATCGCAGCAATCATCCTCTCTAAATATGGGATAACCAAAGGGTCATTTTTCTTACATTTCAGCTTTATAAGCCATGCTGCCCGCCAAGAATGTGGTTGATGATTTCGAATACTTAAGTCAAGCGTATATTGGATCAGTTCAGGATATTGATCCAGAAAAGCTAACATAGATTCTTTCGGAATGGTCTTTCCTATCATTTCAAACCATTCTGCCTCGGGTTTCACTAGAGTTGAAATTTTAGTGTGTAAGAAAACATAGGGAATGCGATCAGATTAGCTCCTGGCGAGCGGTACACTTCCCAACCTGCCTCCTTGTAACGTGAAGGATAGTCAGCTTGAAATTGAAGGAAGTACATAAATCCAAATTGCCAACTAGCTAACTCATTTCGCTTTCTGACCAGACGAAGTCCAGAGATACCAAATAAAAGTTGATCTCTTACAGTGAATCGCTCTTCGAAGGTATTCACAAATCCATCCCCTTGGAAATATGCAAATTCAACTGTATTGTATCCGAATAGATAGTTTTCAGATACAAAGTAGAGATAGTCCTGTGCCTTAACCATCCCACCAAGGTTGTACACGAGGGAATTGGTTTTGTTACTGATGGAATTGTCAGGTGTGCTCAGTAAACCTAATCCAAAACTGATGTTTGTTTCCTTTGATCCTCTTGTGACAGTGGTGAAGGCAAGATTTGCAAAGAAGTCAGTATCATAGGTTCCTATAATTGCCAGGTCTCCAATTGCCAGATTGGTTTTTTCTCCAAGTTTGAAATTAGCTTTTGCATTAGCATAAAATGGAAAACCTCCTATCGTGGTTCCTACGCCGATTGAAAATTGATCATGAAGCCCAACTTGCACATCGTGTACTAAGAAATACAGCGTGTTGTAATAGAACTCACCTTCTTTCAGATTGTATGCCGTGGGAGAAAAGAAGTAGCGTGAGTCATGCTGTGTTTCAAGGGGGCCTCGAGGCACAGTTGATTCACTATTACTGCTTGAAACGTATTCATTGGTAGATTGTGGGGTTTCTATTATCGATTTTAAATTATAGAAATAGACAATTACCTGTTCGTCAATCGAGGCAGCCAGTAGCGAACTGCTGAGTGTTTTTTGGCCTAGAATCTGATCGTCACAATCCTTGATGTTAAATAACAATTCTGATTCTACTTGTTCGATTGAAGCAAAATAGTAATCACATTTCATTGTGAAGTCAACCAGATTACTATAATCAAGGGAGAATCCGGAAAACTTTGTCTTTAAGGCTTCTCTTACTTCTGATGTCAGTAATTGCTGCCGGTCCTCAATGGTGATTTTTGATTGAGAAAAAAGGCCTGTTGAGGTTAATAAAAGGCAGAAGAGGCCAAGAAGAAGACGTTGCATTACGGAAAATTTTAAAAGTAGGAATTTAGCTAGAATGAAGTGATTGTTCAAATAATAAGATCCCTTCCAATTACTAACGTTTGCCTGCTCTTCTCATTGCTTTTGGTCCATACCAAAGCCAGAAGCCTGTAATAGTAAAAAGCAATAGGCTGACTCCGGACAAAGAGGTGAAGATCAACTTGATAAAGGAAGTACCAAGTAAATCGTCAAAGATTGAGCCGTCATGAAGGTGCTCTATCCAATCAGAGTGACGTATTCCTTCACTCAATATTTCACCGGTCACACCATCTAGCTGTATTTCTGAGTAATCTTTGAAAATGACTTTTACGATTCCTCGGTCCGGTCTGATATCAAGTCTATCTATCTCATCTTTTGTGTTATCAGCCGATATTAAAGCGATCTGCTGAAGTGAATCAATAACTATCCAGTCTTTTAAGGCTGCGCTACTACCTGTTTTTGTTGCCGGCATTATTAGTTCAGCACTGTTCTTTTTCCATCCTAAGGATAGACCCGTCAGTGCGATCAGAAGAAAAAGAAGAAACAGCATGGCGCCCATGTATCGATGTACCTTTCTTGCAAACCTTAGCCATTTGGCGTGTTCCTTTCTATTCATACTTCTTTCTCGACTTGGCTTTATCTAAGGTGTTCTTTATTTGAAGTAAATGGCGCTTTTCATGCGCTACGATAATGTCCAGCACCACTTGAAACCGGTAAACAACATTGTTACTTGCTGGTGATGATATAACGGGGTTTTCTTTTATTAAATCCGCATTTTTGGTGATCCATGTAATCAGCTCATCCTGGCAATCAAAAAACGTATCAATATCAGAAGAGGCCGCCTCACCGAAGGATGGCTGCCATAAGGGGAATGTTCTTGTCTTTTTTTTCTCCTCAGGCTGAACAGATTTCAAAATTAATTTCCCAAACAGATTGACAAAGAAATCAATCTTACCTAAAAATGGGGGCTTATATGCGCCTGATCTTAGATTTTCAGTAATGGGAAAGTAGCTGCTGTTTACGGTTTTCAAGTGATCGAGAACCTGTAAAACAGACCACTCCTTGTTGGAGGCTTTCCAATTCAGCATTTCGAAATTCCTTTCTGCAATAAGTTCTTTTATTTGCTTTGAAACCTGATTTATTTCCTTAATCCAGTGGTCAATCTCCATCACATTACCTTTAAAATGGCAAAGAAACAGTTTTAATCTGATTTTGCTCTTATGAGGTCATTCCTAAGTAGAAACACATTGTTCGCGTCTTGCCAATCGAACCATCTTTTCTTTTCTATGGTGTCAAACCTTATGGCATTACCTACTGCATTTTCGTCGTCCAGTAATTGCCTATTCTGAATATGTAAATGTAAATGTGGCCATTTTGTCGTTCCTGAATTCCCAACTCTTGCCAAGAAATCACCTGCTTTTACTTCATCTCCTTTCCTTACTTGAATACTGCCTAAATCGAGGTGAGCCAAATAGAGAAACTGATGTGGGTTAATTTGAATCACAATATGATTACCAAGAGAGGTTCCTTTTTCAAAGGTATCCGTTAAGATCATGGAATTTGGCAAGGAGTCAATGACGGCAACGATCTTACCGCCGATGGGGGCGTAAACGTTTTCACCAAATGCTAAGTGATCCAGCAAATTGCTTCCATCACGCATGAAAAAGCTGCCGGCCTCATTTAGCTTAACCAAGTCAATTCCATACTTCTGCGCCTGAAGTCCCTGGTGGTAGTTACTATAAATTGAGCCCCCTGCTTCACTTGGTGACCACAGACCGTGCACCGGGAAGGATAATACGAGGCTATCTTGAGATGGAGGATACTTGAATAATTGAGTCCCAACGCTAATTTGCTTGACAGCATTGTATCCCAGTAGGAGCATTGCCATGAGTAAGGATACTTGTTTAAGTTTATTGCTGAGAAGCGATTTGCTAAAAGATCTGCAACCTATTATTTCAACTATACCCATTAATGTTAATGCAGCCCATAACAACAATGTGATGTATTCAGGGATTAATCTTCGAAAAGGTGATGTAATGAAAAGCGTATTGGGTAAACCAAAAAGAAATAAGAGCCAACTAATTGCATAGAGAATCTTAATTTTTTTCAACCATTTAGTTTTAGTCAATAAATCGTAGGGATATCTCTTGGTGCCTTGAAGAATAATTGACTTAGCTCTAAACCAAGATAGCAATAACACTACTGCTGCAATTAGAAAAAAGCTCCATGAAAGCGACTGTGCTAAGACCCCAAGAGTTTCCATTCTTCAAAATTAGAGGAAACGATATTAGGAATGGCTTAAGACTTGTCGTAGGAAATAGATTGGAAGTATTTGTCAGTAGATTTAAGTTTCACTTTCACTGATTTACTAATAGGTGTATGACTTTTCTTCGCATATTGGTCTATCGGTATCAACACATTTGTCTCGGGGAAGTAGGCCGCAAGGTTTCCTTTCGGTATACTATATGGGACAAGGATAAATTTTTCTGCTACTCTCTCCACTCCATAATATTGACTTGAGAGGTTGACAATGCTACCTGAGATAAGACCCTCTTTTTCTAAGTCCTTTGGATTGATTAGCACGACTCTTCGTTCATTGTAGATGCCACGATAACGGTCATCGAGTCCATAGATGGTCGTGTTGAACTGGTCGTGTGAGCGAATGGTCATTAGCAAGTACTCGTCTTCAGCAAGATGGTGAACTGGTGAATCGTTGATGGTAAATTTTGCCTTACCTCCTTCAACGAAAGAAAAGTTAGCCTCTCTCGCATTATTCGGTAAATAGAAGCCATTACCCTTGGACCTTTCAGAGTAGTCTTTAAACCCTATTAGTACTTCTGACATTTTTAAGCGAGTCAGATCATAATCTGAACCCATTTTTTTCCATGGGATGGGTGTATTGTTTTTAAAGTACGCATTAGCGATAGCTGATACAATTTCTGGTTCACTTTTTAAATGTTCTGAGGCTGGAGCAAGTCCGCCTTTAGATTGATGAACTTTACCCATGGAATTTTCGACCGTCACAAAACGTAGTGTCCCATCTTTTTCATCTGCCTCTGATCTGCCAAGAGTAGGCAGGATAATCGATGTTTTACCTGGGATTAGATGAGTTCTGTTGAGTTTGGTACTGATAGATACGGTTAATTCACAATTTTGCAAAGCTTGAGCTGTGTAATAGGTATCACTAGCAGCGGACACAAAATTTCCACCTAATGAAACAAAGATCTTTGCTTTACCGCTGTGCATGGCTTGAATACAATGCACAGTATCGTAACCAGGCTTTTTTGGGGTTATAATGTCAAAGGTTTTATTGAGAGCTTGATTCAATGCCGGGGAGACATGATGCATGATCCCTACGGTTCGGTCACCTTGAACATTGCTGTGTCCTCTGACAGGGCAAGTACCCGCTCCGGGTTTACCAACACTTCCCTTGAGCAGCAACAGGTTTACGCATTCTCTAATGTTTTCAACACCATTTTTGTGCTGCGTAAGCCCCATTGCCCAGCAAATGATGATTTTGTTTCGTTCAGCAATAAGCTCAGTAGCTTTTTGAAGTTCTTCAGAGGAAAGACCGCAAGCTTTTTCAAGTTGCTCATAGCTTTCCTTTTCTAGCGAAGCTACTAATCCCTCAAAACCTTGAGTGTTTTGAGAAATAAATGCTTGATCCAAGACGTTCGGCTGTTCAGCGGAAAGTTCCAATAAACTTTTCATGATCCATTTCAGGGCAGGAATGTCCTGGTTGATTTTGACAGGTAAATGAAGATCTGTGATGGTGGTTCCATTACCTATCCATCCACCAATTTGCTGAGGGTTTTTAAACCTCCGAAGCCCAGCTTCTGCTAATGGATTGATTGAGATAACCTTACCGCCATGTTCCTTGCATTTTTGCAAGGCACTTAACATTCTGGGGTGATTTGTGCCTGGATTTTGCCCCATTACAATGACTAATTCTGCCTGATCAAAATCGTCAAGTGTTACAGAACCCTTCCCTATGCCAAGCGTTTCTTTCAGTCCAATACCGCTTGATTCATGACACATATTGGAGCAGTCCGGCAGGTTATTGGTTCCAAAAGCTCGGGCAAAGAGCCCATAAAGAAAAGCAGCTTCGTTACTAGATCTTCCGGATGTGTAGAAGACTGCCTGATCGGGGTGTTCCAATCGACGAAGTTCATGGGCTATTGCCTTAAATGCTGTTTCCCATTTTATCGGGCGGTAGTATCTTTCACCTTCTTCAAGGATCATTGGTTCGGTTAGACGACCAGATTTACCAATCTCATAATCATTCCAACTTTGAAGCTCTTCAATTGAATGATGTGCGAAAAAATCAGGGTTTGCTCGTGCATGGGTCACTTCTTCTGCTACTGCTTTAGCACCGTTTTCACAAAACTCTCCCAGTTTTGATCGATGATCAGGGTCAGGCCAAGCGCACCCGGGACAGTCAAATCCCTCTAGCTGATTTAACTTAGAAAGAGGGGCGAGGGAATTGATTAAGCCTCTTTCCTTTTGCAAATGACTGAGTGCAGTAAACACTCCTGTGGCACCCGCGCCATAGGTGGCCGGTTCTTTGACTTTAAGATTCCCTAATTTGATTTTTCCTGTAGCAGCTGAGCTTTTTTTTTCCATAGTGGGTCCTAATCAATATTTCTTTTACCGAATTGACATGCATAGTATAATTTTAGGATGGAGTCAATTGGTGACTTCTCCATATAGATAGATTAGTATTCCGGGCCCACCTTTTACTTTTTCGATTTGCCGAGTATAAGTATTCGAGTTGTCTACTTTCTCGACAAGAGACTTTAGTTCCGTTACTGAGTAGGTTCGAAGAGCCGATACAATTCCATCCCACATTACGACAAGAGGAGTTATGGGGATAAGGTAGGTAAATAGAAGCCGAGTCCATTTGAATGGTCTGATGAAAGGGGTTGCAAGCCATAAAGTCAAGTGTGAAAAAATCATTGCCAGAATACTGGGGACACTTCGTTCCTGTGCTTCGACGATCAGAATAGGCTGTTTATTCTCAACTGCATTCTGAAGTATTGATCTGGCATCGTCAGGGTTAAAATGATGAAAGGATAAAAACTGTGTTCGAAGGCCTTGTAATTTCTCTGGTACACCTCTTGCATCTATGGGCGTATCATGAAAATGGAAGTTATCTGCGGTGGACACCGTATATTGAAAAGCATCCTTGTTTGGGTATAGATCGGTCAAGTGAATATCTAGCAAGGGATGTGACTCCCTCAGTTTTTCATTAATCCAGATCATTCCACCTCCTCCACCTGATCCCAAGTCTACAATGTTCTCAGTTTTTGCCGCATTAACTCCTTTTTCAAGCATCGGAATTATGGGATCATACATCTTCGTTTTGTTAGACAAAAACTGTAAAAAATCAGTACCAAAGTTTCTAATGAGAGAAGGGAACCAGGGTTGATCTTCAAATTCAAGAAGCTGTAGACGACTCATTTCAAAAATGTTGAATCTTGAATTTACTGAAAATACAGCTTTAGTTGCTAAAAAAGGCACGGATTAGCAGTAGTGCGAACTGAACTACTCCTTCAGTTATTTTTTCAAGTTAACGACAATGCTGACAATAGAAATAATCAAGGTAAGCACAATTGATACAATGATGAAGTAGAGCTTATCCTCCGGTTTTTGAATAAGGTTCAACAGGTAGGTGCATAGGTTCACCACCGTAATAAGAACAACTACGTACAGGAGTTGCCTTTTAAATTTCAAGGTCAATGCGGAGACTTTTTGTAACCAGAGCCAATAAGGAAATAGATTAAAGAACCGTTTTCGTATGTTGTAATGCTACTCCGAAAGTAGAAAAACTTGGAGATCCCTACTTGTAACCTCCGGTATTTCTTCCATTGGTACATGCCCACTGTTTTCATAGATAATCACTTGACTATTTGTGATGTTCTTTTGGAAAAAATCCGCATCCCTTACGGGGATCCATTCGTCGTGTCGCCCCCATTGAATCAACGTAGGACACTCAATTTCTTTCATTCGTGCTGTAGGTAGCGTTAAACGTTTTTGCGCTCTATCAACAAATGCTTCACGGTTACCGGCTCTCAATGCCATATGATAATACCGGTCAATTAATGCATCTGTAATTTTATTATCATCAAAGTAAACCTGTTGAATATTAGATTCAATGATACTTCTTGGCGTTACCTTTTTAAGGATGGAGGACAGGATGGGGGTATTAGCAAGTCTAAATATGAACGGGGGATCCGAATTGCGTGGAGCCCCGGAAGGGTCTAGTAATACCAGTTTTTTTACATCACTTGGGTATTCTATGGCGTAATTCCAGGCAATGGCTCCGCCAAGTGAGTTTCCAGCGAGGTAGAAAGTGTCTATTGCTTGTTGATCGACAAACTCTTTGATAAAGGATACATAATTTGACATTGAATAATTTCGATCTGGTCTTGGGCCGGTTATTCCGAAGGCAGGAAGATCCATCCGGACTATCTCAAATTCAGAAGACAAAGTACGAGTCCAATCATCCCAGGTATGAAGGGATGCGGCAGTGCCGTGGATTAGCAATAATGTTGGACCTTTGCCTTCCCTGCGATAATGGACGTTCATTCCCTGAATGCTCGTAAATAGAGACTCCCCATTTGTATATCTTGATTTGATCTCATCCAGAGAGATATCAGGTGTGTATAAAAAGAAACTCATGGCTATGAGGGTGAAAATCACCGCAATCCAACTCAATTGTTTTTTATTCATCATTGCGCTTCGTAATAGACCTTCTCTTGAAGGTACACCGTTTTTTGATTTCCGATATCAAATTTGGTTGGGATACTGATTTTTGATTCTCCTTTGAAGTAGTAGACCTCGAAATGTAAATGAGGTCCTGAACTATATCCTGTATTGCCACTGTATCCTATTACCTGTCCAGCCATTATCTCATCTCCTACTTTTACTTTGCTCCCCCTTTTTTTGAGATGCGCGTAATCCGCAAATGTTCCGTCTTCATGATAGACGGTAATGGTATTAGCTTCATAGATACAGCTAGGATTTGTACACCCTTTATCGTATTGATCTATCACCTCTATGACAACTCCGTTTCTTGCCGCACACACCTCGGTTCCTTCCTCCATGGTAAAGTCTAGTGCATTCTTATCTTTATGCGAGAAGTTGCCATTGTAGCCTTGTGACATTAGGTAGCGTTCTCCCGACTTGAAGGGTAGGGTATAGATGCCCGTATGTGCTGGCGGGTCAATGGCATTACCAAGTAAATAAGTCGAACCCATGCTAAAACTGGACTTTTTAGATTGATTCTTGATTGTAAGTTCACCAATCTGCATTTTACGTGTTTGTCCAGGAACCACTACCTGGAAAAAATTACCGTTATCAGATTGCATGTTTTCTAGGTCTAGCTTCACAGATATTGTGTAGGGGCTGTAGCCTTCATTATCTGCAAACAATGCTAAACCTGTGGGAGATTGCTCATAGTAAGCTTTAGCGGAAGATATCTTAAGAGGTGGTTTTGCTTGTGCATGAATCAAGGGCGAACTGACAATAAAAACAAACAAAAAAAGCAATAGCTGGTGCTTCATAAGGGGCTAAACAGATGCCTTTTCAAAGGGGTCAAATGATTATTGCATTATTCTCTTTGAAATTAGGTAATAGGAAAAACTAAACATACCTTAGAAAGTTTAGTCATCATAAACCGGTAAGTTATAGATAAAAAGTACGATATCATTATCACCGGAGGAGGAGCAGGAGGTTTGAGCTTTTTATTTCAGCTCCTTGCAGATCCGAGTCTTCAAAAGAAACACGTTCTGATCATTGACAGAGAACCAAAAGACATCAACGATAAGACGTGGTGTTATTGGTCAGAAGAGGAGCTTCCATACCCAAACAGTCATATCAAAGATTGGTCTTTATGTGGAATTGGGAGAGATGATGAGTATGTTGTTCGATCTACAGGAAAATATAAATACCGGGAAATTAAAAGCCTTCTCTTTTACAAAGAGATCCACGAGAAAATAAAGCAAGCACCTAACGTAGATTTCCTTGTTGCGGAGGTACTATGCATCAAGCCCAGTCTTGAAAAAAGCCTGGTAGAGACTGAAAAATTTATTGCCGAGGCAGATGTTATCATAAACAGTATTCCGGGTCTCCTGCAGACCGTCCCAGGTAAGCATTTTTTTAATCAAAACTTTAAGGGAATAAGAATCAAGACCAAAGAACCAGTTTTTGATCCGGAAGTGACCTCCTTGATGGATTTTTATAATTCAGATGATTTGTGTCGGTCTTCCTTTTTCTATGTTCTTCCGTACTCGAAGGAGGAGGCATTGATTGAGTATACGCGATTCTCATCAGATGTAATTTCCAGCGAATCATATGATCCGTATCTCAAAAGGTATATCAGGGATAAATACGGTATTGAAGATTATGAGGTCTTAGAGACCGAACTAGGTGTTATTCCCATGACGGATTTTCCGTATATACCGAATCCGCATCCCAGGGTTTTTCAGATTGGTACTGTTGCTGGGGACACCAAACCAACAACTGGTTATACTTTTCATTTTATTCAGCAACGAGCAAAGAGGATTGTGAGCATTTTGAATGACTCATCGAAAAATTTAGATAAACAGTCTTATTCCTCAAGGTTTAAATTTTATGACAAATTGCTATTGAGTATTATGGTACGCGAACCAGAGCGGGTGAAAGATATTATGTTCGTACTTTTTAGTAAGGTTCCCATGCCACGAATCCTTAAATTTCTAGATCAAAAAACAAGTATTTGGGAAGAGGTATCGATTTTTCTCACGCTTCCTAAACTGCTATTTATTTCTGCTATTTTTAGACCAAAGCCAAAGCTGTATGCAACTCCTAAGCAGACTTACCTGGATTCTTCTGTCCATCGGGCTCTTTAAACTGCTTGATGATCTGGTTGGGGTCGATATCTATCTGATTTATATGGCTCCAGCAGCATTGATTTTGCTTTTTGGTTTACCCCACGGAGCGACTGATCATATGCTGAATAATTTTATCAATTCTAAGCAAGTTTCGGGCAGGGTCACGTTCTCATTCATTACGCTCTACTTTACAATCATTTTCGTCTACGCTGCCGTCTGGTATTTGAGCCCTGAAGTGGCATTGTTGATATTTCTCTTTCTATCAGCGTACCATTTTGGGGAAACACAGTGGATTCGCTATCAAAGGGTGATTTCTTGCGATAGTATTTGGTTAAGAATTCACAATTTTACCTGGGGAGTTTTTTTGCTGGGAGCTTTGTTCTCCATTCATGAGCAACAAACCCTTTCTTTTTTATCCGGATTAATCAATGACGGGATTGCTGTAAGTTCAATGTATGTGTGCAAGTATTGGATTGTTCCAATCAGCATGTTTATTACTTCGGTCTTATCAATTCGGATATTTCAATTTTCTGTAATATTTGAGCAGGTGGTTGAGCTGATGGTATTAATTATGCTTTTCTGGTTTACTGAACTCATTTATGCATTTGCTATTTTCTTCACTCTGTTCCATTCACGGGATACGGTAGTTGCAATGATGCAGATCATAAAGAAGGAGACCGGTTTAGTATTTGAATGGAAGAGTTTCTACAAGCACGCTTTACCTTTCACGGTCATTAGCTTATTTGGAATAGGTGTTATCATGATCATGATCAATCAACTAAATCCAGATATTCATTTGATTACCCTCTTTTTTGTAATGATAAGTTTGATAACGGCACCTCATATGTGGGTTATTGAACAATTCTATAGTACTTCAAAATAAAAAACCCCGACAATCGCCGGGGTTTAATTACTGTTTGAGTTAGGTCAGCTTTTGTCAGCTAGCTTATTTTCCTTTTGAGTCAGCTACTGCTACGCTGTATACTACTAGACCAAAACCTATTTTGTTTACAGCATCAGCGATGTTGTAGAATAAATCAACATTAGTGCTACTCCAGCCAAGGCCAGTATTCAACCATCCGCCAGGCATACACATGTAACCGATAGGATAGATTGCCCAACCTACTAATACGAACCAGGCCAGAATGTTGATTCCTTTGATTACAGTTTCATCCCCAGAGCTTTTCGCCAATTGAGCAACTTCTCCGAACCATGCAGTGTATAGGATGTATACATATCCAATGGTTGACAGTACACCCCAAGTCACAGAGTGACCAGTAGATCCATCAGTGAAAGCTTCACCAATGTATCCTGCAATTAGCATCCATGCAGACGCAATGATGAGTTTCCACATCAAAGCTACTTTGGCACCAGCTGCTTTGGTTAATAAATAGAATTCAACGCACATTAAAGGAACTGTTAATGTCCAGTCAATGTAACGAAGCGCTGTAGGGTTTGTACCAGTAGCCGCATAGTAGTCTCTCATGTAGAAATAGTGAACTGCTGCGATACCAGTGATTAGACCTGAAACCAGAAGTGAAGTCTTCCATTTTCCATCTACTTGTCCTCTTTCAAAGAAGAAGAATACAGACGCTGCGAACATGGCCATATAGCCAGTAAAAAACGTAAATGCAACCGGGTCATCTTTAGGAATGGCAACCAAGTCGGCTAGTAACAAAGTTTTCATATGGTAATTTGTTTAAGAAATTTAACAGATTATTAAACACACAATAGTAGGAACTTTGTTTGAGTAAAACTCGATTTTTTTTGATTTTTCGCTTTTATGACTCCAATTTTTGAATAATTAGCATTTTTAATAGAATTATTCCGATGTAAAATTGAAATTTTCAAAATATTGCAAAGATCATTTTGGTTTACATTTTCCTATTTTCGGTAATCGAGAGGTGGGTTTCGATCTCCAATCAATGCTTCATAAACAAAGCTGTTTCCTTGTCTTTTATTAAGTTCTTGCTTGGCTTTATCTGCAATTGAAGGATTTTTGAAAATATCAATGGCTGTCAGTGCTATTGTTTTGGCAGCAACCATCATGCCTTTGATGCCTATAGAACTACCACCAGCGGCTACGGCCTGCCAAGTATGGGCAGACGTTCCAGGTACCCAGGTGGCTGCCCCCATGCCAGTAGTTGGCACTAACCAACTTACGTCTCCTACATCAGTACTTCCTGAAGAGCCGCCATTTGAGTTACTTAAGGGCATTATATTTTCGGCCATGCTAAGGGGATAATTGCCCTTGTACGTACTTTGAATTTTTTCTGCAAAATTCTTTTCTTCTGCAGAATAGTTCACCCCACCTACTAACTCTAAGTTCTGATGCATAGCTTTTGCAAGCGTTTCGTTCGGTAGTAGGTTGTAAAGGCCATGGATTACCTCATACTTCATTTCTGTCTGAGTACCCTTTGCCGCGCCCTCAGCGGCATTCACAACTTTCTCAAAAATCTCTTTTACATTTTGGACTTTAGGATTTCTAACGTAATAAAATACTTCTGCAAAAGCAGGTACAACGTTGGGAGCTTCTCCTCCACTAGTGATCACGTAGTGAATTCTGGTATCAGCCGGAACATGTTCACGCAGAAGATTGACCATATAATTCATCGCTTCGACACCATCTAGTGCAGATTTACCTCTTTCCGGTGCAGCTGCGGCATGGCTTGCTTCACCATAAAATCTAAATTTTGCGGACTTGTTTGCAAGAGAATAGCCCGGATTCGCCCCATTTTGACTACTTGGATGCCAATGCAATACCACATCTACATCATCGAAGAGTCCCTCTCTGACCATGTACACTTTTCCAGCCCCGCCTTCTTCTGCAGGTGTGCCGTAAACCCGGATCGTTCCTTTTGAATTAGAATTTTCCAACCAGTTTTTGATTTCAATACCAGCTGCGACAGATGCTGTTCCAAATAAATGATGGCCGCAAGCATGGCCTGCCCCTCCTTCGATCACCGGCTCTTTACTGGGGATCGCCTTCTGAGAAACGCCAGGTAAGGCATCAAACTCTGCCAGCACAGCAATAACAGGTTCGCCCTGTCCAAATTCGGCTACAAAGGCAGTGGGGATATCAGCCACACCCTCTTCAATGGCAAACCCCTCTGCTTTCAGCGTTTCTTTTAATAATCCACTGCTTTTCACTTCTTGGTATCCTACTTCGGCCCAATTCCATACCTGCAAGGCAATACTTTTGTACTTATCCTTCTTGGTTTCGATTGCTTTAAGAACAGTTTTCTTTTCCTTTTGACCAAAAACACAGGTGGTAGCTAATAAACAAATGATAATAAAGGTTACTTTTTTCATTAGATTGATTTTTTTGAAAAGATAGCAAATCGTCTATGGATGGTCAATCTGTCTATCAATTACAGCACTAACAATCTCGATCTATCCGATTGTCTCGAAATTATCTCTTAATGCCTTCAGCGAGGTAGAGTGTTTTCTAAGTACTTCGGAGGTAATCCAATCACCAGGAAGTATTGCTGTGAAGTTTGAAGATGGGATCTAATCAGACATTCAACCAATAAAGGCAAGTATCGTAGCAAGTGATTGACTTCTGAAGTTTGACAAATTTCTCAGTAGGTTTTTTCTCACCAATGGGCTGAAGAGAGTAACGAGGTGGAGCCAATTTGGGGGTATATTGGATACGAAGAGCTAGCAGTATAATCGAACAGACTTAGATTTTTACTGTTTGCATAAGTTGAGGTCACTTCTTTTGCAACTCTCAATTTTTCTACTGATTAAGTGATTTGAAGCTTTTTGCTGAATTGATAATTGATTCTACGTATCAGTTTTTCAGATGAGACCTTTTTAAATGCTGTAGGTTCTGTACTAAAGACAGGCGGAGGAATACCCAAACGTTGGGCTGCCATAGTATAATAATCAGTTCTGCTAGGATGGTCGGGGTGACATGCATTTAGTCTAGTATTGACGATCCCTTGTTTGATTATCGACAGCGTGATAGCTATGCAATCTGATCTATGAATTAGATTGACTGGTGCCGACCCGCCTGAAAGCTCTCTTCCGCTGAGGAATTTTACCGGATGTCGATTAGGCCCAAAAAGACCCCCAAATCGAATGATACAGGTATTGGATTTGAAAAGAAGATTTTCATATTTCAATAGACTAATCCCTGAATGTGAGCTGGTTTGATAGGAAGCGTGCTCTTCCAATACCGTTCCATTTTCATCCGGGTAAACGGAAGTAGAGCTGATCACAATCAGCTGATCATAGCGGTGTTGGGAAGTGATAGCAGCAAGTAACTGTATTTTTTTTTCAAATTCTTCAGGATGTCCCGAGGGAGGAAGCGTGATGATCAAACGATCTGCATCCCAAAAACCATCATTAGTAGAGGTGAGATTATTCAAATCGATCAGAAAGGGGATTATGCCTTTCTCTTGCATTGTTTCCAGTTTTGCTGAAGTCGTTGTACTCCCTTTCACTAGGTAGCCGCAACTGGTTAATTCTATCGCCAATGGAAGTCCGTACCAGCCACAACCCAGAATACTTATAGTTTTTTTAGATGTCATTTGATCAGAGGATCTGCTCTAACCTCCACATAAGTACTACTTATGTTAGTTCCGTCACTAATCTCAACGTGATAAAGCCCCGGTTGTGCTTTGTAGGTTTGATATTGTTTCTCTCCAAAGAACGGTTCTCCTAGTGCATATCCACTGAATGTATTAACTAATTGACTTCTTACATTGGTGATCTCCTGAATAGTCGAGGTTTTTTCTAGTTCATTCTCTATTTTCCTCAGCGTTTTTTGCAGTGCCTTATTCTTAACTCGAACCTTTAACTCTTTGATCACCTCTTCCTGAGTGATTCGGTAATCATAGACACCCTGACTCGGCAGGTTCAATTGAAAATTCCAAATGGTCCTATTGATTCCTTTAAGGTTTTTTGTTTTCCAGCTGTAGGAATCACCGTTTACAATTGAGGTGATGGTCAGCAGTACTGAATCACCATTACCGGAACCGTTCGAATAGAAATTTACTAGTGCTCCTTTTGGAGGATTTTCTCCTCGATGCATAAAGGCAGGTTGTTTTCTGCCTGTAAAAATCGATTGCCATTGTGTAGCTTTTTTGGGTTTAAAGAGGTGTAATTGTTTTTCGATTACATCTTCTGTTAATTGTCGAAGAGGAGACAGATCATCCAGCACATATAAGCTCCTACCATGTGTTCCCGCGATCAAGTCACCTTCTCTTGGATGAATCACCAGATCATGAATTGCCACCGTTGGCAGCCCTTTTCTGATATTCGTCCAGGACCGTCCTTTGTCGACACTTACATGCACCGTCTCCTCAGTCCCAATGAAGAGCAACTGAGGGTTTATTGGATCTTCCTTTACTACATAAATTGGATACTTGTCTGAAAGGTTTGACGTAATATCAGTCCATGATTTACCCATATTTTGAGTAGCAAATAGAAAAGCGCTGTTATCATCGTATCTATGGTTATCAAAGGAAATGTAGGCGCTATTTTTATCATGATGACTTGCTTCCACTCTACTTACCCAGATTTTCTCCGGCAGATTGGGAATATTGGCTTTTACATTTTCCCAGGTATTACCGCCGTCAGTGGTCACGTGTACTAAGCCATCGTCGGTTCCTATCCAAATTATATCTTCGTCGATTGGAGAGACCGATATGGTTATGATGGTGAAGTGATTTTCCCCTCCGGTGTTACTGTTTGTGAGCCCACCGCCTTTACTGGTATTTCTTAGCTTGCTATCATTTGTCGTTAGATCTGGACTAATAATTCTCCAGGACTCACCCTTATCCACTGATTTAAAGAGGTGATTTCCTCCGAAGTATAGGTGTTGAGGATTATTTGGTGAAAGAATCAGTGGACTGCTCCAGTTGAATCGGAATTGAGGTGGTAAGCGTGGTCTTTCAGGTCTTTCATAAAAGAACCAATGCTCCCCGGGATCGATTGTATATCGGTTAGGTGTTTCATCGTAATCAGGATCAAACCAGTCACTGAAATTTCTAATGGTCTCTGGTGTCGGGGTGATGTATTCGTGCTCTCTGGTTTCCAGGTTTACACGAGCTGCAAATCCTACGTGATTTACAATATAGGCTGTTCTCCAGTCCTCTGGATCAATTTGTGCATGAAAACCATCTCCTTCTCCCACATGAACAGTATGGTCATGTAGTATTCCTCGCCTTTCCCTAGTGTTGGAAGGAGTTAGCCAAAGCCCATTGTCCTGTAGACCTCCAATAACAAAGTAGGGGTCCCGCATATCAACTCCTATGGCATAGTATTGACCGATGGCCATGTTGTTAAAGGAGAGCCAATTAGCACCCCCGTCTACAGTAAGCCTTGCTCCCTGGTCGGTGGCCAGGTACATGATCTTGTTATCATATGGAGCAATCCACATGTCATGTTCATCGCCTCCATCTTTCCTCCATCGAGGAGCTGTAAACGTAGCTCCACCATCTCTGGAAACCATAAAGCCTCTCGATACCACGTAAATGTTATCTGGATTGATGGGGTCGATCTGTATTTGACCATGATAAAATGGTCTGACGGCATGCTTTAATAAGTGTTTCCAGGATTCCCCACCATCCTCACTCCTGTACACCCCCGTGCCGGGTTCGTTTTCCGGTAGATTTTCATCCGCTTCATATGCCATTACCATGATGTCCGGATTACTTAGGTGAATAGAGATGTCAATCATGCCGCTTGCTCCTCTTGCCAGTCCATTGGAAATTTTCTTCCAGGAATTGCCGCCATCTATTGATTTGAAGAGGCCTCCCTGTTCTCCGCCACTTTCAAAACTCGCCGGCTGCCTTAATCTATGATAGAATCCGGCGAAAAGAATATTCGGATCAGTGGGGTGAAATATAATTTCTGTACACCCTGTTTTTCCATCGTTTGGAAGCCCACCTTGTACTTTCGTCCAGCTGGTGCCCCCGTCATCCGTTTTGAATAATCCCCGATCTCCAGAATAACCCCATAAGTGACCGACCGCAGCAACAAATGCTACCTTGGGGTCTGTAGGGTGAAGAGCGATTTCAGCTATCTGATGTGTCTCTGCCAGACCCATATGTGTGAATGTTTTACCACCATCTTGAGATTTATATATTCCATCACCAAAACCACTGGAATTTCGGTTAGCAGATTCCCCTGTGCCAACCCATATGACGTTCGGATTGGGATTAAACATGGCCACCGAGCCTATTGAGCCTGCCCCATAATCATCAAAAATAGCTTGCCAGGTAATCCCCCCATTTTCAGACTTGAAAACCCCTCCTGACGCAGATGCGACCAGTACTTTACGGTAATCTTCCGGGTGAGCTTCAATAGCAGCTATCCGTCCCATCATATTAGCAGGACCTATTGAACGCCACTTTAGGTTTTTGGTTAAGTCTGGAGTGCTTTTTTGCCCGACGGATGGGATGCTGAGAAGTAATAAAAGAAGCGTAGCAAGCTTATTCATAGTAAGTAAATTATTGCAGATTAAGTATAAAAGTAGGAGAGAACAAAACCAATCGAGCTTAGTATCTGATTAATGGTTTTTGGATCGATGTTTCGTAGTTCACCCAAGAACGTTGCAGCCCGGTAATAAAGGCGTAACTTCTTCATTATAATTGGGTATTTGACAAAGGTGTTGCAGCTAGTTCAAAGGATAGTCAAGGTGAGTTCCTTCTTTGTTTTTAATAAACATGATCGCTTGAATGGTCCCTCTGCTTAGAGGTTTTCAAAAATTATCTTAAAATCACAAGAACTGCAGATGAGCCCTGTAGGTAAATTACTTCCATGAGAGTGGCTCCATCTGTTTTCTATTCCTTTTGGAGAGGCTAACTTCTAAGGTATTGTATCTTTCTAGCAGAGAACAAGTTCCAAAGAATTATCTCCAGTAAGTGACCATTAAAGTCAGTTAGATAAACGTGAAGGCCGCTAGTATTGTGAATATGATGAGCACCTTATTACTGATATCATGAGATTACATAAAGCATTGCCACAAAAAGAAATTTTCTATGAAGTAAGGGTCGTAGACAAGACTTATTCTTAAGTCATTATGAGTGTGCAAAATTGCTATTTTTTTGATGAATGAGGTATTTTAAGGATAGCATTTGATGATTTATATTGATTTAGAGGTTTTGCCTTTTGCAGCAAATTGCTAGTTGCAAAAGTTTTTTATGTCTACTTTTCTTTACTTTTTAAATACGGCTACTTATGAAATTTATCGTTCAAACTCTAGGAGTTTTATCCTCTCTATTCTTTCTCCTTTCAAACGTAAATGGACAGGATGTTTCGATTTCCTTTGACTCGCTTAACTACGAGACTATAAACCTACAGGAAGATGTAGAGCAGCAATTCGCGCTGTCTTCTATGTTTTTATCCGGCACAAGCGATACGATATCTTTTCGGGTTACTGCTATTTCAGGTACTAGTATCGTCGAAGCGAGAATTAATTCTTTGGGAGATAGTTTGAATCTGATTCCGCAGGAAAATAGGTTTGGACAGGCTTCAGTAACCATCTCTGCCACAAATCCCGATACTGACTTTTCCTTGGAGCAGCAGATAACTGTTGTTGTCGCCCCAGTCGATGATGCCCCCATAGTCAATAGTGAAAATCCATTACAGGACCTTGGGTTTGACCAATTTGATGCTGATACGACGCTAGGATTGAGCCTGGCTGATAGATTTATCGATGTGGATGAAGATGTAATATCAATCACTGCGGAAGTTGAGAATAAGAGCACTGGTGGGTCAAACTTCGTTGATTTTGATGACGCCTCACTGACCGTAACTGAAGATTCGCTTTTTATTAGCCTCCTTGCGAATACTAAGCATACCTTCATGGTTACCTTAACTGCCACCAGTAACGATACTTTGTCGGTTAGTGATACGTTTGATTTTGTGGTTGACGATGCTCCTACGAAGAATGCAACCAGTATCAATTTGGATGAAGATTTTGGAACCGTAACCTATGATCTATCAGGTTTATTTACAGATGGAGATGATACCAGTACCGACTTTGTTTTATCGTTCACAGATTTTCTTGAAGGTGAGACCATAATCGAAAATGACACAAACAGTTTAATCCTAGTTAGATACTATCCGGAAGGAGACTCCATAATGTTGGAAAGTAAGCAAAATGCTAACGGCTCCTACACTTTACCCATTACCATTTCTTCCAGCGAGCGAACTGTATCGGAAGAGTTAGTATTTGAAATTGCTGCTGTTGATGACAAGCCGGTGGTCAACAACGCGATAGAGGATCAATTGCTACCTAAAAATCGGTCTTTTAGAATTGAGCTCTATGAATTATTCAGGGACATAGATAACGATATTGACTTTTCAAATATATCAATCTCAGTAGACAATCCCGCTCCATTTGAGTTCAAGGATCAGGATGAAAATACATTAAACCTTTCCAGTCTAACAGTTAATGATTCCGTGGTCGTAGTATCTGTGGTAGGTGATCCAGTAGGTGAAAAAGCAATTTTCACTGTTAATCTGGACATTTCTACTGCCTTCCCCTCTGATGATCCAGTATCAGATATTTTCGAATTGGAAGTTTCCAGAGCTGTAATTAATGTATACGTTTCGAAAGAGGGGGATGATGCAAATGACTGGGAAAATGGCCAAGCACTTGCTACTATCCAAAAGGCAATCGATGTTGCGCAGTTCGGGGACACGATAAATATCGCTGCTGGAACTTACATCGAGAATATATCGATCAAAGAAGGCTTAATCATCAGATCTGAATTGTACGAGCCAACAATGACGGAATCTCAAATCGAATCCACTGTCATAAAAGGTGAAGTCAACGGGGGTTCGGTTGTAAATATCCTACGTACCGATCAAGTAAAGCTACTGGGACTGAAGATTCAGGGAAGTGACGGTGAGAATACAAAGGAGACCTCCACTAGGAACTGGGAATGGGTCGGAGACAGTTCCTATGATCCTTCATCAATGGCATGGGAGGGTGAAAGTTTTGATAATGTACCAAACGATCCCAATAACAGATTATATGCGATCGTGATTGCAAGTGAAAGCGGTAACAATAGAATTGAGAGTAGAAATGAATGGGACTGGCATAATTTATATTTTGAAGTTGCTGCAGGATCGGATAATACCTCTTTTTCAGGTCAAAGTAATTTCAGGTACACCATAGACGGGAAGGACGTTTACTTAACTAACAATGGATATGACCTAAACGGAATGCGAGATTTTATTCAATCGACGGTTCCTGATGGTCGCATGATGGTAATTGAGAGCGAGACACAATACGATGCGATGATTGCTGATGGGCAGGGTTATGTTGCTTTTGGTCTGATCAATACAGAAGTGGTCAATGGCTTTGGAGCAGGTATCTATGCACAGCAATCCTCCTTTGATCTGGACAAAGTAATAATTGAAAATCATCAAAATACCAGATCGCAGTGGGATAATGCAGCAGGGATTTTAGTATTTAATTCGAGAAAAATAAACGTTGAAAACAGTATCATCCGAAACAATACTGTACAGAATGGAGAAGCTTCAGCTATTGGGGTTTTCTGGTCGGATGAATTCTCCTTGGTTAATTCGATTATTCAAGGGAATGACGTGACAGGTGATAACAACTGTACCGCAAGTGGTTTTTATGCTCAAGGTGTTCAATCAGTCGATATTGAGAACGCGATGTTTCTCGACAATGAAGCCAGGTGTAGTCATGAGATTAGAATTTCGAGTGTCGATAATTACACGATTAATCACAGTTTGATTTCCAAGGGGATCAATTTTCAGGATGTAGAAAACAGAAACGGTCTAGTGCAAAACACGATCTTCTTGTCGGGCGATATGGGGAATTGGGGTTCGACTAAACCATCTAAACTTAAGATTAGGAACAACCTCATTAACACCGGTATTTGGCTAGACTATGAGATCTCATCCTATGGGAGAAATAATATATTGGGAGGTAGTGCAAACTTTGAGGATGCGGGCGCCGGAAATTATAGATTAAAATCCACAAGCACACTTATAGGTGCTGGAATAAGTTCTTCCTCGACTAGTGATTTTGATGGAAACAGCCGACCCTCTTCAGGAGGTTCTGCACCTGATATTGGTCCGTTTGAAAATAGCCTTTCAAAGCCAGAATTGGTATTTGAACCGTACACCTATGTTGATGCTACAACATCTAGTGACGTACAATTGAGATTGGAAACAAGTGTCAATTGGAGAAATACTTACGGACTGGTTGAGATGGTAGATCTTGATCAAGACGGAGTAGATGAAATTGTATTTAACGAGTACCTCGATAACGGGGTGCTAAAGGTTATTTCAGCAGACGGTACGCAGGTGACGATACATGATGAATGGGACGAGTACACCGTCATAAAACCCATGGATATCAATCAGGATGGGTACGTTGATCTGGTAATCGCTAATCATTCGAAAATAGGGTACCTATACAATGACGGCAACGGTATAGACGCTTCATCCTTTGTCGAGCATACTGGTTTTGGGGTATCAACTTGGGATGCGGAAGCAATACAATGGGCTGATCTTACTTCAGATGGACGAGTAGATGCGGTACTACCCGAGTATTCAGGAATTAGGATTTATGATTTTGAGGAAAGTGCCCCGACACAGCAAAACCTCCAATTGAACAATGTGGACAATCAATGGCTGGGTGATTTTGGTGATGCTTTTGTGGCAGATATTAATGGTGATACCAGATCCGATCTGATCCTTGAAAGGAGATGGTACAATAAAGACGCCAAGGATCTTCTCGTTTTTATTCAGGAACGAAATGGATTTGTCTATAATGAAGCTTTGTCTTTGATAGATGTCTTAGAAGTGCCTTCCAATGGTGATAGATCTTTTGATCTTCAAGTGATCTCGGGTGATCTGGATAATGATCAGCTACTAGATATGATTGTGACCTATGAACCCAGTCAGGCAGGGGGTACCGGATATCTAAGGAGGTTTGAGTTGCTCGAAGGCTCATGGAATGAAGTAGAAGCAGAAATTAAGCTGGCAGATGAATCGGTCGTTCCATTTACAGATGTCTTCAATGTAATAATCAATCCAAAATTCGTAGCGGTCACTGAAGATGACCAGCTTGAAATTTTTGCTTTTGTGTCAGATTCCAGACCGGAAAACAGTGACTGGGAGAGGTATTACTATCCTGTTCTCTTGGAATTAAATGATAGCAGTGAATTTGAGGTAAGACAAGGGTACTTCTCTCAAGAATTGTATAGAGCCCATGTCAACGACGCATATCAACGACCTCATTTGGATTTTGGGTTTTTGAATGACGATAGTTCTTTCGATGTTGTGGTTACGGGAAGAAAAGAGTCAGGGAAGAACTCGCTGGTTGCGTTTTCCAATACCTATGGGTTCACACCTACTGAAGTGCCAGATCCAGTTATTCCTTCGGTCACCGTTCGCGGAAGTAAGTTGACAGTAAACCTCGAATTGGAGACGCCCTATTACAATATCAAAGTTTGTAAAGATGGTAATTGTAACGAGCTGGTTTCTTCGTCCGGAAATGGATTAGATGATAAATCAGCAGCTATTTACACTGGGGCAGGTAGTAAAGAGATTTCGTACTTCCTTAATCCGGGTTCTTACAATGTTTCCATTCAGGCAATTGATCAGCATTTACAAACTTCCAATTTTGTGGACTCTGAAACAGTGGAAGTAACAGGATTGATATTTCAAAATGGAGAAAAGTTATTTGATGACTTTTTTAACAGTGTAAACCTTATCAACATCGAT
>JAYPLE010000006.1:35903-56511 GCA_038129245.1 Flammeovirgaceae bacterium | reverse complement strand
GGCGGGAACTGTGGAGCAGGAATTACAAATAATAACCTTCTTATAGATATCGATCAAGATGGCAGGGATGAGGTCATAACTGCTGTTGTAAACGAATGGGATCAAGAAGGACTATCCATTTTTGCAATTGAAAGCGATGATTTTGATCGAAATGTCGTACTAAGACCTTCGGGTGAAGATGTTGAAAATTGGAATGGAGAGGACTTTGATGGATTTGGTGCATTGATAAAATCGAGGCTTGACCCTTCCGGTAGGGGACATTTTATTGGTTTAGCACATACCTATTTAGATCCGGATAATGATGGAGATACTGATCATCTTTTGGCGGTTAACATGCAAAAAGGAAATCCCATAACTGCCCTATACTTTATCGAGACGTTAGGAGCAGGTCGGGTGAGAGCTCATTATTTGAATCATTTTATCGATAAGAGTATTATTCACCTTGAGACGGTTAAAGATGATGACCTGACTTCTCGTGTTATCATTTCTGTTTCTGATGATACCAATTACTGGTTAGATGCTTACAGCACCAGATATGTTGAGTTCCTTAACCTCGACATTGCTAATAGTGATAACTTGTTTGAAGACATGTTTGATGAAGCAGAAGCAGTGAGTTCGGAAAATATTAATCCCGTCAATTACAAGCAAAATGTGAATTCTGCTCTTTCTTATTCTGAATTTGAGTTTGAAGGAATCCGTCTTGCTAACCTTTTTGAAACCGGAGATATTAACAATGATGGATTGACAGATGTCGTCGTCGTTGGTTCTAATTCCTACGATACATGGAATGCTTCGGCAATCCTTAATATCTATCTGCAAAATGAAGAGGGTGAGTTTGATCCTTATATTTCATCCATTTCCAGAGGGGTAAAGGTCTTTTCCTTTATCAGTTCTCTGAATATGATTGACATGGATGGAGATGCTCAGTTTGATGTCGTAGTTAGTGGAAGATTAAGATTTTCGAACGATGGGGCAACTATAGGCTTTACAAACAGAACAAATACAAGTGAACCAGTAACGCTGGCGACACCTGATCAGTTATCAGGTCAAAATAATGGATACAAGGTGCAGTTGGATTGGAATGACAGCAATGAAGGTAAGTTATCATATGCTGTACAAATTGGTACTGCTACCGATGATTACAACATCAGCTTAGGTAAGCTAAATCAATATGGCTTCCCATTGTTCCCCGATCGTTTTGAGGCGTTTCATCCAAGTAAGTCATTAACATTTGATGCTTACGATCTTGCAGATCGGTATTATTTCCGTGTAAAAGCAATAGATCAATATGGAAATACATCGGATTTCTCCGGTATTTCGGAGGTATCTCTAAGTCAACCATTTGTTTTGATGGATCAGTCTATACCAGGACTGGAAGAAGGAGGAATCGCCTGGGGTGATTATGATCGAGATGGTGACCTGGATTTAGCCATAATGGGTAAGGAAGATGGATTTACAACGGCAATCTTCAAAAATGATTCGGGAACATTTGTTAATACTAATCAAAAATTACAGAAACAATCAAAAGGTGACCTCAAGTGGGTTGACTATGACAATGATGGGTTTCTAGACCTCATAGTGGTAGGTCTTAATCCTCAACTATTACCAAGTCTGAATATCTACAAAAATGTCAATGGGAACGCATTTGTCCGGCAAGCAGATAGCGAATTACCGGGCCTCACAGATGCGACGTTAGCATTTGGAGATGCGGATGCAGACGGAGATGTTGATATGGTGGTCGCAGGTATTGGCGAAGAAAATGGCTCCATACAGTACTCCTTTAAACTCTACACCAATAGATTCAATGAGAATAGCGGTAGAATCTTCGAAATGAGTCCAAATTTCAACTATGATGGATTTGTAAATGGAGATATCGAGTTTGCAGACCTTGACAATGACGGTGATCTAGATATTGTTTATGCAGGGACTGGGCGTGGAGAACAGGCAGTAGGAGGTATTATCGTAAATACGCGCGTAGGGTTGTCCGAGCAATACAATAGGTACTTGTATAGTAACGCACTTTCACTGAAGAATGCATCTATTTCAGTTGGAGATATAGACCTAGACGGTGATTTGGACTTGATTACTTCAGGAGTCTCTAGCAACTATAACTCTGTCGAGCAAAATGTTGTCAATATTCTATACAATAATTATTACCGTATTGACTCATTACGCGCTAGAATCAATTTCCGGGAAGAAGTAAACACGGACATCACGCCATTGGTGGATGGGGATATCGATCTGACTGATTTTGATAATGATGGTGATCTGGATATCCTGACCTCGGGTGCAGATGAATTTGGTAACCCTCAGACCTTGTTGTATGCTCAGCGAAGTGGTGATTTCTTTCCTGTAAATGCCGGATTTGAACATTTATCGCAGTCAAGCGTGAAATGGGCCGATTTTGATACAGATGGAGATATGGATGTCTTTATCAGTGGTAAAACCGGCACGATCAGTAAAACCTTATTGTATGAAAACAATACGGGTTCTTTAGTGAATGTCCGTCCTAGCAGTCCTTCAAATTTGCAAGTAACTGACTATGGTTTTGGGAAAATTAAATTATCATGGGATAAAGCTTCCGATGATTACACGAGTAAGTCTAGTTTATCCTATGTAATCGCTCTGGGTAATGAGAGTGGTCAATCAACGCAGTTTACCACGGAAAGTAATTTGGAAACTGGATATAGGTTGAATCCTAAGCCGTCTTCTACATTGCAGAATTTCATGTACCTGGAATTGGATCCGGGGAATTACTTCTTCTCGGTACAAGCTGTTGATGCCAACTATGCGGGTTCTGAGTTTAGTGAAGAGGTTGCATTTGGTGTCACCTACATCTGGAAGGAACTGAATTTGGGCGGGATAGTGGACAACTCTCTTCCAGCAGGTGAAGATGCATCAGTCAAGTTCTCTGATTTTGATGGTGATGGTGATTTTGATTTAGCCATTTTTGGAAAGAACCAAAATCAACAATTTGATCTTGGATTGCTGGAGAACAAGGGGGGGTCCTTCGAAAAAATCTACGATTTTGAGCCGATAACGAAAGGTGATTTTGATTGGGCAGATATTAATGGAGACGGAACTTTAGATTTATTCATGACCGGTGAAAATCCGTGGGATGAAACTCAAGTAAGAGCCAATTTGTATTTGAATCGAACTCCAATTGTGGATCCAGGGGATTCTACATTTGACGGACAATTTCGATGGATGGATGGCAGAATCTTTGAAGAAGAGCTCATCACCTGGCAATTTCAGGAACCTAATGATGATCAGTCATTTACTGCATATGGTTATCTGAATGGAAGTTACCCGCCGCAGATCTATGACATAGGAGGCGATCATACATGGTATCAGGGCAGTGCATTGGTTGAATCGCCTGTTGACTATTCGGTTCCCAATAATGGGAGTTGGACGTGGCGCAACGGACAACGAATTCAAGATTATGTTGTTTGGGGCGACCAATACCAACCTGCTGTTGATCCCTGGGCTTCTGGGGCCTATGCTGTCGTATTTTCAAATGGCATATTTGCTGAACAGGCTGAAAATGGGGCACAGCACCCCGTGATATTAGAGATCGATGAAGATGCATCAATTGCAGCAGATGTGTTAAATCGTATTTCCTTAATTGGTAATCATGATGGGATTGATTATTACGGTTCCAATGATTATTATTCAGCCCCTGACATTTTTGAAAATTTTAATTCGTACTATTCAGGCTTCACCATGCTTACGATCAATACGGCCGATGAATGGAATTGGGTTTCAGAAAACTTTGGATCCATGTACGGGTGGATTGGTTTGTCTGTGAAGTATCCCATAATTACCAACGATAATTTTACCGTTTACTATCAGGGTAATGTGGGAGATAAGAACTATTACCGTTTTGATTTTTATAACGGTCCTCAATCGGCATTAGCAATAATTGGCATAAGTTTTCCGGGCGGTTCAACTCTTTTTATTCCAGATGATCAAGCTGAGCTTGATGTAGTCTTAAATCGTTTTGGGAATCATGGACTTATTGGAGTTGTGAGAAAAGGGTTCCCTTCCGGAACTCAGAGGTCTTTGACAAATTTTCAGAACTCGAATCTGTACTTTGAGCCCTTAGTTAATGCCAAGGTGAAGTTTGCAGATATTGATAATAATGGGACACCAGAATTGATTTATGCGGGGAGTACCTCTTCTACGTCAATCGGTCGACCTGCCTTGAAGATTTATAAATTTTTAGAAGACGGTTTTAATATCACACAGAGAGAAGTCCAGTTAAGTCAAGAATTACCCAATTTAACGGAGTCTTCAATTGAGTTTGGTGATCTTGATCGAGATCAGGATATAGACATTGTGTTATCAGGTTTTGATCCTTTTAGTGGACGGCGCACAATCATATTTAAGAATGATGGATTGGATAAATCTGGTCGCCTGATTCTTACGGAAGATTTTTCCAGCAGTCCGGTCGGTGTTCAGAATGGCACCATTGATCTCATTGATTTCGATAATGACGGTGATCTTGATATGGTGATTTCAGGAGATTCTCGTGAAGGGGATGTTCTTCAGATATATGAAAACCAGGAAGGTAGTTTCTTGGAACTTCCTGCATCCCTAGGAGGGCTTGAAGCCATGAAGAACGGTCGTACCAGCTGGGGGGATTTCAATGGCGATGGCTTTGCAGATATTCTCTACTCCGGTGAAGTAGTGGGTAAAGGTGATTTTACGGGACTAGCCATTTATGATCAGAGTTCTGCAGCCTTTTTACAGGATAATTTTGACCTATCCCAATTTGCAAATGCCGCAGTCGCTTTTGGAGATTACGATGCTGATGACGATCTCGATATGGTGCTGACGGGAGAAAATAAGTATTTTGATGAGTTTGATCCCGGAAGCCAGAAATACATTTCAAAACTGTATGTAAATGTCAGAAATGAATCGGCAAAATTAAATCCAGGTGCACCAACTAACCAGGCGCAGGGTGATTACAGTGCGATGACGACTTCCAATTTGTTTACTTCCCAAGTCAACCAACCTCCTTCGATACCTGTTTTGTCAGAGGTTGAGACGTTAGTGGATTCGACCTCATCGGGTCTAAGTTTTGTGCAACTGAATTGGAGCCCTTCAGTAGATGACTTTACTGCTTCTGCCGGATTGACTTATTCATTAAGAATAGGAAGTAGTCCCGGATCAAATGATATACTTGATGCACAAGCAAACGCTGACGGTTCTCGAAGAGTTAGTGGAAAAGGTAATGTAGAACATAATACATCGTGGAAAATATCGCTTCCTACAGGTAGTTACTACTGGTCCGTGCAAGCATTAGATGCCTCCTATTCTGCTTCCTCTTTTAGTGAAGAGGAAACCTTTCTGGTCACAGAAAGTGGGTCCGTAGACATCAATGTGGCGCCTATTGCTGTGGACACTGCCTTTACTTTAAGAATTGAAGAAGAGGTAGGCCACAATGTGGGAGCTGTTAATGTGTCAGATGCTAATGGAGATGAGCTACTGTTCAGCATATTGTCTGGAAATGAAGCTGGTGTGTTTAGTATTGGTCAAACGACCGGTGTCATATTCCTTGCGGATAAAACCAATCTGGATACCGCATTAACTACACAATTTATACTTGATATACTTGTTTCAGACGGCGCATTGTCTGATACGGCTGTCGTTACTATTGATATACTTGCCGAGAATAATGCGCCTGTCGCTAATAGCCTGGACTTTGAAATAACTGCAGATGCTGCATATGGTACGGTAGTCGGGCAAGTGGAGGCAACCGATCCAGATGGGGATGCTGTTTCGTATTCGATTGTCTCAGGAAATGAGCAAGGTATATTTGAAATTGCTGAGAGTTCGGGAGAGATCACTATCGTAAAACCGGATTTACTAGAGGCACGTACCTATGTACTTGGCGTGGAAGTTTCGGACGGACTTGCAGCTACTACGATTGACATTACGATTGAGGTAAGGAGCTTGCTAGGAATTGAAGATATGCTCGCTAATGTAGCAGTTTATCCCATACCTACATCTGAGAGGCTGACTGTGCAATTGTATCAGCTGAGGAATGTGGAGATAACATTGCTGGATTTGTCAGGAAGAGAGATTATGCTGAGGCAGGTTGAGGCAGGTAATACGGAACTAGACGTTAGTCACTTGAGAAAAGGTATTTACCTGTTGAAATTGAGCTTAATGGAGCAAGATTTGGAGTATGTAAGGAAAATTGTGATAGAGTAGAAAGATCGTACTTTTAAATAAGGGAGAACGACCAACGGTCGCTCTCCCTTTTTTCATATCAAATATTTTAGCATGGTATCCTTTTAATGACAGCCCCTCCGTAGTGTGAGACTCCAGCAGGAAAGTGATTATGGTATCTAAAACCCCAGTTTCCTCGCTACCCACCTTCACACTAACATTAGTCGCAGCGATTCTCTTTCTAAGAAACGAGTTGCAACTTGCTGATTTTCATTGGTTTGCGATTTTTCCTATTTTTGAAGTTCACGAAAACATCAAAATCATGAAACAATTACTATTTGCGGGGTTAGTCCTGATGGTCGTATCATGCGCCGCCCCTACCGAATCTGGGTCTAAAGAACAAACCGGGGTGCCCGATGGAGCTTATTCTCTTGAGGCTGCCACCTGGACTTATTCCGAAGATTCAGTGGTAGAAATATACCCGGATCAGATTAAAATTTATGCAGGGGGTAAATACATGTTTGCCACAATGAATCCTTTAGACGGTTCGGTGAGCAGTGGTGCTGGCAACATGAGTCAAGAAGGATCTGTCATTACTGAAACGCCATTATTCAGCGCTGCAGGTGCTGTAGAGGAAGGCACGTCCTTCTCCTTGAATATCACCGAAACAGAGGGTGGCTTTGAGCAACACATCAATCAATTGCAGTTTCCTGACGGATCAACTGTGGATCTCCGCGAAACTTGGAAGCGACTATCAGATGGCACAGGAGCATATGACGGCCTATGGAAACTGACTTCACGAAATGAGATTGACGGTGTTAATAACTTTCAAGAAATCAAAATGATTGGTGGAGGTCACTTCGTATGGTACCATACTTGGAGCGATAGCATAGAACACAAAGACTTTGGTTACGGAGAATTTGTAGAGCACGGTGACGGTGCGGTAACGGAGGTTGCACAAATAGGCTCCATCGAGGATTATGCTGGAGAATGGAATATTACTTACCAATTACTCGACAACGATCACTTGCAACAGACTTATGTCTCACCAGATTCTGTTGAAGTTGTACAAAACTACGAAAGACAATAAAATATTCTTTGCGAAGTATATAGCGCAACTCCTTTAAGGAGTTGGGCTTTTTTGTCTAGTACTTGTCCATTTTTGTTTTACTGCCAGCTTCTTCAATTGAAGCAAACAATAAAACCACATTGCAAGCCTCCTTTTTCGCTTAGGCATGTTCTCATCTGAAGCCCAAGTATACAATAGCCTCATCTGGGCTGACGAATTCAACCTGGATCAATCTTCAGAATTGCGTATTTCTTTATCGTCCAGCAGCACGGAAATGCTGTCAATTAAGAAAATTCATTTTAAAGCTGACTTACACAGGGGCCAAACGCTCATACACTTCTGGGTTAGAAATGATTACCTCGCTTTTATCTTCTTAAATATTGTAGCTCCTGCCAATCCTATCAATGGCTCTTTTCTCCGACTACGTGAAGTTCTCATCAGTTAGTGCCAACGGCGTAAGAATGTGAAGTTGTATTCTTGTGGTAATTTATACTTCTCTAAAGGCAGTAATGACCGTTTCATTCACATACCATCATTTCACCATAGTCTACGCCAAGGGATTTCGCCATTTTCCAATCAGCACTTGCTCCCTCTCTATCTTCGTTCATGCATTTAGCTGTTCCTCTATTTACGTAGATTTCGGGATTTGTAGGGTCTAGCTCAATTGCTTTATCGAAAGCCTCTATCGCTCTGTCAGGTGCTTGGCTGACAAGAAAGATATAGCCAAGTTGCTGATATGCTTCTAAGTAGTCGGGTTGGAGTTCTATAGCTTTATTTAAATCATCGACCGCCTTTTTAGTTTCCGCAGCTGCATGCCAGCTTATTCCTCTTAAAAGGTAGGTCTCCGGATTTTGATCGTTTAGGATTAATGCCAGGTTGTATTGAGTTATTGCCTCGTCGTATTTTTCCTCACTGTACAATTCATATCCTTTATCAAGGAGTACTTCCTCATCTGCCTGACCTAGTAATAATAGAACAAGTAATAGTTTCATCATTCAATGATACGAACGAATAACTTGCAGGTATTAGTTTAATGTATTTTTTTCAGTTCCGATGGTGATCGGCGTATTCAAACGATTCTGCTCTGACGAGTTTTCAAGATTCAAAACACCTCTTGGGCAGACGGCGGAACATACGCCGCATCCAACGCACGAGGATCTGACGATATTTTGACCTCTTTGTGCGTACCATCTTACGT
Organism: Flammeovirgaceae bacterium; assembly: GCA_038129245.1. Classification (GTDB taxonomy): domain Bacteria; phylum Bacteroidota; class Bacteroidia; order Cytophagales; family Cyclobacteriaceae; genus JAYPLE01. Next base: position 48,067 of record JAYPLE010000006.1, on the reverse strand, counting down.
CAATACCCATTTCACAGTAGGTACTACAGTTTCCACATGAGATGCATTGTCCGCCATTGGTTGTTATTCTGAATCTAGATTTAAAGCGTTGCACTAGTCCCAAGTATGCCGCAAGAGGACAACCAAAACGGCACCAAACTCGATTTCCCATTAATGGGTAAAAACCTGTGCCAACTACTCCAGAGAAGATAGCCCCCACAAAGAACCCATACGGCTGTCTAAGGTAACTGTAAGTGCTGAAGCCAAGTATCTGGTCAGTTCCACTTATAAAATTGTATATAACAGCTCCTGTCATTACTACTGCAAAAAGTAGAACTGCGTGAATGAGCCATCTCTCAACCTGCCATGCCTGCAGGCTCTTGTCAGATAGTTGTCGAAATGGATCACCAGCTGTTTCTGCTAAGCCGCCACATCCACAAACCCAACTACAGTACCATCTTTTACCAAATAGATAAGTAAATAGTGGAACTCCTATAGAAAAAAGCGTCACTCCCCACACAAACATGAAAATACCCAGACCACCTTTTTGTGTGAGCATGTCGATATGCCAAGCGTCAAAGAAGTCATAATCTAATGGCCACATGTTTTTAAAATCGAAATAGGGTTGGTTTAGTCTGACTAGTATCTCCGGGATCAGAAAGGCGAATGAGGTTTGGAAAAACATGATCGAGACTGTTCTTACCTGTTGATACTTTGAATGCCGATATTTAATCAACATACGAACGCCCATAACGAGAACGGCAAAAGTGTACAAGAAGCCGTACAAGAACCATTGACTGGCATAATCACCGGGCACCAACCATTGCTTCAAAGGATCTACCCAAATGATCCAGGGTATTAAGTACGCCTCATAGAAGTAGATTATAATGTAGAAAAATATTAAAACCGTTCCAATTACAATTCCAGCCCAACCTCTACTGTTCAGTGGATCTTTGAAAATATTGTTGTTTTTTATTCCTGCCGGTCCCTTAAGGTTTTTGTCAGGAATCAAAAACATAAAAGACCCGATTAAACTTAGGATCAGAATGGTTAAGAACATCAAAGCATTATTTTCGGCAAGGAAACCTTGAGCTGCGACCCTACTCAACTGCATCACATAAGGGGCATAAATTACTTTGTCCCATTCCTCGTTTGCTCTGTAGGTATCGTTAAGTGATTCAACTGCAAAATATAATGATGATACAAGCGCAACAGGACTACCATAGGTCTTACCCATTACAGGTGAGAGCATAGCTGTCAAATCTTCCTGGTGTTTTGCTGGGATAATTTTGTTAACCTGCTCTTGAGTCAGATTAAAGTCTAACATGAAGAAGAGAGCTATAAAAATCCCAAAGCTGCTTGTAAGAATTAAATACCCTGTCTGCTTAATGATTGTCATAATTTTCAGTTAGCATTTAGTAATCGTTGAAAAAAGGAAGGTTTGGACGTTCTGACCTGATGGTTTGGAAAACTATGATTGAAGGAAGCTTGTATTTCAGGTTCAAATGCTGTGAAAAACTCTGGGTCAAAATTGGCTTTCGGTAGCGATTGGATCACCTCTGGCAATGTTTTTTCAAGTTTGAACCATTTTTCCCATACCTCATGCCGCATTCTAATTCCAAAAGTATTTACACCTAGTACTTTAAGATTATCAGGTTTATAAGAGATGTTCACACAATGCTTTCCATCTTCAGCTTCCCAATAAAAATGTTTTTCGTTTTTATCTTGATGTGGGCTTACTTTTCCATAGGTCTGATATTCAATGTCAAAAAACTTAGCTGAATTGAACCATATACCGGGATCATAGGTCATTTCTGTGCAGCAAATTGTATTTGCAACTGTTTCTCCCATGATTCTTCCAGTGTACCAGACTGCCTCTATTTGACGCCTTCCTTCTTTAGGATTTCTTTGCTCAGCGCAATCACCGATTGCGTATACACCGTCGATATTTGTTCTGAGGAATTGATCAACCAGTATTCCTTTATTAGTATTTAGTTCTGATTTTTTCAACCAGTTGATGTTAGGAGAAACCCCTACCGTTAATCCTACGAATTGCGTCTCTATGATTTCTCCAGTCTTGGTTTTAACAGCTTTTACTTTGCCGTTTTCATCACCGATAATTTCATTTAATTCACACGCTAGCCGAAGATCAATTTGCTGTTCTTCAATATGTCGTTCTATCATTTTGGCTTCACCTTCTGGCAGGACGATATCCCAAAAATGGTTTTCTCGTACCAGGTAGGTGACATTAATTTTGCGAGAGTGTAACATCTCTGCCATTTCTACCCCAATGAGTCCACCACCTACGACTACGGCATTTTTTATACCAACAGTATTATCTTCCATTCTTTTTAAATCCTGGTAGCTGTAAAGACCTTGCACTCCTTTCAAATCTTCGCCGGGCCATCCAAACTTATTGGGTTGGGACCCCAATGCAAATATGAGTTGGTCATAGCTGTATAAACCCTTATCACCACAGAGTTTTTTTTCTTGAAAATCAATAGCTGATATCCAATCCCTGACTAACTCGATTCTATTCATTTTCCAGAATTTATCTTCGTAGGGCTTGGTATGTTCATAGTTCATGTGCCCCATATAGATATACATGAGTGCTGTTCTACTGAAAAAATGATCCGTTTCACCAGAAATTACAGTGATCTGGTGATCACTCAGCTTTCTGATATTTCTAGCAGCCGTGATGCCTGCTATGCCATTACCAAGTATGATGATATGTGCCATATTGACATTTTGGAATTTACGAACTTAAATAAAGGTACAACCTTCCATCTGTATGGGCTTTTAAAAATCAGATTAGCTGTTAATTGATTGACAAAACAGCGTAGGGGCCTGTAGACTTTATTAGAAACCTGCGACATCCCTCAACGTATACACTAGTATCAGTTTGGTAGACTTGCTTTTCAAGAAGAATGTTCATGAATGCAGTTACTGATAATTTTTGGGAGTCTAATTGGTTAGGTTGATGAACCTATTAAAAACCCCGACATGGAATTCAGGTCGGGGTTTGTTTTTTGGACTATTGTATTTCTAACTACTTGTTACTTCTTCCTTTTCAGAAAGCTCTTTGATATTATCTTCAGGATTACGATCAATCAATTTGTTGATGGGATCAATTCCGGCCTTCGTTGGTAAATCTTTCACACGAATAGTCAGACTGTTTTCTTCCTTAGTAAACTTATGTTTCTTTAAATAAATCAGTTTGTCTTCGCCATCCTCATCAGTTGAGAAAATTCCTACATCGATCCAATCTTCTAAATTGACAGCTGTCTCGTTACCCAAACTATCCGCCTGGTATTTGATGACATCCATAGTCAGCGATACTTCATATGTGGAATCCGCAAGTATCTCATATTCTGCTTGTCTTGTCTTATTTTCAAACAACGTGATATAGGTAAACATATCATCGATAATGTATTGAAGCGAGTCAGGAGTAACCGCTCGGTAATAAGAAATTAAATCTGCTGAAGTCGGATAAGGGGCGTCCTTAAAGCCCCAGTCATTGACAAAACGTTTCAAAGCTGCATTAACACTGTCTTCACCAATGTAGTCCTGAAAGGCATACATGACCAGGGATCCTTTTCTGTAATGAATATATCCCTGACCTTCAACTTGCTCTAAAGGCATCTCTTTCTTCTGCTCAAATGTTCTTCCCAGCAGGTAGGAATTCATCTCATACTCTAAGAATTTTTTGATTATTTCCGGTTTTAATTTCTGCTTCATTACCATCAAAGCGGAGTATTGAGATAAGGTCTCTGAGAGCATAGCATTGCCCTTTACTCCAGCTTCTGTAACCTGATGTCCCCACCACTGATGAGCTACCTCGTGAGCAGTCACATAATAGGGCAGATCAACGTCATTTGTCTTTATATTTTGAATAAAACCAATACCTTCAGAAAACGGAACAGTATTCGCAAATGACTGCGCAAACGATCTATATCTCGGGAATTCCAGTATTCTTAATTGTCTGAATTGAAAAGGGCTGAAGTTCTTCGTGTAATAGGAGAGCGCATCTTTCATTCCATTCATCATACGGTCCAAGTTATACTCATGGCCTTTATGATAGTAGATCTCCAGCGCTACCTCCGGTAAAGAATCTACGGGGGGCTTCCATGTGTCTTGTACCACTTCATAATCTGCTGAGATAACAGAATAGAAATTAACCATTGGCGTATCCATCTTATAATGGAAAGTGGTACGTCCATCCTCTGTTAGTGTACTCTGAAGATACCCTGGAGCGACGGCAATTTGACTACTATCCGTCGTTACCTTTATTTCGAATGTGATCTTATCGGCATCGTCACCAAATAGACTTTGAGCAATTCCTCGCTCGTCTTCTCGCTCCATCATTCGCTCCTTAGGCTCTAAGTCATTTTCTTTCCGATCGTCATCCGAGCCCAACTCAAAACCTGAATTATAGCCTATGCCCGGGAAGTACGAAGAATTGTTAAAAAATGTACCGTTGAAGATGATGTCGTTATTAGATCCTCCTTCTCGGAAACCAATGGTTTTGAATCCAATATCAAAATTCATTTTTAAGGTGTCACCCGGGCTTAAAGGCATATTAAGCTTGTAAATCACATACTTAAAATCTTCAAAAGACTCTTTTTCTGTCACATCAGTGTCAAAGGAAATAAGCGTCTCCAGCTGATCATCAACACCTTTCTGAATGTGTAGCTCTGTTATGGGTTCGTTGCTTTTGTTTTTCAGTAGATAATATCCGGATGCCGCAAAATCACGTTGACCAGGGTACAGATCTACTTCAACATAAGTATCGATAATCTTTGGTTGAGTGATGAATTCGTATTGCTTCAATGCTAGTTCATATGCTTTTCTGTCGGCTTTTCCATCATCGGAATTCTGGTAGGTATTCAGGACATTGGTATTGTAATAGATAAAAGCTCCACTTGACAGAAATACAAATAATGCAGCTGCAATAGAAAAAGTGGTTACCCTGTTAAGACGCATGGTGCCAAGCTTAATCCGAATATTAAATTTTGTATCCATACCACGTACCGACATTAGGATTGCCACAGCATATAGAAGACCTGCAAACCCAAACCAATACACATTGAACCAACTAAATGCAGTGATATAATGCCCATATTGATTCATTTCACTGTAGCTACCCAGACTAGCCCTTGCGTAATAGAACATGTTGTGCTCTATACCTAATTCCCCCATAACAATGAAGGAGATGTAGAAGAGGAACATTAATCCAAATCCAACAAACTTATGATTTACTACCGCTTGAATGAAGAGACCTAGAATAAGGTACAATATCATTACCGCTAAGGTGTCAGTAAAAAGGCCAACAAAATATACTTCCCAATCAATCTGAGGATATCCTTTCAACAGCTGCAGCACTATACCGCAAAGCATTAAAGTAGTGAGAATAGTGATGGACATCAGAAACATTCCCACGAACTTTCCAGCCAACACAACATAGTTCGGGTAAGGAAGTGCATCGTATATCAGATGAATCTTTATATCTCGTTCTTTCCAAACGATTTCACCTGTGTAGAAAACTACAATGATGATAAAGAACAAATTAAATATACCTATCAGGTTCAATGCCCTACTGGATGTCATATACAGCTCAATGTCATATGCCTCAGTACCTGATAAAAAAGCAATGACAAAAATGAAAATGACACCTGCTAAGGCGATGAAAATAAATGGGCCTTGCTTAATTATCCAACGGTAGTAAAACCATCCTAAGCTTCTTATTTGCGTAATTTGGGCCTTTATTCCGAAGAGCTGTTGTACTAGTGGAATGGCAATTAGTGGTGCATCTTTCTCTGTCTTTTTTTTCCTTTTGAGAATTTTACTACCAGCATTTCCAGCAAGAGAGAAAGAGAATCTCCAAAAAGTGAAACCTAATGTGAGTACACCTACTCCTAACCAGATTATTCTATTCTGTAGAATCAGCCCTGTCCATTCGAAGAAAAAAGTGTTTTGTTCCGCAACTGTCCAATATTGTGAGGTAACACTCATAGCCCCCATACCAAATGGGTCCATTAAAGAAGCCGTTTCCTGGTTGTCAAGCTCTGATAAGAATTGACTTGCGACCAGGTAGCCCATAAACAGAATGATACCTTGGGCGTATACGACCACCATATTGCGTCCCAAAGAACCTCCAGTAAAAAATATGGCAGAGAATATGAAGAGGTTAGGGAGTATAAAAACTGCAAATGGATTCCAGTAAGCCGCAAAAGAGAAAGGGTTGAGTTTGTCGGTAAAGTCGTGCCAGGGCCAGGGCACAATCTGTCCCAGCATGGATCCGAAAAGTATACCGGAAAAGATGATGATCACTATGATAAATGATCCCACAAACTTCCCACTCAAGTAGTTGAACTTACTTATCGGAGAGGTAAATATCATACTGTGCGTTTTATGTTCAAAATCCCTCAGTACGGGAACACCCATTACTGCTGAAATAATAAAGACGCCAAATAGCATCATTGCGGTCTGGATAGTTGCGAGGATCACAGGTGCATTTTCCATCACTTTTCCACCGCTACCACCAGCCCTGATGATATCCGTGGACGTTGCTAAAAAAGACATGGTCAGAAGCAAGGCCAGGTATATGTAGGTAGCTGGTCTATTTAGCCTGTACTTCAATTCGAATTTGATGAACTCTAACATTGGACTAGGCAGTTACTGTTTCTTCTGTTTTTGATTTAATCTGATTGAAATACACATCTTCTAGATCAGCATATTCATTTATGAAACCGTCACCTGGTTTATTTTCGCTCACAACATGGATTTCAGGGGTACCTGAAATCAATCGTTCAGAGATTACATTATAGTTTGCTTTGTAAGCTTCCAATTCTTCTTTTGGAACAGACTTACTCCATACTTTTCCTTCTATCTCTTTGATGGCTTCCATGGGGCTACCTGCTTGTAAAACCTGTCCTTGATTGATGATGGCCATCTGCGTACATAGTTCCTTTACGTCTTCAACTATATGGGTAGAAAGTATCACCACAGTGTTCTCTCCGATTTCCGAAAGTAAATTCAAGAATCTATTTCTTTCAGCAGGATCTAATCCGGCTGTTGGTTCATCGACAATGATGAGTTTCGGATCTGCTATCAATGCCTGCGCAATACCAAATCGTTGTTTCATACCACCAGAATATCCTCCAAGGTTTCTTTTTCTGTGTTTATACAGGTTAGTCCTTTGCAGTAATGCTTTTACCAGCTCATTTCTTTCTCTTCTGTTGGTGATGCCTTTTAGTACAGCTACATGGTCCAGTAGGTCTTCAGCATTCACCTTTGGGTACACACCAAATTCTTGAGGTAAATATCCAAGTATCTTACGGACGTCATCTTTTTGATTGAGAACGTCAATATCTCCCAATTGAATGCTTCCTGCATCGGGTTCCTGCAGCGTAGCTATGGTTCTCATAAGACTGGATTTTCCAGCACCATTTGGACCAAGAAGACCAAACATTCCCAAAGGGATTTCGAGGTTAACATCTTTGAGCGCTTGCACCCCATTCGGGTACGTTTTAGAAAGATTTTGAATTGACAGATTCATGTAAGGAACTTGTTTATTAAGTGAGTTAGAAAAGGATGATTCGAATTTATAACAGGTTGTTAAATAAATGATCTTTTTTCTTTTCCAAAGCCTGCGTAGATTTAGGAGGTAATCGAGTTGATTTTTTACGTATACCTAACTAGCTAGTTATTTTTTAATGTCAGCAAACGGCTCTACTTCACTGGAAAAGAAAAGAATACACTCTTTAAAGACTTACTCAATCTTGGATTCACTCTCGGAAGAAGAGTATGACATGATCACAAGGTTGGCAGCTCAAATAACAGGTACGCCCATTTCATTGATTTCGTTGTTAGATGAAGACCGGCAGTGGTTCAAGTCTCACTATGGATTGGGCGTTTCAGAAACTCCCCTTGAATATTCTTTTTGTGCACATGCGGTGACAGATCCGCATCATGTCATGGTAGTTTCAGATGCAAGGTTAGATGAGCGTTTTAAAGAAAATCCACTAGTCACCGGGCCACCCAATATCGTATTCTACACGGGAGTGCCGCTGGTACAAGCTGACGGGTTAGCACTTGGAACTTTATGCGTAATAGATAATGAAAAAAGACAGCTGAGCGATTCTCAAGTGCAAGCTTTGCAGGACCTCGCAAAACAGGTCATGGCTTTATTAAATGGGCGGAAGTATCGTTTTGAATTGAAAAGGGCGAATGAGACCTTAAGACGTCAGAACGATGCATTCAAGCGATTTGCCAAACTGACTGCTCAGTTGTTGAAGTCTCCGCTGGATCAGATTACCCGATACACTGATCGATATCTGAACCTTCATGAAAAAGATCTCATTCCCGGTCATATTGAAAGTCTTCTTACTACCAAAGCGGCTGCAGATAATATGAAGACGCTAATTGATGGACTATTAAAGAACATTGACAGTAAACGTACTGCCTCGGATAAGAGAGAGTGGGTATCCACTAGCTATTTTGAAGATTATTTTTCCGTGCTATTCAGAAATAGTCAGGATAGGAAGTTGGAGTTTAATTTCAAAATGGAGGAGGCAGACATTAATAAATCTTCCGTAATGGAGGTATTTACGCAGCTGATCACCAATGCTTTTAACTTCAATGACAAAGACATTGCCGAAGTGGTAGTAGGAGGGAGGCTGGTGGAAGATTACTATGAATTCTATGTGTCAGATAATGGTCCGGGAATTCCCGTAAATGAGCAGGATAAGATTTTTGAGATTTTCTATGTTTTACAGCCTTTTGATCGCTACGGTGAATTCAGTACAGGTATCGGTTTATCTACGGTTAGAAGGCTGGTTCATGACCTGAGAGGAGAAGTTTCTTTAGAGTCCAGTGAAGGCGAAGGAACGATTTTTGCCTTTTCTATTCCGAAATAACCCATAATCTGGAAAAAATACCCTAAATCGGGTATTGTTTGGAACAATATTGCCTCACATCTTTGTAATGTCTTGGATAGGAGGCTTGGTAATAGCGTTCAAGTCTCAGCCAGTTAAAGTTATCCAAAACAACAGCTCTTAGGTTTAGTGCCCCTGGAAAGGGGCGCTTTTTTTTGGCCATTTATTTCTTTTGACGCTAATTCTGTGATGACTCATGTGGTCCGAACGGCAGCGTTAAATTTGTTAAATTTTTTGAATTAAGTTTAGATAACGATTACCGGTACAGGAAGATGAAGATACGAGTTTTATTTATGCTATCAATTGCTTTGCTGTTTTCATGTAAAGGGTCTCAGCAAAAAGTTGAGCGTAATAATGAGGTGCATGAGATAGATGTGGAGTTGCTATCAGGCACCTGGTACAAACATCCAGATGAGTCAGAAGGAAAAGTTTTTTTTAAAGATAGATCATCTGTTCCTCCGGCAAGGTTCATTGTGAGCTGGCGTTTTGACGTAGACAAGGGGCTTGTTTCGATCACTTCCCCAGGGCCCAGTGATCGGCCAAAATCAACCGAATACCGTTGGAAATTTAATGACGAGGACCAACTAAAAGTAGAAGGTTTTGGCTCGTTTCAAATTAGACTGCTGACACAAGATTCATTTAGGCTTCAATAACTCTCCCATGAAAAGGTTAAATCTATTCGTCCTTATCTTCATTGCATTAGGATTTACTACTCTTGGTCAAATTAAAAAGGCCAACGTTAGTAAGCGAGTACCGTTTACGCTCCGTACAGGAATTGAACACAATCATCGCACGTGCCATACTACACATTTGGAAGAGAAACTCCTCAATAAATATCCGAATAGACTGACTATTCCTGCATTTGAAAAAGTGCTGGCTGAGCAAATCAGAACAAAGGATAACGCTAGAGTCAATGAACAACTGTATAGAATCCCAACCATTATCCATGTCATCCACAACGGAGAGTCCATCGGTACAGGGGCCAACATTTCTGAGGCTCAGGTGCTGTCTCAGTTTGAGGTATTGAATGATGACTTTAGAAAGAGGGGAGCAGGAGCAAATGACGATCCCGTGGGGGCAGATATTTTAATTGAGTTTTATCCGGTTGCATTTGATGAGGAAGGGAATGCCCTGGAAGAAGCAGGGATTAACAGAGTGAATGGTATGGAGCCTTTTTGGGGGGAGCAGGCGATAGAAGAGGAGTTAAAACCAAGTACAATATGGGATCCTGATAGATTTTTTAATATCTGGGTTCTTGAATTTGGAGGTGACCTAGATGGTGTGTTAGGGTATGCTCAATTTCCCTCTATGTCGGGACTGGAGGGGTTATTTGAGGATGAAGGAGAATCAGAAACTGATGGTATCGTGGTAGGGTATCAGTATTTTGGAACCACTGGAAATGTAGAGGCACCTTTTGATGGAGGCCGAACAACTACCCATGAAGTGGGACATTGGCTTGGACTCAGACATATATGGGGAGATGGTGGATGCGAGGTAGACGATTATTGTCTCGATACACCTCCTGCAGGTGAGCCCAATTACGGATGTCCAGATTCTGATACATGCGCTGATGATGATGAACAAGACATGGTAGAGAACTACATGGATTACACGAATGATGCCTGTATGAATATTTTCACTCAGGATCAAAAAGATAGAATTAGGGCCGTTTTAGAAGTAAGCCCTAGGAGAAATTCGCTTACACTTCCCCCATGTGAAGAAGCCGAGGAAATAATAGTAGGAACATTTGAGGTTTCTCCGCCTGCTTGGTATAAGTATACTGCGGAAGCCGATGAGGTAGTGACTATTAACTCAATCGGTTTAACTGAGGAAAATACATTTTTGGCACTATATGCAGACTGCACAAGTGGTCCTATCACTTCTGAGGGGAATTCATTCGGTACCAGTCAGTCTGCTTATCAGCAGTATTTGGCGGAAAATGAAAGTATTTACTTTTTGTGGAACAATCTCAATGGTGAAGAAGCATTTGAATTTGAAATCTCACGAAGTGAACCTGAAGAGGGGCTTGCGTGTGATTTAGCTATTGATGCGGTAGAAGGGGACAATGAAATTCCTACAACTGCGGAGGGCATCGTGTGGTATACGTTTACCATGCCTGATGAGCTATCAAAAGTAGTGGTCGAAGTATCGGATACTGTCACAGTTTACCGAGGAGATTGCGAACAATTACAGAGTGTGACGAGAACATCGGGAACTTTCTCAATATTTGATTTCAATAAAGATGAGTTGATCCTGCTAGCCGTTGAGTCTACTGAAAATTCGACTTCCTTCGGGTTAGAAGTTAAGGAGCTTGTGGATGGAGAGGCATGCGTAACCGCCGTGGGAATAGAAGTAGGAGACTACACTTCTCCTGAGCAAGTGTATTGGTACAAGTTGACGGCGGAAGATTACGGTGAGTTTGTTTTTAAATCCGAACTAGCTGGAACACTATCTATATTTGAGGATTGCGGCAGTCAACCTGTAATTTCGGAGAGCCTTGATTCAAATGATCCCTTCAGCACGACTGTGGCGTTGGGAGATGAATTGAAGATAAAGTGGGATTTTGAAGAAAGTACCTTAGCTAGAGCCTGGAACGTTGGGTTCGAACCTTTCCCGGAAGGAGCGGTATGCCAAACAGCTATATTAGTCGAAGAGGATACCATTGATTCCCAAGGTCCCCCTATTTGGTATAGGTATGAATTACCCCAAGATGGAACTGTGACCATTTCCTCCGTAGGTCTTACAGAAGAAGATACGTATTTAGCCGTTTACGATGATTGCGCTGGATCACCTCTTATAGAAAATGATGATTTTGGCGGTGGATTTCAAAGCCAGATTAGTATTCCTAGTCTTCAACAAGGTGATGTACTCCAGATTCTTTGGTTAGATGTCTATTCTACTGCTGATTTTGAATGGACAGTCAATGTAAGAGAAGATATTCCAGGAGAATTTTGCGAGACTGCCGTGGAAGCTTCACTTGAAGAGAATACTGCTGTTGCGAATGGCACAGGTTTGAGTTGGTTTACTTTCACTCCCGAGGTAGCAGACAAAAAGATTGTTATTGAATCGGATGTTGAGCAGTTCGCAGGTTTTCTTTCAGGTGATTGTCCATACCCATCTTTGATTAGTTCTGGTTCAGGCAATGCAGTTTTGATTGATTACGAAGTAGATGAAACGTTATACATAGTTTGGAGAAATGACGGGGAGAACGATTTCAGCTGGACATTGAGTTACGAAGATATTGGTGAA
>JAYPLE010000006.1:17344-35803 GCA_038129245.1 Flammeovirgaceae bacterium | reverse complement strand
AAATGACGGGGAGAACGATTTCAGCTGGACATTGAGTTACGAAGATATTGGTGAAGGAGATGTCTGCAGTCTTGCTTTTGAAGCCATGGAAGGATCAAATCAGTCACCTTATGCACCTGCGTGGTTTACCTATACCATGAGCGCCGACGGGAATCTGAGTGTCAGTTCGGTGGGTTTGACCGATGAAGATACGTACCTGTTAATTTTTGATGATTGTGATGGTGATCTCCTGGGCCTCAGTGATGATGCCGAGGAACTTCAAAGCGAAGTGATTATTCAGGATTTGATGCAAGGCGACCAGGTTTTTATTTTCTGGGATCCGATTTACTCGTCTAATGCATTTGAATGGGAGTTGGAGGAATTCACACCTCCTCCTGGATCGACCTGCTCCACTGCCAATGTGCTCTTGCGACCAGAAGTAGTAACAGATGTCACGCCTCCAGTATGGTTCTCATATGCTATGCCGAAAGCTGGAGATTTGAAAATTAGTTCAGTTGGACTTACGCAAGAAGATACTTATGTGTATGTACAAGATGGCTGCGGCCCGGCAGCTGCTGTCCTAGGGTCTTCGGATGATGTGGGTGATGGCTTGCAAAGTGAGTTGACGATTACCGACCTTGATTCAGGGAGTGTAGTTAAGATTCAATGGTTGGATATTTACTCCAGCGAAGCTTTTTCTTTTGAGCTCGCCTTGGAAAATGTGAAAAATGCTACGCCAGAAGTATCGAATCAGACTTTTGAATTAGATACCAAGATGACGGACGGTGACACCATCGGTTTTGTGATGGCCAACGACGAAGACCTGGATCGTTTACTATACACCACGACTTCTGATATGATGGGAATGGTTTCCATTGATTCGGTGAGTGGGGTTTTGCGATTGACCGATCGGGAGAGTCTGATGGCGTATCGTCAGGATCTGGTGCTGGATGTTGAAGTGACGGACGGTATAGCAGTTGCGACTGCTCAAGTAACGCTGCTTAATAACTTATTGAGTCTGGAGGAACAAATTACCGTTTCGTTATATCCAAACCCGGCAAGCTCAAAAGTTAAAATTGAGGCAACTGGATTTGAAATTCAAGAGGCCTATATTCTGGATATAAGTTCAAGGAGAATAGAATCTCCAACTGTTCGATCAGGCGAGCTATCGATTAGTCACTTGAATCCCGGAGTTTATTTTGTGCAAGTGGAAGTCAATGGAGTTACAAAGACTTTGAAATTAATCGTAGATTAATTTTCTGAAGATTCCAGTTGCTCAAGAGGTAATGTGCTGACTTTAGACCACAAAATGCTTTCGATGGGATTTATCTGATTGGCAGCCTCTTCATCTGGATCAAAGCGCTTATCCCCAGCAATTTGTTTTTCATCATTGATATTTAGCTCGTTGACTTTGAATATCTGATGTCCTGTAAAAGCGGAGAATTCATTGGGCTTAAAGGTGTAACGCTTTTTTAAGCCAAGGGCCACATCCCATTGAAAGGTATCTGGGTACCATCGGCCTTCGTGAAATTGATATTTTAGACTCTTGTTAAATATTGGATCTTTTATTGACAAGCCAAATGCAAAAAGAATAGGTTTTACTAAAACGGGGATAACCAATTCTCCTGAATAGGATACACTTACAATCGCGTCAGTCTGAATGTCAAGGTGAATAACCCCTTTCATTTTCTGATTGTCAACTTGACCTTTTGATTCAAAAAGGATCTCTAAGATATCTCTCCCCTGGTAGCTTAGGCCTTTTCCAAAACTATATTTGAATCTTTTGAAGCGAGTGGTGTCTAAGCAGTACTCCGTGTCCTTCATCAAATCTAGTTTTAAGATTTCCTCCGGCCCACCGAAACCAGATTGTATGATTTCTCTTGCGTCATTATCTTTATCGACCCATTCTTCTCCCTTTTTTAACGCTTTTTTCTTCTCTTTTTCTGTCTTTTTTTCGACCCAACTACTCATAAAATCAATTTCATTTTTTTCGGCACCCGATCTATATAGGGCAAGCTGATGTTGATTTTCGGTAGTGTCCTGATAGTCAGGGTAGGATGAGTAGAATACTCCTTCGTTGAAGGTAATGTATTGATTGTTTTCTGTGAAAACTTCACGGTAGTATGCAGTGGTAGTGAAAGGGTTTTTCGCATAATTTTCTTCGTATTTTTTTACCGCTCTTCGGATGTATTCTTCTGGCGCTAAAGGCAGTATTACTAATTCTTCTAACTGAGTAACCGAGGGCTCCAATCCGATTCGAACTGCTTCATCTAGATCGGGGATGCTTAGTTTCACGGCATTATATCCGATGTATGAAATGCTAAGTGACCCGGTTGAATATTCTTTGGGAATCTGAAGTTGGAAATACCCCTGGGCATTACTCACAGTTCCGTTAGCAGTTCCAGTAAAGGAGATGGTCGCGAATGGTAGCGACTCCTTTGATTCTAGGTCAAAGATTTCTCCGCGAAGCAACTGTTGCCCAAACGAGGAGAAGAAGGTGCAAAAAAAAACAATGATATGAAATATTTTCATTTTACTGCGATGGTATAGAAATGGATGTCAAAGCATATCCCTAAAATGCATAACTACGGAAAAGTATCGATGTTTTTTGTCGATTCAAACAGAGAGATTAGACATGTCTGGACTAAGGATTTTCACGTCGTTGATTGTGTTACGTAATTGTATCGTTGATGGGATGAATTATTTTGGCAAGTGCCAAATTATTATCACGAGCTTCCACTCTGTTATGAATAGCACTTGAGGGCAGCCTTTCGTCGTTCCTATTTTGATTGGGATTAAAAAGAAATTAGGCATTTCATGGACTTAGATGGGAAGAAGAAAGATTGATCAGCACTCTAAAATTCCGTAGATCTAATAATCAAGTAGCGTATTTGGTAAGTGATGCATCATCCATAGCAACTATGTACACATCCTGGAGAAGTTGGACCAAACTTGCGGTAGCTGTCTTTACTCCTAACCGCTAATCAATATTGACCTTCTTGTCAGATTATTTATTGAAAATGTAAGTAGATTGTTCAACCTTTCACCAATTCTAATCGAAAAATGCGAAAATCTATTTTACTGATTTTTCTACTAATTTCATGTTTGACCACCCTTGGGCAAACTGCCGAAGAATACTTTAAGCCACTTAAGTATCGAAGTATTGGGCCTTTCAGGGGAGGAAGATCCAATTGTGCAAGTGGTGTGTTAGGTGATCCCATGACCTATTACATGGGTACTACCGGAGGTGGACTCTGGAAAACACATAATGGTGGTCAGAATTGGTATAATATATCTGATGGTTTTTTTGAGACGGGATCGGTAGGAGCGGTGGCCGTTTCTGCTTCTGACCCTAATGTGGTGTATTGCGGAATGGGAGAACACGCCATTCGTGGTGTGATGACCTCATATGGGGACGGAGTTTACAAATCGATCGACGCAGGAGATACATGGAAGAAAATTGGACTCGAAAAGTCGCAACATATTTCCAGAATAGTCATCCATCCAAATGATCCTAATACAGTGTTTATTGCAGCACAAGGAGCATTATTTGCCCCAAATAGTGAGAGGGGAATCTATAAATCAACAGATGGGGGAGAGAACTGGAGGAAGGTACTATTTGTCAATGATTCTACGGGTGGAGTAGAGCTTTCGATGGACCCAAAGTTCCCACATATTATGTATGCAGCTATGTGGCAGCATCAACGGACACCTTGGAAGGTGATAAGCGGAGGAAGTGGTAGCGGTTTATATAAATCAGTAGATGCAGGTGAGTCCTGGTCGAAAATTCATAACGGGCTTCCCTCAGAAAAAGGTAAAATGGCGGTAGCAGTTGCGCCCTCCAACCCTAAGAAAGTGTATGCATTGGTAGAAAGCGATTCGCAGCAGGATAAAGGAGGTCTGTTTGTTTCCGCGAATGTCGGAGAAAGCTGGAGTATGGTGAGTGGAGATAATCGATTGACACAGCGAGCATGGTACTACACAGAGGTTTTTGTTGACCCAAATGATGAAAATAATGTCTACGTACTCAGCGCACCTGCTTTGAGATCTCAGGACGGTGGGAAGACATGGGAGAGATTGTTCGGAACACATGGAGATTACCATGACCTCTGGATCAATCCTAATAACTCCAGAAACATGGTAATTGCCAATGATGGCGGAGCCGCAGTCTCTTATGATTTTGGAGAGACATGGTCACCTCAAAACCAGATGCCAACTGCGCAATTTTACAGAATAAGCGTTGACAATTTATTCCCTTACAATGTCTACGCAGGTCAGCAGGATAACTCTTCTGTGAAGATTGCCAGCATGTCGCATGGGCGCAGGAGCATCGGCAGAGAAGACTGGACTTATGCTGCAGGCGGTGAAAGCGCCTTTCTTGCATTTGATCCGGATAACCCTGCCAAAGTAATGGGTGGTAGCTATCTGGGAACCATTGAATTACTCGATATGAATTCAAAGATCAGCAATAAGGTCATGGCTGCACCCATTCAGTATCTAGGCAGAGCAGCCAGAGATATGAAGTATTTGTTCAATTGGAATGCTCCAATTATCAAATCTGTACATGAGCCAAACACCTATTACCATGCGGCTCAACTGGTATTGAGGACTACTGATGAAGGATTGACGTGGGAAGAAATGTCTCCGGACTTGACTCGAAATCAGGATGCAAAGCAGGGCAAGGGCGGTGGCCCCTACACGGTCGAAGCCGTCGGAGCTGAGAATTATGGAACCTTAGCTTATTTCATCGAATCTCAGCACGAGGCAGGTGTATTTTACAGCGGGAGTGATGATGGATATGTGTTCATTACACAGGACAACGGTGATAGCTGGAAAAATATTACGCCAAAAGGTCTTCAAGAATGTTTGATTAATGCGATTGAAGTTTCCCCACATGATCCGGCGACCGTTTACATCGCTACAACCAGATATAAGTTTAATGATTACACACCTGCTATCTACAAGTCGACCAACTATGGAAAAAATTGGACCAACATAAGTGATGGGATTCCATATGGAGCCTTTACCAGAGTGGTTAGAGAAGATCAGGAACGAAGAGGTCTGTTATATGCTGGCACAGAAAAAGGAATCTTTATCAGCTGGAACGATGGTAAGAAATGGGAACCTTTTCAACTAAACCTCCCTATTACACCCATAACCGATTTAAAAGTTCACAGAGGTAATCTGGTGGTAGCAACTTCAGGTCGATCTTTTTGGATCTTAGATGATCTATCGTTGATTTCTCAATACCAGCCTAAATCTGAAAATAAGATATATCAACCCGCTGATGCGACCTATGGGTTCTGGGGAAGTCCGATGAGCGGTAACATAGATACTTTCGGCGGAGCTGGGACTGAAGGAGTTAACCCTGCAAACGGTGTAGTTCTCTATTATCAGCTAGGTAAATTGGTAGATACTGTAGAACTTAAATTAAGAATTAAGAATTCAGAGGGAGAGATGATTCGTGAATTATCTTCAAGTGCACAAAAGGGTTTTCAGCGGTATGCTGGAGGGCCCTCTCCAGAACCCAGTATTCCTAAGAAAGAAGGCTTGAATAGGTTTGTCTGGGATATGAGTTACCCAACAATGCCGGGTATTCCTACTGCTTATATTGAAGCTAGCTATAGGGGGCATCGAGTATCTCCCGGTACCTACACCGTCGAGTTGACAGCTGGCGACATCAAATTGAATACAGAAATTGTAATTCTTCCCAGTCCTTTCCTGGATATTAGTGATGCGGACTATCAGGAATTCGACCAATTCATGAAAGAGATGGAGGAGCTGCTAACGGTGATGCATACCTCCACAAACCAGCTGTATGGTTACCAAATGCAATTAGTAGATGCATTAGCGGAGTTGGAGCAGGGTGACTTAAAAGCTGAAGGAACGGCTTTACTTGAGATGATGAGAAATTGGGATGAAGACATGGTTCAGCGTAAGTCTAAAGCATATGATGATGTAGAAAATTTCGAAAATAAGTTTACGGCTGAATACATGTTCTTGATCAATCAAAGCAACAGTGCGATACCTCAGATAAACTTGTCTAGTCAAAACAGAAGAATGGAGCTAGAGGAGCAGTGGGCTGGATTGAAGGAAAGATTTGATGTAATAGTAGACGATGCACTTCCAGCATATAATGCTAAGCTCTGGGAGGCAGGTATCGGTGCTATTCGCATTAAGAGGGAATAATTATGGAAATCAAAGACGCCAAGATTACCGATATTTCTTTGATCCAGAATATTGCAGGTAAGACCTGGCGAACCTCTTTTGTTTCAGTGATCTCATCCGGACAGATTGAGTATATGCTAGAGAAAATGTATGCCACCGACGTGCTAAGATGGCAAATGTCAGATGGTAACCATAAGTATATTCTTATAGAGGAGGAAGAGCAGGTGGCAGGATTTGCTTCTTACGAGCTTGATGCAAATGAGGATAACCATGCCCGGCTACATAAGATTTTTGTATTGCCGGAACTCCAGCGCAGTGGTGCAGGGTCATTACTTCTTGACGAGGTAACTGCTAGAGCCAAAGAGAAGAAAAACGAAGGGTTGCTATTAAGTGTCAATAGACAGAACCCAGCTGTAGACTATTACCTGAAAAAAGGATTTGAAATTGTGGAAGAAGACGATATTGATATTGGTCAAGGTTACATGATGAAAGATTATGTTATGTTTTTGAATTTAGGTAAATGATGACGAAAAAGCTTACTTGGATATTATCGACTCTTATTGTGTTTTCTTGTTCAAAGAAGGAAATACAAGGTTACCGGGGACAGGGGCCTACTCAAAGAGTTTCGACTGAGACGAAGCCGGTGCAGAAACAGTGGAAAGGCATTTATGCACTGGAAGATTCTTCTTTGTATTTCAGTAATGATTTCGAAGGGGGCAGATTAAATGGTGTTGTGGCGGACGGCAATGATCATTACACTGTATTGATTACGGCTGAAAATGAGCCAATAAATCCAAGCCCTTGGTATGCATTTAAGGTGTGGTCAAAAGAGCAAAAGTCTATCACGGTACAGCTTGTATGTCAAAATAGCAGGAGCAGATATTATCCTAAAATCAGCAGAAATGGAACCATATTCCAACCATTGGATAGCAGTAAGTATACTCCTATTGGTGTAGGCGAGGGTCAATATGGAATTCAGGCGGCCCCCGAATCTGTGGAAATACAATTAGATATTGATAATGAGGCGACATGGGTCAGTGCTCAGGAACTATGGACCTCATCAAGAGTAGAAAACTGGATTAATGCTTTGGATCAAATAGGGGGTGTAAAACAATCTATAATTGGATCTAGCAGAGAAGGTCGCCCTATTCGCATGATGACCATAGGTAATGAAGAGGCGGAGAGGGCCTTGATGATCATCTCACGGCAGCATCCGCCCGAAGTGACGGGTTTTCTGGCGATGAAGTCTTTCGTGGAAACACTTGCAGGCAAAAGTTCTCAAGCCATACACTTCAGAGAATCATTTGTAACCTATGTAGTTCCTATGATGAACCCTGATGGAGTAGATAATGGTCATTGGAGGCATAATTATGGTGGTATTGACCTTAACAGAGATTGGCAGGACTTTAATCAACCGGAGACCAGTTCGGTAAGAGACTTCTTAAATGCAAGTTCAAGTGAGGGTAAGGAGTTTGTTTTTGGGATTGATTTTCACTCAACATGGGATGACATTTATTATCCCATTGACATGTCGGTATCTGATGAGTCAAATCAGATAATATATGATTGGATTGAGGGAATTACGACTCGATTGCCGCAGAAGCAAACCAACGTGAGACCCTCAAAGAGTATTAGTCCTACTATGGTATCTAGAAATTACTTCTACAAGAATCACAATATGCCAGCTATTGTGTTTGAGTTAGGGGATAATACACCTCGCGATTTCCTCCGAGAAAAGGGGAAAGTGGCGGCCGAGGAGATGATGAAGCAAATTTTGGAGAGATTGTAATAGCGGATTAGTAGAAACAAGAAATTACCTACCGGCCTTATGATGGCTATATGACACCACATCAACTCACCACTTGGATAACCTCTTTTCATATGAGTCAGTCAATTCAGCACATCCAATTGCTAGTTCTCTTATTATTTTTAATGTACTGTGCATAGTTTGAGCGAAATGCGCAGCCACTTTCATTTTTTAATATTTTCCTTTTTTGTGTTTGGTTGTCAAGAAGAGGAGCTCTCTTTCCAAGAGCAATTTGATCTTCAAGTGCAGGAAATTCTTGAAAAGAATCGGATTCCTTCTTTTGCTACCAGTCTGCTTCGGGGAGATTCCATCTATTGGCAGGGTTATTATGCTTCACATGAAGACTGGTTGACATCACAAACTACCATTTATAATGTAGCCTCAGTTTCAAAGTTGGTTACTGCGACTGCGGTGATGCAGCTTGTAGAGCAGGGGGTGTTATCGTTGGATAGCGGGATAAATAACTACCTTGATTTTGAAGTGATCAGTCCCTTCTATCAGGAAGATACGATCACGTTGCACATGCTAATGACTCATCGCTCCGGCATGTCTTGGCCACGATCAGAAGATGTACCAGGTTACTATGATCCCTATCCAAATGAATCGGCTCCTGAACTAGGAACTTGGTTAAAAAGCTTTCTTGGAACGGAAAAGGCATGGAACAATACTAGACCAGGGGTCATAGATGGCTATTCAAATCACGGCGCTGCCTTGTTGGGGTATGTCGTAGAAAGCGTGACAGGACAAGATTTTAGAGCATACTGTCAAGAACATATTTTCGATCCACTTGAAATGAGAAATACGCAATTCAGCTATGATTATTTTAACTCATCGAACGAACTCGCCATACCGTATTCACTTGGATATAAATACAGTGTGCCCTACTATCCTGCAAGTACCTTAAAGACCTCCATAGAGGACTTTAGCAAACTTATGTTGGCTTATTCTGGCTATGGGAAATATGGTGATACCCGAATACTTGAGCAATCAACAGTTAGACAGATGCTTACGGTGCAAAATAACGGGTCTTCTTACGGATTAATGTGGCGTCAGCAGGGAAGAGGTTTTGGGCATGCAGGAGCATTCTATGATGCGACTAGTTTCGTAGATATCAACCCCATCACCAAGTTGGGATTTATTGGTTTCATTAATATGACACAGTGGGAGATATCGGACCCAAACCTGGTATATCCAAGAGGAGCATTATACGAGTTGGTCAAAGCGCATTATGAATACCTCAAGGAAGTTGAATGAAGAGAGCATTCAAGTTTGACTTTACAAAAAGGGTGATGGTCCACATAGCCGTGCTATTATTTGATTCTGAAGAAGAGGTAATTATTAAGAAAGTGTCGCTTAAGTCACTATCCACAGATTTAAGTACTCACACTTTGAGTTATGCAATCAGTGAAGTACAAGAAGTTGTTGAGATCTTTGATCGATGGAGGAGAGATTGTTAGCGCTTACTAGGCCGTTACTTATGAGATTTTCTCCCGAAGAGGCTTCAATAAACTCAAAGAGAAAAGGTGTTAGAGGTGTGGCGCAATCAATTTCAGCAAAGTTGTTGTAACTGCTTAGAAACAGAACAGCTGAAAGGGTAAATGTAGTGGTGAGAGTTTTCATCATTATTTTTTCGCCAAAATCTATTTGATCTAGGATATTGTAACATTGTTACATGTTTTTTTTGTCATTTTATAAAGCCTCATATTTTAACATCAATAGCGTAAATGTCTTTAAGCCGGATCATATCTTGCTCAAGTCGTTGATGGATCACAGCTTAGTGCCCTAGTCTAAAATGTTATGCTAACATGCTTCAGAACCTTCAGTGTTCGTAGTGTATTCTATCTACTCGGGTTTCCCGCTTTTTCCATTTTATGTGGACTTTGCATGGATGTGCTGCCTACATATTCCAAGTATTTTAAATATTTCTTTTTGATAGTAAGCAATCAATTACTAGTGATAACTCCTCGTTCTTCCATGTTGATTTAGGTATAAACAGAATCTCAGCAGCTTATTGGGTTTCAGTGGTTGATGGGTATTTTTTCACTCTGTTGCTCGTAATCAGGGTTCAAATCGACAGGAATTGGTGCATTTGTCTTTTTCCACCAATCTTGAAGGTATTTTAACATCTCCGCAGATTTAGCAGGTTCTTCTAAAACCAGATTATTCCTTTCACCAATGTCATCACAAAGATCATAAAGCTCCATTTCATTATTTTCAAAATAATAATGCAGCTTCCATTTACCATATCTAAGTACAGATCCAGGTCGTGTTCGGAACAGGGGGTCGCGATTTTCATTATCTGTTGGCTTGTAAGCTTGTAAATAGATTGGAAAGTGCCAGTATAATTTTCTATTGAATTCAGGTCTACTCTGATTCAATATGGGCCAAAGACTTGCTCCATCGGGAGAGTATTTTGCATATTCTACTTGTACGCTTTCGAGGATGGTTGGGAAGATGTCAAGATTAGTAATCGGAGTTTCACTTTGTGCATTGGCGGGGATTCTACCCGGCCAAATAAGAAAATAGGGAACTCTTATTCCTCCCTCATAGTAGCTGCCTTTTCCGGCTCTTAAAGGGTGTTGTTTGGTAATACCATAAAGTCCTCCGTTATCTGATGTAAAAATTATTAGTGTAGTATTAAGCAAATTTCTTTTTTCAAGACCGGAGATTAATAAGCCAATATTTCTATCCAAATTTTCGATCATCGAGGCGTATTTTGGATTAATCTGACCATTCGAAGAAGGTTTGCTCTCATATTTAGGTAAAAGGCCTGGTACAGGTTGAATGGGGGTATGTACAGCATAAGGGGAATAATTGAGAAAAAAAGGAGTGCTGACAGTATCTATAAATTCCAGTGTCTTTTCCATAATTAAATCTGTTAAATACTCACTCTTCCCGTCTGTCACGCTGACATTTTTGTAAGGTGGATAGTAGCTTGAAGGGTGGCCATTATGGCCCCCACCAATGTTGATGTCAAACCCGAATGAAAGAGGAGTATCACTCAAATGCCATTTTCCGGAATGACAAGTAGCGTAGCCAATTTCATTCAAAATTTCAGGAAACACCTTGTACTTCGATGATAAGGTAGTGGTGTTCTTGATAGGGATTAATTTTCTATCCTTCGATTTTCCTCGCTCGGAGGATTGTACGGTATAGATTCCATGTCTCGTAGCCCATCTTCCAGTCATTAAAGATGCTCTGCTTGGGGCACAATTGGCCGCAGAGGCATAACCATTTGAAAAAGTCATTCCTAACTTAGATAACCTATCGAGGTTTGGGGTTTCGTAATATTCACTTCCCATGAATCCCAGGTCCTTCCAGCCCATGTCATCAATATTGATAAGAACTATATTAGGCTTCTGAGAAGTAGTAGTTTGTTCACAGGACAAATATGATAGGCTAATTAGTAGTGGAATTATAAGTTGTGGTTTCATTGAATCACAGTGGTATCTAAATCAGGTAAAATGACTTTTCATCAATTAATAGCGTGTTTAAGCAGCTAGAAATTAAACGATATTTACGAGGATTTTCAGAAGTAGATGAGAATAGGAAATCACTTAGAGACATTGAGATACTTTCGTTACTTTATTTCCTTTTTAATTAGACCTAAGATTTCCTATTGGCCAAAGATGTGATCCATCGCCGATAGTATTCGTCTTATTTTTCTTAATTCCTCGAAATCGAAACCGGGAAACATTTACTCAGACGACACGGATAAGTATCGGTCAAAGTATTCAATTAGTTTGCCAAAAAGGTAGCGATTGTAATGCTGCTCACGACTCCATCCATGTGTGGCACCCGGTGCAAACACAAAGTCGAAGTCTTTGCCCTGTTTAATCAGTTCTTCTGCTAGCACGGCTGTCGTCTTAAAAGGTACCACATGGTCCTGGATACCGTGGATGAACAGGAGCTTATCTTGTAGATTTGCTGCATAGTTAAGCGCTTTTCTTTCAAAAATATGTGGGTGTGTCTGTGGGCGACGAACGATGGCAACGTCGTCCGTTCCAAAGAAAACCGGGTCAACAGCCGCTGCCGCTGCAACCCCCACCTGGAATAAGCCGGGCTTCATTAAAAGCGAATATACGGAGAGTGTGCCACCGTAACTGCTACCCCAGATACCAATGCGATCAGGATCGACATAATTCAAGGATTCCATGTAGTCAACGGCACTGGCATAATCCTCAATGTCCTGATCGGCAAAACCTAGAAGGAACTCTTCCCGGAATGCTCGGCCATAGCCGTTACTGCCACGTGAATCTACCTGCACTACGACATATCCCTTTTTGACTAGGAGCTGTTGTATGAGACTGTAGTTACCAGCCCAGCGATTTCTTGCGGTATTCGAATAAACGGGCCCAAAAAGCACGGGATACTTTTTCCCGGGCTGCATATTGGCGGGTTTCAGAATCCTGGCATGCAGTGTGTAGTCATCTACCAGGCTGGGAAAATTAACATATTCTGCAGCTGTCCAGGTTCGCTCACTGAAGTCGGCTAACGGCGAATGGGTTACTCGCTTAGCTTCACCCCCCTGACTGCTGATCACGTAAAGCTCTGGTGGTGATGTGTCATTGCTGTGTATGAAAGCCAGAGATCGACCATCCGGTGAAGGATATCCCAGGTTTCGACCTGCAAGAGGAGTCAACTGCTGGGGTTCTCCACCAGACAACTTCAGGCGATACACGTGTTGCTCGTAAGGATTAATGCCATTGCCTGCATAAAATAGTGCATCATCGGCTACAATTGGGGTGGATAGCACATCGTATGACGGATCCGTCAAGAGCCGCGGCTCACCACCAGAAGAGGAGGTATCAATCGTATAAAGTCCGTAGCGATCAGCCATATCGCTTAAAAAAACGACCTGCTTTCCATCCGGATGCCAGGTAGATCCAAAAGCTGTGTACATACGATTCTCTCGAACACCTTGCCAAATTTCGCGCAGTTCACTTTCTCCTGGCGCAATGACAAATAACTTACGTTCAACTGCCGTGTCAGATGCGGTATCAATGAGCAATTCCCCACCGGGAGACCAGTTGAAGTCGATGACCTGGTTGGCGTGCGGCTCTGGCAAATCGAGAAATGTAATATTACCGGTTGCTACATCGAGCATGCCTATCCTGCGAATCTCGTTTGGATCGCCGGGATACCCTCGCCTTACCTCGTTTGGATTGGTTTCAGTAGCGAGGTAATCCGGGAACGGCACTTTTCTCATCTCTCGTCGGTCAACAATGTGAAACGCGATGGTCTTACCATCCGGGGACCATTTGTATGTTGGCCCACTCCAGATGCCCGGACCGATTTCACGTTCCGGTCGGCTGTAACGCCCCTTTGGTAAGTTTGAAAGACTGGCAATTCCGATCTCTGTGAGCCGGCGATTCTGCCTGGAAGGGAAGTCAGCAAGCCATAGATCACCGTTTCGTATATACACCGCTTGGTCACCGCTTGGCGATATTGACAGGTCGTATGCGCCTCCTTCAACAGGCATAAGGAGGATGTCCTTTCTTTGCTTTAGCGATGTCTGCCAGAGGTTGTCACCTCGAAGGGTTACGATCGTATTTGCATCACTCCAGGCTATATCACGAACTGAAGTGGATCTAGTGTTGGAGCTTAGCTGCAATTTCTTTCCATCTCTTGTAGATACCCATAGCACACGCTCAGATTTTCCAGGTTCATTCCAGGAAAAGGCGAAGTGCTCGCTATTTGGCGCCCAGACTGGCCGGGACGGGGTTATACCTGTCATTTTTGGCGTTGCGAACAGGTCATCCAATGTAAGTTCACCAACTTGCGCTGTAGCTTTTGCTGACATAACCATCAGTAGGCCTGCCACTAGCCATGTTTGTGATAGGGTTTTCTTGTGCATGCGATTACTTTAGTTATTGCTAGGTAAAATAATTTTAAACTATTCAAATAACACGCGTACCATTGAAAAGTCTAAATCCTTAAGAACCTGTAAGTTGAATTCTTTTGGTTGTCTCGTTGCTTTTTATTTGTACGCCAACGACCCTACAAACCTTTTTTATATTCCCTGAAGGCTGTGTGTTAATAGCTGCATTAAAGAGAACTTAATCGTTTGAGCTTTTAATTGTTTGCTCTCTCCATATTTCGTCAGCACCATATCCTACATGCTCGCTGGGCAATGTAAGTTGATAACTGCTGGCATAGCCTTCCCAGTCTGTAATCAGTTCGTTAAGCTTTTCTGTTTCAGTAGTTGCCAGGTCAATCAGTTGGGCGGGGTCCTGCTTCAGCTGGTAAAGCTCCCAATCACCTTTTCCGTAGGGTTTGTCGTAATATTCTGCTTTCCAATCTCCCTTCAGTACAGCCCGGCGGCCGTAAAGTTCCCAGCAATGAGCTTTATCCTTTTCGTGTGCGTAGTCGCGCTGGCCTGCCAACCATTCCATCATGGAGACTCCGTCCATGGGGTAAATCTTACGTCCATTGAAGATGGTATCGGGGTGCTCAACACCGGCCATGTTCAATAAGGTTGGCGCCAGGTCTTTAACGGACAAGTACTCGCTGCTGATGGTTCCTCCCTGGGTTTTCCACTTCGGGTAGCTGATGATAAGGGGAGTTCTTACACCACCCTCCGTTGCAAAACCTTTGTACCATTTGAAGGGAGCAGAGCTCACCTGTGCCCAAGAGGGGCCGGTAAATATGTAAGAGCTTTTACGGCCCATATTTTCCAGGTGGTTGTCGAAGTTATCCTCCACCCATTGTCTTGTATCTACGATAGTATTGATATTGTTGCCTTCAGCACCATTGTCCGAAAGGAAGAGGATAATGGTATTTTTTGTTTGTGACAGCTTCTCCAAATGTGCTAATAGCCTTCCAATATTGGCATCCATTCGCTCTACCATTGCTGCATAAACTTCCATTGTGCGAGCTGCCTTGCTCTTTTCTACCGTACTCAGTTCATTCCAAGGTTGGACATTCGGTGTTAATTCGGGTATTGGTGTGTTTTTTGGTAGTATGCCTAATTGTTTTCCACGTATAATTCGCTCTTCTGCCAAGGCCTCGTATCCATCGTCATATCTTCCCTGGTAGAGGTCTATGTACTCATCAGGTACCTGAAGCGGCCAATGTGGTGCTGTGTAGGCGATGTAGGAGAAAAACGGCTGTTTTGCTTCCACACTTTCAGAAATGTATTCCATTGCTTTGGTGGTGTAGAAGTCAGAGGAATAGAATCCGTTTGGAAGCGAATCAAGTAATTTCCCGTCTTCGGCATAAAGTGACCGTTTGTAAAAAGAAAACATGGGCTGCATGTCATCGAAATGACCTGCACCACCTTGAAGGATACAAAATGAACGATCAAAACCTCTTTTATCTGGCCATAGATTCTCATTGTCAGCAGGGTAAGCTTGGTGCCATTTTCCTGCAATGGAGGTATGGTAGCCGTTCGCTTGCAGCAGAGTGGGAAAAGTGACGACATCAAAATTTAAATGTCCCTCATATCCTTTGACACCTACTTGATTTGTTGCCCAGTCTCCCTCCATCGTACCGTATCCATTTCGGTGATTATCTACTCCCGTGAGAAGCATTCCTCTGGTGGGTGAGCAAGTAGGAGCAGTATGAAAATTAGTACTTCGCAATCCTTTGGCTGCTAACTTATCCAAATGTGGTGTGCGAATTTCACTTCCAAAACACCCCAGATCTGTAAAGCCTAAATCATCTGCTACTATCAGTACAATGTTGGGTGGTGCCTTGTCCATGTTGGTTTCTTTATCCCCACAGCTGGTCAAGACAGTGGTAAATGTCCAGGCTACAAGGTTGACGATGTGTTTTGAACTGCTCATTTGTAAAAGTGAAAAATATGGAAGCGATCGCTTATCCTACTATATATTTTGAAGCTGCAATCTCCCTTTATCTTAATATTTCTAAGCTTTAGCCTTGCGAAGGGCGAAGAAAATAAACACACCACCTGTTAGGAACATGATGATGCTGTAGACAGCGGGAGCAATGGCATATTCTGTATTCAAGAGTAAAACCGTGGCGATGGTGATGGCTAGGGTACCGTTCTGAATGCCACTTTCAATAGCTATGGACACCCCTTGACGGAAAGGTAGTTTTAGTAGTTTTCCAGAAAGTAAACCCATCGCCATGGTCAAAACATTTAAGATCAACGTCACCCACCCTGCTTGTGCAAAATAGCTGCCTAGCTTGTCCTGCTCTTTCAGGATGATTCCGACCAATACCAATACAAACACAATCGCAGAGGCTACTCTTACAGGCTGTTCCATTTTGGTAGCAAAGTTTGCCCGTGCACGGCGGATGAGCATACCCAATAAGACAGGGATGATCACAATCACCAGCACCTGTATAATCGTTTGCAAGACATCCAATTGAATGGGAGTTCCCTGGCCCAAGACTATTTTCAACCCCAGGTTAATGATAAAGGGGATCGACAAAAGTGTGATGAAGCTACTGATTGCCGTAAGACTAACGGATAACGCGAGGTCTCCTTTGGCTAAGTGTGCGATCAGATTAGAGGTGGGGCCACCAGGGCACGCCACCAGAATGATGATACCGATTGCGATCTCCGGTGACATTGGAAATACAGATACAAGCAAAAACCCAATTGCCGGTAGCAAAACCAATTGATTGACTAATCCCGTAACAATCGCTCTCGGGGTAATGAATATTCTCTTAAAATCATCAAAGACGAGGGAAAGCCCCATGCCAAACATGATGATGATTAGCGAAATGGCAAGGATAATAGTAGACAGATTGTCCATTTGTAGATTCGTTTTTAGGTTTTCTACTAAACTACTTATTTTCCATCAATACATATTTGTACGAAGGCCTCGTCGGTTTTTTGTTCCACTGCCATTTTCAGTTTTACTTGTTTTATTTTCATTAAGCAGGATAGTTTCAAGGATTGTGATGCGGGGGATAGAGCAGTTGATTTCTTCACTTCAAGATTTATAAGCTCCTTAGTAACGACAAGAACCACTATGGCTGCTAAGGAGATGCCGGAGAATGGTTTCAAATCTATACTTCGAAGCTATTTGGAAGAAACCCGAATTAGTTTAAACCATTTACATGGTAATAGATTGTCGTTGTTTACTGATTTAGAGAAAAAATAGGATGCATTTATTGCAGTAATTGGCATGCTTCATTTTTTGATCTCGATATTTTTCTTTACTTGCAAGAGTTATCATTAACCAAAGAAATTGTATGAAAAGAATAAATTTTTTCGCCTTCCTTACGGGGATCTTTCTGCTTGCGTGTCAGGCTCCTGTGGAAGAAATCAAAGACACTGAACCGTTTCAATATACGGCAGATTCTTTTGCTGATGTAAAAGTATTGAGGTACCAAATCCCTGGTTTTGACCAGTTGTCATTGGATCAGAAAAAGCTGGTCTACTACCTGACACAGGCGGGTCTGGCAGGCCGCGACATCATCTGGGATCAAAATTATCGTCATAATCTGACCATCCGTGCAGCGCTAGAAAATATCGTTAAAAATTATGATCAGGATCAATCTTCAGATGAATGGAAGAGCTTCATGGAATATACCAAGCGTGTATGGTTTGCGAATGGAATTCACCACCACTACGGTATGGACAAGTTTGCACCGGGGTTTTCTCAAGAATATTTTACTGAGTTGCTTTCTGCTACCAATACATCACTTTCTGGTGAGGTACTGCAGGTAATATTTGATCCCTTGCTGGATGCGAAGAAAGTGAATTTGGAAGAAAGTAAGGGATTGCTTTTGGGTTCTGCTACTAATTTTTATGATCCGGATGTGACGGCTGAGGAGGTGCAAGCTTATTACGCTAAAATGAGCGATCCTTCTGATGAGATGCCGGTTAGTTATGGATTGAATTCCAAGATTGTCAGAGCTGAGGATGGCTCGCTTCGTGAGGCGGTCTGGAAGTCCGGAGGTATGTACGGAGCTGCTATCGACGAGATTATTGGTTGGTTAGAAAAGGCAGTAACTGTAGCTGAGAATGAACCACAAAAGAATGCCTTGGAACTTTTAATCGAGTACTACCGTACTGGAGATCTTGAAATTTGGGATCAGTACAACGTGGCATGGACAGAAGCGACGGATGGAGACATTGACTACATCAACAGCTTCATCGAAGTGTACAATGATCCGATCGGTTACAGAGGCTCATACGAAAACATCGTACAGATCAAAGATTTCGAAGCCTCCGAGAGAATGAAAGTATTGAGTGAAAATGTCCAGTGGTTTGAGGACAACTCTTCTATCATGGACGAGCATAAAAAAGAAAATGTAGTGGGGGTCACCTACAAAGTGGTAAGTGTAGCCGGAGAGTCCGGTGACGCCTCTCCTGCGACTCCGATTGGTGTTAACCTGCCTAACAGCAGCTGGATTCGTAAGAATCATGGGTCCAAGTCTGTCAGCCTGGGCAATATCATTGACGCATATCGAAATGCAGGTACTCCCGGAGCGCTAGATGAGTTCACCTGGGATGCAGCAGAGAAAGAGCGTGCTGAGCTATATGGAGAGATTGGCGATAAGATGCATACAGCCCTGCATGAAGT
>JAYPLE010000006.1:0-17334 GCA_038129245.1 Flammeovirgaceae bacterium | reverse complement strand
AAGTAGTAGGTCATGCCAGTGGTCAGTTGGAGCCGGGCATTGGTACAACCAAAGAGACATTAAAATCTTATGCCTCTGCCCTGGAAGAGGGAAGAGCCGATCTTGTCGCCTTGTATTACTTGATGGATCCCAAGCTGGTGGAATTGGGCTTGATCCCAAATCTTGATGTAGGAAAGGAAGAGTATGATGCTTATGTTCGGAACGGCCTGATGCTGCAATTACGAAGATTGGAGCCTGGGAAAGAAATCGAGGAAGCACACATGAGAAACCGGCAAATGATTGCTGCCTGGGCTTACGAAAGAGGCTTGAAGGAGAATGTGATCGAAAAGCGTGTTAGAGAAGCAAAGACCTTCTTTGTGGTAAACGATTACGAAAAGCTTAGAAGGATTTTTGGAGAGCTACTTCGAGAGATTCAACGTATCAAATCTCAGGGTGACTATGAGGCCGGAAAAGCGTTGATTGAAAACTATGGAGTAAAGGTCGACGATGAATTACACCAGGAAGTGTTGACACGATATGCGAAATTAAGTTCTTCGCCATACAGTGGCTTTATTAATCCTGAGCTCGTGCCGGTTATGGACGAAGAAGGAAATATCACGGATATCAATGTGGAATACCCAGATGATTTTGCTGAACAGATGCTTAGCTACAGCGAACGATATGGGTTCTTGGATTAATATCTAATAAGTTCTATTCGGTCCTACAGTTTCATCAGCGGTTTTTACAATGATGGAAAACGACCAGAATTTATCGATAGTAAGGATGGGTAGCATGTGTAAAAGAGGTGAGCGGCCATAGGACGCTCACCTTTTTTATGTTGAATTGGGTGTCGTGTATACTCATCTGAGTTTTTGACTCTTCTTAGCAGCTATGGAGAGCTACTGCGTGAAAGGCATTCAAATGTCCGCAACCAGGTAGATGGATGGGTGGTCTCAAACAAAATCTACTACCTCTTATTCATTTGTCAACAAATGTAGTTCTGGAAATAATTCCTTACGTAATGCCTCGTGGTAGAGCAGTAATGCTTCGTTCTCAGTTGCGATGATGAATCTTCTTTTCTCAGAAAGGTTTGGGCCTGCTCTTCTCTTTAACTTCCAGACTTTTGGATATCAAAAACAATGATCAGTGAATATGATTTCCCCAGTTCTCAGGAGCTTTTTCATCATCCTAGTCCTACGAAATAAAGCATCATTTGAGATGGCGGATTTGCCCAAGTACAGCAGCTGATTATTATTTGAATAAATACCTCAGTATGATTAATGGGTCATCCAAGGAGGGTTCAATTTGGCAATTTTTTTAAAAATGTGGCATTCAGGCACATGTGCACCAGATAGGTATCCAGTTGACATTAAGAATTCATTCGTAATTTCGCCTCCCGTAAACTTAAACGTCTTCTTAAAAAGCTTTACCCATTCCTCTTGTGTAAGGGGATGGTGTAAATTCAACCAATTTTTGAAGCTACCATACTCATTTTGAAGACCTATGATGACCTGTGCATTATGGATGGTTGCATCTACTTTAAGCTTATTTCTTATGATGCCTGCGTCGCCTAGTAATCGTTCTCTTTGAAACTTATTGTAGTTAGCGATTTTTGCAATTGAGTAATTGGAGTATGCTTTCCTAAAGTTTTCCTGTTTGTTGAGAATGATCGTCCAGTTAAGTCCTGCTTGATTGATTTCAAGAATCAAACGGCCAAAAAGTTCGTCATCGTTGACAATCGGAAATCCGTATTGCTGATCATGATAGCTGACATGCGGGTTGGCTCTTTCTAACTGCTGGACGTACTGGCAGTAACTCATCTATCATTTATTTTAGAACGTGTACTTGAATAAACTAATATCAGAGGAAAAGACCTCTGCCACTATTTGTTTAGTCTCATCCGAATAGTATTCTCTATATCGATCGTGTTGTGTAACATTGATCTTCTTGAGCCTGAAAAATCGGATATTGAGCGATTTTGCAATTTTCCTGGCATCTGAATCAATGGTCTCGAATCTACCTAATATATCTACCATTACATCTCCCTTTTCATCTAGCAGCCAAAATGATTGCGGCTTAAAAAGATGCTCATTTGACAGTGTTGCATAATGGTTTACGTTTTTTATAAAATCAGTGAAAGTTTCTGGCAGATAGCTAGCTCTTTGTAAATCATATACGCTTTGATTCCCTCCTTTTTTTGCGTAAAAAAAAGCTGAAACTAAACGATCCCAAGGATTTCGAACGAATGCAATTTTTATGTAGCGAGTCCAAACATGATCACCATATCTTTCCCGAAGGACCGTCGCCGGTTCGTGTTGTGTGCCGCCTTTAAAGCCCAGCCCTTTCCTCAGGCTCTTTCCGCCAGTCTTCTGGACATGAATGAATATGGCCTTCTTTTTATGATTTATCAAATCTTTAATTTGTTAAGAACCATTATTTCATCATGATTAAATGATCGGATTTCCCCGTCATTTGCCAGCGACCCAAGCTAACCGGAATATTCCCAATGCTGTTTAATTCATCAAGGAAATTTTTCATTAGAAATACGCTGCCCTCACGTTCCTGTCGTAAGGCATAGTCCATAATGGTCGCATCCAATAGGTGCTTTCCGGTTATGTAGCTGGTACCGTAGCCCGGTTGGCGTAGGTATAGATGTTGCTCGAATAAGAGTAATTCTTTTTCAGTTTTCATCCAACCTCTTGGTGTATAGGTAGAGTGGATTCCACCTGCTTCTTCCATGGTCATCATATTGGCATGAGCGTACAGTGATCCAAGTCCTCTTGCTGCCCGCTGACAGATCAAAATATATACGATCTCACGGGATCTGGGGGAGTCTTCATATAAGCCATTTTGCATAAAAAGCTCTTCTACAGCTGTGGCTGTTCCTTCGTTTCTACTATCGAAAATATTGTATAAGAGAGCATGTCTTCTAATAGGGCTGGGATTTGGCTCGTTTTCCATCCTGGCCAACTCAAACCAGTGATAAAAATGAGAATACAGAGGTCTTGGATCCAGATGAGCCGTAATCCAGAAGAAGTTGCGGGTTTCTTCTGGTACAAATGTGCCCAATCTTTCTCGTAAGGCAGGTTCAAAATAGTCTTTGACAGTTACGATATCTTCTTCCCTGAGGAAGTTGATCAAGCTAGTAGCAGCACGGTCTGCTAATGCATCATAGGCCTCAGGAGAATCGGCAGGACTGATCTCCGTTAGCCTTCTGTTTCGATGTTCCTCCATCTTGAGTGAAGACCATGCTCTTGCGAGCTCTCTTTTCAATATCATGACTTCGTCTTCCCAGGAAAGTGGGACCAAGTGTACATTCTGCATATACCAGCCGTAATTCTCTTTACCGATACCGGATGGACCATCCTTATTGATGGATTCACGTTCGAGCCATAAGGCAAGTGCATCTGTTGAGGCGATGGCCTCCTTCACAGCGGCTACCACTTTCTTGTTTCTGCTGACCCCTTCACCGAGTAGAATTAAGTTGAGTGCTTTGCTTTGCGCTCTGATATCTCTGATACCCGCTATCCAAAGATCTCGTGCATTACCGGTAAGGTTTTTTTTAGCTTGTGCATTCAGAGGCGGGATCACATTTAGCTCATCGATCATTTTAGTGGCTGCCTTCTTATCTAACGGGAAGTCATACGTCCAAAGCTCCAATGTGGCATGGTGCGTAGGCCCTTCATGAGCAG
The DNA here is from genome assembly GCA_038129245.1 of Flammeovirgaceae bacterium. Taxonomy (GTDB): domain Bacteria; phylum Bacteroidota; class Bacteroidia; order Cytophagales; family Cyclobacteriaceae; genus JAYPLE01. The sequence continues at coordinate 13,663 of JAYPLE010000006.1, read as the reverse complement.
GAACGTCACTTTTGTAGGTCCAGACAGTTTTATAAAAGGCCGGGTCTCGTTCCCATGGTTTCAGGATTCTATGGTTAAAGTCGTAACCATTCATTTCGGACCAAACGATCATCCAATCTACACGCTCAGCTGTGGTCCAATTCGAAGTGTCCAGGTTGAGTAATTGCTTTTGAAGGACTTGAAAATCAGCATATCGCTGTTCGAAAGTTGCTTTGGTGTAGTCCGGAGCGCCTTCCAGCATAGGAGGTTTTTCGAAGGTCCGCCATTCCTGGAATAACTGTGTAAGGTCTTCGTAGTCGTTTCCGCTCAGAATTTCTTTATTGATGGTTTGTCCATCAACTTCAAATGGGGCAATTGAGATCAGAAGAGCAGCGATTGCCGGTAATGTATTTTTCAACTTCTTCATTTTGCTATTAGGTAAAACTGTCTGACTAATAAAGGTAGCATTCCATTCTCGTTATCCATCGATCTTATAGAACAGAACATAGCGGTGAAAATAATCTAAATTCGACCCAAAGGTTTACCGTAGATGGAATAGGTAGGCATAGGGTTGCTGTTTAGACGAAAGATCATGGGAGTATAAGTTTCCACTCTACTTAATTAATCTTATGCTTACCCAGTCAATCATGATCAAACATCCTGATCATCAATTTTAATGTTCCGATAGAATCTGCTGATAGGACGATAAGCCTCATTGATATATGCTTAATGATTTCGTCCTCGTGGGGTATATTATTTGGAAATCAACACTAAGGAAGATCAAGATTACTACACACATAATGCCAGGAATAATTTGTCTTTTGTGGGGTTTTACCGGATTCGTTTTATCAGCTTATATCGCGTTTGATGGTATCCTGTAATAGGGAAGAAAACAGGTAAAATGCCCCATAAACAGAGGATAAATTCATTTGTTAAATATTGAAATTTACATCCTTCTGATGCGACTTGAGATACTGATAACAGCTTTGTCAACTAGAGGATATTAATGGCAAGTCCAGATTTGAAAGAGTAGTATGGATCTAATTGCTCGTTGATAAAAATATAAGATGGATAGAATTAACCGGCAATGAGCTTTTCTAACGCTTATCAAATAGTGTTCAGTTCCTGCACAATTTTGGATTATCTTCATCTGATATTTAGTTGATGATGAAGTATATAATCTACGGTGCCTACGGGTACACCGGCCAATTAATGGTAGAGGAAGCAATCAAAAGAGGACATAAGCCGGTAGTGGCTGGTAGAGATGAGGCTAAAGTAGAGGAGGTAGCGGCAAGGTTCGGCCTTGAGTCTGTCAGTTTTAGGCTAGGTAATCCGGAGGAGGTCGACCGATCTATCAGTGAATTTGATTTGGTACTTCATGCGGCAGGGCCGTATTCTGTTACGGCTCCTCCGATGGTGGAGGCTTGCTTGCGAACGAAGACACATTACGTAGATATCACTGGTGAAATCGATACATTTGAATTCATCGCAGCAAAAGATAAAGAAGCAAAGCAAGCGGGTATTATCCTACTACCAGGGGCAGGATTTGATGTGGTCCCTACAGACTGCTTGGCTGCTTTTTTACACAAGCAACTCCCTAATGCAACGCATCTGGAAATGGGCTTTCAGAGTATGTCAAAATTCTCTAGAGGCACTGCACTCACAATGACTGAATCGTTACCAAAGGGCGGTATGATCCGTCAGGATGGAAAGATAAGATATGTGAAAAGTGGTTATCAAACCCGGGTGAAGGAGCGAGATGGGAGGAAGATATCCTTCGCTTCGATACCATGGGGTGATGTATCTACCGCTTTCCACAGCACAGGTATCCCGAATATCATATTGTTTTTTGGGACGCATCCTAAAATGATCAAGAAAATGAAGCGATCAAACAGCATTCGCTGGTTTTTGGGTCTAAGACCTGTTCAGAATCATCTGAAGAGAAAAGTAAGGAAAACCGTAAAAGGTCCCACTGCAGAGATTAGAGAGACAGTTAAGTCATTCGTTTGGGGTGAAGTCATCAATGCGAAAGGTGAAAAGAAAGCTGCTGAATTGATCACTCTAGAAGGCTATAAGCTGACAGCACTTACTTCCGTAGAAACCGTAGACCGTCTGCTAACAGGCGCTCTTAAGCCGGGATTCTATACACCTTCAAAAGCATTTGGTGAAGACTATATCCTTCAGTTTGGAAACACCAAACGATCTATGATTTAAGAAAGCTTCTATTTTCGCTTTAATTTTTGTCCCATCCTTCAGGTCTTTTCCATCGTATGGGTCCTTCGGGCTCTGGTAACAGATTAAACTGTTGTATCTCCAATAGTTTCATGGCTTCTTCAACTGCTCTTTCCAGCTGCGGATCTTTTCCATCTATCAAGGCCTTTGGATCCTGTATCACCTCAATGTCAGGTGCCACTCCTTCTCCTTCTACAGCCCAGTTTCCATCGTTATCATAGAAGCCCCCTCGAGGAGCGATCATGTACCCTCCGTCGATAAAGCGTGGTGTATCCCAGGTACCTACAAGTCCTCCCCATGTACGGGTACCCACTAACGGGCCGAGGTCTTTGAACTTAAACATATAGGGAAGAAGATCTCCTCCTGAACCCGCACGTTCATTGATGATCATAACCTTTGGTCCATAGAGTCCTGCCATGGGTGTGGTCCACGGGCGGTTGTCATTGGCTTTGCTATTGAAATACCCCATCACTTCTCTGGCCATGATGTCGATCATGTAATCGGCAGCTGATCCTCCTCCATTATTACGCTCATCAAGGACGACACCTTTTCGATCTTGTTGAGCAAAATAGTAGCGATTGAAATTGGTGAATCCACCACCTCCCGTGTTGGGAAGGTAGACATAAGCAAGTTTGCCGCCCGACAGCTCTGCTACTTTTCTTCGATTCCCTTCGATCCAGTCATTGGTTCTCAGAGCATATTCACTAGAGAGGGGTTTTACCAGAATGTCATTTCCTCCTTTAGCTGCTTGCGAGTTGACGGTAAGCGTTGTCACCAATCCGGCTGTTTGCTCCAGCAATTCGTAGATATTGTGGTCTGATGTAAGGTCAGTGCCGTTAACTGCAGTTATGTAGTCTCCTACCTTTACACCTAAGCCAGGAGTGGCAAGTGGGCCACTAGCGTTCGGATTCCAATTCTCTCCTGAATAGATTTTTTCAATTCTATAGAAGCCATTTTCCAATCGGAAATCTGCCCCAAGTAATCCAACCGGGACTCGGTCAATGTCCGGCATGTCACCACCTCCAACGTAACTATGGCCAACTGCCACTTCTCCGCTGAGCATATCGATAACATAGTTCAGGTCTGTTCTGTGCCTTACGCTTTTGATCCAAGGGGCGTACCAATCGTATACCTGATTCCATGGAGCTCCGTGTACATTGTCCACGTACAAGAAATCTCGCATATGTCTCCACCCTTCCTTCAGGATTTGTGCGTACTCAGCCTGAGGGTCAACTTTTACTTTTGCATTCACAGTAAGCTTATCATCACCCGAAGGTTTTCCAGAAGCTTTACTTAGGCTCCAGCTTCCACCTTTTCTCCAAAGAATGTAGTCTCCGTTACTGGAAGCAACGGCTTCGTTTACTCCATCTCCATAATCGGACGCTTCGTTTTTCTTTACATCAAACTTGTGCACTTTAAGGCCTGATTCATTGGGAATAACCTCTGCGACAAACACCGTATTTTCTGGTCCTGCTACCAATCCTGCATAGTTTCGATTGGGAAGATCCAGTGCTATGATGCGAGAGGAAAGACCTGCCTTCTCAATTATCACCTTTGTTCCTTCGTCTTCTGTTTCCTTGTCCTTCTTTTCTTTCTTCTTTTCTTTTTCTGCTGTGGGAGCCTCTTCATTCACTTGTTCCTCGTCGCTTTTTACCAACGTAGGAGCAGGAGTATCGGAAGCAAGTAGCAAACAGTAAAGGCTTCTCGTCACAGCAGGATCGTACGAACTCATATCCAGCCAACCACTATTTAAGCCGTAGTTTGTGCTGGCAAGGAAGTACAGGTATTTTCCATTTTGATCCCATACGGGGCTGATAGCGTCTGCCATCCCATCTGTCAATTGAATCGTTTCACCGGTATTCACATTATAAGCAAATACTGCTTTGAAATGACTTTCTAGCTGCTTAGCGTAGGTGATCCATTGACCGTCGGGAGACCAAACTGGATTCATCGCTCGGTTTGGATGAGCATACCGATCTGTCGCCGCTTTTTTAACCATTCCGGATGAAAGGTTGATCACCCAAATATTGTAATCAGTATCCGTGTAGGCGATGTGCTTACCATCGGAAGACCAATTGGGTTGAAAGTAGAACGTCGGGTTTTCTAGCGGATAGCTTTTTTGATTTTTACCATACTGATCTGCAGTAACCAATTGGTATTCGCCACTAGCATCGCTGAACCATGCTACTTTATCTCCCTTAGGAGACCATACCGGATAGCGATCCGCTACACCTGGAGTATTGGTGAGGTTTCTCCAGCTACCTTCTTCCTTAGGAAAGGAGATGATTTCACCTCGAAATTCGAAAATGGCACGCTTTCCATTTGGGGAAACGTTCGGGTTACTAAGTCCTCTAACACTTACCGTTTCCCACCTTGGTCTTGCGAAGTTCATGTCTCCTGCTACATTAATTTCCAATTGTTGGGTTTCATTGGAAGAAGGATTTAAAAGGTGCAGGTACCCTTCTTTCTCGAATACGATGGCATCCTCAGTTGCATCCAGTGAGATGACATCAAACTTCTTGAAGAATGTGATTTGTTTTTCTTCACCAGTTGCAGGGTCAAACGACCAGATATTTTTCAGAAAATCTCTTTCAGACAGGTAGTAGACTTTCCCGTCCAACCACACGGGATCCAAATGTCTTTCTTTGTCAGCTTGCGGAGTTCGAATCAGTTCTTTGTTCCCCATATTGAGAATCCAAATAGGCAGGGCTTGCCCTCCTCGGTAGTTTCTCCATCCCGGATCCCAATAGGTAATGGGTTCGTAGGCTACAAATTTTCCATCGGGTGAAAGTTCACCGCTTGCAATTCGAGGAATGTCCATTTGCGATGGTAACCCGCCTTCCAATCCGATTGTGTACCATCGGTTCAGACGTGTGGGGTAGCGATCTCTGTCGGAACGAAATATCACTTTGCCATCCGGTGTCCACCCTTGTACCACGTCTGGTCTGGGATGAAAACTCAATCGTTTTGGAGAGCCGCCTTCAGCGGGGATTACATACACATCCGTGTTCCCGTCATACTGAGCCGAAAATGCTATCCATTTTCCATCTGTTGAAAAATGGGGTGAGGATTCAGACCCCTCATTCGTGGTCAACCGGATGGCATTTTCGCCAGAGCGATTTACTTTCCATAAGTCGTTTGCATAGACAAAAACGATCTCAGTGTCTGAAATAGTGGGTTGCCTGAGTAGCTGTGTTCCTTGAGACCATAGGGCCCAAAAGCTAAAGAGCATTACCAGGGATACTATTGATCTTTTCATTTTAAGGTGTATTTAGGTTTGCTTGGATAATGTAATCTAGATCTTTATTAGTGACAACAGAAATAGGGAAGGGTGGTTGAATTAATGGGTATTTTGTTGCGGTTCGATGATTTTTGTCGAGCGATTGTTTAGTAGTTTACATTTCAAATGCAGCCAATGTGTTAAAAGCGCTTTTTAAGATTCTCTTCAAGCTCGCAGGTTGGCAGCTGGAGCAGCCTGCGCCGGAGCAGGCCAGCCATTGCGTGATGATTGCTGCCCCACATACGTCCAATTGGGACTTTGTATATGCTATCAGTGCAATGGATCAACTGGGGCTCAACCCACGATTTACGATCAAAAAGGAGTTCAATGTGCCCGTTCTGGGAAAGCTAATTGGTGATTTGGGTGCCATTTGGATAGATCGATCTAAGACCAAGAAGGGTGGCATGACTGAGTTCATGGTTTCCCTCTTTACATCGAAAGAGCAGCATCTGACCGTCGTAGTTACACCGGAGGGTACCCGTTCACCTGTTAAGCAGTGGAAGACAGGTTTTTACCATGCAGCAGTACAGTCTAAGGTGCCCATCTGCTGCTCATTTATGGATTATGACAAGAAGACTACCGGAATCGGAATGTGCTTTATGCCAACAGGTGAGATAGAAAAGGACATGAAAAAAATCATGGACTACTATGCCGGCTTTCAAGGAAAGTTTCCTGAGAAGTTTAGTCTGGACGAGCGTTTTTCTTAGCCACGACGCCACTCTTATTGCTCTTTTTTAATTGAAGCATTGTTCTCTGGATTTCATCAAGTAGTACCGCAAGGCGATTAGAATATTTGTAGTAGGAAATTTCAACTGAATCTGTATGATAGCTATGAAATATGTTCAGGGACAATAGGTGAACAGTGCGCAACTTTAGCGCTTCGCTAAAAAGAGCATCTCATTTATCTAAAATTCTCCGGTGATAGTTGATCTGCCCTAGATGATAACTGAAATGTGCGTATAGGTGAAGAAGGAATCCCTCCATGTTTAGTTCATATGGAATAGGGCTTGGAAAAGGTCCTTGTAGGTCTTCTATTGACAGCTTGTTAAGCTCCTTTTGCACTAGCCTTTTAAGGCTATCAATTTCTTGCAGTAGAAAAGATACGGGGACAGGTTTTCCTTCAAATTCATTTATCTTATCCCTTATATATCCCGTTTTTGCTAGTAGTGCGCCCACCCAATGATTCAAATTTCCAATTAGATGCAATGCAAGATGGCCACCTGAATTGGAAATCCCATGATGGGTTTGCCAGAGGATCTCGTGATTTTGATATTGTGCTAATTCATTACGCAGACGATTCAGGTCTCGTAGGAATAACTCAGTGAGTGAGTTTGTCATGAGATAATTAATTGGTTAATAAAAATATGAAATTTAAATGCTTCATCCTTGGCTGAAATTACTAACCTCAGGGTTTTTAAATGTCCATTTAATAGCAACATTTTCAAACCCGTCACATTGCTTCAGATTTTCGATCTACCACGAATTTAGGATTCTGATTGAAAGTTTGATTTTCATTAGCTATCCGTTTCTTACCCAGTTTACTGACATTTCCAACGTAACAGCAATACGTCTTTGTTGCAAGGGTTAGGTTTATTTTAAACTTAATCGATAAATGCTAGCATGCTTCTCTGTATACTTATTTGAAATTATAATAAAGCTACCTATGACAGCTACATTTCTTCCCCTATCTCCGAGCAAATGGAAATCTCTGGGAAAATGGTTTGACTTTGACGGTAAGAGGATATTTTATCGAGAAGAGGGAACAGGAGAGACCTTGCTATGTATCCACGGTTTTCCAACAGCTTCCTGGGACTGGCATACGATATGGCAGGATCTTGCTGCTGATTACCGATTGATTGCTCCAGATTTACTGGGATTTGGGTTCTCCGATAAACCAAAAGGTCGCCCCTACAGTATTTTGGAACAGGCGGATATGATCCAATCACTATTGAAGGATCTGGGCATTATGCAGGTGCATATTCTGGCGCATGACTACGGAGACACCGTAGCTCAGGAGTTGTTGAGGAGATATGATGAAATCAAAGAGGGGGCTCAAAAGCTATCTATAAGATCTATCTGCTTTCTTAATGGCGGTCTCTTCCCCGAGACGCATCGACCTTTGCTAATTCAGAAGCTTTTCATGAGCCCAATTGGTTTTTTGATTGGGAAATTGATGAGCAGGAAAAAGCTAGCCCACAACCTCAGAAGTATCATTGGTTCGGAAAGTGAATTCTCAGATCAGGTCATCGATCATCTTTGGGAACTGATTCAATACAACAATGGAACTGCCGTTGCACACCGACTGATTAGATACATGAAAGAACGAATTACTTATAGAGAAGCCTGGGTGGGAGCCTTGCAAAAGACGGCTGTCACCATATGTATTATAAATGGAGTTGAAGACCCAATCTCGGGACGTCACATGGTTAATAGGTATCGTGAATTGATTCCAAATCCAGTCATATACGAGTTGGAGGGAGTTGGTCATTTTCCATCGCTAGAAGATCCCAAGCAGCTATTATCGAAACTCGGAATTTATCACGCTTCTATCAGGTAGTATTCGCTCCTCCAGTAGGCTATCGATTGGTACAGGCTGTAGGAGTTCATTGGCTGATAAAAAATCTTCAATTAACTCGCCGTATTTTTCAGGTTGGTCCTGGACGTCTTTGCAATGAAGCGATCCCCAATCTGTATGGTGAAAGGTCAGTATATCCTGCTTCATCACTGAGGCAATGGCCACGGATTGATCTGATGATGTAGCTTGATCTGTTTGACTGTGAATCAGTAATGTAGGCACCTCTATGCTTTTTACCTTTTCTAATGTACTGGTAGTGTAGGGGTTGAAATTTGCCCTTGATCGGACCATCCAGTAGATGGTGGGAACCAAGGCCTTAATCCAATTCCCATAATCTCTGATCGCACGTTCCATAACTGCTGCGTGCAGGTCTTTGTAAGGTGAATCCGCCAGAAGAAACATGGGACGAACTTCCGACATATCGGTTTGTAGTACGGTGGCAGCTCCCCATGATGCACCGACCCAGGCAATTTGAGAATCCGTAAGATTAGACTTTTCTTTCAGTAAATTATGAGCTAAGAGTAGATCTTCGGACTCAAATACGCCAAATGTACCGTAGTCACCTTCGCTTTCTCCATGTGCTCGGTGATCGTACATGAGGATATCACATCCTTTGACCCAGAAATACGGCATCCAATGCCTCATTCCGTATCGGGAGTTATTTCTACCATGCAATAGGATAATTCCGCAATCACCTTCCTCGGGATTGTCGAAGTACCAGCCTTTAAGCTCTAGATAATCTTTAGTTTTAAAGGATACGGATTTGGCCCATCCGTATAGTTCGGACATTTCGCTGCGGTTTGGTACCACATCACGACCCGGTACAATGATCCTCGAAGAGAAGTAATAGCAAATGCTTAGGTAAATAAATGCAATGATGGCTGAAGCGATGACAAGTATTCTTTTCATGCAGGTTTCAATTTCAAACTCGAAAATAATTTAAGCTTTCTTTTGATGAAAGCGTCTACCTACATGAAAAGTTCGTCAGCTGTATTTCTTCTATTAGGTCTAACGTCTGCTTTGTGGTCTATCTTAGCCACAAGGATTGACTTACTTAACTTATTCAAGTTTACTCCACAATGGTAGATTCGCTGGGAGTTTTAAGAGTCCTGAGTGGTATTAATTCCTAAGAGTTTTTTACTGTCTTCTGCTGGACGAAGATTACATAGTTTCTACGTTTTATTTGGCTTATAATTGAGATTTAAAAGTCGATAGTTTTTTTCAACTTAAATTTCCAAGAATTTCTCAATTCGAAGCTTTTTCTGAAGGAAATATGCAAATTTACTATGACTTAGCTTGGGTAGGTCTTTGGAAAGTCAGAGATAAAAACGACCCAACAAGGTTTTATGAGACCCAAGCTTGGAAAAATTTAGGCAGCACAGAACAAAACCGTATTAAATCTGAAATTTCAAGATATCAGAATCGCGTGGGAATCATAAAATGTCAGTAAGTAGTACTTTTCTTTTATCATTTTACCTCAGTCTAGTTCAAATACCAACTGCGGATACACAGGACTGTCAAAGAATAGATACAGTGTATGTGCTGTATGCTGGAACTGAAAGTGAGTTGTACAATTTATACGGATTAAACAATGAGTTCCCAAGAGAACTGTCTATTGATGTAAAAAATTCAGAAAAGGTCATCTACTCTCTAAGCCATAACGGCGCAACTGAAGTGTTTGAAAGTGTCTCTGATGAGAGATATGATATTGCTGAAAGTGAATTAAATAAACTGAACTTGTTCTCTATTCACGATCTGTATATAAAAGCAGCAGAGATTAGGGAATGCGTATTTGATGCTGCTAGGGAAATTTCTGGAGTTTACCCAGATGACAATAATCGTTGGTACTTCAATAATGTTTTTTTAATACTACCGGAAGATGATAAGTTAATTGCGAGAAAAGTCATCTGGTGGTGATAGATCGAACAATTAAGTCAACAGAAAAGACCGTCTATTTGAGGGTCTTTTCTGTTTATATATAGATGCTCATAAATTAGTCACATTCAGGATCAGTCGGGTCACAATTGCCTTGAGGTCCACCTGATTATCTCCCTCATCTTCAGGTTTGAATTCCGTGTGTACGAGCTTCTTGTTAACCTATACGTTATCTAATGCAGATAAAGTCTTTTCCTCAGTATATGAAGAATCTCAACGGAACCAAATTAGCAACAAGTACAACATCACTGAGCTTTACTCCATCGCCATGATTTTTCTTCGATTTAGCTTTAACACCAAATACACTAGCTCAGGAAATAGATTGTAAAGATGGTAGAATATCCAGCCGCGCAATGAGGAAAAAGAACGGAATTTCCTCTTCTCTATTTGACGAATGATCGCTCCTACCGTCTTATCGAGCGGCTCCACCTTTACATCTGTCCTTTTGGTAAGCAACTTCTCTTCCCCTGAAAAGCCAATGGTAGTTTTTGATGGATCATTTTCCGTAAATCCAGGGTAGTTTACTCCAACGAACACTTCATCATCTGCTAATTCAAGCCTTAGACTTTCAGCCAGCTTTATGATCGAGCTCTTTGTACTAGAGTAAATTGAGTAGCTAGGTAAACCTGTGATACCTGCCAGTGAAGAAATAAATAGAACTCCTCCTTTCGCATTTCTGATATCATCCATCATACAAAGACTTGGATACAAGCTTCCAAACACATTGACATCATAAATCATACGGAACACCTCAGGTCGTGTTTCTGACAATAACCCTTTTGAAGAAAGAGCAGCGTTGTTAATTAGAAAATCAATCCGCCCAAATCTATCGATGACTGCTTTTCTAAGCTGCTCGCAGAATCTATAATCAGACACATCTCCAGGCACGCCCAATACTGAGAGACCTTTTCTTCTCAGTCTTGAGGTTGACTTTTCCACATTCTTCTTCTTCCGTGAATTGATCACTACGGACGCTCCACGTGATGCAAGGAGTTCAGCAGTCCTAAAACCTATCCCCCTAGTAGAGCCTGTTACGACTACGACTTTACCCTTAAAGTTTATTTCTACTGACATATCCGTTTTGTCTCATCCATGAAAAACTTTCTTTTACTGCATCATATAAAGAAGTTACAGGCATTTGTAGTTCTTTTCTTGCCTTCTCCCCTGAGTAACAATGATCTTCGCATGATATCAAAGCCAATTCTCGAGTAACTTTTGGATGGAATCGAAAAATTCCGGCAAGAAATGAATTGATCTTACCATAGTACCTGATAAGTATATCGGGGAGTATGTATTTAGGAGACGCCGCTCCTACACATTCACTTATTATTTCAAAAGCTTGTCTGTACGTGTAATTGTGATTCCCCAAAATGTAACAGTCACCCACTTTCCCCATCTCGATCGCATTTGCAATAGCGATTGCTGCATCTCTAGCCGCCACATAATTCTTTGAACCTTTTGGTACTACAGGAATTTTTCCTCTGTAAATTGATAAAATCATTTCCCCGGAACCTGGTCTAGAATCGTAAGGACCAATTAAAAAGGTAGGATTGACTACTACACCGGGCAAACCCAGCTGCTTAACTGCACGAAGGACATATTTTTGCGCGTTTCTTTTTGACTCGATATAGTCAAGGCCATAAGTTTTGACTCCCTCTGACGACTCATCTCCAGGTTGAGCTAATGAACCGTTCTTAAAAGTGTTTGCAGTACCCACATGTATGAACCTTTGCACCTTATTCTTGACTGCTGAATTCACCACATTTATAGTACCTTCCAAATTGACATCGTTTATTGTTTTAGATTTTGGAGGCCACATGGTAGTGTTGGCCGCAGCATGAATAACCACATCGTGCTCAGACATAGCTTGATCTACAGAGTCGAAATCAAGTATATCTCCTTCTACCTTTTTAATGGGAAGTCCTTCAAGCGTTTGTGAATTTGCCCCTTTGAATTGAAAGACGGTTACTTTGTAATTTTGCTTTATTAGTACTCTTATAAGATTACTTCCCAATAAACCGTCACCTCCTGTTATAAAGACACTTTGCTTTTTCATGCTCGTTCAACTTGATTTCTGAACAAACATAGAATCGCAGAAGAGCCTGTCGAAACGGCAATTAATGGACGCTATTTAAAATTTTGCACAATTCGATAATTCGGCTATATGATCGAATTAGTTACGTACAGGTGATCTTGATTTCCGCAAACGTGAAGCAAGAAGTCTCGCGAAATAATGAAATTCAGTAATGCATTTCCAGATATTTGCGAAAATATCAACCCCTTCCAATAAAGGTCAATTAACCTTCAATATCAATCTCAATTTGATGGCGAACTGTTTCGATGTGCTTATAGAGCTTGTGAAAAAAAGCGTTGCGTTCTTTCTGATTTGTATTGCTAATTAAACTTGAATTAGCAAACTGCTTTTCCAGCATCGTCTTGGTTTCTTTTACATAAACAGCGTCAGATGTGTGCAGGTAGTTCATCTGATTATGGGATAAGTAGATTCCCTCCATCTCTTCTGAATGGTAATAGAAGGAATTATCTGAATTAATCGTATCGTTTAGGTAAATGTTAATCTTTGCTCCCATTCTTCCAGATTTATCACGAAACTTATATTTATGGCCACATTCTGCCTGAGCCTTTACGTGATCTGCCATATTTTTTACGTCATCCATCAACTTCAGTGCATAAGAGGGATCTTTGAATAAGCGAGCATCCGCGTAATATTGTATTTGACGAATGAGACCTCTCATAAACTCAGGGTCATAACACTCCACTGTAGGAATGTTGACATATCGATCTAAAACTTCCGCACCTAAATCAAAAATCTTCTGATCGACCCTGACTTCTTCGTGCAAATCATCCTTGTACTCCTCCATCATCAGATAAGTCTTTGCCCAGAAATAAAGCCGAAACCGAACAAGTCTGGCAAAATTCATCAACTGAAAAACTGGGATATTATTAAACGTCATCATAACTGATGGATTGGTGCATTTTTGCAACGTCCTTAAAGCCTGCAGCATACCCTCAAAATAGCCTTCAAAATTGAAGTTGTAGAGATGAGTAGGATTGTACTCAAAAATGACATTTGTCTCACTCAACCCAACCAAATCATCGAAGGAGATGGAAAAATGTTGACATAGTTTCTGTACCTCGTGAATCGTCAGAGGTGTCTCCCCTCTATTTCGACGATAGGCGGCATCTGTTCCAATGCTGAGAATATCTGAGAGTGCATTTCCAATGGTCTGCCCTCCTATTTTAGATTTTACTATTTCCAGTAGTCGTTGCTGGATGTCTAATGTCATTTCGAACTAGGCTTTCAAGTCAATCGCTGTGAGCAACGACCTATCGGTAAAATAAAAACAAATGCAATGATGGCTGAAGCGATGACAAGTATTTTTTTCATGAAGGTTTCAATTTCAAACTCCAAAATAATCTAAGCTTTCTTTTGATGAAAGCGTCTGCCTACCTGAAAAGTTCGTCAGCTGTATTTCTTCGATCAGATCGAACGTCTGCTTTGTGACCTATCTTAGCCATAAGGATTGACTTACTTAACTTATTCAAGTTTACTACACAATGGTAGATTCGCTGGGAGTTTTAGGAGTCGTGAGTGGTATTAATTCCTAAGAGTTTTTTACTGTCTTCTGCTGGACGAAGATTAC
>JAYPLE010000005.1:72267-246584 GCA_038129245.1 Flammeovirgaceae bacterium | reverse complement strand
TGACCCTTTGGATTTTGTTATTGAACAAGAAAAAGCTCAACTAAAAAAGGGTTGCTTAATAATAGATGTGAGCTGTGATGAGGGAATGGGATTCTATTTTGCTAAACCTACCACATTTAAAGATCCTTTAATTTCTGTTGATGAGGTAGATTACTATGCAGTTGACCATACACCTAGTTACTTGTGGGAGAGCGCTACCAGGTCAATCTCAGCTGCTTTGATTGTTCACCTTCCAGCAGTCTTAAAGGGAAGAGAAGAATGGAAAATCAATACCACTATTCAAGAAGCCATTAATGTAGATCAAGGAGTTGTCCGAAAGAACGAAATTTTAAAGTTTCAAAATCGTGCTTTGAAATACCCACATTCAATTGTCGATAGCACATATTGCATCTAACATCCGGATATCAGGAGTATTCCTGTTATCCCTCTTTCAAATATACCCCCATCGTATCCAAGGGACTCACCACATCACTCAGTTTTTTGCTACTTACATGCGTGTAGATCTCGGTGGTCTTGGCGCTGGTGTGACCCAGCAGGTCCTGAATGTAGCGCAGGTTGGTGCCGTTCTCCAGCAGATGGGTAGCAAAACTGTGTCGAAGTGTATGTACCTTGACTGGTTTAGAAATCCCCGCCTTTGCTACGGCCCGCTTCAGGACCTTTCGTACACTGCTGGCGGAGTATTTTGATCCGTCATAGCTTTCAAACAGGTAATGTCGCGGTGCATATTGTTGGTAATACCGTCGCAACTCTTGCAGCAGGGTACGAGACAAGACCGACGTGCGATCTTTCTCACCTTTACCATTGCTGATACGGATTTGCATCCTGTCAGAATCGATCGCTCCTACGGTCAGATTTAATGCCTCGGAAACCCGAAGCCCTGCACTGTAGATGGTCATCAAGAGGGTACGATGCTTCAGGTTGGGTGTGCAGGCAAAGATACGCTGGACCTCTTGTGTAGAAAGCACTAGCGGTAAGGTCTTGTTTTTTTTAGGTCGTTCCAATGCATAGACCTGCCGATCCCAACCCAGTACATGTTCCAGGTAAAACTTGATGGCATTGATTGATTGATTTTGATAGGAACGAGAACATTGTTTTTCTACCACAATTTTTCGCTGATAGAGTAGAATGTCGGTTTCTGTAACTTGGTGTAGCTTTTTGGGATACGTGTATTTAAGAAATTCACGAAACATGTAACGGTACGTTCTACAAGTAGCTTCACTGTACCGCTTCAGTTTGATCTTAGCTTCCAGCATCTCCAAAGCAATACGATACTCGGCGGCCGTTTGATTTTTGACTAACATAGAAGACCAAAAGACAGAGAAAAATAGATAGCAAGGGTGTTAATAAACGTGTAAAGACGTTTATATCTGTTTAATAATACGGATATGCATCCTTTTAATGGGTTGATTTTATATATTGTATAACGGAACAATGAGTAAATCCCCGATACATTTTGATTTAAGCCATTGCCTGGAATGTGGTAAGCAGCTGATAGGAAGAGCAGGAAAGAAGTACTGTGATGCTGCTTGTAAATCAGCCTATCACAATCGCAATAAAAGCATGGGAGAGGAGAGTATTCGGTTTACAAACCGAATGTTGCGACATAACCGAGCCATTCTCAAAACGCTTTGTCCACAAGGAAAAGCCACCATTCGAAAAGAGGTGATGGATCAGATGGGCTACGATTACCGTTTTTTCAGCTCGGTATACCGCACCGAACAGGCAAGCTATTACATGGTCTACGAATATGGATTTGCACCTACCTATGAGAGAGGGGTTGAAAAAGCATTGATTATCCAACGTCAAGGATACATGGATACACTTGGTTTTAATATTTGGCGAAAGTCTAAAAGCAGGTGATGGTGCAACCCGTACACGGCAATATATGGACAGAGAAGGTTTGGTATCGGAAGGAGGTGAAGTTTTATTGCCCGCTGTTTAGGTATAATATGATTTAATATGAATCGTTCAATAGAAGATTCAAGAACTTATGCAGCTATTAAAATCAATATTCCTGGTGATTCTAATTTGTCTATCTACTAGTGCATGTAACAAAGATGAAAACGATTGTATGGCTACTGCAGTAAGTTCATCTGAAAATTGTATTGATTCAACTCTTATTGACCCTGACGGGGCTTGCACTGCGCAATGGGAACCTGTTTGTGGTTGTGACGGTGTTACTTATTCTAATTCATGCCATGCAACAAATGCAGGGGTGGTTACTTATGTTGATGGAGAATGTTGTGATTGACTAGAATAAATGTTTAGATGGCATCATTACCAATTAATGAAGTACCTAACATCACCTATAATCCATTGTTTACCCTCACTTCGAATGATCAATCATTCTCTCTCGAAACTTCAAATTTCAAATGACAAGTTAACTTCAATCCACGCTGCGACAGTAGAGCCCTAGATGATAAAACTTTATAGAAAGTAGATCTGTGAAGAAAAAATCGTGACATAGGTTTTAGCCATCGGATTTGACCGGTTAAAGGAGCTTTTCTAAGGTGTTGCTGGCTTTATTTTTGACTGATTTACGTTGGTCATTCCGTTTCCTTTCCAAGTAGGGGACTAGCCAGCTTTTCAATGCCAAGTCCTTCATGGCCCACTTTCCCAATGTAGACATGGTTGTATTTTGTACGATCCAGTCATCGCTTTTCAGTAGGTTACCTTTCATGATCTGTGTAGCAGCTAGGCGTTGATCCCCATCCATTTCTTCGGTATAGGTATCAAATAGCTGTGCCAGGGTCCACCGGGTAGAATCCTGATCAATTTTTGAGATGTCTTCCAGAAGTCTGGGTAGGTAGGTAATCAATAAGGCCTTGTTCCTGTTGGCGATCCGCTTCATCGCATTGGAGACGCGCAATCGTACTACCTTATTGTCGCTAAAATAGCAATTGAAGAGCTCTTGTAATTGTTTGGGATTAATGAGTACCTCTTCCACCACCTCTACGGTATTGCCCAGGGAATTGGGGTGGCCTCCGGAAAGACGCTGCTCAATCGATTCCATGATCGCTAATTCAAAATAAAATTGACTTTGTCTACTCCCGTGTTGTTGGTAGTCGAGTTGATCGCGTACACGGTCACTTCGTAATTGCCTACTTCAGTAGGAGTGAAGCTTCCTTCAAAAAGACTGGTTTCGGTCACCCTCATCTTGATTTGCTTAAGGTCTTCTCCATTTATCTTCACGAGGGCTACGACCTCCATTTGATCAGCATCCCAGGTGCCTCCGGAGGTAATCGGACATCCACAGGTCATGACGATGTTGGAGTGAATAAGTAGTTTCCCGTTTTCAAGAGAAGTCAAGGCAATTCGTTCATGTGCTCTGGGAGCCAGGACGTCGATGACGAACCCGGGTATCTCTACGATGATGCCTTCACCAACCAAGTCTTTGCCGGGGATCACCCACAGCTGGGTGCTGCTTTGGATGAGTGATTGTCGCTGGTTGACGGGGGCGGTCACCTCGACCTTGACATATACTGGTTCGTCTATGTCTAATGTGGCAAGGAACCCGGCGGTGTTCTTGTCAGTGACGGGTTTACCTCTTTCGAGAGGTGTCTTCATGATCAGCGTGGTGTTTCCAGTGGAACCGGAGGTAATACCGGAAGCAAGTAGCTCACCGGTCAATTCATCTATGATTTTGACGTGTGCTCCTCCTATGGAAGAACCGATAAACTTGGCATCTTTTGCTTTGGCACGGACGAGGATCTTAGTTTCAAGCCCGAATGAGTAAAAACTGTAGGCAAGGAGGCAGAAGGTGATCAAGGGTCTCATTTTGATATATTTTTATGCTAGGTAAACCGGAGATGTAAGATAGCAACTAAACAAATCGAAAGTATGAATTAGTAAGTATGCTAGTGTCTGATAGCGTTCACGATCTATGTGAGGAAGTGGCTAGATCTAGCACAGCCTACAAATTTTCTATTTTTGGATTAGTGACGGCTTATGTTTCAATGGCTCGTCATGAAGCAATCTTTTCGACAATAACGAGTTATGAAGGCGGCTGGAAATTTATTCAAAGATCCTTTCCCAGTCTGATTCGGCGGCGAGGTAAGCAAAAGAGTATTTGTTACCGTTTTCCAACAGCTGCCGGTAGTATGCTTTTGCTTTTAGGGTATCTTGTTTCTTATACAGGTACCAGTTTCCCAAGCCGTAACTCAACACATCGGAAGACGATGATCCGGGGCTATTTGCAATCAAATTCGATTCGGGTATCAACCCTTTGTAGAATAAGCACATCTGATAGTAACTGTCATTTTCGATGATATCCATATCGAGGCTGACCCGTCTGATTGCTGCCGTTGCCTCTTCTTCTCGGCCTAGCCGCGACAGGATCATGTACAGCCAATGTCCACCGGAAACGACATTGTCATCGTATTTCTCCGTGACGGTTCGATTGCCGTAGGCGCTTAAAGCATTTTCCATGTCATTTTGGAGGTAGTATGCTAACCCCAGATGATAATAGATGTTACCATGCAGCGTGCTGAGCGGTATATTCCGACTATTGGGAAGACCATCCGGTTCCACCTGGTCTTCCTGATCTTGTATCAACTCAATGGCTTTCTCAAAATCCCAGATGGCCCGGCCATATTGACGAGTCGAGATGTACCGATGACCACGGTGACGGAGCATGCGAGCGTCTGCAGGGTGACGATCGATTCCCATGGAGAAAATCCCGATTGCTTCTTCGTAATTTCCCAGGTAGGCTGCTCGTCTTCCAAACCATATCAAGGCATCGGGATCCTTCTCATTCATTTCAAATGCTTTCCTGGCAAGCTGATACTTTTCTTCGGCACTTGATGCGATACTAGTTGGATTGGTAGTTACCGTAGCCTCTGTAGTATCAGCTGAGTTGTTTTCCGAACCGGAAGTCGGTTGACAGGCGTACAGCGATAATAGGAGTAAAGAAGCGACTCCGGGCATGGAGGTCACGAAGCGACGCGTTTTTTTAGCTCGATGCAGTGGTTGTTTCATCTCCTTAATTTATCGAATTCTTTGCAATTGATTGTGTAGGTAGTGGTGCACCTGGTACATGAATCAGCCGTTCTATTTTACCGGCACGTTTTTCAATCCAATCAACAGCTATTTTGATGCAACATGTCGAAACCCCTCTTTATTTTTTGCTGTATAATAATGAGGCCTAATAGCATAGTTGTTACGCTTTATCCCATCTTTGTACCCATGTCGGTGCAAGGTCCTATAGGTATTTTTGATTCAGGATTTGGTGGATTGACAGTATTAAATTCGATACGTGCGGTATTACCCGATTACGATTACCTCTATCTGGGAGACAGCGCTCGCACACCGTATGGTACACGTTCTTTTGAAAGCGTCTACGAGTTTACGTGGGAAGGTGTAAAGTATCTATTTGATCAAGGCTGCTCCCTTGTGATCCTGGCGTGTAATACGGCTGCTGCCAAGGCCTTACGGTCGATTCAACAAAAAGAGCTGCCTTTGTACGCCTCTCAAAAGAGAGTGTTGGGCGTCCTCAGACCCACTACCGAAACGATAGGTGCTTATTCCCAATCAGGTAATCTTGGGATTGTGGGTACTCCCGGAACTGTAACGTCAAAATCCTATCTCATTGAAATTGAAAGGTTCTTTCCGGAACTACGCGTGTATCAGCAAGCATGTCCAATGTGGGTGCCCTTGGTTGAGAATGGTGAGCATCTGAGTGAAGGTGCATTATACTTCGTTGAAAAAGACCTAAATCGATTATTTGAGAGGAATGCCAGTATTGACACCTTGTTGCTGGCGTGTACACATTATCCTTTGTTGGCACCGATCATTGAGAAAATCATAGGCGATCAGGTTCAGTTGGTTTCACAAGGACCTATTGTGGCCCGAAGTCTACAAGATTATTTGAAGCGACACCCTGAGGTGGATGATAATTGCAGTCAAACGGGAAGTATGGAGGTATTGACCACAGAGGATCATTTGAAGTTTGAGTCGCTGGGTTCGCAGTTTTTCGGCGCGCCTTTTCAGGCGCGCCACGTGCATCTGTAGCGCCTTACCAGCTGCACCCTAAGGTTAGTTGTAAGGGAATATAGGAATTCGTTTTTCTTTTTTGCAGAACCTCATAAGTTCCAGGTCATTTGAAGTAGTAGCGAAGAAGCGATCAACTATCTCTTTTTGGCATGGATTTCATCAAAGAAGATGTCGTAGTTAGGTACATCGAATTCGATTCCGATGACTTCATTTTCGGTGCTGAAGGTGAAATTGATAAGTCCAAAATCAAACCATGCATGGATGTGATCCCATTTGATTTCCCAGGTGTCCAGTTGCCAGTGTGCGAGTGTGGCTGATAAATCGGGAGCTTGTTCGAAAAGTAGTCGCAATTTCCCTTCTTGTTCTTTGATGGTAATCGTTCCGTAAAAAGGGTCGTAGTAAGTTCCCGTATAGTGAGCATTTTCTTTTCGAGGTGAGGTGTTTTCAATTCTGGCAGTTTTCCGCTGGTCGATCCAGTCAGACATACCTTCACCACCCGGTCGCTGTAGGTATTTTTCGTGCCAATCGCGCGTGTCCTCCTTTATGAATTGATTGATAATGTCAAATATCACCGGTGTGATAATGCCGGTCATGCTGTTGGTCAATACGACAAAACCCAGCTGCTCATCGGGAACGAGGACCACGCGGGAATACATGCCGTCATACCCTCCGCTATGGGTCACTACTTTTCTACCGAAGTAATCATATAGCCCCCAGCCAAGACCATATCCGTTAAAGTTTCTTCCGGGCAGGTCTAGTTTGCTTTTTTCTGTGATAGGGAACGCATTATGAGGTGTCCACATCTCGTTTAGTATATCGGGGTCGATGAGCGTGTCCCCTTCAGAGATTCCCTTGTTCAGCAGCAACTGAATCCAATTTAACATATCATCTGAAGAGGAGATGATGCCGCCGGCTGCACCCATATTATCCCAGTTGACCCAGGGGATGGGTTGGTTGATATTCCTTGTGGGTTTATGCGGGGTGGCAACATTTGATGAGAGATTATTGGTGGAGGTGATCGTTTCGTTCATTTGAAGGGGTTCAAAAAAGGTCTTCTTCACATATTCTTCCCAGGAAAGACCGGATACCGCTTTGATGACTTCTCCGGCTGTAATGAACATCAGGTTTGAGTATCCATAGCCACTACGAAAGGGATAGGCTTGGGGTACGTACTTTATTTGCTTGATGACTTCTGCTGCAGATTTTTCAGATTTATACCAGATTACATCCCCACTGAACGTGCCTAATCCTGCCCGATGACATAGCAGGTCTCTCACCGTGATATGTTCAGTCACATAGGGGTCATACATGGCAAAATCAGGTAGGTATTTTCTGACGGGTTCGTCCCATTTCAGTTTACCATCCATGACCAGCGTACCGATAGCGGCACTCACAAACGCTTTGGTGTTGGAAGCGATCGCATATTGTGTGGTAGCATTAGTGGGTTCGCTCTTGCCCTGCTCTTTAAATCCAAACCCACGATTGAGAAAAACTTCTCCCTGATGCACAATTCCAACTGACATCCCGGGCACGCCCCAGTCTATTCTTGCCTTTTCCAGTCCGGAGATCATTTTCTTGCTGGACGGCTGGCTGCACAGGGAGATGGAGATTGTGAGTATGCCTAAAATTAGAAGTAGTAACCGCATGTTGTAACGTTTTTTCGATCAACTAAAATACAAAACCAATAAAAAGTCTGTCCAGGATAGCGTGGCTAGCAGCAGTAAATTCTTAATTGAACTAAATCATGAGGCCAATCTCTGATAAGTAGAGTATTCTTCCATTTCTTCTACTTCTATCATGTTCATGTCTACATCCAATAGGTCTGCATAGTCTTCACCAGTCTCCATCATGTCATCGTCATAGGATTCAAACACCCAGTGGAAGGTGATGGATTTTCTGATGGTTGTATACCTCTTCAATAACTTGATAATCTCGAAAATACTTTTGGAAGAACTGGTATTGAAGTATTCAAACATAAAATGAACCTCAAGGTGCTGTTCATTTTGAAAATAATTTTTGATACCTCTTTTCACCTGATCGTAAAAGGCAACCGAATTTTCCGGACTTGATCTTCCCTTAACAATTAGAATATGATTATCCGTGTTTATCAGCACTTCTGGGGTAATTCGTGTAGGTGGGAGGTTCAAAATATTCATAACAGGACTCTTTGGTACAAAACGGTACCTTAAAAATGCTTCATTTTATTCATTTATGATAATTCTTTTGCTGAAAGAGTTTATTCAATGGTCAGCAAGAAAAAACGGAGGTAAGAGTAGAGAAACAAAAAAAAGGCAGTCAAGTGACCACCTTTTTCAAATTGAAATAGTAAGTATAGTTGTAAAGCGGTTATCCTGCCTCCCGTGCTCCTCTTCCGCGAGGTTGTCGGTTTTCTTTCTTGTCATCATTCTGATGAATGCCTCCGCGATTATTGGATCTTCCCTTTCCTCCCTGAAGGGTACTTTCCTGTCTCTTTAAATAACGGGAGTGCTGCTCCAGACGCGTGTTTTTCTGTTGGCGTTGAGGAGAACCTACACCGTAGCCAGGCCTCCACACGGGTCTGTTGACGTTCATATTTACACTCGTTCTTCTACCTCCGACATAGTAATAACCGATCGGCTTGGTAGATAAGGCAGAAATTGCAAACCAATTTCGATGTGGATGTCTTTGCACCTCAAAAAGGTTCCATCGGTGAGGTTCCAAAAACATTTGATGAGACACAAAATAGCTACTATGGCGACCGAATACTTCGATTTCTACAAATCTATGTCCAGCTCTCAGGCTAGGTATTTCTACATAGGCTTTGGGTTTACGATTGATCATTACACCGTCGATCCACACACGAATATCAAAATATCCGTACGTGTCAATTGCCAGACTGGCTTGCGCTCTGGATGTGGCATGTAGTTGATAAGAGGGATACGCCGCACTTGTACTGGCCACCCAAGTCCCTTGTTGATGAGCAAATAGCAATCCTGACATAAGTAAGGCTGCTGCTGATACGAATAGTCTAACCTGTTTCATAGTCTTACTTGTTTGATTCACTAGTTAATAGCCAATCACCGTGCCAAAATTGAAATATAGTGGTGCTTTTTTGTTCTAATTTATTTCCTGGTTGGGAATATCCATTGGTGAGATTTTGTCATTTGAGTCTTGTCAGTCAGAGGATTCTGAATGGTTGTAATACGCCTTTCTAGTGGATATTTCTGTCTAAATTCGCGTAGAACTTTTTTAAGCGTAACAGGTTGTAAAATCTGAATGGTCACATTTTTATTCTTTCTTCCATTTCTGTTGATTTTTGTGGTATTGGCTGTTTACGCAGAACGAAAAGTTTCTGCCTTCATGCAAAACCGTTTGGGGCCCATGGAAGTGGGACCTGTTGGGTTATTTCAGACGGTTGCCGATCTCCTGAAGATGCTGCAAAAGGAAGACATTGTTCCTGCGGCTGCCGATAAAGGCCTATTCAAAATGGCACCTATCTTAATTTTCATCGCTGTATTTGGTGGCTTTGCAGTATTACCTTTGACAACCAATGTCGCAGGGGCCTTCATTCCTCCGGGCGTCTTTTTTCTGATGGCCATTGTTTCATTAGATGTACTTGGAATACTAATGGCTGGTTGGGCCTCTAATAACAAATATTCACTCTACGGGTCGATGCGTTCTATTGCCCAGATCATAAGTTACGAGATTCCATTAGGGTTATCCATCCTGGCAGTCGTTATGACTGCTCAATCACTGGACTTGCAAGTCATCATTCAACAGCAAGGAATCTTGTCCAACTCGCCGATTTATTTGTTCGGCATCGCGGCATTAGGTATTGAAGTCACCGAAGTGGGAGGTGTTTTTTCCTGGTACATTATCCAAAACCCTTGGTTGCTACCTGCCTTTCTTATTTTTTTTATATCAGGGTTAGCTGAGGCCAATCGTGCACCGTTTGACCTTCCGGAGTCAGAGAGTGAGATAGTTGGGGGTTATCATACAGAATACAGTGGCTTTAGATGGGGGATGATCATGTTGTCTGAGTATGGGATGATGCTTTTAATTGCTTTTCTGACGGCCATCTTTTTCTTCGGTGGCTGGAACACCCCTCTGCCGAATATTGCGGGAATGCAGCTTGCCAACTGGACTACGGGTCCAATTTGGGGTGCTTTCTGGCTGATTAGCAAAGCAATGTTGTTCATCTTTATCCAAATGTGGGTACGATGGACATTTCCGAGGCTGCGCGTGGATCAGCTCATGACACTTTGCTGGAAATATTTAACCCCGGCTGCTTTGCTTTTAATTTTATTTAGCGGATGCTGGAGGTTGCTGATGACATGAAGGGATACTTTGAAAATATCAGGTCATCGGTTCAGACGCTGAGTAACGGCATGAAGCTTACTTTGAGATACCTGTGGGAAGCAAGAGAAAGCCGTACACCCCTGGGAATTTCGGATGCCGATTATTTCAAGCAGGAAACAGGTATCGTAACGCTCCAGTACCCATATGAGACCTTGCCGGTACCCGATAATGGACGTTACCGCCTTCACAATGAAGTTGACGACTGCATCGTTTGTGATAAATGTGCTAAGATTTGTCCTGTTAATTGTATTGAAATTGAAGCAATCAAAGCGGTAGAGGATATCGGGCATACTTCGGATGGAAGCGTCAAGCGATTGCATGCAGCGACGTTCAATATAGACATGGCAAAATGCTGCTTCTGCGGATTGTGTACCACCGTTTGTCCTACCGAATGCCTCACCATGACACCAACGTATGATTTCAGCGAGTTCGATGTGAGAGATCATAATTACGCTTTTTCCGAAATGACCCCCTTGGAGATTTTGGAGAAAAAGCAGTTGGTAGCAAAACAAGAGGAAGAAAAAGCACGCTTAAAAGAAGCCCAAAGGAAGACTTCAGCCGAGGTGAAACCGGATGCCAGATCTACTGTACGCACTGCCGGAGGGAGCGCTGTAAAACCTGTATTCCGTCCTAAAGTAAAGCCTCAGGCCGCTGAAGACGTAGAGAATGTCAAAAATGTAAAGCCGGTCTTCAGACCCAAAATTAAACCTAGTCCCACGACGTTGGATGCAGGAGAAAATGCTGAGCAAAAGCCCAAACCCGTATTCAGGCCAAAGGTAAAGCCTGCGATAAAGAAGAAACCAAAAGGCGATAGAGGATGATTGAGTTGTTCTTCTTTGTTTTTTCAGGGATAATAGTAGCAGGTTTGATTGGTATGATTTTCACTCGCAAGGTTGTGTATGCAGCCTTCTTACTCATCGTAGTGATGATTGCTTTAGCGGGCATTTTTGTCTTGTTTAAAGCAGAATATTTAGCCGTGGTTCAGCTGCTGGTATATGCAGGCGGCATCGTGATTTTGTTAGCGTTTGGCTTGATGCTGACCCAGCAAATCAAGGAAGGAGCAACACCTGCTGCACATCATCTAATTTTTCCGGGTCTTTTACTTTTTGTCACCGTTGCTTTTACGTTCGCTTATACGATTCATCAGGGAAGTGAAATACCGTTGAGCTACAATACAGGTAGTTGGCCGGACCAACCAGTCAAGACCATTGGAATGTTGTTCATGACCGATTATATAGTAGCCTTTGAGCTGATAGCTTATCTTTTGTTGGTAGTGCTGGTCGGGGCATCTTATTATGCAAAGTACTCAAGTAAATCATCGGTACAATGACGGAACTGATGACATACGGGGCATACCTTAGTGCAGGCCTGTTTTGCACCGGATTGTTAATCGCAGTCATTAAACAAAATGCCATTTTCGTTCTCATCGGTTTAGAATTAATACTTAATGCCGCGAACCTGAATTTGGTCATTTTCTCAACTAATGATCCTTCTTTGCAGGGTCAGATAGCCGGTATCTTCATAGTGGTTGTAGGTGCTTGTGAAGCAGCTACCGCGCTTGCTATCCTACTTCTTGTATACAAGCAGTACAATTCGTCCAATGTTAAGGATTTAAATAGGTTGAAGTATTAATGTCAGTGCAAGTAATCATATTACTCGTCTTCCCATTGCTTGGAGCTTTCGTTAGTTTTTTTACAAGACCTGCTAAATACAGCTTTATCGGTACTGCACTCAGCATGTTGGTAGTGGCGATCTACACGGTGTGTTTGCTTGGTACTGATTTTCAGGAACGAATCGATTTTGAATGGATTCCTTCGGTCAACGTGGGATGGCATCTAGATCGATTGGCCCTTCTTTTGATCGCATTGGTTGCAACCATTTCGTTACTGGTGCACATCTTTTCCATCACCTACATGGAGAAAGACGAAGCCAGGCATCGGTATTTCGCATTTTTAGGTTTCTTCTGTTTTTCGATGATTGGACTGTTGGTAGCGGATCACTTGATACTTGTCTTTGTATTCTGGGAGCTGGTGGGATTCTCTTCATACTTACTGATCGGTTTTTGGTGGCAACAAGAGGAAAATGCGTTTGCGGCTCGCTATGCTTTTATCACCAACCGGATTGCGGATGTTGCGCTGTTCTCAGGCATCCTTTGGATGATTCAGGGAATTGGCATAGGCAGTTTATCACAATTACAAAGCGCAAGCGAATTGCCGCTGGTCGTTTCTTTACTTCTTGTGATTGGAGCTTTTGGGAAAAGTGCTCAAGGCCCCTTTTTTACCTGGTTACCTCGAGCGATGGCAGGCCCTACACCTGTTTCAGCATTGATTCATGCTGCCACGATGGTAGCAGCAGGGGTGTACTTGCTGATTCGGTTGTCTCCTGTTTTAGCAGCGGATGTTCAGCTAATCGTTGCCATAATCGGGGGACTCACAGCCTTGATTGCAGCGATCTCCGCATTGACGAGCTATGATATCAAGGGTGTGCTGGCGTATTCTACCATCTCACAGTTGGGATATATGGTAATGGGTGTTGGAACAGGAGCTCCCGAGGCCAGCTTTTTTCACCTATGGACACATGCCTTCTTTAAGGCCGGATTGTTTCTTTCGGTGGGTGCTGTGATTCACTACATGCATTATATTGGACACCACAAATTAGCTCAAGATATGCGGGCCATGGGAGGTATTCGTAAACAGTTACCAATCGTTTTTTACGGATATACGATTTGTATGCTGGCATTAGCTGGATTGCCTTTTTTCACAGGCTTTTTATCAAAAGAGGCCATCATACTTCAAACGATAGTTTGGGCACAGGATTATCAAATAGGATTTCTGTTGCCATTTGTCGCGCTATTGACTGCTTTTTTAACGGCCTTCTACATGTTCAGACAATGGTTGTACGTCTTCTTTGGTCAGTATCGAGGAGAGCATCTGGCGTATCATTTTATTGAAGAAGCTCCATTGAAAATACCGGTAATACTACTTGCGGTGGGTTCTATATTTTTCTGGTACACATGGAATCCTATTGGTCGTGATTTTGCCTTCCTGGGCTATGCCATTGGGGAATACCCAATGAACGGCGCCTACGGTTGGCTTACACCTGTTTCGATTTTGCTTGCAGTTGGGGGAGCTGCTTTTGGGTACTACCGATACCACGGTCTAAAAGATCAGAAGGAATCGGTTGAAGTAATTAGAGATGAGTTTGATCGTTCTCGAAAAGGGATTCTTAGCCTTAGTTTCAATGCCTTTTTTGTGGATTGGTTTTATACTCGTGTGCTTTCAGTGGCCTTCATAGCGTTCTGCAAACGTCTGTTCATATTCGATAAGAAATGGATTGATGGGTTTATAAATGCTGTAGGTGTATTCACAGTGCTGGTGAGTAAAGCAGCAGATTTGATAGATAAAATATTGGTAGATGGCATAGTGAATTTATTAGCCGGGCTTCAGGTCTGGATTGGAAATATGATCCGGTTGTTTCATGCCAGTCGAGTACAATTGCATTTCTTTTGGGCAGTGATCTTGCTGGTTCTTGTAGTAATTGGATTTGAAATTTTTTGACAATTGATGATAGATCAAATACTTAGTTCGATTCTTTTTTTACCACTGCTTGGCGTATTGATACTGTTGTCATGGTCAAGTGCGAGTCAGCAGGTTGTTAGAGGGATTACGCTAGCCATAGGACTTCTGGAATTGGTGTTAGTAGCTATCCTTTGGCAATCTTTTAATTCGGCAACAGGTGCAGGCTCTTATGTGGCCAATTTCCAGTTCGTTCAGCGAGTAGAATGGTTTTCATTAAGCCTGGGAAGTTTAGGTGATTTCATCGTGAATTATCACGTAGGAGTAGATGGTGTCAGTCTGTGTATGGTAGTGCTAAGCGCGCTCATCATGGTAACGGGAACCTTAGCAAGCTGGCATTATGATCATCAGTATAGAGGCTATCATATTCTTTATTTGATCCTGTTCTCAAGTATTTTTGGGTGCTTCATCGCATTAGATCTGTTTTTGTTTTACCTGTTTTTTGAATTGATGCTGTTACCGATGTTTTTTTTAATCGGAATCTGGGGAGGGGAAAACAGATCGTACGCCTCTATAAAGTTTTTCATTTACACACTCTTTGGTTCATTGCTGATTCTGATCGTCATGGTCGGACTTTACATGAGTACCCATGATCCTGAATTATCAGCAGGAGGCAGTTGGGTACATACCTTTGATTTGCTCTTGATGTCGGGACAGCAAGCATTTATCCCTGATAGCCTTCTTCATCCGGATAATGATCAGGTCATGTGGAGTTTACCGTTTAGGTCAATTGCATTTTTGACGTTGCTCATGGGTTTCGCCATTAAGCTACCGGCTGTCCCTGTTCATACCTGGTTGCCGGATGCTCACGTAGAAGCACCTACCGCGATATCGGTAGTATTAGCTGCTATACTACTTAAAGTAGGAGGATACGGCATTGTAAGAATCGCGTATTTGATTTTTCCGGCGGAAGCAGCGTCTTATTCGGCCCTGGTTGTTGCTATTGGTGTGCTTTCGATCGTGTACGGAGGTCTTAATGCGATCGCACAGCGAGATTTCAAAAGGCTGGTAGCTTACAGTTCTATATCACATATGGGCTTTGTGCTGGTTGGCCTGGCCGCATTGACTTCAGAGGGGTTGTCGGGAGCCCTCTTCCAAATGATATCTCATGGACTTATTTCTGCAGGTTTATTCTTACTTGTTGGAGTGGTTTACGATCGAACGCATAACCGTGAAATTGAAAACTTCAGTGGGCTTGCTCATCGGATGCCAAGGTATACGTTTGCGATGATCATTCTTTTCTTTGCTTCTTTAGGTTTACCAGGACTTAGTGGATTCGTTGGAGAGTTGCTTGTTTTAATGGGTGCCTTTAAGGCGTCAGCTGGAGGTCTGTTCTCGTATGGCTTTTCGGTGGCAGCAGTAATAGGTATTATCCTATCAGCCGTCTATTATCTATGGACCACTCAAAGGATGTTTTTTGGTAGTTTCTGGGTGCGAGAAGAAGAATGGGAAAAGAGAATGAAAGACCTTGGTAAGCGTGAATTGGTGATGTTTCTCCCATTAATAGTGCTGGTAATAGTGTTGGGGGTTTTTCCCAAGATCATCTTGAATCCTATGAACGAGACAATAACATTGATAGTCCAACATTTGAATCGATAGTAGCAGAGTGAACACGCTTCAGAAACTAGAATACATTCTCGAACAGCTACCCTTGCTACGTTCCGAAGCTATCTTACTGTTAGGGGCGATGTTTTTATTGTTGTTAGTGAGAGCACGTATATCTCAGCTGCTTCTTCGCGCTTACGTTTCAATAGTGATCATAGCTGCAATTTTCTACTCATCACAAGAGCAGGGAGCTTACTTCAGTGAGTGGATCTTTGTGGACGGATTAGTGGGGAAGATGAGGTTACTACTGATGGTCGCTACCTTGGTGATTGTCTGGTACATCAGGCGACCTTACCAGCAGATTGAATTCTACTTTTTTTTGCTAAGTGGCTTGATTGGAGCATTGGCAATGGTGAGTGCACAGCATTTTCTGTTGGTCTACCTAGGTGTTGAGCTGGCTTCTTTCTCTTCCTATTTCTTAACAGGAATGCGTTTGACACCGAAGTCCTCCGAGGCGACGTTAAAATATGTCCTTTTTGGAGGAGTGACCTCGGCTGTAATGCTTTACGGATTGAGTTTAGTGTACGGTGCATCAGGAAGTCTGCTATTGACATCGCTGGTTGCACATCCATTTTCTGCTTTTGGCTTGTGCTTGTTTTTTGCAGGTCTACTATTCAAGGCGTCTCTTATTCCTTTTCACTTATGGGTACCTTCCACCTATCAGGAAGCACCATCTGATGCGGTTTCTTTTTTCTCTATAGTACCGAAGATCGGTGCATTCGTTCTGATCTATCATCTTATGCAGTTACTGCCGGATGTTTATCAGGCTTCAGCGGTGAAGATGCTGCTGGCAGTGGCCTTGACCACGGTGCTTTGGGGTACCCTCAGTGCATTGCCGCAGATTCGACTCAAGCGGACCATTGCCTTTGGAGCGATTGCACATTCTGGGTTTATGCTGCCGTTGACTTTAATGGGAGAGGAAGGGCTCTCCGCATTCAGTTTTTATGCAGCTATTTATGCTTTGATGAATCTTGCGGTTTTTTATCTCATCCATTTTCATGAAAATGTGGAGGTCAGGTCTCTTAAATTCAAAGCTTGCAATGGTTTTGGTAAGGCAGCCCCTCTATTTGGAGCGGCCATGGTTGTAATATTGATGTCATTGACGGGACTCCCACCTACAGCAGGTTTTTCAGCCAAATTGTTACTTTTCACCCAAGTTTATCAACAGTTCGCTACGGAAGCGGATATGCTTTGGTTAAGCTATTTGATCATTGGAATTCTCAGCACGGTATTGTCACTGTACTATTATTTGAAGTTACCAATAGCCTATTTTCTGAAGGAACCGAAAAATAAATTTAGTTTACCGACCTTCACGCAGGCACTTGCTGCAATCATACTAGCACTGCTGATGTTTTGGGGCTTTATGCAACCTGATATTTTGAATAGCTTTGTACTACCTTAATATAGACTATCGATGAGTGACCCGATCAAACACGAATGTGGCATTGCCTTTCTCAGATTAAGGAAACCACTTCAACACTACATTGACAAATATGGCACACCTACCTATGCAGTCAACAAGATGTACCTTCTTATGCAGAAGCAACATAACAGGGGGCAGGATGGTGTAGGAGTCGCCAATATCAAATTAGATGTTGCTCCGGGAAAGCGGTACATCAGTCGCTACCGTACGGTTGCATCTAATCCTATTGAGGACATATTCGGTAAGGTCGGGAAAAAGTTTAAGAAAGCATTCAGTGAAGGTGGAAAGGATGGGTATTACAATGCACAATGGCTTAAAGATAATTACGCTTACACAGGAGAGTTGTGGTTAGGGCACTTGAGATACGGTACTCATGGAAAGAACAGTATTGAAAATTGTCATCCTTTTCTTCGTCAAAACAACTGGAGAAGTAGAAACCTCGTCATTGCAGGAAACTTCAACATGACGAATGTAGACGAGCTTTTTGATAAGCTGGTTGAATTGGGCCAGCACCCGAAAGGAAAAGTGGATACGGTAACAGTGATGGAGAAAATTGGTCATTTTCTTGATGATGAAAACCAACAGATTTTTCATAAGTACAAAGACAAGTTCATCAATTCAGAGATCACCAAATTGATTGAAGAGGAACTGAATCTTCAGAAAGTTTTGCAGCGTTCTTGTAAAGATTTTGATGGTGGATACACCATGGCCGGAATGGTAGGTTTCGGTTCTGCGTTTATAGCTCGTGACCCTGCCGGCATCCGTCCTGCCTATTATTATGCAGATGATGAGGTGGTGGTAGTCGCTTCAGAAAAGCCGGCAATTAAGACCGCCTTTGGCTGTGACTACAGCGATATACAAGAGATAGCGCCTGCACACGCCATGATAGTTGAAAAGAACGGAGATTTTCGGCAGGTACCATTTACTGAACCACTTGAAAGAAAGTCTTGCAGTTTTGAACGTATCTACTTCTCCAGAGGTACAGATCCTAACATTTATCAAGAAAGAAGAAAGCTAGGGGAACTGCTGGTTCCACACGTACTCAAGTCCGTTAATTTTGACCTTAAAAACACTGTCTTTAGCTTCATACCTAATACGGCTGAAACGTCTTTTTTGGGACTAATGAGTGGAATTGAAAACTACTTAATCAAGAAGCGCAAAGAGATCATCATTGATGAAAAACCAAGTATGGACTCATTGGAAGATCTCCTTTCATTCAAACCGCGGGTAGAGAAATTAGTACTGAAGGATGCAAAGCTTCGGACCTTCATAACGGATGATGCGCAGAGAGATGACCTGGTAGCACACGTTTACGATACTACCTACGAGGTGATTCAAAAGGATCGTGATAATCTGGTAATCATTGACGACAGTATAGTGAGAGGTACCACGCTTGAGAAGAGTATTTTGACTTTGCTTGATCGTTTACAACCGAAGAAGATCATCGTTGTATCGTCGGCTCCACAGATCAGGTTTCCCGATTGTTATGGGATTGACATGAGTAAGATGAAGGACTTTGTCGCTTTCCGTGCTGTACTGGCTTTGATTGAAGAGCATGATAAAGAGTATCTGCTGGATGAAGTATTTGATAAGTGTATAGCAGCAGGTTCAGATAAAGATCAGCCAAATTATGTTGCGGAGCTCTACAGTCCGTTCACCTATGAGCAAGTAAGTAACAAAATTGCTCAAATTGTAAGACCCGAAAATATGAAGGCTGAGCTGGAAATCGTTTATCAGACTGTGGAGGATCTTCACACAGCATGTCCTGACCATTTAGGAGATTGGTATTTTACGGGAGACTTTCCAACAAAGGGTGGTAACAGGGTCGTAAACCGAGCCTTTATCAACTTTATGAAAGGAGTGGAGGTACGGGCTTATTAATAGTCCATCCATAGCCAGGCTTTTTGCCTTTTAATGGCTTTCTTACTGGCTTTATGATCGACCACCGTTTCTACCGTGGGGTCCTGGAGAGCTGTGAAGCTGCCTTTTTTATTGATTCCAAGCTGCTGATACGAGATCGTGTAAGTACCTCCTATCGAAAGTTTTTGCATTGATTTCCTGAAATCGTTTTGATTCAGGATCGGTAATTCATTGATTGAGTAAATCTTATCACCTTTTTCCACACCTGCTTCGTACCAGGCTGTTCCCCTTCTTACTGTTGAAAGTAAGGTTCCTCTCTTATCGATACTGGTCCTCCCAAAGTGAACGCCTTCAGGGTTTGATACTTTAAGTGTAATTCCAAATTGAGTTAGCAAAGATTCCAAATCCGGGAGGTGGCTGTCATAGACGGATTCATCAAAAAATCGTCTCGCAAACGCTTCGTCACCCGTAGTCTCGATCAGCACTTCCATTAAGTCTTTTATTGTATAAGGGATTTCTGTCTTTCCGTATTTTTTCCATACGTTTTGCATGAAATCATCCAGGCTTAGGTTTTTAAAATTTGAACGAATGGAAAGATCCAATATTAATCCCAATACGGACCCGTAGGTGTAATAGCTGATAAAATTATTTGCATAATTAGTCTCGTCATTTGAAGTAGCAGCATCAACAAACGGGGCATTATGACTCATTTGCATAGGGTTTCTCATCAACCTTCCAGGGCTGTTCAACACGTAGTTTATTCCCGTGCCAAGGGAGGTTATGTATTTGTCAGACGTAATGATGCCCGTACGGCACAGTATCAGGTCATCATAATAAGAAGTAAACCCTTCTGCGAACCACAATGCCTCAGACATATTGGCCCTGTCAAAATTAAAGGGCTCCAGAGATGCAGGTCGAATACGTTCGACATTCCAGGCATGAAAAAACTCATGTGATATGGTGCCAATCAATCCAGCAGCATTTGTCTTTAGATTACTTCTGCTGCTGCAAACGGTGGAGTTTCGGTGCTCCATACCATCTCCAAATACCCATGGGTTGTAAGAAGTTAAGAAAGTATACCTTCCAAAATCAAAAGTTGGGAGCTCTCCATATACCTGTTTTTGCGCAGTGACTATTTTCTTGATCCATTCGACATAGGCATCCAGTTCCTCGTCACTGCCTTCATGCATCATTGCTACTTCTATAGTTTGATCGTCTACTTTCCATGATCGAAAATCGATCTCTCCTACCAGCGTTGGACTATCGTAGAAATAGTAGTAATTGGGGGCTGAAAATTCGCCTTTCGTAACCTTCTTTAATTGGCTGGCAACTGACCATTGTGGGTGGTCTGTTAAGTCAATGGTTAGTTCTATCGGCCGATCATCCAGGTCTGTGCCATACAGGAATGTCGCAGGCATATTTAAATGCAGCTTTCGACTATCGATGCCTGAATACGTACCATCACCATGATTGGCGTAGAGTGTATACTCGAGCTGTACGTCCTGCTTCTTATTGACCACTTCCCAGCTGCATGGAGATTTTCTTAGTAGTGGAAGTGGTTGGCTTTGCGTATTTGATGCCGTTAACTCGTATACATTTTTTGCGAACTGGTGAGGTGCATACCTGCCTGGAGAAGCATCAGGCATTCTCACTTCCAATGTATCACGATCAAGACCTGAGAAGGTCACCTGAATGCGAAGCTCGTGATGAGTAATGTTATCAAGATTCAGGTAGTAACGAACTGGCTGAGCGTAAACAAGAAGAGATGAAAAACCTGAAAGTAGCAGTAGTCCAAGCTTTTTAAGCATTTTCGAAAGAGATATGTGAGCTTAAATAAACTAAATACTGATCAAAATAACTGCCTATGAGAAGGATGAAAAAAAGCCCTCATCGCCATGAAAGCTTTAGTTTTTTTCAATTGATTAAGAACTCCTAGACGGCGAAACTTTCGCCACATCCACATGTTCTGGTGGCATTTGGATTGACAAATTGAAAACCTTTACCATTCAATCCATCAGAGAAATCCAATGTGGTTCCTAACAGGTATAGTAAGCTCTTCTTGTCGCAGATGATTTTAATTCCTTTATCTTCGAATACTTCATCCTTTTCTGTAAGCTGGTCATCAAAGTCAAGATCATACATAAGACCTGAGCAACCGCCCCCTTTTACGGAAACTCTTACATTGTGCAAATCTGAATGACCTTCCTCTGAACGTAAGGCCATAATTTGTTCTTTTGCTTTATCTGTTACCTGAATCATTGTTCTGTAATGGAATGGAGTACAACACTAGTCACTATTCTATTATTAATTTCATCTTCCGTAATAAAGTTCATCAAATACATCAGTCTGATGACAACTATTCATGGAATAGGATACGAATGTCTGCGATCTGGATTAAGAGTGATCATACCCACCTTGACTTCTTTTCCAGCTAGTTGGTCAATTTTAAATCCTCTCCGGTCTCCTTTAAGCAGTAAAAACTTACTGATTTTATTTTGAATTTTACCGAATCTACCTGAACACTCGCTCTTAATTCCATCTATGATAAACCTCACATAGGACTTGAATGAAAACTTTTTCTCAATGAATAAAGTTTCCTCATCTTTGCCAAAATTAATTCATTATCTCCAAATCATGGTACGAGTCGAACATATTGGGATTGCTGTGCGCGACCTCAAAACCGTCAATGAACTGTATGAAAAGCTTTTTGATGAGCAGGCGTACAAATCAGAAAAAGTAGACTCTGAACAGGTAGAAACAAGTTTTTTTAAAGTAGGTGAGACGAAGATAGAGTTTCTGGCAGCCGATCACGGAGAAAGTGCGATCGCAAAATACATTGAGAAAAAGGGTGAAGGTATTCATCACATCGCTTTTGAGGTCGAAGACATCCATGCCGAAATGAAGAGATTACAGGGGGAGGGGTTTAGATTAATCAATGAAACACCCAAGAGAGGTGCCGATAATAAATGGATATGCTTTCTTCATCCGAAATCGACAAATGGGGTATTAGTGGAGTTATGCCAGGAGGTTACATCATAATATGAGCGAAGAAAAAAGAACGGAGATTGGGGAGCTTGGTGAGTTTGGATTGATTGAACATTTGAGTAAGCGACTGGAGTCGCAACTTTCTGCACCAGGCCATGACATTGTAAAAGGAATCGGCGACGATGCAGCGGTTCTTGAAAAGAACGAGCAAGAGCTAACCCTAATCAGTACTGACATGTTGATCGAAGGGGTGCACTTCGATCTCACATTTATGCCTCTTCAGCACTTAGGCTACAAAGCGATTGCCGTGAATGTCTCTGATATAGCCGCAATGAACGGAATGCCTAAACAGGCCACCGTGAGCCTTGCAGTAAGCAACCGATTTTCTGTTGAGGCGTTGGAAGTCCTTTATGATGGAATTGCCGCGGCTGCAAAGGATTATAATATCGAGATCATAGGAGGCGATACCACAGCCTCACCTTCGGGGTTGGTGATTTCTATTTCAGTACTGGGTGAAGTTCACAGGGATAAAGTAGTATATAGAAGCACCGCCAAGGACACTGATATACTTTGTGTAACAGGAGATTTGGGTGCAGCTTATGCAGGTCTTCAAGTGTTGGAACGAGAGAAACAAGAGTTTCTCGGGAACCCGGATATGCAACCGCAACTACAAGAGTATGAATATGTAGTTGGTAGGCAACTTAGACCAAGAGCCAGGATGGATATCGTTCATGAATTGGAAAGCCTGGGTTTAAAGCCAACTGCAATGATCGACATCAGTGACGGATTGACTTCAGAGATCTTTCATTTATGTAAGCAATCAGACCTTGGAGTAAGCATATATGAGGATAAACTGCCGATCTTTGAGAAGACCTACGAAACGGCAGCAGAGTTTCAAATAGACCCAAATACTTGTGCCTTACATGGTGGGGAGGATTACGAATTACTTTTCACGTTATCTCAAGCCGATTTCGAAAAAATTGAGAAACACGAGGACATTCAGACCATTGGCTATATGCACCCTAAGGAAAAGGGTCGTGTGATGGTTACGCGACAACAAAATGTGATAGAGCTATCTGCCCAAGGCTGGAAGCACTTCTAATGAAAAAGGCCGATCCATTGGATCGGCCTTTCTATAATTCTTGGAAATGTTATTACTTGCTCGCTGTGAGGTTGACAGCTAATGTAAACTCGTCGTAGATTACTCTATCTCCTAAACCGTCAAAGAAGCTACTTGATCTGTGTTTGACATCATATTCAGATCTGTCTACCGTGATATCAGCGGTAGCAATGTAGCCCCCATCTGTTTCTTCAACCAGAGCGGGGAATTTAATAGACTTCGTGATTCCCTTGATCGTAAGATCACCTTCGACGTCGTAGGCGCCAGGACCTTGTGGAACTGATTTAGTGATGATGAAGCTAGCAGATGGAAATGTCTCTACGCTAAAGAAGTCGTCAGATTTCAGGTGATCTTCTAATTTCCCTTTGTATTTACCCTGCAAGTCTTCGCAACTAATGGTCCTCATATCAATCACGAAGCTACCTCCCTTCAATAGGCCTTTTTCCATATCAAGCACTCCCTTTGTCAACGTGATGCTACCGTTGTGACTTCCACCTATTTTGGCCCCTATCCATTTTACATTGCTGGTAGATACATTTACCTCGAGTCGCTCATCTCCGGCTTCCGGAGCGGCGACAATCAGTCCGCTGACTAATACTAATAGTTTTATCATGATCGTTTTATTATGTACATTAATTTAATGTATATACATATATAGATTCCGTAAACGGAAGGGTGTATTAGTTGGTTTAGAATTCTTGAAAAAAAAATTAAAATTTAACCGGGTAGGTAAGTTTGACACTCACTGGTTTTCCTTGATTGACACCTGGGTTCCATAGTTTGGGTGCAGTTTTTATTGCCGAAAGAGCAGCCGCATCTTGCCACTGGTTGATGCCCCGCACTACTTTCAATTGACTTAATGTCCCATCAGTATTGACCACAAAAGATACCATTACTTGTCCTTTTCTAAACTCTTCAGATGCATTGGAATCTAATATCAATAAAGATGATTCGATATGTTCGTTGAAGGCAGTCATGCCGGCGGCGTATACCGGCATAGTTTCTGCGACCGCATAAATTCCGTCTTTTGGAACGTATCTCGCATCGCAACAAAAAGCTAGAATGAGCAAGCAGGCTGCATATCTCATCTTCTAAATTTATCTTTTTTATGTTTAATAACAAAGGAACACCCTTCAGTTGCTAAGGTGTTAAATTTGTGACATGGTTATTCTTGATAAGACAGTCGTTTCTTCTGAGATAGAAAAAGAGTCCTTCGTTTGTGATCTCGAGAAGTGTAAAGGTGCTTGCTGTGTGGAAGGTGATCTAGGCGCACCACTCGAGGAAGACGAATTGGATAAGATAGACGAAGTCATTCCATTGGTGAAGGAGTATCTCTCAAAAGAGGCTGTCGAGGTACTTGACTCTGAAGGGGGTTACATCATTGATGAAGAAGGGGATTATTCTACTACCACTATTAATGGGAAAGAATGTGCATTCGCTTGCTATGATGAAAGGGGGATTCTAAAGTGCTCCATAGAGCAAGCACATAAGGACGGAAAGACCGTTTTCAAAAAACCGATAAGCTGTCATTTATATCCCATTAGGATAGCAAAATTGGAGGAGTTTGAAGCTTTGAACTATGACAGATGGCATATTTGCTCACCCGCGTGTGACCTGGGAGCTCGCCTCAGTGTCCCCGTTTACAAATTCCTGAAAGAACCGTTGATCAGAAAGTATGGTCAGCATTGGTTCGATCGCCTCCAAGAGGCGATCGAACAAAAGGATACATAATTACTCGTTAGCAGAACTTCCGCTGATTTGATCTCCAAAGAAGATCGCATTTAGCAAAAGCTTATTGGTACCGTACCAGAATGCTCTAAAGTTGGTATTGAAAGAAAAAGAAATGATTCTTCCTGTACCATATCTAGAGACAATGATACCAGGTGTACCTTTAAGTAACTCCAGATTATCCCGATGTACATAGCCACTTAATAATGGTTTACTACTGTCAAGAGAAAAAGGGTAGGAGTAAGGGTTTTTGGGTGTTTCAAAAAACAAGTTTTCATCGATGAAAACAGGTAGTTTCTCTTTATTGTACCCATACGCTAAAGGGTGAGTAAGATCAAGGTTACCTTGAAAAATCGTTCCTGCTGTGAGCCGGGCTCCACTAGCATTTCGTTGATCTGCATATGTAAGTGGACCGCCAGCCTGCTTCTTTGTGTCTACAAACGAGACGTCGGCAATTTCTTGCTGCTTCAACCAACGGTTGGCAGCCTTATAAGCGATAAGCGTTCCTCCCTTCTTGATCCATTCTTTTATTTTATCGGCGGATCCGCTAAGCGAACCATAATTCCCATCTACCCAGATCATGGTGTTGTACCTGCTAAGGTCTACTCTTCCAAGTCTTCTCGTAGGTACTAAGCTCACTTCGATGTCAAATCGATTATCCAATAGATGCCAGATTTCGCCAGCATCATAGGATCTGGTACCTCCCTCTACAAGCAGTGCAATGCTAGGTGATGCTACTTTGCTCAGCGTGCGGCTACCGAGATTGACTCCTTGCGTGAGGCCTGTAGGCAGGGAATGTATTTGGATGCCATACGACGATTGGAGTTTATTTAGTAACATTCTTAACTCATCTGCTGATTCCTCCTGTAATTCAGTAGCGATCATAATAGATCCTCTATCAAAGCGCTTTCCCTCAGCAACAAATGGCATATTTGCAACCTTACATAATATGCCTGCTTGAAGTAATTTATTTAATAAGGCGGGCGCTTGATAATCATCCCACTCGAAGGCATAGGCGTACTCACTAAGCGCTAACTTTCCGAGATTCTTTTTTGATCCATCATAGCTTTCGCCTGCTGAAACGCTTGAGATTGTTTTTGCAGTCAGGTAATCAAAAGATAAGTTGAAAGCATGGGGAAGCGTCCAGGCACTCACATCATAAAACAAACTATCTTGAAAGCTAGTCACTTCCTCAAACATGATGTTGATCAATCGGTATTGCGCTTGATTCATAGGCACGAAATAGCTCTTACCACTCCTGTAGGTGGTCCCGTTCACCCTGGTATCTTTCGTTACTTCTTTTACTTCTATTTCATGAGTTGCCAGAATTCTAGCCAGTGCTGCGGATCTGCTCGCATCATTTTCACTTCCGAAGATGATGCCCTTATTTGGATTTTTTGAAGCTTCCATTTGTGCCTCCTTAAAAAACCGTCGCTGATAATCTAATAGCTTTTCTCGCATGTTGAGCGCTGCGTCCACTGTAGATATTGACGTGGTAAACTGGTTTTTTATAGTGAAAGGGAAGGTGACTACACCATGTTGGCTCTCTTGAGCATGACCTCTGGAGCTTGCTTGCTCAAATAAAATGCCTATTCCGCCATTGATGTCAGGAAACGTGGACCCTTTTCCATAGTAAAAATCGTCATAGCTCTCTTTAGTGAAATATAGAGACCCAATATCATCCAATGCTTTTGCATGATAATTCCCAATTTCGCTTGTTAGATTGAAATTTTCTTTTGGTGTGTTGGGGTTATTTCGTGCAGGAATACCAGGTTGAAAGAAGAAGGTAGAAGAGGTTCCCATCTCGTGATGGTCTGTCAAAATATTTGGTTTCCACTCGTGAAATTTTACAATTCGGTTGTAAGCCTCCGGTTGCTGTACAGGCAGCCAGTCTCTGTTAAGATCAAACCAATAATGGTTGGTTCTACCTCCGGGCCAGTATTCATTCTGCTCCTGATTATTTGGATCAGCCACCAGGTTTTTAGATCTTCGGCTGTTTGCCCAACTAGAGAATCGGGTCAAACCGTCCGGATTGAAGCTAGGATCCACTAAAATGATGACGTTTTCAAGAAGTTTTTCAATCTCAGGTCCTTGTGCAGCGGCATAATGGTATACAGCCACTAGCGAAGCGTTACTACCGCTGGACTCATTCCCATGAATAGAATATCCTTGAAGTACAACCGCGGGCATTTGACTCAGGTCTAGTGAGCCTGAGGCGGAGGGATCTGTTAGTTTTTTATGATCAGCTTTGAGCTGATC
The DNA here is from genome assembly GCA_038129245.1 of Flammeovirgaceae bacterium. Classification (GTDB taxonomy): domain Bacteria; phylum Bacteroidota; class Bacteroidia; order Cytophagales; family Cyclobacteriaceae; genus JAYPLE01. Next base: position 219,700 of record JAYPLE010000005.1, on the reverse strand, counting down.
GATGTTTGCATGATTTTTTGGCGAGGTGATGGTCAGAAGTAACTGAGGACGCTTTTCATGAGTGGTCCCAAATTGTTCGACTGATACTCTATCAGATGCAGCTGCTACTGCTTTCATATAATACACCAACTTATCGTGTGTGACGTGGTATTCTCCTACCTCATGACCTATAACAGAGGCCGGTGTGGGTATCTCACTACTGTAGGAGATTCCTTCAGGTAGATAATAGGACAGGTCCACTTGACATTTAGCAGCAAAACTGGCAATAGCCAAGAGACCAATGGAAATAGACCGATGGAGCATAACTTTTTTAGTTTTTGCTGTAATTTATTCACCAACTGAGGTATCTACCAGTAATACTTGGGTGATGGTCGTATTTCAATTTGAACTGCAGTAATTCAAACTACCGGATGCCCAATCCGTCCAGCGATGGACTTCTTGAAACCTGTTCTTTGTGAGGGCTTCCACCCAAATCTTCATGTGCTGACCGTATGACTTCTCCTCTGCCGATGCCTGAAATTCCTGCGATATCATCTAAAGCTATTTTCAATAACTGCTCCTCTGGATCGCCTAATGGTAAAAGCTGATCAAAGAAGCTGACTTCATCGATCTCATAATCAGGTGCCAATCCATCTTCATATGAACCAAAGCCAGTAGCATTAGCAATTTTACTAACAATAGGCTGCATCGCCCATAGGTGTTGCGGGTTGGCAGTTGCGACGTCGCGAAAATCAGAAGTGGGTGAATCGTATAGCGTTACAGAGCCTTCATTTTTTCCTCTTGTATAGGTTCCGATTTGGATTACTTCCATGTAGGGTTCGAGACCGTTTATGATCAATTCACTTGCGGAGGCCGTTCTTCTACCGGTGAGGATATACACTCTATTCAATGACAGTCTATTCATTTGTTCTGTAGAGGTGATATTGAAATCGGCATCTAAGACTGACAGTTCAGTTAAAAACGGAAAATCAATGTTTCTCTGAGATTTTTTAGCGTTATAAACCAGTTTTGAAAAGACGGTATTATCGGTTCCTTCCCTGTATACCATCCCACCCAGAAGAAGCGCTGTGAAAACAGAACCCCCTGGATTATATCGTAGATCAAGTACTAATTCGGTAGCACCCGCTGCCACTAATTCACCAAAAGCAGCATTCAGCGCCCGGTGCTGCGTATACACAAATTGATTGTAAGAAATGTAACCCACTTTCGTGCCGTCGAGATCGATTACTTGAGTCTTATGCACAGCATTTTCCGCAATATTTACTGACGCCAGACTTACAGCTCTTCCATTGTCTTGCCAACTGCCGGAGTTGTTATCTGCGAAATTAAGTGTGATGGATTCCTGACTCAATAGCACGCTGTAATTATCGAGGTTAAATGCTATGCCGTCGATACCGTAAAAAACATCTCCACGCCTGATACCCTGCGTTTCAGCTGAGGTGGAAGGATGCGTATAGGTTACATACCCAAGAATACTGTCTGTATCCTGAAGTCTGATCAAATTATATTCAAAACCATATGATCTGCTGACACCCTGGAAGCTGTTTCGTAGAGCTACATAGTCGTCAACAATCCATGAAAAGCGATCATTTTCCCAAAGCAGGATATCAAAAAGTTCAGCAGGGCTTGCGTATTGGTTAAGAAACTGATTTTTCTCATCCAAACTGTTGAATCTATCATCCTGCAGATTGGCCACTTGGTTTTGCCAGAAATACCAACCGTTCAATCCGTCCCATATAAAGGAGTTGATCTCATTTTCTAAGGCTGTGGGTGGTCCATCCGGCTCGTCTTGCTTACAACCCAGTGCTACGACCAATGCCAGAAAAACTATCCAACTGTTTTTTATCATCCTTTTCATCTATTCTGCACTAATAATATGATTGGTTTGTCTAAATTATCCTAACATAACATTGTATACGACCATCTGGGTTTAATTATTTTCAATGTCGTCAAGAAAATCATTTGATTATATCATAATTGGAGCAGGTTCAGCTGGATGTGTGCTAGCTAATCGACTTTCTGCAGATTCCTCAAATCGGGTCCTATTAGTAGAGGCAGGCGGACGACCCAGAAATCCACTGATTGACATTCCCGGAGCATATATAAAGCTATTTCGCACTGCGGTAGATTGGCAATATTGGACGGAACCTCAGGCCAATGTGAATGACAGAAAGATGTACTTACCTAGAGGTAAGGTGTTGGGAGGTTCTAGCGCTACGAATGCCATGGCTTATGTAAGAGGACATAAGAATGACTTTGATGGCTGGTCACGGTTGGGAAATGAAGGGTGGAGTTATAAGCAGGTCTTACCTTATTTTAAAAAGTCAGAGCATAACGAGCAAATTAGAGACTTAGATGTAGCCTACCATGGAGAGGGCGGCGAGCTGAATGTGACACAGAATCAGTTCTACAGAACTCCTTATTCCGAGGCATTTATCACAGCTGGTCAACAAGTAGGTTTGCCTTACAACGGAGATTATAATGGTATCAGGCAGGAGGGTATTGGCAAGTTTCAGTTCACAATTAAAGATGGAAGTCGCCACAGCGGTTATTCTGCGTTCATTAAACCTGTACTGGGTCGTGAGAATTTACATATTGCAACAGGTAAGACCGTAACAAGAGTTCTTTTTGAAGGGAAGAGGGCAGTAGGCGTTGAAACTATTGGCGGAGGGGTATTGGAAGCCGACTGTGAAGTGATTCTAAGTGCGGGTGCATTCAACTCACCTAAGATTTTGATTTTATCAGGAGTAGGTGCATACAGCGAACTGCGAAAGCATAAGATCCCGGAAGTACTTGAGCTAGCTAGTGTGGGGAAAAACCTACAAGACCATCTTTTATTTCCGGTCTCAGCTGTAGCAAAAAGTAGAGCCGGTTTGAATCAACATGTATCGATGTGGGGCCAGCTGAGAGCAATATGGCCTTACCTCACCAGGAAGCAAGGCCCCTTTACGATTGGTCCATTGGAGGCCGTAGCATTTTTCAACGTTGACGATTATGCAAAAGACGCCAACTTCCAGTTTCATTTTGCGCCTATGCACATTGGTTCAGATTATAACTATGATCTGTATGACATCAGCAGTTTTCCGCATGAAGAGGATGGCTACACCATACTGCCCTCTTTGCTGCATCCCGGAAGCCGTGGACATGTGCAACTAAGATCAAAGGACCCTAAAGATGCTCCTAGGATTAATCCAAACTTTTTATCAGATCCCCAAGACTTGCATCAATTGGTAAAAGGTGGTGAGATTGCCTGGGAGATCATGCAGCAAGAGGCGATGAGAATACATCTTGATCGGATGGTGATGCCATCTAAAAGACCTTCATTCACAGAATGGGAGGATCATATTAGGAGAACTGTTGAAACCATCTATCACCCTGTTGGAACATGTCGGATGGGTACAGACGAACATTCGGTAGTAGACCCTGAGTTGAAAGTACATGGTCTGGACAACCTTAGGGTGGTGGATGCTTCAATTATGCCGAATATAGTTACAGGTAATACTAATGCAGCAGTGTATATGATTGCAGAAAAAGCAGCAGATATGATTTTAGGAAATGATCCACTTCCTGCTGAACATTTGTAACAACTTAGAGCCAAAGAGGTAAATGAAATTTCTAGTTCCAATCTTCCTTTTCTTCGCGTTTGCTTGCAGTGCACCTAAGTCACTAGAGAAATGTGACCTGATAATCACAAATGCCACCATCGTCGATGCAAAAAAGGATCAAATCCGAGGGTCAAAATGGGTGGCAATTTCAGAAGATGTAATTGTTGCCACGGGTGATATGGACGCCATGCCGTGGGAAGCTGCTAAGCAAATAGATGCAGAAGGTCAGTACCTGATGCCAGGTTTGTGGGATAATCACGTACATTTTCGTGGTGGGGATTCTTTGATCGAGGAGAACAAAGCACTGCTATCCCATTTCTTGAGCCATGGAGTAACAACGATCAGAGATGCCGGAGGAGACATCACCACAGCTGTTAAAAGCTGGCAGAAGAAGATAGCAGAAGGTAATCTGCAAGGTCCAACGATCTTCACATCTGGTCCAAAGCTAGATGGAGAACGACCTGCATGGGCAGGATCAATCAAAGTCACAAACGAACAGGAGGTTGTACTAGCGTTTGATTCTCTTGAATCTATCGGAATTAATTATGTAAAGACCTATGACGGGAGTTTGAAAGCAGAACAATATTATCAGATTATCAAGGAGGCGGAGAAGCGAGGACTGAAAGTGACCGGGCATATGCCGTTAACGGCCCTACTTATGAAAGCAGTTGAATTAGGATTAGATGGTACGGAGCATATGTACTATTTGTTTAAAGCATGTTCGGTTAAGGAAGATAGCCTGACGGCTGTCGGTGGGGGATATGGCATGATGGGTGATCTTCTTGCAACGTATGACGAGCAGTTAGCAGACTCCGTATTTGAAGTATTAGCAGAAAAGGAATTTTATGTGACACCTACTCTGTATATCGGAAAATTACTAAGTACACTTGCCATTGACGATCACCGCGAAGACAGCATGTTGCAGTATATGGGACCTGGTGTACAAAATACCTATGAGGGGCGTGTGAGAACCGCAAAACGAAATGCATCTTCTCTTTCTCGCAATAGAAATGCACTGGGAGAAAAATTCAGGGAAATGATGCTGCCACTCTATAATTCAGGGACGACCATCCTGGCGGGCTCTGACTGTGGTCCTTATAATTCTTTTGTTTATCCGGGTCGGTCTTTACAGGGCGAACTTTTCGAGCTGGTAGCAGCGGGACTAACTCCCGCGCAAGCATTAGCATGTTCATATATAAACGGTCCTCGTTTTATGGGTTTAAGTGAAAAATATGGAGAATTATCCACAGGTCGCAGAGCAGACCTGATTCTTCTCAGCCGAAATCCATTGGAAGACATCTCTAACGTGGCGAGTGTTAAGAAAGTAATCAAAGACGGAAAAGAGATCTTATAGCGACATGCCAAGGATTGAACATATAGCGATTTGGTGCAAAGACTTGGAAGTAATGAAGAATTTTTATGTTGAGTATTTTCAGGGAACGGCTGGCAAAAAATACCATAACCCGAAGAAGGGTTTTACTTCCTATTTTTTGTTTTTTGAGAATGGATCAAGATTGGAGTTGATGCACAGGGAAGATATCCATGAAAAAGTATCCACGAATAGCTTTGGGTGGGCACACCTTGCATTCTCGGAAGGGAGCAAAAAAACCGTGGATCAGCTGACAAGCAGCCTTCAAGGAGATGGCTTTGAGGTCATGGGTCAACCGCGAACAACTGGAGATGGGTATTATGAAAGCACGGTGCTAGATCCGGAAGGAAATCAAGTGGAGGTTACTGCGTAGATTATGATAAGATGGGGAATAATCGGATTAGGTAAGATTGCGGGGAAGTTTTGCTTGGATTTAAAGTTAGTAGAAGGGACTAAGCTGTTTGCGGTGGCTTCTCGTTCGCAAGAGAAAGCCGACGCGTTTGCCAGCGAGCATGGCGCGAGTAAAGCTTACGGGAGTTACGACCAACTCATTCATGACAGTGATGTTGATGTCGTCTACGTGGCTACACCTCACGTACATCACGCCGAGATTTCAATAGCCTGTCTCAAAGCAGGTAAAGGCGTGTTATGCGAAAAGCCATTTGCCATGAATACCTCTCAGGTCCAAGAAATGATCATGACAGCATCTCAGAACAAAGTTTTTTTGATGGAAGCATTATGGACGCGTTTCTTCCCTTCAACTCAGTATGTACTGGAACTATGTTCTTCTGGTCAAATAGGAAATGTTCGAATGGTGCAGGCTGATTTTGGATTTTCAGCAGAATATGATACTACTAAAAGGTTATTTAACAAAGGCCTGGGAGGCGGTGCGCTTCTAGATATTGGGATCTACCCAGTGTACCTAAGCTATTTGTTACTTGGGTATCCTCAGCTCATCAATGCTCAAGCACATATTGGCGAAACTGGTGTAGATCACAGTATTGCAATGATGTTCAAATATCCAGGTGATACCCATGCTATATTATCTTCCACCTTGACGGCAAATACACAAACAGCAGCGTGGATTTATGGTTCTGAAGGAGCCATTCAGATGCATTCAAGGTTTCATCATTGTGAGAAAGTGTCCATCTACAAGGGACAGGAGCTAATCGAAACACTTGATTTTTCTTATTCTGGAGGAGGTTATCAGTTTGAAATTGAGGAAGTGGTAGCATGCATGAGAGAAGGGCGAACAGAAAGTAAGAGGATGTCGTACAAAAACAGCCAAGATTTGATCAATCTACTTGATCAGGTGCGCGAAGCGGTGAGTTTATCTTATTGATGATGATCAGGTTGTAAAGATCGCTGGCAGGTGATTTTTTTCTTGCAAGTAGCTGAAACTACCGCCTATTTTTCAATGATAGTTCTAGGTATCAATGGTTTCTTTAAGATCAAATGTGATCTCATCATTGTTTTTGTAACTGGCTTCCATTCTGTGCCAGATTTTATTCGAAATGGTTCAAGTGTCCTTTCAAAGAATAAAAAAGTGAGAAAGAATGGTTTTCGACGCTATTTTGGGCAGCACTCATATTGCACCAGAACAAAAGAGAGGGGCTGTTTAGCCCCTCCGGAGTGTTTTGAAGCATTCTAATCTTCTTCTAGAAAGCAGTAGCAAATAAAAGCTTGAGCTCTTCCCAGCTAGCTTTATCAGCTGCTTCATTGTATGCAAGAGGCAGCTTGAATTTTTCTCCTAAAGTATCCGCTCCCGGGTTTGTATACGCATGAACAGCACCTTTGTAAGCAATGTACTTGTACGCTATGCCGGTAGCATCCATGGCCGTTTTGAAGTTATCAACCGACTCACTCGATACCATTGGGTCATCAGCCCCATTGGCGACCAAAACTTGGGCTTTTAATTTTTCGCCGGGCATAATTGGTAAAGCAACTCCCGAGTGGAAGGCTGCCACAGCCTTTAAATCATAACCCGCGTTCGCCATCGTTAGCACCACACTACCACCAAAACAGTATCCGATTGCGGCAACCCTGGTCGAATCTACTCCAGGCTGTGCTTTGAGCTGATCTAGTGCCGCAGTAAACCTTGCGTTAGCCTCTGGCATATTTTGAAAAACTTGTCCTGCGAACTTACCCGCATCATCAGGATGAGCCGCCTGCTTACCATTTCCGTACATGTCAATAGCAAAGGCCACATATCCCATTTCAGCAAGCATTTCTGCTCTATTTCGTGTGTATTCATTGTGGCCCCACCATTCATGGACGATCAGTATTCCAGGGGCATTTGCCGCATTTACCGGGGCAGCAATATATCCGTTCAGCATCGTGCTATCAGTGGAGTACGTAACCTCACTTGCTTTAATTTGAATTTCTTGCGTTTCTTCGACTTTTCCGGCTTTCCGATTTGTAGTTCCACAAGAACAAAGGGATACCACAATTACTAGGATTACGATGTTTTTCATACTCGAAATGATCAAAGTGTGATGGGTACTCTTACCATTGTATCATCCCATGCGATGATCATGTGGGCTCCTAAATCTGCAGACTCAAAAACGATACTCATTGCTTCTACAAGTTCAGCAGTTTTCTCAACAGGTACAGTGATCTGAGCTACACTGCTATCTTCTGGCTTGAATGCGTAATGCCCCCAGCGATCCAGATCGTTACTGAGGTAGATGGTCCATTCAGACTTTCCAAGCATTGCATATACAGTGTACCTTCCGGCGGCAACAGGGGTATCGCCGATTTTCACGTCTTGGAAAAACATAAGTTCGGTGGCTTCATTTGCACCTACTCTCCATATGTTTCCCGGCTTTTCAAGGTCTGTGAAAACTTTTCTGCCTTTCGCTTGAGGTCTGGAATAGATCACTCGGATCAAGGGCTTGACGTTCTTCTCCTCCTCAGTTTTTGCAAAAGCTCTAAACGCCACTCGAGGTGGAAAATAGCTTACATCCATTGGGCTATTGTCCATTTTGGGAAACTCTTGAGAAACAGCATCCTGCGCAAGACAAAATAGAGAAGCGCATAGTAGTGATAGTACCAAAAATCTTTTCATAGTTAAGTGATTGTTTGAATGAACACGCCATATTAATCAATAGAGCAGCAAAAAGTTTGAGTCTTTTTGCTGAAAAGCGATGTATGCTGGGTGTATTAAATTTGTGCATGCAACATATTTGCATTTCACAAACACAGAAGTAATGGAGTACAGTTCGTTGAAAAAGATCTTGAAAAACCATCAACTAAGAGTGACAGATTGCAGGATGGATGTTCTACAATTTTTCCTTGAAGCTGATCATGCTCTTTCTACCCGTGAACTGGAAGATCGTCTCAATCAGTATGACAGGGTTACTTTGTATCGAACATTAACTTCATTTACCGAGAAGGGAGTACTACACCACATTCCCGATGATAGTGGTTTCGCAAGGTATGGTATTTGTCACGAAACGTGCACTCCTGATTCGCATTTGCATAATCATGTGCATTTTAAATGCACTTCGTGTGGTACGATCTCTTGTATCAATAAAATGGACGTTCCTACCGTCGACTTACCGGGATACTTCATCGCAGAAAGCAACCTTATCCTTACAGGTTGCTGCATTAAATGCAATAATACAGTCTGAGAGTTGCACTATTTATAGGGGTGCGTCCTGTTCTCTTTTTTTATCATTAGACCAGAATCATCGATCTTAATGATAACGCTTCGATAAACGGGGTACTTTTTATGATAAAAAACTGTTTAGAAGAAAAAAATAAATGCAACAGTGATGCATTAAATTATTTAATGCAATATAATTGCATTAATGAAATCTAAGAGTATTGTAAGATTCAAGGATGCTCTGAGTGTTGGCAATCTTCAAGTTTGAACCATTATTAAGTTTGGTTATATGATAGTAGAGGGTCGCGTGAAAATGCGACCCTCTCATTTTTTATTCAAGTATATATGTAATCTGCACATGGTCACTCATGGCGATGGCAGCTGCTTCCATGGGAGCAAAGTTGGTTGCATCAGCTGACATTCTTGCCTCTGCCATTTTATATATCGGCTGTGGCGTAGATGAGCTTCCACGACCATAATTGATTTTCTGGATGCCAACTACTTTTTGTCCGGTAGTGGCTGCAATCAAGTCAGCTTTTGCTTTTGCGTCCTTAACAGCTGCTACCAGTAGCTCTTCTTTTATTGCTGTAGCTGTTTCTCCATCGATTGAAAAGGTGATATCTACATCTGGTTCAGATCCACTTCCGGTCGTAGCTTTCAGTACTTTGACCAACCTTTTCTTATCGATTGGGAAAGTCACTTTAAGCTGTTGATTTGCGGTGTATCCGTCCTCTTTCCAGCTGCCATCAGTGTATCTCCTGCTTTTAGATATATCAAATTGATTGGTGGTAATATCTTCTGCATCAAAACCTTGTTTTTTTAAGGAAACCATTAGCCCGTTTATGTCTGCATTCAGTTTATCAAGAACGGATTCGTAACTGATTGATTTGTGGTTAATCTCAAACGTAACTACCGTTTGAGTGGGCTTTTGATTTACTGAAGATACGCCTGTTATATCTAGAGTAGTTTGCGCTTCTACAGAAAGCAATAGGAGTAGTACGAGACTTATCGAGGTGACTATCTTTGACTGTAACATATTAAAATCTTTTTGTTGTTGACATACTTTTTGCATTACCCATATAAGTTAGCAATAGACGTGCCGAAAACATAACCGGAAAGCCTTCGAAGCTAAAAGAATGCTAATCTTATGCGAACGCTGACGAAGAGCATGCTTATATGAGGGTATTTAATATCGTGCTGCAAAAAAAGAAGGCCGGATTTGGGCGCATCGGTTTATTCAAGATGATATCCAACACCATAGGTACTTAGAAAGAACCCAAGCTATCTGGTTACAATGAGCATAAACGTCCTGAAATGCAAAGGGTATGAAACTGTTTCGCGATGTATTTCTATTACTCTGGGAGCATCCGTTTCTTCTGTTCAGGCAATTAATGGAAGATACCTACATAGCCGATATTCAAAAGTATTTCCAATTTGATGTTGCTTTATGCTACATCTGCAAAATGAATGGAGTTTGTAGCATTACTATTTTTTTGGAAGGCGACCTGCCTTTTTGAGTGCTTCATGTATAAGCCATTCTAATTGACCGTTTGTGCTTCTAAAATCATCTGAAGCCCATTGCTCGATTGCTTTCATGATCTGCTCGTCCAACCGTAGTGCGAATGGTTTCTTTTTAGCCATCTGCATTAAATTTTTCTACTGCAGCCTCCAATTCCTTCTCATTACGCGTTCCAATTAATAATTTGCTACCGTCTGTAAAGACGAGTTGCAGTCCATAGTTTCCTGTGATATTGTAGGCCTTACTTTTCTTCAATCCAATTCTTAAGCCCCAACCACCGAATTCCATAATGGGTTGATATTTTCGTACGGTAGCTGACTGCAACTCCGCTTTTCTGAAGACTTTAGGTTCTTTAAAGTAGGGGTTGAATTTAACATAGAACGCTTCACGGTCAATCTCTAGCGTTAGTTTATGTAGGGAGATGAAAACGGTTAAGCCGATCATCAAAAGGATACTCGACCCTCCCACAATTAGCAGTCCCATATCGCTCATTGGCTTGTCTCCCCACGGAATGCCATTGATGAGCTGCGTATACATACCCCAGAGGAACATACCGCTTATTCCCACTAAAGTAGCGATGGTCAGATACCATACAGTGGTACCTGGCATTGCATGTGTTTCCTGGTAGATTAATTTACCTTTCATCGTCTCAATATAATGTGCCGGAGTTCACCACAGGTGAGACATCCTTGTCGGCGCAAAGAACGACCATTAGGTTTGAGACCATTGCGGCTTTACGTTCTTCGTCTAACTCAATGATGTCCTTTTCACTAAGTTCGGCAAGGGCCATTTCAACCATACTAACAGCCCCTTCCACAATCTTATGGCGGGCAGATACGATAGCAGTTGCCTGCTGTCTTCTTAACATGGCACTGGCAATTTCCTCAGCATATGCCAGGTACCCGATCCGAGCTTCTAAAATTTCTATGCCGGCGATGGACAACCTTTCTTCTATTTCTTTTTCTAATGCCTCATTAACTTCGTCTAGCCCGGATCTTAGTGTGATCTCAGCCTCACCATCTTCGAAATTATCATAAGGGTATTTTGCGGCCATTTTTCTAACAGCAGCATCGGTTTGCACCCTCACAAAATTTTCATAATCATTGACTTCAAAAGCTGCAGCAAAGGTGTCTCGTACTCTCCAAACCAAAATCACAGATATCAGAATGGGATTACCCAGCATATCATTTACTTTGACTCTCTCACTGTCAAAGTTTCTTGCTCTTAAGGAAATTACTTTTTTGGTGTAGAAAGGGTTTGACCAGAAAAAACCATTGGATTTTACAGTTCCTATATATTTTCCAAAAAGGACCAGAACCTTGGATCCGTTAGGGTTGACTAGAAAAAAACCGGGAAGTAAAACTAAAAAAGAAACCAAGGGTAAGGCTCCCAGTGGGTTTCTTAACCCAATGAGCATAAACAAAGCACCTGCTAGTAGAAGAAACTCTACTACGAGGAGCAAATATCCGTTGGAAGGGGTAACAGTTTTTTCGTTTGTGTTCATATGCTTGATCGTTAATGATTAAGTAATAGCGATGATCCAACTTGAATAAGAAAAGTCAAATCAAAGTGATATTAATATAATATCATTTCAATTTACGATGAAATTTTCATTTGGGTTGCTTTCGGAGACAAGTTTCTTTTATCAGTAACATCATCGTCTCCGCAAATCAGACTAGCTCATGCGGATCATTTGAGAGTTCAATGTTGCGTCTTGACTACTTTCCATCAAATAGATTTTGACTGCAGAAGTAGGTGGTATAGGTTTTTAACTCACCTTCGACGGACCAGAATTACCTTGCTAGTAGGGTGTGCGAAAAAAGCAGCAATTAGATCACGGAGCGCTAAGTGTATGGAGGATCGGTTCTATTGTACCATATTTGCGCTGATATTACTACCAAAAATAAAAACTGCTAAATGAGTAATCAGACAACTACTTTTAGTAATTGGAATGCGTTTTATCAACGGTATGTGTTGATTTTCAATGTAATCGTGGTTATTTCCCTGGTGCCTTTCGGGTGGATGTATCTTCAGCTGGAACATGGTCTGTTTCAACCTTATTTCTCTAATGGCAGCATACAATGGATAGGGGCAGGGGTCATGTTGCCGATCATTGCTTATGGTCTTCTAAGAAGTTACAAAGACGCGCAAAAAAACATATTAGCGATCCCTCGGGATTTCTCTGTTAGGAATAAACTCGCGAATTACTATAAGCTACAGATGCGGAAATTTGTCATATATGAAATGATGGCAATTGTTTCATTGGTGGGAATGTTGATATTTCAACCAATCGTATTTGCAATATTCTACATATTCATCCTTTTTGTGTTTTCGCTGGACTGGCCGAAATATGTTAAGGTGGTTGAACATTTAAGATTATCCAAAGAAGAACAGGAAGTGCTAGCTACCTCTGAGGTATTACCGAAGTAGTCATTCGAGAGCTTGTTGCCATTTCCATGCACTTGCCATCATTTCCTCCAATCCAAGTTCAGCCTTCCAGCCGAGTTCATCATTTGCAAATGCGGTATCAGCAAATATCTTGACAACATCTCCTGGTCTTCTTTCGACGATCTTGTAATTGAGGTCAACCCGGGATACTTTTTCAAAAGCTTTGATTACCTCTAGGACGGTACTTCCAGTTCCTGTACCTAAGTTGAAAAATTCATGATTCTGATTCTGCCTTTGATCGATGAGTCTTTTAACGGATATCACATGTGCTTTTGCTAGATCCACTACATGAATATAATCTCGAATGGCGGTCCCATCTGAGGTGTCATAATCCCCACCAAAAACTTTCAATTGCTCACGGATACCAGCTGCAGTTTGTGTGATGAATGGCACAAGATTGGCAGGGACACCCAGAGGTAATTCTCCAATCAATGCCGACTCGTGAGCACCTACAGGATTGAAATATCTTAAAGAAATAGAGCTGAAATACTCGTCAATATGACATTGATCACGAATTATCTCCTCGCAAATTTGCTTGGTATTACCGTAAGGAGATTCTGCTGGTTGAAATGGCGTACTTTCAGTCACGGGTAACACATGAGGCTGACCGTATACCGTGCAGGAAGATGAAAACACAAGCTTCTTCCGATCAAACTCGGTCATTAGTTTGATCAGGTTCATCAATGAATTCAGATTCACATCGTAATAAAGCATCGGTTTTGCTACGGATTCCCCCACTGCTTTTTTGGCAGCAAAATGAATCACCGCTTCGAAAGTGTAGGTTTCGAATACTTTGCGTGTGCCTTCGTAATCGCGCAGATCTAGTTCGATAAATGCGGGTCTAACGCCAGCTATTTCTTCGATGCGGTCTAGCACCTCAACATTCGAATTTGATAAGTCGTCAACAATTACCACATCAAATCCTGATTTAATCAATTCAACTGCTGTGTGCGATCCAATAAAGCCGGTGCCTCCGGTGAGTAATATGGTCATCAATTTGTTTCTTTTGAGCAAAAATGCTTAACTATCTTGATAAGAGGATAGTAAATCGATGATTAGATCAAACTAACAGGGGAATAGCCCTAAACATATGGAGACCGGCAGTTGCTAACAGGTGCAACCGCTCTCCATAAAGACATAGATTTACCATCGGTCGCAGGTACAGAAAATGTTAATCCGTAAAGTAGAAAGGTTAAGGAGGGTATTTTAAAGAGGCTTCCTCAGGAATGAAGATTACATGTCCGTTTTCTCTTTCATTTAGTTTTAGGTTGCCTTTGACCGTGACCATTTCATCTAACATGAATTTAGGAGGGTATATGTTGAATTATATTTCCGCAACCGATTCTAATCCAGCATCCCCGCCAAAAAAGAAGCATCCAGGATTATGGGTTTTGCATTTCTATGCCCCTTATTAAAAGAAGAGCCTAGCGACACCACTGCCAGGAAGAAACTGATGATCAAGACACCAAGCTCAAATCCTTTCCAGGCGAGAAATACCAGACCAGTTAATGGAAAAGCAAGTGGAACCGTAGTAGTAACAATGCAGTGCACAGCACAAAAGACAAAAGTATAAAAAAAACATAAATGCAACTTTGTTGCATTTAATGCATCTTGAGTTTACTTTTGATCAGCTAACTCAAAGATTTGCAGTTGGGCAGTCAGTTGGAACTTGGGTCCCAAATTCTTGATGAAAATGCCACAGGATTTCCAGTATGAGTTATCTGAGCATACAGGTGATACTCTTAAATACTAAAAAATAGATTGATTTTTTGAATTCATTTAAACTCGGAGATAAAAATGAGACCTTACGATTGTTTCTGATGATACTAAGGATGATTTTTGCAATCTTTTTGATAAACATGACGAGAGAAGTTTTCAGACCAAAAAACACTCCTTTTCTGGAATCGAAAGGTTACGGGTATTTAATGAAAAGTGATGTCCTGATAGGTATAATTAAGAAATGACAAGAGTTAGTCTATCCATTCTTTTGCTAATTAGGTGCTTTTTCTCGTTTTCAATGAACGACTGTGACAAAAGGATCATCGGTATTGTGCTAGATCAGGATACAAACGAGCCTATTCCATTTGCTACCGTGATGATAGTTAATTCCACTACAGGTACTGTAAGTCAGGAAGATGGTACGTTTATACTGGAAGGCATCTGTGAAAATGAAATAGACTTTGAAGTTCGATTCGTGGGTTTCAAGGCAGTAACTCATCATCATGATTTCCGTAATGGACAGCAGGTAGCAAAGGATCACATCGTTTATCTGGCATCGGTAAACACAGAGCTAGAGAGTATCACGGTAGAAAATGAGCGTCTTGATGAACTGAAATCTCTAGCTATTCAGAATAAAGAGTTATCCAGTATTTCGAGGCTGGGTACTTCTATTGTGAACATGTCGAAAGAGTTAACCGGAATATCATTACTCAAAGCAGGATCCAATATTTCAAAGCCAATCGTACACGGTTTACATTCAAATCGAGTACTCCTGATTAATGATGGATTAAGGCAGGGATATCAGGCGTGGGGAGAGGAGCATGGCCCTGAAATTGATCCTTCACACGTAGATTTAATCGAGGTAGTTAAAGGAGCAGGAACTGTAAAATATGGTCCTGATGCGTTGGGCGGTGTAGTACTCTATAATGCCAAGAGGCCTCGTTTTGGAGAAAAACTAAATGGCGCTTTTGGGTCTTCTTTTCAAACCAATGGACGAGCAGTGAGTGGACAGCTAGATCTTGCTCAGGGTTTTGATCGATTTGCATGGAAGATTGGAGGGCATGGTATCATTCAAGGAGACCTGCAAGCACCAGATTACAATTTGTCAAATACGGGCAAAGAAGAATATGGACTTAGCTTCAACACCTTGCTACATCGACCTAGTTTTGACTTGCAGGTTGCAGGCAGTTACTTTGATCAGCAGCTAGGTATATTGAGAGCATCGATTGTAGGGAACTTAGACGATTTAGATACTGCTATCAATAGAAATGAACCTGACGTAGTGTGGCCTTTTACTTATGATTTGCAAAGTCCTCGACAGGACATTGAACATGCGATCTTGAAAGCAAATTTATCGTGGTTTCTTGGGGAACATGCTTTCAAGTTTCAATATGGAGCACAACGAAATAACCGGCAAGAATTCGATGTGCGCAGGGGTGAATTAAACGACCGGCCCGTCATCAATCTCAGGCTATTGACTCACTCCTTAGATATGGATTGGATACAGCCGACTAAGGGCAATTGGCGAGGGAGTACTGGTGTTCAATTAGTTGCACAAAATAGTGTAAATAAGCCCGAAACGAACCCTATCAACTTTATTCCTGATTATGAAATTTTCAATTTTGGACTTTTTACAATCCAATCTTATGAGATGGATAATGGTATTTTTGAGATGGGAATTCGTCATGATTTTCAGTCACTCGACGTAGCAGATACCCTCGAGCGTTATGATTACACTTACTCCGTTGGAACAACCTTTTCTAATACCACCTATACTTTTGGCTTAAGGAGAAACATAGGAAGGGATTTTACTTTTTCTTCTAATATTGGATTTGCATGGAGACCTCCGAATGTAGCAGAGCTTTATTCGTTTGGATATAGGTATTCAAGATTACAATTTGGTTTTTTGAGATATAATTTCAATCCCAAATTGGTTACACCACCAAATTCAGTCTTTGATCAGGCAGTTCGTGATGTTGAATCAGAACGAGGACTAAAGTGGATCTCAGGCCTTAAGTTGAGAAAGAAAAGAATTGCAGCAGATTTTATCTTTTATATCAACCAAATCAACAATTACATATTTCTTCGACCCTACGGGGTGTCATCTACTGTTGCTGGAGTATTTCCTTTCTTTCTATATGAACAAACAGATGCCGTTTTCTATGGAGCTGATTGGGATGTTGCCTATGAGCATGCCGAATGGATAGAATCAGTACTAAAACTATCATACGTTTACGCCCGCAGCATTGCACCAGATCAGGCCCTGTTGGAGATTCCCCCTCTGAATGCAAGCTATTCGTTAAAATTCAGCAAAAGACAATGGAATATTGGGCTGCATGCAGACTATACGGCGCAGCAATGGAACGCTCCCCCAATTTTGAGCCCTGGTGAAATTCAAGCAGGAGGTATAGATATAGATCGTAATACGGTCATATTTGACTTCATGGAGGCCCCTGATGATTACTTACTACTAGGTGTAAACATATCTTACAAGAAGGATTGGTGGAATTTTTCCCTTTCCTCCAATAATCTGCTGAACACATCGTATCGAATCTACACTGATCGCCTCAGGTATTTTGCGGATGCTCCCGGGCGTAATTTCTCTTTCGCATTCGAGCTTAACTTTTAGATGCAAAATTGTTGCAATAATATCGTATATGCAGTAAAATTGCATTTTAAGAACTCGTATAAAAACACTAAAAAATGAAGATCACGAAATTACTCAGCCTATTCTTGTTTTTAGGATTACTAGCTAGCTGCGTGGAGGACGACGAACCAGGTCCTGACGAAGAAGAGGAGTTTATTGACGAGGTCATCTTGACTTTTACACCAACCGATAGAGATGAAGAAGCTGTAACTGCAAGATGGTTTGATGCGGATGGAGACGGAGCCGGATCAGGAGAAGTTACCCAGGGCATCGAATTAGAGGAAGGAATGACCTACACATTGACCATGGCGCTTAATAATACTGCTGAAGGAGAAGACATTGCCGAAGAGGTGGAAGAAGAAGGGGACGAGCACCAACTTTTCTTCGCATTTACAAACGACTTATTTGCTGACCCCTCCGGAAATGGTAATGTGGACGGTGACGGCGTTATTAATTACAATGATCAAGATGTAAACGGTTTGCCCATTGGCCTGAGCACAACCTGGACTGCGGGTGAACATACTGAAGATGGTTATTTTACGATCGTCTTAAAACATCAGCCTGACCTAAAAAATGCGAATTCAGATGCCAGTACGGGTGGAACTGATTTAGATATTACATTTCCGGTGGTAGTGGAACATTCACATGACGAGGAAGAGGAATTTATCGATGTAATCGTTTTGACATTCACTCCGACAGCTGGAGGCGATGCGGTGGTGGTCACATGGTCTGACCCGGATGGGGAAGGAGTAGCAGATGGAGCCGCTGATGGACCGATCGACCTGACTTCCGGCGTCGAATATGATCTTGAGATTACACTAGCCAATACCATCGAGGGAGAGGATATTACAGTTGAAATTGAAGAAGAAGGTGAGGAGCATCAATTCTTTTTTGCCTTTACTACAGACATCTTCAGTGATCCTACAGGTGATGGAAATATTGATAATGGAGCAGATGCATTGAATTATAATGATGAAGACGTTAATGGATTACCTATCGGACTTTCAACCAGGTGGACTACTGGTGATGCTACTTCGACAACTGGAGAATTTCGGATAGTATTGAAACACCAGCCCGAAATGAAATCAGCAACTTCCGATGCAAGTACCGGTGGAACAGACGTAGATATTCCTTTTGAGATCAATATCAATTAATGAGGGACATAATTTTAGCACAAATAAGCCATTCAGTTGAATGGCTTTTTTTGTATTTGGAAGTGATAATACTCCTTATAAACGTTGGAGGCGATGAATATAGAAAGACAAGACCGGTCGAGATGTATTCCTTGACTTGGATGAGAATTAATAATTGAAGAGGGTCCACTTATCACTATAAATTCAACTACGTTGCTATTGCTGAAACCACCGCATAATTTTGCTTTGGAAACATCTAAAATATGCTCAGAACTCGGTCACTTACTTTTTCATATGATGAAAACACATCCTTTGATTTTCCTGACTTGCAACTTGAATCTGGCGAGAAGATGCTATTATTCGGCGAATCTGGAGTTGGAAAGACCACTTTCTTGCACTTGATTGCTGGTTTACTTCGACCAAACACGGGTAGTGTGGAATTAAAAGGAACAATGATAAGTGAACTTCCTTCGTCGCAGTTAGACCGATACAGAGGAGAAAACATCGGACTGGTTTTTCAGAGCCCGCATTTTGTCCAAGCAATTAATGTCTTGGAAAACTTAAGCCTCGTGCAATACCTGGCTAAAAAGCCACAGGATAAAAAAAGAAGTATCGCTGTTTTGCAAAGCCTAGGAGTAGCGGATAAGAAATTCAAAAAGCCTAATCAATTAAGTCAGGGGGAACAGCAAAGAGTTTCCATTGCTATGGCGGTAATCAATAGCCCTCAACTGATCCTAGCAGATGAGCCAACGGCAAGCCTTGACGATAAGAATTGTAAGAGGGTAGTAGATCTACTAAAAGAGCAGGCTGAGGCTTCAAATTCTCAATTGATCATTATTACACATGATCAACGCCTAAGAGGGAAATTTCAACATACTGTTACATTATGAATATATTCAAACTCAGCATCCGGAACATGATGAATCGGCCGCTCAGCACTATGATGAGTCTGATTCTTTTGACGCTGGGCGTGGGAATGATCGCTTTACTCTTAAATGTAAATAAGCACATTCAAGAGCAGATGGAAAATAATATCAGAGGTATTGATATGGTCGTAGGTGCTAAAGGAAGTCCTTTGCAATTGATTCTTTCAGCAGTCTATCATATAGATGTTCCAACAGGAAATATTGCGATGCAGGAAGTCGAGGAGCTCAAGAGAAATCGTTACGTTGCCTCTACGGTTCCCTTGTCCTACGGTGATACCTTTCAGGGCTATCGAATAGTAGGTACCGATTATTCTTATACCAACCTATACAATGCTGAACTACAAGAAGGAAGACTGTGGGAGCATACTTTTGAAGTGACCATAGGAGCTACTGTCGCACAAAACTTAGGTTTAGTGACTGGGGACAAGTTTGTAAGCTCACACGGGTTTGCTGAGGGAGGAGGATTACACGAAAGCAACTCATTTAAAGTGGTTGGTGTGCTCTCCTATACCAATTCCGTCTTGGATCAACTGATCCTGACTGCAACAGAAAGTATCTGGGAGGTGCACACGCATGAAGAAGATAATGTTACTGAAGTTATGTCCGGTAGTGAAGGCGGTGATCACCTAGAGGAAGAGCATGAGGATCCTGACCATTCAGAGGACCGGGAGATTACCGCAATGTTGGTGAAATTTAGAAGTCCTGTGGGTTTGATTCAGATTCCTAGATCCATAAATGAAGATACCAACATGCAGGCTGCAGTTCCTGCCTTTGAAGTCAACCGTCTATTTGGATTACTGGGTGTGGGAGTAGATACTATTAATGCCATTGCTTTGGTCATCATGATAGTCTCTGGCTTAAGTATTTTTATTAGCCTATACAGTACACTAAAAGATCGCCAATACGAGATGGCACTTATGCGAACGCATGGCGCAACCCGCTTGCAGTTAGTTTGGTTGATTGTTCAGGAAGGAATGTTACTCACACTATCTGGATTTTTGCTTGGTATAGTATTCAGTAGAATAGGCCTTTGGTTGGTATCTAACTTGATGAAGTCAAATTTTCATTATGAGTTCAATGGTTTTTCATGGGTAGCAGAGGAAAGATGGTTATTGGTGATAGCTGCCTGCATAGGTTTTTTTGCATCTCTGATTCCCTCAATAAGTGTTTACAGGATAAATATATCGAAGATATTGAGCGAGGCATAAGGTGGAAATCGAGTGCATTAAACTTCCAAACCAAATCGATTCCAGTTTGCCCCTTTTGAGGAAAATCTTGCCAGATTAATAGCAGTTTCCAAATTCGTCTGGGGCATCCCATGTAGCGTTTGGAAAGAGAGTTAGGCAGTTTGCGAAGCAAGGGGCCAGTGTAACAGGAAAAGGCTTGATGGACTCTTCATTAATGCGACTTATGCATACATTTTGTTTTGTAATGCTATGCGTGGAGAAGTAACCTGCAACGACTTCATTTTGATCTGTAATCCCCTGAATATTT
This sequence comes from Flammeovirgaceae bacterium, assembly GCA_038129245.1. GTDB lineage: Bacteria > Bacteroidota > Bacteroidia > Cytophagales > Cyclobacteriaceae > JAYPLE01. The sequence continues at coordinate 199,233 of JAYPLE010000005.1, read as the reverse complement.
CCTACAATGGCCTCCAGCGGAGGATTGAAAAGGTCACTTCTTACTTGATTTTGTTCATTTACCACACTCCAAAAGTCATATTCAGTTGCATTTATAGCTTTAACATTGACAGTGGCAAGATAATCACCTCGATCACTGAAAGGAATGGTTAATACTTCAGTAGTGATCTCCGGACTCTCAAACAGTTCATTGCTTAGTATCTTAATTCCATTTGGGATGGCTCCAATGGCTTGCCAGCAGTTCAGCGTTGGACCATTTACGGAAGGTCCGAAAAAGAATTCTTCGCAACTGTCAGGTGGAAAAAGGGGAGGGTTGGGCTGAATCAATCGCTGAATAATGCCTTCACCTTCAAACTTATAGTAACTATTTGAACTGAGATTTTCGAGTGTTATGGAAACCACGTGCTGCTGCACATTCCTACGGAGCAGGGTATTTGTTTCACTTGACACTGTAAATGATTGAAATTCAACGTTCGAATTAGTGATAGTTGGTGATTCAGGGATAGTTGAAAAATTTGATTGAAAAGTTTTACCTTCTTCAATTGTGAATACTAAACGGTAGCTTTTACCTATTTCACCTTGTAGTTTAGAGGAGTCAGATTTATAGATACCGGGAGATATTTCAGTCAACGCAAAGAGGGGACCATTTTCCTGTTCTACACTAACTATAGCACCGGTAACAGGTATCCGAGCACGATTTTGCTGAGCCAGTATATCACCGGTGTAGTTTAAAGCCACAGTGTATGGGCCCGGTAGGTTACTGATTCCCCCTTCCACAACCAATTGTCTTTCGAAATCTTTTAGCGCTTGATCTATCTGAGTAATACAGCCACTAATGGTGAGGGTGAGCAGCGTTACACACCTCCACAGACTTAGGTTTGAGCTTATTTTCGTTTTGCTCTTGTTTTTAAAGGTTATCATCTAGTAAAAACTTTCAAATTCTTCAGGAATATCCCAAGTTGAGTTTGGAAAAAGGGTGATAATGTTCTCATTGTATTTGGCAGATCTGTTTCGGAAAGCTATTCTTGATTTAATGATAACTCGATCGTTGCAGGTATTATCTTCGACAACATTATTGGTTTAGAAAATACGTTTGGTAATTTCATTCACATCTTTTTCACTTTGAACATTGGCTGTCATCTCCTGATCAATTTGCAAAATGCGGCTTTCAAATGGTAGCCGGGTTCCAATAAAGAGAAACCTATTTGACATTTTCATATTTGATTGAGATCTCTTTGCGCCGAAACTGTAACCCAAGTCTTGGATGAAAAGCACCGACGAGTATTTCATACTGATTACCTAAATCAAGCGTTGGATAAGCTTTAAATAATGATTGACCTCCCGTGTAATCACTAGACCACCATTTTGTAACATCTGCTAAATCCAGTGACCCCGTTGTACCTCTTTCTTGTACTAATAATTCGTTTTTTGATTTGGATACGTAGGCAGGTAAGTCAATTCGTATGGCTTCATCAGGTATATAATCACCCGCCTTTGTGTAGATCGCCATCACTCCATTTTGAGCAAGATATCCTAAGGGTAGAAGGGAGTTTCTTTTATTGAGTACGTCAATGCGATCGATCTCGGCAGGTTCTAATTCGAGTACTGAACTGTCTGAACTTACCGGTATGCCATCAATCATCAGTAAAGGGCGACCAGGGAATGTTTTTCGTTGCTCCTCAGAAAAAATCATGATCTTTTTTTTCTTAAAGAAGACATATGGAATGATTTCCTTTATAACTACGGACATTTGCTCCAGGTAGACAAAATCATCTATAGATATCCTATAGTCTGCTTTTCTGTAATAAGTTTTCAGTGTCTCAGCTACCTCAGGTGAATTCTTAGTCCGTTTAAAACCTTTGAAATTTTTCTCAATAAGGTCAAGTTGCCTCAGGTGATCTATTATTCTTTTATTCGGTATCTCTGTTCCGAGGAGGTTTAACGCAGCGTTGGACCCTGATTCCTTGTTACTGATTAATTCCTTGTTTACCGGAGGCTTGCCGGTTATATATGCGTAGTTTTCTTTGTTTTCAAGGATTGGCGGAAAACTAAATTCAGAACTGAATGTATTGGTATAATGCAGACCAGGTAATGTTCCTGGCGTTGCCAGTACAAGGGATTGGCCATTTTTCACGGCAGTTGTTAACCTACCCTTTACAGTAATTCCCTCTGGTAAGCACTCATTTGATAATGACACGAAGCTATTTTGAATAAACTCAGCCCCAATCAGTAGACCATTGATTTCTTTTTCATTTTCAGCTTTTGAGATTGCAACTCTCCGATTGTGTGATGTCAATAAATTGAAATCGTGCAACAGTCCGTTGTCGGTAGATTGAAAATAGGGATAAAGCGCATGCTCAATTAAGGCACTAGGTAAGGAATGTCGTGCGTGGTCTTTGACTGCGACTTCCAGTAGGATAGAATCAGATGTGACTGCCTCTTTTTGATCCGAAATGTCAATAGTAAAAACTGGGTTCGGTTGGATATAGTACCATTGGAAACCAACAAGTTTTCCGCTTTCATATAAGCCAATATGCTTTAGACCCTTCGGTAAGAACCGCTTTGGTAGTACAATGGGTAGGTTGTTCGCCTCGTATGAAATACTATCCACCCTACTTTTAATGACAATCTGATAAGGTTTCTGTATTCTTCCCCCCAGGTTGATTTCGATATTTTCATCTATTTCATTGATAAGTAAGGTAGGTCGATGGGTAGTCGTAAGAGGTACTTTAACAGTATCTTTTTCCAGTAAATACCTTAAACTGTAATCCTGTCCGTCTTCGAAGGTGATAGCACCAGTAACAGTGCCATCCTTCAGTAGGAGTGTATCAACTGCGTTTTGATTTGAAAAAATAAAAACCGTTTCAATTTCTGGTTGAGTGGTGATTAAGAACCTCTGACTTTTCCCTGAAATCCATTTACCTCCCTCTGGATGCACAGTAAGGAGATTTCGATCAGATATTTTGTAGTCCTCATCTGAGGTGATGACAAACAGTTTCTTAGCTGTCAGGATTTCTCTCGATTCTGGGTGTCTCGCTAAGAGCCAATACCAACCTCCTCTGGTACGTGGATGGATTGGTAGTTTGAAATCTCCTTTTTGTAAATCAAGACGAAGGTATTTTTTTTCAATCGTTCTATTTGTTTCAGCTTGAACGAGATTGAGTTCTACAGTTATGGATGGTTTCTGTTGTCCTTGGATAAACAACGAACCGGATAACTCAACCCCTGCAAAAAGGTAATCCCTATCTGTCCACAAATCAGCAGATTGAAGCGAACATCCCACAGGATTTTGACCGACTAGTGCTGGCAGTTGATGGAGCATCAAACTAAGCGTAATCAGGTATTCTTTCATTTTTTAGTGCCTCGGTATTTAAAATTGAAAGTAAAAGAAGGGAACGCGGAACCCAGTACAGCTAATTGAAACACTCGAGGAATTGAATTTGACGCATTGATGTTGTTCACATAAACAGAAAATGGGTTATCACGTCCGTATAAGTTGTAGATGGAAAATGTGAAACTATTTTCCCAAGGACTGTTTCTTTTATTTGATCCAGCTAAAGTGAAACTTAGATCTAGGCGATGTGTATTGGGTATTCGGAAATTGTTTCGATCTAAATAAGTGAAGTACCGGTCATTATTGACCGTATAAAGAAAACTAGATTGTGGTAACGTGACGGGTCTTCCGGACTGAAAGACAAAATTCCAGCTTATTGACCAAAGACGACTCAACTTCAAATTCGAGGCAATATTGATGTTATGAGGTGAATCGAAGTTTGCGGGATAAAAATTACCTTGATTAAAAGTTTCAGCTACAAATTCGTTTTTGACCCGCCTTTCTGTCCTGGAGAGTGTATAGCTAACCCACCCTGTAGCACGACCAAGCTGTTTCTTGACATAAAGCTCTAATCCATAAGCTCTTCCGACACCCTGAAATAGATCTTTTTCAATGTATTGATTCAGAAGTACAGGTGCTCCAGTTCTCAACTCAGCTAATTGTGTAATGTCTCGATAGAATCCCTCTGCACTTGTTTCAAATGTACTGTTCAGGAAATTCCTGAATATGCCTAAGCTGTATTGATGTCCGATCTGAGGTTTGAGATTGCTATCACTTACTTTCCATATATCTGTTGGTAAAGCCGCAGTCGCATTAGTGAATAAATGAATGTACTGCCTATTCAAGGAGTAAGCAGCTTTTAATGAGGTATGTTCACTTAGAAGAACAGTTGCAGAAAGTCTGGGTTCCACACCACCTACCGTTCTTACAATGCTTCCTTTCTTGGGCTCGATAAAGCCTATGATACTTGTGGCGGATTTAGGAGCACTAGGGTCAAATATGGGTTCATCACGTGATCCGATATTGCTGAACGTCGAGTATCTGACTCCGCCATTGATTGAGAGTGAATTATTGATCTTGTATTCTGTATTTATAAACCAACCGGTCTCAAAAGCTAATTCGTGTTGCAAAGGTAGATTTCGAATACCCGAACCATTGATAGGGGACAAATCACCTGGACTGATGTTATAATGAAGAAGATTGAAACCAATATCGGCTACTAGTTTTTCACTTAAGAAGTAGGACAAGGTACTATTCAACCCAATGTTTTGAATACCATTGTCAATTTGACTCGAACTTTGTCTTTGCTCGTTTAAAAGTTGAGCATTGTAATCCGAATAATATGCTACAATCTTTGATGTAAGTCTGCTCGTATATTGATGATTCCACTCAGCAGAAAGACCTGCTACGTTGTAGCTGTAAGTGCTATCGCCTGAGAAGCTAAAACTATCGGTACTTAGGTAGCTGCTTAAGCTGATGACATCAGTTTCTGAAATGGCATCATGGTACTTTATGTTCAGATCCCCGTAGTTTGCATCACTTTCAGTAATTGACTGTCTTTGGAAATTATTTAACACGATGGCAGGGTTTGCATACCTTCCGCTGACTAGTAGTGAGGTTCTATTTTTAATCAAGGGAAGTTCAACGGCAAATCTGTTATTGACAGGTCCTATGCCGCCACTTAATACCGTTTGATTTTTGTCTGGTGTCTTTTGCGTTACATTAAGAAGAGAGGATAATCTCCCCCCATAATTGGCAGGTATAGCCCCTTTAAAAAGCGTGAAGCTTCCAACTATATCAGGATTAAAAACAGAGAAGAATCCTAGCAGATGACTACTATTGTAGATAGGTATATTATCAAAAAGTATTAAATTCTGGTCGATGTTTCCACCTCTTACATTAAAGCCTGATGTACCCTCACCTATACTTGTCACCCCTGGTAGTGTTTGAATAATTTTGGTAACATCTACTTCTCCCATAAATGCTGGTAAGTTTTTGACAGATTCTATGTCCAGAGCCATTCTACCTGCATTCGAGTTAGTTACATTATCGTCTATTGATTGGCCTGTGACAACAACACCCTCGAGCTCCACAGTTTTATCAAATACTCTGACTTGAAAAAGGGTGTCTGAATTTAGAGGAATCGTCATTAATTTATCAATCGTGTTAAGTGATTTGATAATGAGATGATACGTACCTTTTTCGATAGTGATAGAAAAATTCCCATTAATATCTGTTGCCACTCCTTTCCCGGTTTCTCTTACCAGTACCGTAGCACCTATTACCTCAGAATCGTCGTTTTCTAGTAACACTTGGCCGCGCAGGGTGTAGGAGGGAAGCATTTGGTCTTGCCCTTCTTTTAGTAGCACCACCAATTTGTCATCGACGATTGTATATGATAAATCGGTAGCTACTAGCGCAGTTCTCAATGACTGATCAAGATCTTCGAGTCTCGGCGTAGTTGCACGGGCACCCACCAGCCAAGAAGGTTGGAAGTAAATTCTGACATTAAATGTTTTCTCAATTTTGGACAGAACTTCTGAGATTGGCTCGGTCGTTACTTGGCTGTAAAGCGAAAGATTCAAAGAGCTGACCGATAAGATAAAAAGGAGACAAGTTTTAATCAGAACCTTCCCTTGGAATGTGAGCATGTATGTAGGTGCATTCTTTGATCTACAACTAAAGACTGAATTACTGATTTGATTGTTTAACAGAAGTCAAAATTTAGTTTTCATAGCTTATTTTTCACTTGCCTACGCTTTAGATTCCCTAAATAGTTAAATCGAATCCAATGAGTATAAAAAAGTCTTTATTTCAGTCTTAGCATACAAGGTTTTCTTATATTCGAAAAAGAACCTTCGAGCACCATGTAGAATGAAAAAATCGCTTTATTATTTCAGCTTTTTTGGTGGCATAGTGATTGCCTTTTTGGGCTTTATGATCATGTTGATAAGAAACGAGATAGGCGAGACCCCTCAGGGACTTTCTACATTTACTTTGGTACTGGTTTTTGTTGTGGGGTTTGCTTTAATCCTTTATCTTGTTAAGAACAAAGGCATTAGTTAGTACTCCCCAAATATTTGTATGTCCAAGGACACCAAGATTCTTTATGTCGATGATGAGATCGGCAACCTCAACTATTTTAAGTCTGCCTTTAGGAGGGAGTTTAATGTTCTGACAGCCGAGTCGGGTGACATGGCTCTAAAAATTCTACAGGAGAATCAGGACATTCCTGTAATCCTGACCGATCAACGAATGCCAAAGATGTCAGGCGTTACATTTCTAATGCAAAGCATCAATCTTGTACCTGATGCGATCAGAATTCTTGTGACAGGTTACTCTGATATGGAGACGGTGATTAATGCCATAAATCATGGGCATATTTATTATTTTATAAATAAGCCTTGGTCCTATGATGAGATGAGCATTGTCATTCAGCGAGCACTCGATACGCATAACCTGAGAGTCAAGAATAAGGAGCTTGAATTAAAGAATGAGCAGCAGGAGAAGGAGAAGATTACCGCACAATTGATGATGCTGCAGAATCAGGTAAATCCGCATTTTCTTTTTAACTGTTTAAACAACCTTTCTGCGCTTGTAAACGACAATGAACCGGCTCGCAAATTTATTCGTAAGCTATCATCCATCTACAGGTATCTTTTAGAGCATAAAAGTCATCATCTAGCTTCGATAAAGGAGGAGTTTGATTTTATGAGCAACTATCTGTATCTGCAGAAGGTGCGATTTGCTGACGCTTTAGTGTTTGAGAATCATGTTAAGAAACCTTTTCCTCAGTTTTTTATCCCATCCGGAGCGATGCAATTATTGGTTGAAAATGCCATTAAGCACAATATTGTAACGGTAAATGATCCATTGGTTATCACCGTTTCGCAGGAGGAGGACTGGCTGATGATAAAAAATAACTTTCAAATGAAACCAAAAGTTGAATCGACTGGTATTGGTCAACAGAATCTGATTAAGAGATATGGCTTATTTACGCTAAAGCTGCCAAAATTCTATTCTGACCAGGACTATTATTACGCAAAGATTCCTTTGCTTGAAAAGAACCAATAAAACTACGCGTTATGTTAAAAGTAGTCATTATTGAAGATGAACCAATGGCTGCATCGGACCTTGAGAAGACCTTTAAGAAAGTCGCAGAGGATTCTGAGGTCGTAGCAAAATTAGACAGCGTTTCAACAGCAACTAATTGGCTGTCTGACAATGATTGTGATTTAATCCTATCCGATATACAACTCGGAGATGGTCTCAGCTTTGATATATTTAGGAATTTAGATATCAATACCCCGATCATTATTACGACTGCTTTTGATGAGTATGCCCTACGTGCATTTAAAGAAAATAGTATTGATTATCTGCTCAAGCCGATCGATAGCGATGAGTTAAAAAAGGCGATCGAGAAATACAGGTTTTGGAAGAAGGATGATCAAGTATTTGATTTGGGAACGATGCTTGAGATTCTTCGACCCAACGAGCCAAGCTATCAAGAGCGTTTTATCGTGACATTGGGCGAGAGAATTCAGTCGATTTTAGAAGAGAACGTTTCCTATTTCTTTAGTGAGGACAGATATACGTATCTCGTCGATAATAGTGGCAGGCAGCATATTCTAAACAGTAATCTTGGTGAACTGGAAAAGAAACTGAATCCAAAGAAGTTCTATCGCATCAATAGAAAATTTATTATCTCTTTTTCATCAATCAGGAATATGATTTCATATTCAAAGAGTCGTGTGAAAATTGATCTTGAACCCGCGCCTCCAAATAGCTTAGATGTTATCGTGAGTGTCGAACGCTCCGGAGCATTCAAGAGATGGCTAAATAGGTAGGATAATAATTGCTATGATTTTGTAAACCTTACTAGCAGACGCTTGTTGTACTGATTGATAAGGTTGTTTTGAGTTTTTGGTAGGAGCCTCAGTGATGAGGCTCCTTTTTTGTGTCAAATAATCCAAAATTAATCGTCATTGCATCTCTAGCGGATTATCTTGTAGGAAAACAACGCTGTTCATGCTTTCCAATGCAAAAGCTTACCCAAAAGCATTAAAAGACAAGTATTTAGAGGTTAGGAAACTTTCAGAAAAAATCTGTGCTCCGTTGGAGATCGAGGATTATGTAGTGCAACCAGTGGTGGATGTCAGTCCTCCGAAATGGCATTTGGCCCATACGACCTGGTTTTTTGAGACGTTTCTCTTGATACCGTATATTAAGGATTATCAGCTATTTCACAAGGAGTTCCCCTTTTTGTTCAATTCATACTATGTATCTGCCGGTGTTAGGTGGGTTCGATCGAATAGGGGCAACCTTACGCGGCCGTCAGTAAAGGAGATTTACGAATACCGATCATACGTTAATGAAGCTATGATTGGTTTTTTTGACGAATTTTCTTCATCATGGACAGATACACTTCAATACATTGTTGATATAGGGCTGCAACATGAGCAACAACATCAGGAGCTGTTACTTTATGACATTAAATATATATTAGGACATAACCCACTGCTACCCGCATATCTGGAGGGTGAGCTTCCTGGTCAAATGAATTATGAAGTCGAAAAATTAGGATGGATCGATATTCCAGCGAATAATTATGAGATAGGTTGGAATAAATCGGGCTTTTGCTTTGATAATGAGTTGGGAGTTCATACGGTTTACATACCTGATACCCAGGTTGCTCCTCAATTAGTTACAAATACCGAATACCTTAATTTCATTAAGGATGGGGGTTACGAGAGGCCTGAGTTATGGTTATCCGAAGGTTGGGATTGGGTAGGCCAATTAAGTTGCAAAATGCCTATGTACTGGCATTTAAATGACGGTTCTTATCATTCTTATACAAGTTATGGATTACAGCCTCTTCAAATGGAGCACCCGGTGATGCATGTTTCATTTTTTGAAGCAGATGCATTCGCCCGATGGGCTGGAAAAGAGCTTCCCTCTGAAGCTGTCTGGGAAGTAGCCTGTAGATTATCAGAATCGGAGGTGCCCGGTACTGCAAATTTCGTTGATGGTAAGAAGCATACCGTTTCAGGCCCGGGTCACTTTTATGGTAATCTATGGGAATGGACGTCTAGTCCATATCGTCCATATCCAGGATATCAAGCGCCTGATGGAGCATTAGGAGAGTATAATGGTAAATTTATGATCAATCAAATGGTGTTGAGAGGGGGTTCTTTTGGAACTTCCAGAGATCACATCCGATTTTCCTACAGGAATTTTTTTCACCCACATTTAAGATGGATGTTCAGTGGTATCCGTCTTGCAAGCCAATCCTAAATGCATCATACAACCGAAGCGGCATTTGATACCGGACAAAGGGAATTTTCCAGCGAATTTGCAAGGGATGTATTTATCGGCCTGACAAGCTCTCCAAAATGGCTTTCCAGCAAGTACTTCTACAATAGCATTGGGGACAGGATTTTTCAGCAGATCATGAAGATGCCATCTTATTATTTGACAAACTGTGAGTTTGAAATCTTCACTAATCGGGCAGATGATATCTTGAAAACAATAGGAGATGAACAGCCTTTCAGAATCATAGAGTTAGGAGCAGGAGATGGGCATAAGACGAGTTTGTTGTTAGAACATTTTTTGAAGAAAGGAGTGGATTTCACGTATGCTCCTTGCGACATCTCCCTCAATGTATTGAAGATTTTGGAAAAGAAGCTCTTGGGGAGAATGCCTACTCTGCAATTACAATTACTTCACGGTGACTACTTCAACATATTAGGTGAGATCCTAAACAAAAATGATGGGGTAAAAAATATTGTCTTTCTCCTGGGTGCAAGCATTGGCAATTTCACCTTTGATCGTGGTATTCAGTTTCTTCAGAGAGTGCGAAGCCAATTGTGTGAGGGGGATAATATGATGATCGGATTTGATTTGAAGAAGGACCCGTCTGTGATACTAGGAGCCTACAATGATCCTGAAGGGATTACTGCAAGTTTTAACCTGAATCTACTGCACAGAATTAATGAGGAATTGGGGGCTGATTTTGATACAGATAAGTTTATCCATCAACCTTACTATGATCCGGAAACGGGTGAGTGCAGATCATACCTTGTGAGTAAACAGCAGCAACAGGTGAAAATTGATGATATAGATAGTGGTATTCACATAGCAGCATCGGAGTCGATTTTTATGGAAATATCAAAAAAATACTCTCTTGAAGAAATTGCTGATCTTGCTGTTAAAAGCCAGTTTTCAACTAAGGCAACCTTAATGGATCAGCGGGGCTATTTCGCTGAAGTTATTTGGGAGGCAATATGAACTCCTACTTCTTTTATATTAATTGAATACGGTTATTTTTGCAACCTTCTAAAGTAAAAACACCTGCCCAGGTGCTGGAATTGGTAGACAGGCATGGTTGAGGGCCATGTGTCCTTATGGGCGTGCGGGTTCGACTCCCGCCCTGGGCACTTTTTTGAATTCAAAGTGTTTTAACTCAATCATACTACCTCAGAAATTATGTCTCTTGATATACCCCTACTAACCAAACTATGTGAGTTACCTGGTGCTCCCGGCTTTGAAAAGCAAGTGCGTGATTTTGTGGTGAAACAAATCAAGCAGCACATTGACGCTTATTCAATAGATGCGATGGGTAACCTGATAGCGATTAAGAAATCCTCCGTCAAGGATGCTAAGAAAGTTATGTTAGCTGCTCATATGGATGAAATTGGATTCATTGTGACGCATATTGATGAAAACGGATTTATCAGATTCCATACGTTAGGTGGCTTTGATCCCAAGACCTTAACCGCACAACGTGTGATCATACATGGCAAGGAAAATATTATTGGAGTAATGGGAAGTAAGCCCATTCACGTGATGAAACCTGAGGAGCGTACCAAGCCAGTCAAAATTGAAGATTACTTTATTGATACCGGTAGAACAGCTGAGGAGGTCAGGGAATTGGTTAGCATCGGTGACCCTATCACTAGAGAAAGACAATTAATAGAAATGGGTGATTGTATTAATTGCAAGTCTCTTGATAACAGAATTTCCGTCTATGTCTTGATTGAGGTACTCCGTCAGTTGAAGAATTCGGATGTGGAAGTTTATGCAGTTTTTACTGTTCAAGAAGAAGTAGGCATCAGAGGAGCACAAGTTGCCGCACACCAGATCAATCCTGACTTTGGGATAGGTATTGACACCACCATTGCTTTTGACTTGCCTGGGGCACAACCCCATGAAAAAGTAACGGAGCTTGGCGGGGGGACAGCGATCAAAATCATGGATGCCTCTACGATCTGTGATCCAAGAATTGTAAGATTTTTCAAAAAAGTAGCCGACGCTCACAAGATATTCTGGCAGCCTGAAGTGTTAACTGCTGGTGGAACGGATACTGCAGGTTTACAGAGAACAGGCAAAAGTGGCTCCATAGCGGGGGCAATATCCATTCCTACCAGACATCTTCACCAGGTAATAGAGATGGTGCACGCTGATGACGTAGCTGCATCTATTGAGTTACTTGTGCAATCGCTTCAACAGTTTAATTCTCATAATTGGGAAGCTTAGAGCATCAAGTATTGTAAGCAACAAAAAATCCCACCGTGAGAACAGCGGGATTTTTTATTTTTCATTGTTTGTTAAATCGGACGCTGTGGAGGTTTGCCAGCAAGAGGCCCACCTTGTTGTGGAGGGCGCTGTTTAATAGTTGAACTCTTTGGTTTATTTACAGCGTGCCCACCGTGTTTGTAGCTATGCGTGATCTTTTCAGTTTGAGATAATAGCAAGGCTGAAACGATGAAAACCAAGTGAATGATAATCTCAATGATGATACCCTCAGCACTATCTGTCTTTGAGGCCTCTCTGTAATTGATGAATGTTTTAAGGAGCTGTACTCCGGAAATAGAAGCCAAGGAAGTGGATAACTTAATCTTCAATTGACCTGCATCTAGGTCTTCCAACCACAAGGGCTTATCCTCGTGCATGTCAACGTCAATTCTACTGGTAAAGATGGAATAGCCTCCTATCGTAACCATGACCACGAGGTTCATCACCATGGATATATCTACCAGATTCAATACCCCCAGCATCATCTGGTTGTCATCATAATCTAATAAGTGGTGCCATACATGGTATAATTCTTGAAAAAATTTGAACAGGTATAGAAAGGAAGCAATGATAAGACCTGTGTAAAGAGGTGCTTGAACCCATCGGCTCCAAAACATAAAACCTTCAAATGCATTTTCTACGCGACCAAAGAATCCCTTTTCTTCCATTTAAGTTAATTACTGTTGATAATCGAATATAGGGATAATCTCACTTCTATTTGGTACGATTTGAAGGATTTTAGACTGGAATGATTTCTAACTACAGAGACCACAGGACTGCACCTATAGTTTTTGGTTATTTAACAAGTGATTATTGGATGCCATTGTGCGGTCTTTCTCAAGTGAAAAGTTCTTTTTTTCGGGAGATTTTAAATAATTAATGAAACAGAAGTCAACAGAAGTTTGTGTTGACTGATTTTATGTTAGATGAATACAAAATATACAAAATAATATTCTGTATAATTTTCAATTATCCTCTTTTTTAAAATTTTGTTAAAAATATTATAATAATCAAATCTGATTATGCTGTTCATTTGATAAAAATACAAATCTCCAGTATTAAATTTAATTAAAATTCAATAAAAGGGAATTTATCATATAATATATATAAAAAAACACCCATTTAGTTGCTATTGTATTCAGTGTTATGGCAATTTTGCTATGAATATTATAATTCAATATAGAAATAAAATGAACAAGTTGGTAAAAACAATGGCGCTGCTTTTAACAGTTATTAGTGGTACCGCAACTTACGCCTCTGTAGATTCAGTGAGCTTGTCTTCTTTTTGCAAGGTGACAGCTTTGGAAGATGCTCAAAAGTACAGAGTGATTTACCAGGCACCTGAAACCGAGGATGTAAACATTCTACTATATGATAATAAACATCAATTGATTTATTCAGAAGTAGTAGAAGGGACAGATGGATTCGCAAAGATCTATGATATGACTGAGTTAGCTGACGGTCAGTATACCTTCGAATTAACTTCTAAGAGTTTTTCTCACAGTGAAATGGTGGCATTGACAACTTGGAAAGCTGATGAGTTGGTGATCTCTGAAACGGAAGATAACAAGGTAGCAATGGTAGGAAAAGGTGATGCTGCCTTCACTTTGGACATCATCGATGAAGATGGTAATATGTTATTTTCCGATGCATTCGCAAAAGACCAAGCTATCCAAAAGCTATTTAACCTTCAGCAAATCGAAGGTAACCAGGCTAGCTTCATCATCAGGCAAGGCAATAAGATTGTAAAAGAAGAAATCGTAAAACTTTAATTCATACTATTCATAAATACAAAAGAGGCGCTCATTGAGTGCCTTTTTTTATTCTTTTATAATGCGTGCCGTTATGATTCTTACGTCTTTTACCGGCCGGTCTGCATCACTGGTTTCCGTTGCGGCAATGGCATCGACAACGTCCATTCCTTCAATGACTTGCCCAAATACCGTATAATTCTGATCAAGATGGGGAGTTCCACCCACTGTTCGATAGATTTGTCTTTGATCTTCAGGAATGCTGTACCAGGGAAGATTAGCTTTATCTGCTAACGTCACAATGGAGTCAGTAGCCCATTTGTACATGCCCATGTCTTGAGTTTCTCTTGCAACTGCAATTGCATCTAATAAGAATGCATTGCTCGTGTCTTGTTTTACGAAGTGCTCGACCATCCACCCATTTATTCGCTTTTCATCTTTATTGATCAGGGAGTCAGGCCTTGGTCCTCGTTGGACTATGTAAAACTGCATCGCACTGGACGCGCGTTCAGCGTTTCCATCCCGTGCCGCACCTACAGCGCCTCGTAGGTGATAAAGATCCGGATGAAATTCTGCGGGAACTTTGTAGTCACGATCACCGCTCCCTAAAGAAGCATTGGCTTCCGCATATTTACTCTCCGGGTCGCCTGCTTGTATCATGAATTCGTTGATGACTCGGTGAAAAAGTAAGCTATCATATCCTTGTTCATTTACGATTTTCACAAAATTATCTCTATGAAGAGGGGTCTGTTCTGAAAGTTCTATTTTGATTTTTCCCATACTTGTTTCCAATAAGACCTGCACGGGTGTTAACGATTCGTTGGTTTTAGAGGAAGAGGTAGAACAGCTCCAGAGCAAAGCAAGAGTTAAGGTGGCTATTTGTTTTAGGGACTTCATTGTTTTGATATATCAAGTTGTAACAGCTAAGTTATGAATCGCGTAAGGAAAAAGTGTTTCGGGCTTTACTCAAATCCTACTAGTAAAGTTTTGAAGTAAGTTCTTTTTAGATAGTTTTGCGACCCGTTTCATAGCTAAGCGGATGACGGGGAATGTAAAATTTCCTAATTGTTTACACGCGCCAAAGTGGCGGAATTGGTAGACGCGCACGATTCAAAATCGTGTTCCTTCGGGAGTGTGGGTTCGATTCCCACCTTTGGTACAAAGCCTTGTCTCTTGACAAGGCTTTTTTTATCGGGTGCAGAGTTAAATTCAGCTGAAGTTTTTTTCAGGGAGTGTGAGCCGGTTCTACAGAATGCTTGTATGGCCCTATTTTTTGTTTGAGTTTCTTAACGCAGTTAATGACAAGGCTTCCTGTACCTAAGCTGTATTTGAAATTCAGTCTTAGTGATTAAGATGTAAAGGGGAGATTTCCGGATTGAAGTTTAATCATGATCGTAGGGTGTATTTAAGGAATGAACATTCAAAGAAATGATTACTAGCCGAGGTCCATTGATATTTGGATAAACTGACAATATGCAAAATTATTTATTGTACTTTATGTCTATGGAATATTGAAAATAATATGTATCAAAATTTAAGTATCTGAATTTTTTGCTACTCCATCAAATGCTGATATCTTTACTATAGAAATAGTGAGTATCTATTTTCCATAGCTGGTTCTTAATGGGCGATGACTAAACAAGTCATCGCTTTTTTTTTGATAGCCTCGTAATTTCAAATTACCCCAACTAGATTTATAGCCACACCGTATACTACTAAAGTATGATCAATGAAATAAGGACTTCCCGAGTAGTTTCAACCGCAGCATGGATGGTCATTGTCGGCCTGGTGATTTTTACACTTATTTACTTTAGAAGTCTTATTCAACCATTCATTCTTGCCCTTGTGGTGTGGTACCTTATTAGAGCCACTCGAAATCTAATCGAGAAGATTGGTATTAGGGGAAGATCGATTCCTTCCTGGCTATCTGGGATTCTAGCAATGTTGTTGACATTTGGGGTGATCTGGTTTGTGATCCAAATTGTTTCCTACAATGTTAACTTGATTATTACCAAGTCTTCTCAGTACGAGAATAGTGTGGATGTCTTACTGGATAGTCTGAAGCAATTGACCGGAATTGAGAATGTAGATTCATTCATCGAGCAGCAAGCCAGTGGTTTGGACTTTGATATTCAGTCAATCGCAACAGGCTTTTTAAATTCTGTCAGTGCAGTACTTGGGAATGCTGCATTGGTGATCATTTATGTGATCTTTTTATTGATCGAGGAAAATTTTTTTGGTGGAAAAATCAAACAGTTGGTACTTAAGTCTGATGGAGCAGCTTCATTAACTGATGTTATTCCAAGGATAAGCCGCTCTATCAACACCTATTTCACAGTTAAGTTCGTGACCAGTCTGCTGACCGGTATACTGAGTTACATTGTGCTGTTGATAATCGGAGTAGATTTTGCTGTACTGTGGGCGTTTCTTATTTTCCTGTTCAACTTCATTCCATATGTTGGATCATTAGTAGCAACCCTGCTTCCCAGCTTTTTTGCAATATTTCAGTTTGCCTCTTTGCTTCCATTCTTATGGGTTTTCATTTCCGTGGAAATCATTCAAATACTGGTTGGGAACTACATCGAGCCACGTATTATGGGTAAGACGCTAAATCTTAGTCCTTTGATTGTATTATTATCTCTTGCTTTTTGGGGATCAATTTGGGGAGTTGTGGGTATGATTCTGTCTGTCCCAATCATCTCAGTAGTGGTGATCATGTTGGCACATTTTCCCGCTTCCAGAAATATCGCAATCATGCTTTCAGAAAATGGAAAGATAAATGATAACATTACTCAGGATCTGATTGAACTTGAAGAATGATTTTTGAGTTATTTTAATAAATTGTATCATGTCTCGAATTCTGCATTTGTCCCCTCTTCTATGGCTCTTGGTTTGTTCATGCCAACTAAATGAACCCAAAGCTGCGGTAGAAGAAAAATCTTATTACCTTTTTCGTGCTGGATATGAACCTGTTCACGGCGAGGTAGTTTTTTCGAACCTGGGAGACGGGACGGTGGGCGTTAGCATCGACTTGCAGAATACGGATGCGCGCTTTGATTTTCCTGCTCATCTACATTTTGGTTCGATAAAGGAAGTAGGAGAATTGGCTATTCGGCTCGAGGACGTAGATGGTGCTACCGGAAAGAGTGTCACGGACCTAAAAGATGTTGTCATGCCGAATGGCGAGCAGTTTCGATTCGAGATGTTGGATGAATTTAACGGGTCTGTAAAAATCCACCTGTCGGAGGGTGTGCTAGGGCAATATGTACTTACTTACGGTAATATTGGAGCAAACGAAAACTATTTTGCTGATGGAATTACCGTTTGCACAGGGCATTGAATCTTAAGGATCTACTAATGAGAAAGCTTGCGGTTTCCCGTTGAAATGCTTTTTTGTTGCACCCCACGTTTCACTGAAAAAATCTGAATTTCTATATCGGTTTAAGTCTTCTTCGCTTTTCCAAATGCTGTGCGTATAGAATACATTGGATAACCGGGGGTCTTTCTTCAATTGCACATCCATGCATCCTTCTGCATTCTTGATAAGATCCTCTGATTTATGAAAAATTTCGAGAAAATCATTAATCTTATTTGGATCGAACTCCATTCTAACTACCCGAATTAGCATATCTATTCTGTCTCAAAATGAATATAAACCGGTGAATCAAACTTTAGTCCGAGTAATTTTGCTCCGTGTCCTTTGTTGATGCCAAACTGAAGCTTTCCTGCTTCATTAAATAAAATGTAGCATTCTCCATTCTCTACATCATCATATTTATCATGAAGTTTTTCAAAAACCTGTAGCCCAATCTGAATTTTAAAACTTTTTTCTCCATTGATCTTTCGTATTGTGTCAAAGTCATTTTTGGGGATATTAGTGATAAGATTACCGTAATGGTCAACTCGGATCACATTCCCTAAAATCTCTCTCCTGGTAACCTTCGGCTGCCTTGCAAATAACCTTAAGTATTGCTCATCGAGGCGTCCTATAGTCTCAGGTTTTTTGCCCTTTGCCAGCTTAACGGTTACCGGCACATAATTGACTAGCGCAGCGAAGGTATGGTACGGTCGATTCACTTTGTACACGATTGGGAGTTGATCTTTTTTAAGAAGCGTAAATAAGCCTGTGTCACCTCCAACGAAGTAATGCCCGTCTAACACTGCAATAAGCGTGTCACTATCCGAGTGATCATGTGGCTCGATCCCGGCGAGATGTATCGTGCCTTCAGGAAAATGTGAGTATGCATTAGATAATACGTAGGAGGCATGCGAGATATCATGTGCTTCGATTCTGTGGCTGATATCGACTATCTGTACTTGCCCGCTAAGTTGCTGAATTAAAGCTGCTTTGACAGCCGCCACATAGTGATCTTCTTCTCCGAAATCTGATAGAAATGTGACAAGTGCCATAGGGTTGAGCGGAATAATTTATTTACTTTGTAGGGTAAAATTATACATAAATAGCAGCCTGCTAAATAAAAATCTAAACCCCTTCGTTTGCTCGAAAAAGTTTTTACGCTCGAAAACATTCCATTGGTCGATTTCCTGGGAGTAGGGAATCGAAATATTAAAGAAATAGCTTCTGCTTTTCCAGATAGCAAGATCATTTCCAGAGGAAATGAAATTCGAATACAAGGCAGAGGGTCTCAAATCATAAAAATTAATGAAATTCTGTCTTCACTTTTACAGCATTACAATACCTATGGTAGTGTTTCACAAGATGAGGTCATCAACTTCATTCATCAGGATCAGGAGAAGACAATTACACCTATTGATCCGAATGATGTATTGTTATTTGGCACCAGAGGATTTAAGATTTTTCCAAAAACGCCTAACCAGCGAGCACTTGTAAAATCCATCAGGGAAAACGACCTGGTATTCGCTCTGGGACCGGCTGGAACAGGCAAAACCTACGTGTCAGTGGCGTTGGCTGTGAAGGCACTGAAGAACAAAGAGGTTAAAAAAATCATTATTACCAGACCTGCAGTCGAAGCAGGAGAGAATCTGGGTTTTCTACCAGGTGATCTAAAGGAAAAAATCGATCCCTACCTGAGGCCTATTTACGATGCGCTAAGCGAGATGATTCCTGCTGAGAAACTACGTTACTATAGAGAGAATAATGTGGTAGAGATAGCTCCTCTTGCCTATATGAGAGGTAGAACATTAAACAATGCCTATGTACTCCTCGACGAGGCTCAGAACACCACGCCGATGCAAATTAAGATGTTCTTAACTCGCATGGGACCTGATTCAAAAGTGATCATCACAGGAGATCGCTCGCAAGTAGATCTCCCGAGAAATCAGAAGTCGGGATTGATAGAGGCAGTGGATGTATTGAAAGGTGTGGAAGGAATAGGCTTTGTCACACTCGATGAACAAGATGTGGTCCGGCATAAGCTGGTTAAGAAAATCATAAAAGCATATCAGTCCAATGACAAATAGGCAGTTTGAGATCAAATTGGCAGATACCGAAGAACTACAGGAGAAAGCGTTTAAGATACGTGAAGAAGTCTTCGTGGTAGAACAAAGGGTAGATAAAAGGGAGGAGTTTGATGAGTTTGAGAATAGCGCTCGTCATTTTGTGGTGCTTGATCGAAATGGTGATCCGATTGGTGCATCACGGTGGAGAAGAACCGATAATGGAATCAAAATGGAACGATTTGCGGTCAAAGAATCCCTACGAGGTACTGGAATTGGGCAAGCTTTGGTGCAGGCAACGTTAGATGATATTAAGGAAGAAGCCGGTACAGGCAACATGCTATACATGCACGCTCAACTTCCAGCAGTTTCTTTGTATGCTCGCTTTGGATTTCAAAAAGTAGGGGATCAGTTTAGCGAGTGCGATATTTTGCATTACAAGATGCAACTTATCAACTAATTCCGTCCGCGCTCACGTAAGACGGTGCGGAAGATAAACTATTTCGGTTGAGAGATTTGAAGTAGATACCTGCGTTTGTAGGCCTACTAATCTTCTGAATAATTCCGTATTTACCACTGCTATCTAGTTTTTTTGACAACGAGCTAGCAGGGTCTACCCATAGAATAGCATGATGCTTTTCTTCTTCTGCTAGTATACTTTCAACCATATGTGGGAATTTGTTCTCATGCTCTTCTTTTAAGTATACCATTTCAAGTGTAATGAAATCAAATGAGGTGTCGAAGAAGATGTTTCGGAGGTAAGGGATTTTTGATAAAACATTTCTACTCAGCCAGCCATTGAGGCCTGGAATTGATTTTATTTTCCATTGATTCGAATCGTAGAAAACGCTTGCTATGACCTCATTATTCATTCGAAGCTTTGCCCATTTTCCAGAACCTGATTTTGAAAGATAATCTTCTGATTGAACGAAGTGGTAATCTTTGTAGGCTTGCTCAGATGAATAATCATTAGAAAGAGGTTGGTTTGAATCAGCTATTTCAATTTCTAATTTCTTTTTAGGGTTTATACGTGAATAGATTCTAGTCGTAAAATTACCCACTTGTTGAAAACCCATTGCCTCTACAGTTCTGCTAGAGGGTAGGTTGTCCCGCTCCACATAAGCATAGATTCCTAATAGGTCTTGATGGTCGGGGAACAAGTTGGAGGGATCTTCAAACAAGTTTTTTATGACTTTTTTCAGGATTCCAGAATTTGCCGATTGTTTAGTTGAGTGATGTCCTTGTCTTTTAGCAAGAAGCCCGGACATACTGAAATACCGGATGTAAAGGACTGATCTACTTAAGCCTTGAAAATTCAAATTTTGTTGTGAGAAAGCTACAACTCCTACTAATTGAGATTTCCAATGCAACTGCACAAATTGGGTGTCCTGAAGTTTTTCAGCCTTATCGATTCCGTAAGTATGCTGATATCGAAGCTTACCTTTTCTTCCCAGAATGGTAGAGTTTATTTGTGCCTTGAATTCGTCTGTGAGATAATCGAAAGCAATCAGTTGAACTCCTCCCTGTTCGAATAGCACCTTGCGCATTCAGCAAAAGTATCTTATTTCCAATTTCGAGGCATAAAAGCGTTTAGTGCAATAAATAAGTATATTTAAGCAAATAACGGTATGATGTATGTGTTTACTTGGTCACCTTTTCCTATTCTACGATTGGCTATATGGTTCATTGTGGGTTTATTGGTTGGTGATTCACTCACAGTTGATTTCAAAAAGGTAGCTGCGATAGCATGCGTTTTCTTTATCTGTTACTTGATTTCCTTATGGAAGAATTTTAAAATTTTGGCGGGTATTTCGGGTTCTTTAGTGATTGTTTGCCTTGGTTGGTTTCACCTCTACTATTCATCCCCCACTGTCAATCCCGATCATATAAGTAACTCCACAGATTGGAAGATGGATGGCTTTATCGGACGCATAATTGAAAGCAAAGTAGAACGAGAAGAATACCTTCGTTATGATTTTGCAGTTGAACAATGGATAAGAGGAGATTCAAGTGGATCGATTTCGGGTCTTATTCATTTGTACCTTGCTAAGGGAGACAGTATAGCTTTAGAAATAGGCGATAAAGTTTACTGTAATGATTCCTTTCGTCGGGTTGCTCAACCTACGAATCCTGCAGTATTTAATTACAGTGAATACCTCAGAAGATCTGGAATCTATGGACAGGCCTTTGTTAGAATGGATCAGCTCAAGATCATATCTCATCAGTTGCCAACCAAAATCCCAGGCTTTTTAATGTCTGTGCGTAGAAGATGTGCAGAAGTATTACGTTTAGTAATCACTTCTGATCGTGAATTTCAGATTGCTGAAGCGTTGATTTTGGGTATAAGAGATTACCTGGATGAGGAAGTAAAGTCTGCGTACGCTTCTGTCGGTGCCATACATGTACTAGCGGTATCAGGTCTTCACGTGGGTATCATCTATATGGTGTTACTTTTTTGCCTAAAACCCTTTCGATTACTTGATCATGGTAATTACATCGTTTTCCTCGGACTGATAATGGGAATTTGGATTTTTGCTTTACTTACCGGCAATAGCCCATCTGTAATGCGGGCAGCCACGATGTTTAGTATCATCTCCTTACGCGAAATCAGTAAAAAGAGAGCAAATATTTACAATACGCTGGGGATAGCTGCTATGGTGATCTTGTTATTACATCCCCAATACTTATTTGCCGTCGGGTTTCAGTTATCTTTCATAGCGGTGTTTGGAATTGTCCATCTATACCCCATCATTTATTCGTATGTAAACTTCAGCCATTGGCTACTAGATAAAGTGTGGTCGCTTTCCTGTGTTTCGATGGCTGCGCAGGTGGCAACCTTTCCACTGAGTGTGTACTATTTCAGTCAATTTCCTGTCTACTTTTTGGTATCAAATATGTTTGCCATTCCCGGAGTAACGGTTGCATTAGTAATGGGATTCATGGCGATTTCAGCCGGGTTTATATCAATAGAGCTTGCATTAATACCTGGATATATTTTGGACAAAGCAATCTTTCTCGTAAACGAGGCTATATTTTTCACAAATGAATTACCCGGTAGTTTAATCACCGGACTCTATATTTCAAAGGTTGAAGTGTGGCTATGTTATGGTGTATTAATACTATTTTTCACAGGGCTACAGTATCGCTCTTTTTCAACCTTTGTATGTACCTCCGTTTTATTGCTGCTACAATTAGGTCTCATCTGTGATCGTAACAGGCAAGTAGTCTACCAGAAGCAAGTGGTCTTTTATGACATACCAGATAAGACTACCATTGACTTTATTGCTGGAAAAGAGGCTCAGCTTATCATCAGCAATTACAGGCACGAAGAATTAGGAATGCTGTCTTATCAGATTGATCCCTACAGGAGGACTATAGGGTTAGGAAGTGTCTCAGAGGGTGCGGTATCTTGGAGCGAATCAGAATTGGTTGACGACAATGAGTATTTCAAGCTGATCCAATGGCAAGGAATGCGCATAATGATACTTGATAACCCACTGAAAGAGTATCTTGCTTTTGATGGAAAACTGACAGTAGATGTGCTAGTTCTTTCCAATGATGTCATTCAAAATGTTTCACAGTTACCTGCTTGTTTGGAAGCAAAAAAGGTCATATTAAGTTCTGAATACTCTTCCTGGCTAGTCGATAAACTGCTTCTTCAGGCAAGTAAACATGATGTAGAGATGCACAGCTTGAGCAAAGACGGTTATTGGTTGCTAGATTTGAACAAAACCCAAACGCTATGAGTGTCGTCTTAATCCTAATAGCAGATCGAATTGGCTACATCAATCTGAACCGATCCAAAAAGAGACATGCATTATCCCCAAAATTAGTAGCAGAGCAGCTACATGGAAAGATAGTAAAAGGCGGAATGGTAAGGTTTAGGAGGAGTAATCAGTATTATTTTCTTTAGATGGATACACTGAAAGCCCGTGAAGTATTAACTAAGTATTGGAAGTATGATTTCTTTCGTCCATTGCAAGAGGAAATTATAACCTCTATTATCGATGGTAAAGATACCTTGGCCTTGCTACCTACTGGTGGGGGCAAGTCAATCTGCTATCAGGTTCCCGGAATGATGCTGGAAGGTTTAACCATCGTTATTACACCCCTAATTGCTTTGATGCGTGATCAGGTTGATCAACTCAACAAAAGAGGCATCCGAGCCACAGCATTGTATTCGGGAATGTCTTCCCGTGAGATTGATGTGGCATTGGATAATTGCATTTTTGGCCAGGTTAAGTTCTTATATGTTTCTCCTGAGCGTCTTCAATCGGAGCTTTTTAGGGCTCGTGCCGAGCGAATGAAGATTTCGCTGTTGGCGATTGATGAAGCACATTGTATTTCCCAGTGGGGGTATGATTTTCGACCACCTTATTTGGAGATTGCAGCATTCAGGAAAGAGTTTGATATACTTCGTCAAGTTGCAGTAACCGCTACAGCAACAAAATCTGTAAAAGTAGATATCCTTGAAAAGCTTGAAATGGAGACTGCGGCTGTGTTCCAAAAGAGTTTTGCAAGAGAAAACTTAAGCTATTCTGTTTTTGAGACGGAGAATAAACTCCCCAAACTGTTACAGGTATTGCAGAATGTTCCCGGAAGTAGTGTGGTGTATGTAAGAAGTAGAAAAGCAGCGCAGATTGTTGCAAGCCAATTGAAGAATGCCGGTATTAACGCGGATTACTACCACGCCGGGATGACAACCAATATGAGGGCCGAAAAACAACAGTTGTGGATCAACGATCAACTGCGAGTGATGGTCGCCACCAATGCCTTTGGAATGGGGATTGATAAATCTAATGTCCGTAGCGTAGTGCACATGGATCTTCCGGATTCATTGGAGGCATACTACCAAGAAGCTGGTAGAGCTGGCAGAGATTTACAGAAAGCATATGCCGTGCTTTTGTATCAAAAGTCTGATATAGAATCTCTTCAAGAGAGAATTGAAAAAACGCATCCATCACTAGAGCTAATTAAGCGAGCATATCAATCACTTGCTAATAAGTATAAATTGGCAATAGGGAGTGGTGAAAATGCTCGTTTTGAATTTGATTATCAAAATTTCACAGAGACGTTTAACCTTCCAATATATGAAACTCATTTCGCTCTAAAGAAATTAGAGAATGAGGGACTCATCAGCATTTCAGATGGGTATACTGGCTCATCAAAGGCCAGTTTGTTGCTAGCTCATGAAGACTTATATAGATTTCAGGTCGAACACGCTGCGCTGGATCCTCTGGTAAAAGCTTTGTTGCGTATTTATGGAGGTGAGCTGTACGAGGATTATGTGTCAATAAAGGAAAGTGAAATTGCCCGGTTTCTAAGGATTTCAAAAAAGCAGGTTATTCAGGGGTTAGATCATCTACATCAGATAAACGTTATTGAATACCAGAAAGTAACCGGAAGGGCTCAACTGACTTTTTTGCACGCACGACTGGATCAGGGCAGCTTGCCTATTCATGAATCTGACATCAACGAACGTAATAAAGTCAATCAGGAAAAGGTAGAGGCAATGGCCCAATATGCTTCATCAAAGAAACAATGCAGGTCAAGGTTTTTGCAAGCTTATTTTGATGAAGTGACAGATCAAGATTGTGGTGTTTGTGATTATTGTGTAGAAAAGAAGCGGAGTCGGCTCACTATTGATCAAGACCAGCTTCTTGACTCCATCACAGAGGAAGGGGTTGAGTTGGCGCAACTTGTATCGAAATTAGGTGCAAATCAAAGTGACTTAGAAGAGGTGATTCGTGAATTAGTAGAAAAAGGTGAAATCGAATTGGTGAATGAGTCTCTTATTATAAAAATAAAAAAATGATTCCATCTGCTTTAAAGATGTTGGCTTAATCCAATTCAAATGCGTATTTTCCGCAAAAAAAATTACAAATGAACAATCGGCTTATATATTATTCTATTGTAGTTGGTACTGCGGGCTTCCTTTTTGGTTTTGATACCATAGTGATAAATGGAGCTGAACAAGAACTGCAGGAATTATGGAAAGGGTATACATTTTTTGGTAGCAATGATGCTTTTCACGGATGGATAGTTGTTGCTTCAGCATTGTGGGGAACAGTTATTGGGGCATTATTTGGTGGAATTCCTAACGATAAGCTAGGTAGAAAAAATACCTTGGTCATAATTGGTATTTTATATTCGATATCCGCAATTGGTTCTGCTGTCGTAAGCGGACCATGGGTTTTTGCTTTTTTTCGATTCATAGGAGGATTAGGAGTCGGAGCCTCGACCATTGCTGCTCCCGCGTTTGTTTCAGAAGTAGCCCCTGCTGATCAAAGAGGCAAACTTACGGCCCTTTATCAGCTGAATATTGTGCTTGGGATTCTTATTGCGTTTATCTCAAATTACATGATTTCCAACTTGGTAGAAATGGATTCATGGCGATGGATGATAGGTATTGAGGCACTCCCGGCCGTTATCTATACACTTCTGGTAACACGAATTCCTGAGAGCCCAAGGTGGTTAATAGTCAAGCGAAACGATATCGAGGGAGCAAGGAGGGTTTTTGAGCAGCTCTTCCCAAAAGAACAGGTTCAGCAGCAGGTAGAAGCCATTCAGTCACATCATACTACAAATGCTATCAAAGGAGAGATCTTATTTTCCAAGAAATACCGCTTTCCAGTGTTTTTGGCCTTTTCAATTTCCTTTTTTAATCAGTTTAGTGGTATCAATGCGCTATTGTATTATGCCAGGAGGATTTTCGAAGCTGCTGGCTTAGGAGCAGAAGCAGGACTTCTGAGTTCGGTAGGGTTGGGCGTAGCCAATCTGATATTCACTTTGCTAGGTGTTTTCTTGATCGATCGCTTGGGTAGAAGACAATTGATGTACATCGGTTCGGTAGGATACATCACCACACTCGGTGTTACTGGATTATCTTTTTTGTACGGTTGGACAAGCATTGTACCAGTAGCCTTATTTCTTTTTATAGGTGCTCATGCAATTGGTCAGGGAGCCATCATTTGGGTTTTTATATCTGAGATTTTCCCCAATCACATTCGCTCGTCGGGGCAGTCCTTTGGAACTTCCGTGCATTGGTGGTTAGCAGCGATTATTCCGGCTATGATGCCTTTCTTGATGAACCCTGAAGTATTGGGACCTGCAATGGTCTTTTTCATATTTGCATTTTTTATGATTTTTCAGCTATTGTTTGTTGCGTTTATCATGCCAGAAACCAAAGGGCTGACCTTGGAAGAGCTTGAAGATCGCATAATAGGCAAATAGATTTTTTTCATGTGGTATGATTTTTTAAAGAAGGTAAGGGTCACAGCGCTTCTATTCGTTTCAGTCGTTTCCTTAGGACAGGAGGTAGAGCAAACCATCAGGGGGCGGGTTTTTGATCAATACTCGAGAGAACCACTAATTGGTGCCACAGTGGTATTGGAATCTTCTGGTGCCGCTATTGGTACTGTGACAGATAGTGATGGAAATTATTTGTTAGAGGTGCCTGTGGGCCGCCAGATTATTTCCTGCCAGTTTATCGGATACTTACCACAGGAAATTGAGGTGATCGTTAATTCATCGAAGACTTCCGTTCAAGACTTCTTTCTTAATGAATCAGTCATTACCACAGAAGGTGTGGTGGTAACCGCTTACAGACGAGCAAGCGATCCAGTCAATGAGTTAGCAGTAGTAAGTGCCCGATCTTTTACTCCTGAGGAGACGGAACGTTATGCTGCAAGCGTTAACGATCCCGGAAGAATGGCATTATCGTATCCGGGTGTGAATCAAGGTGGGGATGAAGCTGAAAATGACATCATTATTCGTGGTAATTCTTCCAGAGGGATGCTCTGGAGGTTGGAGGATATTGACATAGCAAACCCCAATCACTTCGCAAGACCAGGTACGTCCGGAGGGGGAGTGACCGTTTTTAGTGCGCAGCTACTGAGTAAATCAGATTTCTATACCGGAGGCATGCCAGCAAGTTATGGGAATGCGTTAGCTGGAGCTTTTGATGTCCATTTTAGAGCCGGTAACATGGTGGACCGTGAGCATAGGGTGAAGCTAGGTCTGTTGGGTTTGGACTTTATGACGGAAGGCCCTATCAAAGAAGGAAGTTCTTCTTACCTGGTCAATTACAGGTATTCAACGCTGGGCATATTGACGAATATGGGAGTTTATCTTGTTGGTGAACGTGTTACAAATGAATTTCAGGATCTCAGTTTTAACAACTCCTTTATCCTCCCAAATGGTAAAGATGTCATCACTGTTTTTGGTATTGGAGGATTAAGTCAAGAACATTATCAACCGGTAGCAAACCCAAGTGATAGAACTCCTGGCGTGGCAAATGAGTGGGAAGATCGAATCAGGACACATAATATGGGGGCACTTGGAATGACCTATACCAAGACCATCGATGAGACTTCTTACTTCAAGTGGGTAATGGCGGGAATGGGCAACTATCAGCGTTTCGTAAATGATACCTTGGACCTTAACGATAATCGATATAATTATGGATTTGAGGAGTACCTGAATTGGAGACTTTCCGCATCCATTAGTTACAATAAACGATTCTCTCCTAAAACTAGATTGAAGACCGGGCTCCAATTTAGCCAGGTCTACTACGATTTGTTTAGAGAAGAGAGCCGGAGAGGCTCCACCAGCTCACTCGATCCAAATGTAGTCTTTGGTGTTTCGCTGGATGGTCAAGACCATACGCAGATGATGCAAGCATATGGGCAACTTAGCCATCAGTTTAATGAAAAAATGACGCTGCATTTTGGGGGAAATATGCTGGGTACCACTTTAAATCAGCGCTTTGGAATAGACCCAAGATTGTCGCTGGTTTACGATCCTCATCCGAAGCATTCTCTGCGTTTAGCAGCAGGTAGATACAGCCAAATTGTGCCCCTCGGTGCTTTTTTCTATCGGGATGCGAACGGAAATACCACCAACGATGATCTGGAGTTGATGAAGGCCTTTCACTACATTCTCTCCTACAAACTTGCACTGCAGAATAATTGGATCATAAATCTTGAGGGGTACCTTCAGAACTTGTCAGATGTCCCTACGCTGGCCGATGGAGATGAAGAGTATTGGTTACTTAACTCTCAAAGTGGCTTTCCTACTTTTGCATTGAACTCGGAAGGGACCGGCCAAAATATGGGGATTGATTTGGCTATTGAGAAGCATTTTTCTGGTGGGTTCTATTTGTTAGCTACAGGATCGGTTTTTGAAAGTACTTACACAGCGAACGGAGGTCCAAGCTACAATAGCAACTTCAATACGAAGTTTAGCTCAAGCTATACCTTAGCTAAGGAGTGGAGTATCAAGGGCCGCAACACACTTCAGGTAGGAGCAAGAGTCTTGTATAATGGAGGATACCGTTTCACACCTCTGGATGCAGATGCATCACTAGCTGCAGGAACTTATGTGCCACTGGCAAATCAACGCAATGCTGGGCAGGTCGATCCCTATTTTCGAATAGACAGTAGAATACAGTATCGTATTAATGGTAAGCGAGCTGCAGTATGGAGTTTAGACATACAGAACACGACCAATCGTTTTAATCCACGTGGGATGACCTACAATGCAGTGACCAACGAATTGGAGTTTCAGACCTACGTAAGCGGACTTGTCCCTGTACTCAGTTACCAGATAGATTTTTAACTATCGGAATCACTTCTTTATATGTAAGTTCTATGGTATTAAAAAACCAAATCGAAAATGATAAAGGGACTTTTTGAAACTCATTTGTTTGTTGAAAATCTTGAACGTTCGATTGACTTTTACACGAACATATTAGGTCTTAGACAATATTTATATGAAGAAGAAAGAAGAGCTGCACTATTTTGGGTCGGACCAGAACCGAGAAAATATATGTTAGGACTTTGGGAAAAACCAAAAGAGGAGATTGATTTAAGACATTTTGCGTTTGACTGTGACTGGGATTGGATTTTGAATGAATCGGTTGACTTTCTAAAATCTCATAAAATAGGATTTTGGAATTTTTTAAATGATGATTTGGAAAGACCTATGGTTTTCGTGAATATTCCGGCCATCGCCATATATTTTTCTGATCCTGATGGTCATTATTTGGAATTTATCGGAGAACTCCCTGGGAAATATAGACCTGAGAAAGGGAGTTTGGTACTGTCATATGAAGAATGGTTAGAAATAGAAAAAAATGAAAAGTAACGCCTTAGAACAAAACCTAAATTGCAATAAAACGCAGCTTAGCTGGGACGTTCAATGGCCGTAAGTAGCCGATCATGAGTGAGCGGAGACCTGTCTAATTGAAAAGGTAAAACTAGGCATCCCATATTTTCTGGTCTTCTAGAGATCGTGGTTAAGTTTAGATATCCCTTAGTGCTAAAAAGCTGCTTTTGATTGGTTCCGTTTCAGCTAAAAAGAAGGAGGAAATACAAACGTTCATTTAGTAAGAGAATTAAAAATATGCTGCCACTCATCCTCCAAACTACCACTGAATACCGGTTGACTAGCGCGATCATACCAGTACCTAGCGTTCCAATCATCTCCTTCTTTTCTATGTAAATAAGCATGAATCCATGCAGCCTCTTTAGTCGGTAGGTGTTGGATCAACTCGTGTGCCGTTTCCCAATCCCCATTTTTATCGGCATTTAACGCTTGCACATAGATTGAGTCCTTCATAAGGTAAAAATAAAAAAAGGCCCCTCTCAGAGGGGCCTTTTTGATAAAATCGTTTTTTGCTTATTCTTCTTCTAAGGCTGCAACTCCTGGAAGTACCTTTCCTTCCATGTATTCAAGCAATGCTCCACCTCCGGTTGACACATAGCTCACTTTATCACCATAGCCAAGGTTATTGACAGCTGCTGCACTATCTCCACCACCTATCAAGGAGAATCCACCGTCTTCTGTTGCTTTTACGACTGCCTGTGCAATGGCATTGGTACCTTTAGAGAAGTTAATCATTTCAAAGACGCCCATCGGTCCATTCCAAAGAATCGTTTTAGATTCACTGATTAGATCAGAGAAGACTTGAGTTGATTCTGGACCTAAATCTAACCCCATCCAACCCTCAGAGATACTGTAGTTGTCAGCGATTTGGGTGTTGGCATCATTATCAAAAGCATCAGCAGTTACAGAATCTTTAGGTAACTGAAGGTTGACTCCTTTCTCTTTGGCTTTTTCAATCAGTGATTTAGCAAGTTCTAATTTGTCATCCTCTACTAAGCTGTTGCCTATTGAGCCACCCATTGCTTTAAAGAAGGTATAAGACATACCACCTCCGATGATTAGGTTATCAACTTTATCCAGCAATCTTTCGATGATTAGGATTTTATCTGAAATTTTTGCTCCACCCATGATGGCAGTGAAAGGTCTTTCAGCATTTTCAAGAATTTTCTTTGCGTTCTCTAGTTCAGCTTTCATTACATAGCCACAGCATTTATCTTCAAAATGCTTTGCGACGATCGTGGTGGAAGCATGCGCACGGTGTGCCGTTCCAAACGCATCGTTAACATAGATATCACCGAGTTTAGCTAGCTTTTCAGCAAAGGCCTCATCTCCTTTAGTCTCTTCTTTGTAGAAGCGTACGTTTTCAAGTAAGAGTACTTGCCCAGCGCCCAGCGATTTTGAAAGGTCTGCTGCTTCTTCTCCGACGCAGTCATTCGCAAATTTCACTTCTACTCCCAGTTTTTCGGAAAGGGTAGGGATGATATGCTTCAACGAGAATTTTTCCTCTGGACCTGTTTTAGGTCTTCCCAGATGGCTCATTAGCACGACAGCTCCATCTTCTGCAATGATCTTTTTGATTGTCGGAACAGCAGCATTTATTCTTGTTTCATCAGTAATCTGAAATGCAGCGTTTAAAGGCACATTGAAATCCACCCTGATTAAGGCCGTACGATTTCTGAAATTAAAATCTTCGATTGTTTTCATCTCTCTCTTCAATTGAGTGTGTAAAAAATAGGAATGTGAAGGATATGGTCTTTGCGGGAAATTGTACAAGCTGCGACGCGACATATCTTCTCTCATTCCATCGCTTGTTTTCTTTTGTGGCTGCTAATTTGGATGGTTTTGATCGAAAAGCAAAGTGAACTTTGTGTTATCTAACTGCAGCTCTTTGCAACCTGTCATTAATTGCTCTGCCCAGACCTTTATCCGGCATCCATTCTGTATAAATGACCTGAGCATCAGCTTTATCCATGCTTCTTAATGCATCAAAGAGATGTTTTGCTGCTTCGTCCAGTGAACCGTTTCTGGATAGCACATAATTTACATCTGCCTCAGGGTATTCTTCTGAATATGAAATGACCCCAATTTTTCCATCCTGATGCTCAGTGATATTTTGCCTGATGTCCCCGATCACCAATTTCTTTTTGGGTGCGTAATGCGACTTAATCATACCGGGAGCCTGCGGATTGCTACTCTGATTCAAGAATTTCGAGAATTCTCCGTATTTCTCCAATTGCTCAAGAGGAGTTCCGCCTAGCCTGTAGACCGTTAGTTGGTCACCTTCCATGCCAATGATGGTGGATTCAACACCTATCTGGCAGGGACCACCATCCAGAATGTATGAAACTCTTTCACCTAGTTGATCCTCTACATGTTGCGCTGTGGTAGGAGAAACATATCCAAAAGGATTTGCACTGGGAGCGGCCAAAGGAAAGTCTATGGCCTCAAGAAGTACCTTTGCAGTAGCATGAGATGGAACTCTGATTGCTACTCGCGAAGAACCACTGGTTAAAAGGTCAGAGACCTTATCACTTTTCTCCAATAAGACCGTCAGAGGACCAGGCCACAAATCGTCCATTATTGCCTGAAGAACGGGGGGGATCTCTTTTACAAGAGCACTGGCTTTGTCTGAGGAGGGTACATGTGCGATTAGGGGATCAAACTTTGGCCGATCTTTAGCCTTGAAAATACCGAGTATAGCATCCTCATCCAAAGCATTGCCTGCCAGACCATATACGGTCTCTGTAGGTATACTTACTAAGCTGCCTTCAGAAAGTAGCTTTGCAGCTAATGCGATATCTTTTCCTATCTCGGCCATAAATCGGCGGCAATTTCAAAAAAAAATACCAAAGAGGAATATCTTTAACCTGTTAAACTAACCTAACCTATGACTAAAAGTACCCGAAACCTATTAAGATTGATTTCTGTAATTGTAGTAGCCGTTCTAGTCCTTATGGAGCTTGGAATTGTAACAGAGTTCTTCAACTACAGTGGTAAGTTTTGGATCATGATCGCCTCCTACGGTGTATTACTTTTTACGATGCAAAGGTAAATGCCGTAAGAATAAACAAATCGCTATTGGATGAGGATGGTTAAGTAATTTGTCTTTCCTTTTGTTAATGCTTGGGTTTGGGCGGCCAATCCGTCGTTCTTCTTTTCCCCTTTCGAGATTTCAATGAAGTAGGAGACAGGTTTGATTTTCGAAAACTTGATGCTACCTTTTTCGTTGGTTTTACCAGATTGATAGCTATTAATTGACTTTAAATAATCCTCTCTCTTAATGTAAATAGCTACCTGGGCTCCTTCTACAAGATTTCCCAATTCATCTACTACCGAAATTTTCAAATTGGTAGGAATGAGCTGTGGTTTTGCATGTGTTGCATTAGCAAAATTCCCGAGGGTTCTCTTAGCTTCAACTTGATATGTTAGTGCAAGAAGAAGGGTCATTGAAAGTATGAATTGTATCCTAGTTTTCATTTAAGAATAGCTTTTTGAAAAGCTGAGAAAAAGGAAGTGCGCTTTTGTAATTAGAATCATGATAGGTACTAACGATTAACTTTAGATAAGATGGCTTAAGGTCAATAAAGACTTCCTCTATGAGTACGTTACCATACTTCTGATCATAGGGTGCGTCACCGCTAATGATCGGTTTAAGGTAGTATTTGCATATTTTTTCTTCAGCGTTTCCTTTTTCTTTAATCATCTGATCGGCATTTGATTGCTTGTAACCTTGTGTCAACACCTGGTCCTTGATCGCTTCCATGAGGAAACTGAGGTCGTCTGAATTTAGTGTGTCATCAAATGAAACGGCCAGTCCGTTGGCGCTGCTTCCTTTGAGAATGTGAACATCAGGATTTGACGTCAAATCTTTGGATTTCAATTCATAGCCCCGTGTAACCATCTCCCTCACTTCTTCCAGCCGTCCTGCATTTTTCCAGTGAATAAATGTCTTTAAGAATTCTTCAGAGCGCTGTAACGGCTCGTAGATAACTGGTGCATTTGGACTTTTACTTTTGAAAAGTCGTTCATATAATTGGTCAAACAATGCCATGAAAAAGAGAACAGGACTACTTAATAATTGTTACTGATCCAAACTGTGTCAGTGTACCTAGAGCTGGTTGATCAGAGCTGGTGAACTTGATCACATAAGCATAAGTCGCAGGACCTAGGATCTGTCCTTGATAGATACCATCCCATTGAAAATCTTGTTGGTCTGAATAGAAGACCAATTCTCCCCATCGCGAATAAATGAAGATTTCAAACTCCTCAATAAATGCGTTGGGATACACGAAGAACGTCTCGTTTTGACCATTACCGTTTGGAGAAAATGCTGTTGGCGCAAAGATCTCAGGCTGACAATCTTCCTCCGCGGCAAACAGTGGTTGAATTAGAACCGAGTCCGCTTGAATACATCCTGTTTCTCGGTCTATTACCGTCACATTATAAAGACCGTTTTCCAATCCTGGATAGACCTGAATAGGGACAGTTGTTTCGTTTTCGGTGAAAACAGTATCTCCCAAGGCATCTTCGATGTAAATCCTTACAAAATCAGGTAGTTGCGTACCACTTAAGGTCATTTGAAGATTTACTCCTTCTTGACAATTTGGGAGGTTGCTTGCAGTTAAATCAAACAGCACATCATCCTCAATGATCAAAGGTTGTATTGAAGTACATCCGGTAACGATGTTTTCAAGTTGAAGCTGATACGTACCTGCTCCTAGTCCTGTATATTCTGTGCTGGGACCAGGGCCGTCCACGGTACCGGCATCCAAGAGATTCTGTCCGTCTAGGTTATATTGAAAACTTCCTGCTGTAGCGATATCAAAACTGAGAATGGCGTCTTGCGCTCCACACAAGGTAGGAGGAGTGATCATTCCAGTTGCTTGTGGGGCTTCTTGCACTGTGATTTGAAGCGTATCATTTTGTGTACATCCAAAAAACGGTTCTTGAATTCTTACTACATATTCAAGCACTCCTGAGCTTGCAGTACTTACACCTTGAAGTCTTGCAGTATCTTCATTTGCTACCTGCTGGCCGTTAAGCCACCATTGAAATGTAACTCCAGAAACGTTTGCATCTACCGAGGCAACTTCATCGAACTGGCAGACTTGTTGGTCAAATCCCAGGTCGACGAAAGGTCGGTTATTTGAGCTGGTAATTTGCAAGGTATCGGATCTACATCCGTCTGCATTTTCAATCCAACCTTCAAAATCTCTGAGTGTTCCGGTAGGAACCAATGATTCGTCTACAAATAAAGTGCGGGAACTGTCCCTCACAATTCCACCTGTGTTGGGGTCAACATATACCCAATTGAAAGAGAGGTCATTTCTATCTTCAAACCACAATTCGAATACTAATGAGTCAGCGGCACAGAGGTTCGTCTCATCTGGAAAAATGGGCTGCTCAGGAATCTCAAAGACCGTGACAGTATCGGTGAAAAATTCCTGATAACCACAGCGATTGCTGATCTCTAAGGTGACCAATCTAGGGCCTGAGGAAGGATAGGAATAGGTTATATTTTCTCCATTGGCAGTAGTATCGCTACCGTCGAGCAGCGCATCTTCTAGTGTCCAGAAGAATTCATCGATAGGGTCAGTTCCGGTACCTATAAATTGCGTTTCCTGTCCTAGGCAGGCATTGATAAATTGGAGACCAGGTGTCTGCGGACTTCCTGCATTCTGAAAAATATAGTTAGGTAATCCCAATTTGCTATTAGCTCCTCCCAAGTTAGCTCCATTAGCATTGTAATTTGCCGCTACTTCAAGTTCTTCTGGGTTTTGAATAGAGTGCAAAAACTCACCGTTGTCTATTGCCACGTAAAGGATGTTATTTGGAGCACGTTGGATTGCCCCAAATTCATTGGCTGGATTCTGCGCTAGGTAGAATTTGGAACTTGTAATTTCAGTAATTTCATTGGGTGTATCGATACTGTCCAGGTTGTACTGGATCAGTGCATCAGGGGTAGAGACGTATAGCTTGGAACTACCTGTTGAGATTTCCACGCCGTATAATTCATCGGGTTCTCCCGTATCGATCAGCCTCGGGTTACTGAATCTTCCATCAATTGATTCAAAATCAAAGATTTCAAACTGATTAGTGCCTGGTATTAGATTCACTAAAAGTGTTCTTCCCAGATTATATTTCATGGATCCCCCTGCTCTTTCTTCAAATCGTTCGTCTAGCACTTCACCCATTGGCGTGTGTACTACATTATTTATCCCGCTCTCTGTGATCAGATGATTCCTAAAATTGTTATTGCCAAATTCATGAGTAGTGAGCCAACTGGAGATTTCAAAAGCGGTTGCTGTAATTTTTTCTACGACATTATCAGCTAACGGCAGATTTTTTATCACTACAGCCCCTCTCGCTGAATCTACTTTCATATCTACGATAGAATAGGTGATGCGGTAGGGCTCATCTCCATATACCTCTCGAGCTGAGAATACGTAATACATCGTGGAATCTCCCATAAATGGGAGTATTAGGGCACCTTGAGAGGCAGAGAGATCTCCTCCAAGATTGATGCCACCCGCAGTATCCAGTACCTGCATCAGTTCGTGCTCCTTGTTCCAAATGGTATCGCCATTGGTGTAGAATAATAGCTCTCCATTCAGGTCACTGACGGTGGCACATCCTTCACTGGCAAACATTTCGCTATCGGTCAATGCTCTTGGGGGATCTGGCTGATTGGGGATCTCATTGAAGTCTAAGGCCGCCTTATCTCCAAAATACCACTGGTTTCTTAGGGTTGGGTTTACCCCGTACTCCGTGATTTCAATATAGTCTTTGATCGAACACCCGTTGCCAAAAGTTGCTTCAACCCAATAAATACCGAAAGTATCGACCTCTATTTGCGCGGTCGTTTCTCCGGTACTCCACAAGTAAGTCGGGTCTACCTGAAAATCAAACGGCTGCACCGGTATAGTGATGGTCTCATTTTCACAGATGGTGGTGTCATTTCCTACATTGATCTCCTCATCTATGCTTGTTATTTCAATGAACTCGGAATACGTCTGTCTCACGCCATTAAGTTCGACAGTCAAATCCACTGTTTGCCCTATAGCATTTTGCAGGCGGACAATAGGCGCAATTTGACTGTAGGTGACGCCTTCTATGGTCCATTCATAAATATCTGGGACTGGCGTTACGATGGGGAAGAATTTTGTCTGATTATTGGTACAGGTTTCGTAAGCAAAGATGTCTATGGAAAAGGGGCTAAAGGGGATAAGTGGTGAAGCAAATGCCGGAAATTGAAACCCATTGAAATCGACATTAAATAGGTTTGGTTCATAGAAAGTCACGGATGCCAGACTGTCTAGATTTTCAAGCCTGCCTACTCGGATTGTATCACCTACAGCTTCCTGATACAGATGATACATTCTATTGTCAATTCCTCGTCTTAACCCGTAACTCCGGTGAAAAGGAGTCCGTAGGGCGGTAACCAGGTCGATGGTGTCCGTGAGATCATACTGATAGAGGTTTGCTGTAAGACTATCCTCGGATCCAAATCTTGAAAAATAAAGTCTGCTTCCGTCTCCACTCCATTGCACATCGTAGACATTTTCTCCAGCGTTATCGTTGAATCCTGTGTTTCTAAGTTGCCTGTTTATCGAAAGATTCCCAGTATTAAAGTTGAAGTCTAAAAGCAGTATGTTTCTGTTGGGATCTTTTGGGGCAACAGCCAAAATCGAAGAATCTTCATTGAAATCAAATTGTGCAGCCTCAAATCCGGGAACTTGAGTGGATGTGTCCAGCGCATAAACTTGTGTTGCCCCAATTCCAAACCTGTTTATTTGTGTAACGTTGAAGTCGAAATTGTCTCGATTTTGAGATATCAACCAATAGTTTGAATTGGTAGCGTTAGGAATGATGATCATCCCTTCTGAGGGATCTGGAATTCCCAGGTCTCCGGTTTCCGTTACTTCACCGAATGCTATTTGATTGTTCCCGTTACCTTGACTCGTACCGTCTAGCAATACATAGGAAATTGAACTTTCATTATTTATAAAAAAGTAATAATGAGCTGAATCGGTAGGGTGTGGCATGGCTACTGCTGCCTGGTTGACGTCAGGGTTTCCAGTGATCCCTGAGTTTGCTGGCATGATATCCGTATGACTGGCATCATAGATTCTTTGCCCATCCGTGTAGAACAGCAGGTTCCCATTGTATGGATTAGAAATGACTGCTGATCCGCCTCTTCCAAAATTGGGATTCATACGCTCTTCATCGTACACGTTTATACCATTCTTGTCAAATTGGAGGTTGGCAGAAGACTGACCAAAAAACCACTGTGTTTCAGAAATTACCTGGGCATCGGAATTGAAACATGATAGGAGAATAGCTATACAAAGAAGTATAAAGGTGTTTAGTCGAAATTTCATGAAAATTTTCAGCCGCAACAGTCTCCTCAGTTGATTTGAATTAAAATACTAACGGTCTTTTTGACGTTTACGTATCGTTTACAAGTGTAAGATCAAAAATATGGTTTGATCGTTATTTTATTATTTATTTTACCCATGATTCAACAAAAAATGGATCTGGGCACTTAATTAAATTGATGAAAAGGGGAATAGTTTGTGTCTTAGCTTTGCTGATGGCTGTTTGGCTGGCAATACCATTGAAGGCACAGGACCCTCAATTTTCTCAATACTATGCTGCGCCACTGTATCTAAATCCCGCTTTGACAGGTATCAATCAGTTGGGAAGGGCAGGGGTAAACTATCGTAATCAATGGCCCTCTTTGCCGGTAGGTTTTGAGACCTACTCCTTCTTTTTTGACTACAACATAGACGAATACAATAGTAGCCTCGGCTTGATTGTGAACACCGATCAAGAAGGTAGACTTGGGCTTCGATCGACTAGTATTGGAGCCATCTATGCGTATGAGGCACAACTCAATTACCGCTGGACTTTTCGGCCCGCAATACAAATCACATATTATCAAAGAGATTTAAACTTTAATAATCTCACGTTTGGAGATCAATTTGATAATACCGGGCTGGTGAGACCTACAAGCAGTGAGGTTTTCAACTCAGGTTTCTCGGCAAGCTTTCTAGATTTTTCAACTGGTGGAATCATGTATACACCAAGGTTATGGTTAGGAATTTCAATACATCATTTAAGCGAACCCAATCAATCCATTACCGGGGGTGAAGCACCCTTGCGAAAGAAGTTTTCCTTGCATGGCGGTTACAAGTTCTACTTTTCAGATTTTAATGCCACTGCGAGGAATACGGGTTACAGGGAACGGAGCTTTACGCCTTCATTTAACTACAAAGGCCAGGATGATTTTGACCAATTGGATATCGGTGTATATTTAACCTTGGAGCCGGTCATTTTTGGATTATGGTACAGAGGTATTCCGGTTAAAACATTCAGAGGTGTAGCTAGCAATGAGGCGATCATCGCCATGGCTGGTTTTACTATGGGGCAGACCACCATCGGGTATAGTTTTGATTACACTATTTCTGAATTAAGCATCGGTACGGGTGGAGCTCATGAAGTTTCACTGACGTATCAGTTTAGTCTGGCAGATCCTAGAAAGCCACCAAGAGATGTTCGAGAATTAAGATGCCCGGTCCCATTTATCTTCTAGTAAGCTGTACATTTAACCTAAGTGATTTTTAACATGACTGAGTCATCCATACTCTTTGTTTTACTAATAATACTTTCTGCTGATTTTCTATTGGAAAGAATTTTGGAGTTCTTAAATAGAAAAAGTTCCAAGCAGCCCATTCCAAAGGAATTGACCGGTATCTATGACGACGAGAAATATGAGAAATCACAAGCGTATCAGCACGCACTTGGACGCTTTGGTAATTTCTCAGCCACCTTTTCATTTCTACTGACTTTTTCAGCCATTTATTTTGGCTGGTTTGGCCTATTGGATAGCTGGATGAGAACTTTTAGCCCTTTGGATATGCTGACCACTCTAATGTTTTTTGGAGTTATTTTTATTATATCGGATCTAATAGGGACACCCTTTAGCCTTTATCAGACATTTGTGATTGAAGAGAGATTTGGGTTTAATAAGACTTCCTTTAAAACATTCATACTCGATAAGCTGAAAGGATATGTACTTACGATCATTATTGGAGGGGTATTGATGTTGGTTTTGCTCTACCTCATCGCAAGCATGGGAAGTGATTTTTGGTTGATATTTTGGGGTGTTATTGTGGTGTTCACTTTGTTGATGAACATGTTTTATACCTCTTGGATTTTACCTCTTTTTAATAAACTCACTCCCATGGAGGAGGGGAGTCTGAAGGAGAAGATAGAGGCCTTTAGTCAAAAGGTCAGTTTTCCCTTGACTAATATCTTTGTGATTGATGGGTCTAAGCGTTCCGCAAAAGGAAATGCCTTTTTCAGTGGCCTGGGTCGTAAAAAGAAAGTGGTGTTGTATGATACGCTCATAGAAAAGCATACCGAGGACGAGCTGACGGCCATATTTGCACATGAGGTGGGTCACTATAAGAAACGGCATATTTACCTGACTACTGTTATTTCCATGCTGCAGATCGGCTTTACTCTGTATCTACTTTCGCTGATGCTCTTTAGCTCGGAAGTCAGTTATGCGATGGGTGGTAATATGACAGCCATTCATCTAAATATATTAGCATTTGGAATTTTGTACACGCCCGTCTCACATGTTTTGGGATTACTCATGAATTTACTGAGTCGTAAGCACGAGTACGAAGCAGATGCCTACGCAGCGGAGCATTATGATAGTCAGCCTCTTATCGACGGCCTCAAGCGACTAAGTGGCGAGCACCTTTCCAATTTGACGCCTCATCCAGCGTACGTTTTTGTCCATTACTCGCATCCCAGCCTCTTGCAGCGCGTCAGGGCTATAGGAAAGCTAGCGTCTAACTAGTGGAAAGCAAGTGAAAGATCGGGAAGCTGGAGACTTTCGGCTGGACTAGGAGTTGTACAAGATCTTCAATACTAAACAGCATGCGGACCTCAGGCTCGTAAGCTGTTTTTATATACTTGGTTGAATTTTCAAGGCAGCTAATGATAATCTTTATGACTTAAGATGATGAAATTAAAACCAAGGTCTGGGATATAACTTTAAAATGAGATTGATAGATATCTTCCAGTTGGTCATGTTACCTATCCTTTGTTAATTGAAATGCATAAGTCTTAGAACCTTGCTTCTACTCCGATCAAAAATGTACGAGCAGTGTAGTAAAAGTTACGGCGGTCAATGCCCATGGTCAGCTGGTCGGTAATTTTTGAATTATTAAAACCGCCATTATCAAGAGGTCCAGAATCAAAAAGTACTGCCTCAGGGTCTGTACCTGTATAGCCAGTCAATGTAAACACATTTTGTACAGTGCCAGAGAGGCGTATCTTTTTGATGGCAGACAACTTAGTAACGTCAAAGTTATAGCCAATGGTCAAGTTGTCCAGACGCAAAAAGTCAGCTCTCTCATAGTAGAGCGACGATAGGTAACTACTGGTTAATCCTTCTTCAGCCTGTTCAGAGATGACACGATTGTAGCTATTGATTGCTGCCGGGTCAATTGGTTCATAGAAGAGTCGATAGGTATTGACCAGCGTATGCCCAAGGGCTCCCCGTAGGAAGAGATTCGCATCAAAACGTTTGAATGTAAGAAGATTACTCCACCCAAAAGATAGGGTAGGTATTGCGCTACCCGCTGTTGTAAAGTCCGTATCATCTGAAAGTGCACTACCGAAAGTGGCATTGCTGATACCGTCACCATTGACATCTTTGAAAATGGGGTTACCATTTTCATCTACGCCATCAAATACATTAGCCCAAAATTGTCCCAGTTCTTCACCAACGGCCAATCTGATAAATTGCGCACTGCCCT
Source organism: Flammeovirgaceae bacterium (assembly GCA_038129245.1). Lineage (GTDB taxonomy): Bacteria > Bacteroidota > Bacteroidia > Cytophagales > Cyclobacteriaceae > JAYPLE01. Next base: position 158,153 of record JAYPLE010000005.1, on the reverse strand, counting down.
GTCCTGGAGCACCTACATTTCCTCTTAAGGAGAGCTTGACAGGTGACTGGTCAAGAATAGCGTTGTAGCCGCTGATAACCCAGCGAGTATTCCATGAGAAGGATGTATTCTGTACCGCAGCAAGACTAATCACCACATCAAATCCGCTGGTACTGACTGCTGAGTTGTTGCTATACTTCCGACCCTGTGAGAAGTCCATTGGGTCTACAAATGTTCGGGTGATCAGGTTTTCATTTTGTCGACTGAATAAGTCAGCGCTCAGCATCAATCGGTCCTCCATGAAACCTAGCTCAATTCCAAAATTGGTTTGTTTGGAAGTCTCCCACTGCAAGTCGGGGTTCGCCAGGTGTTCTTGTCGCACTGTTCCGCCACTGGTGAGTTGATAGACAAATCGATTGGAGGCCAGCCCATAAGTAAAGGGTAGGTTGCCGGAAGTGCCAAAATCAAATCGCACATTCAATCTGCTAACCGGTAGAGATTTTAGATAGTTGAGTGCGTCCACTGAAACCCCAACGCTATAAAACGTGCCCCATTTTTTATTTGTTCCTAGTCTGGTGGATCCATCCCTCCTGATTGAGAGTGCCACATCGATAGCTTCATCGAATATTACTTGCGCCTGTCCGAAGAACCCTCTGATATCTTCCTGTGGGGAGGCTTCAGAAGAAATACTAGCGCCTCCTGAAAAACCGAGCACCTGATCTGCAGAGAGGTCAATTCCAAAGTAGGACTGATCGTTGGATGCCAGATTGGTCATAGAGATAGAAAGGTCTTCCTCAAAATGCTGCTGCAAAGAGTAGCCTGTGGATAGCTTGAAGTCGATTCCATTAAGCTGAGGCTGGTAGGATAGCCAAGACTCAAACTGACTAAACTCCTCGTCGCTAGTTCCTCGGGAAGCCAGCCCAACATACTTGAATCCTCTAAAGAAGGAGTTACTCGGATAAAATATACCTCTTAAGACGTTGGATTGCTGCTGTGAAAAATTAGCGTTGATTGCCAAGGATGCTGTGAGGGCATACCGGGCATCTAGCCCATAATTGAGTAGCCGAGTCTTAGATTCATTCACGTTTTGTTTCAAAATAGCTACCGGGTTAAAATTGTCAAACAGTATGGCCTCCCAGAAATTACCATTGTCGAAGCGAACGGGAGCTGTAGGATTGAACACCGTCGCATATCGGAAGGCCTCTGTAAATGCTAGGTCACTGTTTCTATTCGTTAGCGCCAGATTGAAATCAACTTTGAGTTTGCCTTCGAGTGCTAGATGTGAGAGATGAGCCCTGGTATTGATCTGATCAAAGCCGGACTGCTTGAGGATGCCTTGCACATTTCTCGCATTGAAAGATACGCGATAGGTAGTTTGCTTCGTGCCGCCAGAAGCGGATAGATGATGAACGTGTGAAAATCCGCTTCTAGTTACCTCTTCAAGCCAGTTAGTCTCATCACCTAAGTCATTTCCACCGGCGGCCAAAAATGCCTCTGGCTTCAACGAGGGTAGCGGTTTGATGAGAGCGGCTGATGCCAAATAACTACGGTAGTTTATGGACAGCTCTTGATTTAGTTTTCCTTTTTTGGTTGTTACTAGGATGACACCATTACCTCCTCTCATCCCATATATCGAAGTGGCAGCTGCGCTTTTGAGGGTCGTAAATGAAGAAATATCATGTGGGTCTACGTTCTCCAATGTCGCACCTAATACTCCATCTATCACGATGAGTGGCTCGCTATCACGAGTGATCGATGATATCCCACGAATTCTTAAATGAGGTATTTGATTTGGATTGCTTCCTTTTTTATATACTCCTAGTCCGGCGACTTTATTCCGAATTAATAACCCGGGATCGTTAACATTTCCCTGATTGAAATCTTTCGCATTAGTCTGATCTATAGATCCCGTTTGATTCGATATGATTCCCATAATGTACCCAAATGATCTGATGGTCTGGGTTGCACTATCTGCACCTTGAGACCTGAGTTGTTGCAGGGTAGTAAATGCAACAATGATAAGAAGTGTTCTCTTGAGCATACTAAGCGGCTTTTAAATTTTGCCGGTATCTAAAATAACCAAGAAAAGCTCGATTATTAAAGAAAGCTAATAACGGATCAACATCACCTTGTTTACAATAGGTTGATTGGTTTCAATAACCGGTTTAAACTGGGCAGTCTTTTTTAAAGGAAGTCTATCTCTGCTCTAAATGGGAAGTTCATTAGATAGCTGTGTGCCTCTTCTACGGATAGTTCTCCTTGAAGAATTTTATAAAGTGTTTCAGCTATTGGGACACGTGTTTTGTATGTTCTGGAAAGGTCTTGAATGATGTCGATGGTTTTGATTCCTTCCGCAACCTCTTCCATGCTGGACATGATTTGCTCGAGGGTCTCTCCATTCGCCAATCTTTTGCCTACAGAGAAATTTCGACTTAGCTCACTGGATGAAGTAGCAATTAAATCGCCAACCCCTGCCAGACCTAGAAATGCTTCAGCGTTTCCTCCCAGCGCTTTTCCTATATGTACCATTTCAACCAAACCTCTACTGATGAACAGTGACTTAGAGTTCTCGCCAAGACCTAAACCTGCGATGGTTCCGGCTCCTACGGCAATGATATTTTTAAGAATCCCACAGAGTTCAATCCCAATAAGATCCGTGCTACCATAGATCAGAAAGCGATCGGTTTTTAAGAGCTTTTGACCAATTTGAATCACCTCATCAAATTGACTTGCAACCACGGTTGCTGCTGGTTTCCTCTCAGAGATCTCACGTGCTAAATTTGGGCCGGCTAAGCACCCCACTCTAACCACAGAACTTTCTTCCTGGATCACTTCACTCATCGTTCTGATGTGTTCGCGCGTCAATGGGTTGGTCAGCGTAGGTTTAAATTTTTCAGGGGCATTGTAATCAAATCCTTTGGTGCCATGAATCATGATGTGATACGGACGTAGATAAGGTGAAAGGTCTCGCATCATCTCCCGGAAGTTTGCCGAGGGGACCATTGGAAAGATCACATCGCATTCAGTCCCAATCCGAGATAGGTCGTTGACAACTTCAATATTCTCACTAATTTTTTGTCCGGCACTTACTCTTTCTTTTTCAATTGATGATGCTTTCTCAGCCGTGCGTACAAATAGCAGGATACGCTGATTTTTTTCAGCTAGAATATTGGCGATGGCAGTACCAAAACTCCCTGCTCCGATGACACCAACTGGCTTAGATGTACTTTTCGAGACCATAGCCTTCTGATCGATTATGATAGTAATATAGCGTACCTGGGTCTTGAATGATCATCTTATTCCCTTTTCGAATCAAAGGTCTCTTGGCATGATACATGCCCACATTATCCAGACCATGCTTGATGGCTGCCTCCGCACTATCTGTCAAATGATCTGCTATCCCCAACTTACCTTTTTTATGAAGTTTCAAGATTCTTTTTCGGAGCTTTTTGAACTGTCTCTTGAAATCTTCATAGTCGAGGACAAGTTCATCTTCCGTCATTCTTAAGATGGCGTATAAATCCAGTTTCGGATTATTTCTTTCTAACATCTTAAAGGCCGTGTAAGCAATCAAGTGACTAGCAAATACGCGATTATGAATATGATATTCCTCAACAATTCGCTTAGCTAGGATTCTGACATAGGTTTGTTCTCTTTGCTTGTCAAGTGTAATTTTTCCTTCGCTAATAAAGTAATCCATTGGGTGAATTGGATTTCCATTCTTATCGTGGCTATTACCCTCATCGTCGACATAGTTACCGAGAATATCCATTCCCCTACCTATTGATACTGATATATTGGATCCTTTAGTGAAAAACTTGAAAAGGAAAGTTGCAATCTTATATGAGGTAGAAAACTCGTCAGATTCCTGATAGTACCTTTCCTGACCTGTTCGTTTAAGATGCTCCTTAATTAGGGCAGGAGCTTCCAGGGTGAATTGGTAGTTTAAAACTACAGGGACAATGAAAATCTTATTTGCTTCTTCTCCTTTTTGTTCGTAGAGTACTCGTTGTGCTTCTATACTTGTTCCCAGAAGTCCAAGCTTTAAAGATTTTTCAATTTCACCACTTCTCGAGCGTGTGCCGCCAGGAAAGAAAAGGCTATGACACCCCCATCTCAAAGCAAGGTTTGAGTAAGCTTTGAGCGTCGCAAGGTAAATTGGATTCTTCTTTCGTCGATCTACCTTATAGGCTCCCAGGCTATTCATGAAGTAAGCGATGATCTTGATATTGAACAAGTTCAGTCCGGCGCCATATATGAAAGCAGGAAGACCGAGGAATTGGATCACCCAACCGATAAGAATAGAGTCCAGGTTAGAAAAATGTGTAGGGACCATGACCACAGTTCCCGTTCTTGCTAAGTTTCGTATATGCTCTGTTTCTCCAACGATGTTAATTTTATCATCAAGATCTAGCTGACGGCTAAACAGAGAAGTTACTCCCTTGACACGTGCGGCATTGAGAAGTCGTGCAAACCCAAACGTTATAAAACCTCTAGCGAAACGGTAACTATTTGATTTGAAATTACCGGCTATCTCATTGGCGTAACGATCAATTATCTCTTTTAGGATTTCGTCCTCCTGCACTTCGCGATCCTTAACTTGTTGTGTCTCCACAAGTCGATGCCGTACATTTCTCCAGTATTCCTTGTCGTCTTTTGGGTCTACCTTCCATGGATTTGCTCTGATTCTGAGCTTTTCTCGGTAGACAGTCATTTCTAGCTCCTCTCGAAGGGATCCACTTTTTTTACTATTCTTTAAGTTTTCAAATGTTTCTTTTGAGACCTCTTGAACAAACTGTTTTCTGTTTTTCGATAGATTGACAATGGGCCATTGTCTGGTTCTCGGAATGATCTCCGAATATCTGACCTTGTTTTTTCTCATCTATAAGATAATGGACGCTCGAAGATAGTAAAATCATCACTCGAATATTGAAAACCTATCCTTTTAAGAAGTTAGATAGATTTCCCCTTTTCCAGTCAGCACTGCTTCGCCACCGACTTTCACTGACCTAATATTTTCATCAGTACCCTTGTCGATTTCGATTTCAATGATACTTGGACGACCCATTTCAAATCCTTGTTCAGACAAATACGGGCTCTGAAGGATACCGTATTTGGTGAGATAACATCCAAGTGGTCCGTTAGCTGAGCCTGTAGCAGGATCTTCCAGTATGCCTGCTTCCGGGGCAAACATTCTTCCGTGAACCTTGCCATCCTTGGTTTCACCGGATGGTGTAAACGCGTATATGAATGCGCCACCAAACGACTTTTTCAGTTCATTATACCGATCCAATCTAAATCCAATTTTTTTGATCAGGTCAATTGACTTTACCGGGATGATTACGTAGGGAACTCCACAACCTACAAGTTGAACCGGGAATTCCATTAGATCCTCTTGATTGAGGCCAATCAGTTCAGCCATTACTTGTCGGTCCTCGAAGATTTCTCCAAAATTGGGCAAGGGCTGCTCCATTGTTGCTTTCACTGGGAGGTTATTCACTATTTGGACTTGTACTGGAATGTTTCCTATTTTCTGCTCCAGTGTCAAGGAGTATATTTCATTGTTCTCGTGGTCTATTTTTCTTGCAAGAAAAATGGAAGTGCCAATGGTAGGATGACCAGCCGTGGGGAGTTCACTTGCAGGTGTAAAAATTCGCATTTTAAAGTCTGCATCGGGATGAGTTTTCGGGTACAGATAAACAGTTTCCGATAGGTTCAATTCCCGCGCAATTTTTGGGAGAAGATCATCAGGTATTTGCGTGGCATCTGGGAAGATTGCCAGCTGATTTCCACTGTAATGTTGATTTGTAAATACGTCCATCAGGAAATAGATGGCTTTTTTCATATCAAAAAAATGAGCTCGCTTGTTATTAAAAAATTACGCTAAATCTAGTTAAAGAAGTTCGATTAGCAAACGGAGACTTTTACTAGATGTTAAAGCTCACTATCATTGCGCACAGAATGAGCCTCACACTCTCTGAAATACAAGCACCTGTTGCAAAAGAAATGGCGGATTTTGAAAAAAAATTCCGGCAATCGATGCGTAGTAAGGTGATGTTACTTGACAAGATCACAGGTTACATTGTCCGTCGTAAGGGGAAGCAAATGAGGCCTTTATTTGTCTTTTTGACAGCGGGGCTGGCAGGCGGAATTACAGAAAGTACTTACCGTGGTGCTTCTATGATCGAGTTGATGCATACTGCCACTTTAGTGCACGACGACGTGGTGGATGATTCGCATTACCGCAGAGGGTTCTTTTCTATTAATGCGTTGTGGAAGAACAAAATTGCTGTATTGATTGGGGACTTTCTATTATCACGGGGATTATTGCTTTCTCTGGAAAATAATGATTATGAATTGCTACGAATCGTTTCCAGAGCGGTAAAGGAAATGAGTGAAGGAGAGTTACTTCAGATAGAGAAGGCCAGAAAATTGGATATAACAGAAGAGGTATATTATGAAGTGATACGCCAAAAAACTGCTAGTCTTATCACTGCCTGTTGTGAGGTAGGCGCATCCTCATCCGGTGCAAGTGATGAGAACGTCAAGAAGATGGGAGATTTTGGGGTGAACGTTGGTATGGCTTTTCAAATAAAAGATGACCTTTTCGACTACGGAAGTCACCAGATAGGTAAGCCTACCGGAATAGATATAAAAGAAAAGAAGATGACGCTTCCGTTGATATTTGCTTTGAATAAGACTTCAAGCTCAGAGAAGAAGCGCATCAAAAAATTGATAAAGAAAAGTGCAGACAAACCGAAGAATGTCGATGAAGTAATCAGGTTTGTGAAGGATTCCGGGGGTATTGAGTACGCTACGAAAGTGATGGAGGGTTTTCATCACAAGGCTAATGAAATCCTGGATTCATTTCCTCCTTCTAATTACCAAAGATCCTTGAAACAGCTTGTTCAATTTACCATTGATCGCACAAGGTAAATTCTTCTAATAATTATCTGAAAATCAGTTTATTTGGGCAAACGAAGTCTAACTTTGGAATATCATTGAAAAATCTAATTATGTCAAAGGCTAAAGCTAACGATACGGTAAAGGTTCATTACACCGGAAAGCTGACTGATGGTGAAATATTCGATACATCTGTTCACAGAGAACCTCTGGAATTTACAGTAGGTGCTGGTCAAATGATAAAGGGTTTCGATGCCGCCGTAGATGGAATGGAATTAAATGAAAAAAAGACGGTAACCATCGCGGCTGCCGAAGCATATGGGGAGCGAAACGAAGAACTTATCCAGCAGGTTCCCAGAACACAGCTACCAGAAGGTATGAATCCTGAAGTTGGTCAGACACTGATGGCGCAAGGCCAGGGTGGACAGCCTATAGAGCTAACTGTTACGGAAACTGCGGATAACTCTGTGACTGTGGATGCCAATCATAAATTAGCTGGTAAGGACCTTGTTTTTGAAATCGAACTGGTAGAGATCGCTTAGTAAAGTAAGTGAACAAGTTTAATAAGCGATCTGGACGAATGTCCAGATCGCTTTTTTTTTGATTTTACAGAAAATCCCCCACGCTCCCCCACTTTTCTGTTTTGTTGAGTCAAAGCTTACTTATTTTTTCATTTAACTATGCAAATTAGTTAATTAGCTGACTTTCGCTTACTTAAGCTCTATCCCTTTTAGTATTCCAAAAAGGTTCATTTAAATGAAATAGATGAATGTTGAACTAAGTGGTGTCAGAAAGTGGGAGATTGTGGTTGGAAATGTCAATCTTTTTCATACATTTGCTATGGTGGTTTATATTTTTCAAGGCTCAGATGGCTTTTTTTACAAGCGAATATGAGTGTAAGTTGGATGCAAAGGGTAGGTTGGTTTTGCCTGCAAAGATCAAGGCTAACCTACCTGAAGTATCCACTACAGAACTCGTCCTCAGAAAAGGTTTTGAATCAAATCTGATTCTTTACCCTATGCTTGAGTATAAAAAACTTCACCACAAAATTTCAGCATTAAGCGAGTTTAATCCAGAACAACGGAAACTAAAGCGAATATTTTTCAGGAGCATAGCACAGGTAGAGTTGGATGCGGCAGGCAGGATATTGATACCTAAGGCGATGCTCGCTCATTCACAAATAGAAAAATCAGCACTATTAGTGGGAATGGGCAATCACATTGAAATTTGGAATCCGGCATTGCTTGATGAGTATGCCGGTGTTCAGGGGAACGAATTCTCTGATTTGGCAGAAAAGTACCTCGATGAATAATGATGGTAAGCAAGTGGCTGCTTTCAATCATCGTGGATATCATGTGCCGGTTTTATTGAATGAATGTATCGAAGGGTTGGCTGTTGAAGCGGGGAAGGTGTATGTGGATGTCACTTTTGGGGGAGGAGGCCACTCTACCGAATTGTATAATAGGCTTACAAATGGTAAGCTCTACGCATTTGATCAGGATCCAAACGCAAAGCAAAATGCTGATCGATTCCAGTCGAATGCTGAACGTTCTTTCTTTTTTGTTGCTGCGAATTTTAGGTATTTGAAGAAATACTTGAAGCTACACGGAGAACTTCAGGTAGATGGGATACTTGCCGACCTGGGTGTTTCCTCTCACCAGTTTGATCAGGGAGAGCGAGGGTTTAGTACCCGTTTTGAAGGTGCTCTAGATATGAGAATGGATCAGTCTGCGGAAAAGAATGCAGTTGATGTAATTAATACTTATCAAGAGTCCGATTTGGTTCATGTACTCAGCTATTATGGGGATATAAGAAATGCAAGGACATTAGCAAAAGCTATTTTGCAAGCTCGTCAATCGGAACCGATCAAAACCACGCATCAGCTTGTTGAAATTGCAAAGCCTGTCGCTCCTAAGGGTAAGCATTCAAAGTACCTGGCTCAGCTTTTTCAAGCCATCCGAATTGAAGTTAACGATGAAATAGGGGCACTAAAGGAAATGTTGCTTCAGGCGGTAGAGGTGCTTAAGCCGGGGGGTAGGCTGGTGGTCATGAGTTACCACTCACTAGAAGATCGGTTGGTAAAGAATCTGATGAATTCAGGCAGTTTGGAAGGTACGATAAAGAAGGATTTTTTTGGGAACCTTCTTAGACCACTTGAGCCTATTTCCAGAAAGCCGATCATTCCCAACGAACAGGAAGTAGCTGTTAATTCAAGAGCTCGCAGTGCAAAATTGAGGATTGGAATAAAAAAGTAACAGATGGCAACAAACACATACAGATTATCCGACCAGAAGAAATCAGGGAGTTTTTTCAAAGTCATGGAGAAGTTTTTGCGTATCGACGCTACAATTAGCGAGGTAATTCATGTGCGTTTTTTACCTCAGATTGTATTCATTGCGCTGCTTTGTATCTTCTACATCGGCAATCGTCACCATGCCGAAAAGAAAATCAGAAACATCACCTTTTTGGAGCGGCAAGTTGAAGATTTAAGGGCAGATTACACTACACTCAAAGCCGAATACATGTTCGCTACCAAGCAGTCCGAAGTAGCCAAAAGAGCATCAGAGATTGGACTCACCTTATCGACTACCCCACCCAAAAAGCTAGCTAAGCCGATAGAATGAAGATCAAGACATCCATATTACTTCGGGTAAGGATCGCTTTTTTGGTGATTTTTCTATTTGCCGGTGGTATACTCTTTCGGGTTGGTAAAATCCAGTATGCAGAAGGCGAAGAGTGGCGAGCCCTTGGACAGCAGATAGCATTGAAGGTCATGGATGTGAAAGCAACCAGAGGTAATATATATGCTAATAATGGTGCTCTATTGGCAACCTCCTTGCCTGTTTATCAGCTTGCATTTGATCCCTATCTACCATCAGAAAAGCTTTTCAGCGAACACATTGATTCACTGTGCTACTTGTTGTCGCATCATTTTAAAGATCAATCCTCCTGGCAATACAAGAGCTTGATTACCAATGCCAGAAAGAATCAACGCAGGTATTTGGTCCTCAGTCGCTCAGAGGTTGGCTATCAGGAAAAAAAGCGAATGAAAGAGTGGCCGATCTTTAGAGAGGGTCGGATGAAAGGTGGGGTGATATTTGAAAAGGTGGAAAAGAGAGTCCTACCTTTTTCGCATTTAGGGCTGCGAACTATTGGAAGTGTAAATGCTGACGACAGAGGTACCGTTGGGTTAGAATATAGCTTCAATCGTCAATTAGCGGGTAAAAATGGGAAAGCATTGTACCAGAAGATGGCCGGGGGAGGTTGGAAGCCTGTATTTGATGGTACAGAGACCCGACCAGTCGACGGCCTGGATATCGAAACTACCCTGGATGTTAATCTTCAGGATATTACCGAGACTGCGCTACTTAGAGCACTTGAGCGCCATAAAGCTGATTATGGAGTAGCAGTTGTGATGGAAGTATCGACAGGTGAGATAAAAGCGATTTCTAATCTGAGCCGCAACAAAAGGGGGGAATACTTTGAACGCTATAATTATGCAATAGGTAGTCAAGGATCACGCGAGCCCGGATCAACTTTTAAGCTGGCAAGTATGATCGCCCTATTAGAGGAAACAGGTATGTCATTAGAAGACACAGTGGATACCGGAAAAGGATCCTACAAGTTTTACAATGAAGTGATGAGAGATCATAAACCTGGCGGCTATGGTGTACTAACGCTGCAGCAGGTATTCGAGAAGTCCTCAAACATTGGAACAGCGAAATTGATTACGGAGGAATTTGGTCAGCATCCTGAGAAATATATTCAATACCTGAAGAAGATGGGGCTTTCTCAGCCTCTTGGTTTTCAGATGATTGGAGAAGGAAAACCGTACATTAAAACTCCGAAAGACTCGACATGGAGTGGAACCAGTCTCCCTTGGATCTCGCACGGCTACGAGCTGAAAATGACTCCGCTACAAACATTATCACTTTACAATGCGGTAGCAAATGATGGTAGAATGATACAACCGATGATAGTCAAAGCCATCAAGAAAGAGGATAAAATAATTGAGAGATACAAAACTAAGGTACTAAATGATCAAATCTGCTCTAAGGCCACCTTAAAAAAGCTGCAAGTGATGTTAGAGGGCGTAGTTGAGAGAGGGACAGCGAAGAACATAAACAAGACTAAATATAAGGTCGCTGGAAAGACGGGAACAGCCAAAAAGGTTAAAAACGGTCGATATACTACCGATTACTATACCTCATTTGTTGGCTATTTTCCTGCCGAAGAACCAAGGTACAGCTGCATTGTGGTTATCGATGAACCTAGTGGCTATCAAATTTATGGTAGTGATGTTTCAGCACCTGTTTTCAAGGAAATCGCAGACAAGATCTATGCGATGGAAGTAGAACTACATGACACTTATTTAGTTCAGGAGATACAGACTGAAGGGACCTTCCCGGTAATCCGAAGCGGTAATCAGGACGACTTAACTCTCCTTTCAAATGAGATAGGAATTTCAAACCATAGCAAAGCTGCAGGCTACCCTTGGGTGAAGACAGAGGTGTCTGGAAATGCGGTTTTTTGGAAAAAGAATGAGGTCGGTGATCAAAAGGTACCGGATGTGGTTGGCATGACACTAAGAGATGCACTGTTTGTTTTAGAAAACGTGGGACTAGAAGTTGAAATAGTAGGTCGAGGAAGGGTTACCAAGCAGTCACTATATCCCGGGCTTAATGTAGCGAAAAAACAGAAAATTATCATTGATCTTGGCTAAGCTCACAGACATATTATACGGTATATCTCTACTTGAGATTCGAGGTCCTAGAGAGCTTGAAATTACAGGCATTGCCTTCGATTCTAGAAGTGTAGAAAAAGGAGCTGCTTTTGTCGCAATTGTAGGTCTGACAGTAGACGGTCACGACTACATCACAGAAGCAATTAGAAAAGGAGCTTCTGTAATCGTGCATGAAAAGACCTTAGAAAACCACGAGGACAAGGTTGCCTATGTAAAAACACGTAATGCTTCAGAAGCACTTGGGGTGATGGCTTCCAATTACTATGGAAATCCTTCACAGCAGCTAAAACTTGTGGGTGTTACAGGCACTAATGGGAAAACAACAATTGTAACCCTTTGCCATCAGTTGTTTCAAAGCCTAGGGTATAAGACGGGTCTAATATCTACGGTAAGAAATATGATCGGAGATGAAGAACGACCTTCATCTTATACCACGCCGGATGCATTGGAGCTGAATAGGCTGCTTTCCATGATGCTGGAAGAGGGTTGCACACATGCCTTCATGGAGGTAAGCTCTCATTCGTTGGTACAGAATCGTGTTGCTGGAGTTTCCTATGTAGGGGGTGTATTTATTAATATTTCCCACGATCATCTTGATTACCATAAAACATTTGATTCGTATATCGCAGCGAAGAAACTACTCTTTGATGGCCTTTCTGCTACCTCTTTTGCTTTGGTGAACGCAGATGACAAACGCGGTAAAATTATGCTTCAGAATTGTGTGGCGCAGCACCAAACATTTGCATTGAAGACAATGGCGAAGTATAAAGCCAAGATTCTTCACAACACCATTCAGGGATTAGAATTAGATCTTGGTGGGACCCATGTTTGGTTTAAGCTAGTGGGAGATTTTAATGCTTATAACCTGCTAGCTGTATATGGGGTAGCGACCTCTCTGGGTGAAGAGAAGTCGGAGGTATTGATGCAGATGTCGAAACTGCAGCCAGCGCAAGGCCGATTTGAACTTGTGGAGAATAACTTGGGAATACTTGCCATAGTTGATTACGCGCACACTCCGGATGCACTTAGTAATGTGCTCTCGACGCTCACGGAATTAAGGACCAGGAACGAACAGTTAATAACCATTGTGGGATGTGGAGGGGATCGAGACGTTACAAAGCGACCAAAAATGGCGCGTATAGCCTATGACTACTGTGATAAAGTGATCTTAACATCAGATAACCCAAGAGGTGAAGATCCTCAAAAGATAATTGATGACATGCTGGAAGGTATCCCTGAGACAGGAGACCGCAAGACGTTGCGAATTCTCGATAGAAAAGAGGCGATCAGAACTGCGTGCTCATTAGCAAGTGATAAAGACATCATTTTGGTTGCAGGGAAGGGGCATGAATCCTACCAGGAGATCAACGGTGTTCGTCATCATTTTGATGATAAAGAAGTATTGGCAGAAATCTTAAAGACGAACTAATGCTGTATCATCTTTTTGACTATTTGGACCAACAATTTGACCTGATCGGGGCGGGAGTATTCAGGTACATCTCCTTTCGTGCAGGAATGGCGGCTGTAATTTCATTACTCATTACAATCACATTTGGGAAAACTTTGATCGCTAAGCTTCGTCAATTTCAAATGGGTGAAAGTATCCGTGATTTAGGATTGGATGGTCAGATGGAGAAACAAGGAACTCCTACAATGGGAGGCATCATCATACTTTCTGCTATCATCATTCCCACACTTCTTTTCGGAGATCTAGCCAATGTCTATATCCTTTTATTACTTATTTCGGCAGTTTGGATGGGGTTAATTGGGTTTTTAGACGACTACCTAAAGGTTAAGAAAAAGAACAAGGAAGGACTTAGAGGAAAATTCAAAATCGTAGGACAGGTGGTATTGGGGTTAATCGTAAGTTTGGTGATCGTCTTGCATCCTGATATTGTGGTACGTGTATTTGACGGAGAGGGTGGGTACAATGATTACAAGTCACTGGTAACGACGATTCCTTTCGTGAAGAACAACGAATTTCAATACGGCTGGTTAGTGCCTCAGTTCCTGGAGTTTGGTACGAATGTAGTCTATATTCTATTGATGATTTTGATCATTACATCCGTTTCAAACGGTGTAAACCTTACAGATGGGGTGGATGGTTTAGCTGCAGGAACTTCAGCAATAGTAGCGTTAACGTTAGGTATTTTAGCCTATCTCAGCGGCAATGCGATTTTCTCGGAATACCTAAATATCATGTTTATTCCCTACTCTGGGGAGCTTGTGATATTCTGCTCAGCTTTAGTGGGAGCATGCATTGGCTTTCTCTGGTACAATAGTTTTCCAGCCCAAGTATTCATGGGAGATACCGGAAGCCTTTCACTTGGAGGGATCATTGCCGTTCTTGCTATTGTCATCAGAAAGGAACTGATGATTCCACTGTTTTGTGGGATCTTCTTGATGGAGAACTTGTCGGTGATCATCCAGGTTAGCTACTTCAAATACACTAAGAAGAAGTACGGTGAAGGCAGAAGAATTTTCTTAATGTCACCACTACACCACCATTATCAAAAGAAAGGAATACATGAAGCCAAGATTGTATCTCGATTCTGGATTGCAGGGGTCCTTTTGGCCATTTTTTCACTAGCCACACTAAAACTCAGATAACCTATCACATGAAATTAGAAGAATTAGAAAGGAAGAACGAAAAATTTCGACAAGCAGCTGGTAGAATTGATGAGCTTTTACCTGGTGAAAACTTGATTTCACTATGTTCATTAATGATTAGGAGTTCTAAGAGGGTGGATCAATTGCTTCAAATCATTCTGCAGTCATCAAAAAAAGTTCAATTCTACAAGTACATGGATCGGATGGAAGAAGAGTTGGATGATATAGTTTTTGGTTTGGATGAGCTAGCTATTTTGAATACGCGGAAGAAAGTGCCTCAGTTAGAGGATTTCATAAAGTTTGGATACGATTTATTACAGGTCTATTCTTTGGCATGCGATAGTATCATCGCAAAAAGAACACATCAGGAAGTCTAATGAAATTTGATCTGGTCATATTAGGTTCAGGAGAAAGCGGCATGGGAGCAGCTTATCTTGCTTCCTCTTTAGGGCAAAAGGCTTTTTTGTCAGATCAAGGTTCCATTTCAGAAGAAAAGAAGAAAGAGCTACGCTTACTGGGAGTACCTTTTGAAGAAGGACACAGCATGTCAGTATGCGAAGCACCCACTATCGTCAAAAGCCCGGGAATTCCTGATACCGCGGAGATAATAAACTCAGCAATAAAGGAAGGTATTGAGATTATATCGGAGGTAGAGTATGGTTACCGTCACATGCCGAATGATTCAAAAATCATTGCCATTACAGGAACCAACGGAAAAACAACTACCACACTTTTAGCCTACCATTTGTTGAAATCAGCTGGTTTCGATGTTGCCTTAGCAGGAAATGTAGGATACAGTTTTGCAAAACGCGTTGCAGAAAGACCCTATCAATACTTTGTGATTGAGGTAAGTAGTTTTCAATTAGATAATATAGTTTCATTCAAACCAGACATATCCGTTCTGCTTAACATTACGTCTGATCATCTCGATCGCTATAACTACAAATTTGAGCGTTACGTAGCGAGTAAGTTTCGGATTACAGATAATCAAACTGCGGAGGAGACATTCATCTATTGTGCAGATAGTAATCCTATCGTGGAAACCATTTCGAAGAGGAAAATTGAAGCTGCACTTTTCGCGGTATCGGCCAACAGTAAAGTTGCTAAAGGCGCCTATCTGGAAAAAGAGCATCTGATTTTCAATTTTGAAATTAAGAATGAAGACAAGTACGCGAAGGTGCCCTTGGCGGACATTCGGTTGATTGGAAAGCACAATATGATAAACACGATGACAGCGGTACTTGCAGCACTGTCATTTGAAGTGCCATTGGAGAGTATTCTTAAGGGTCTTCGCTCATTTGAAAATGCTCCTCATCGACTTGAATTGGTTCAGGAAATTGACGGAGTAAGATATATCAACGACAGTAAGGCGACCAATGTAGATGCGGTCTATTTTGCAATGGACGGAATAGATCAACCCATCATTTGGATAGCTGGGGGAGTAGATAAAGGAAATGACTATACCCGGATCGAATCACTCGTTAGTGAAAGGGTGAAAGCATTGATCTGCTTAGGTACGGACAACGAAAAGCTCAAGGCTCAATTTGCAGATAAAGTTGGGTATATCATGGAGACGGATAAGGTCTCCGAGGCAATTGCGATAGCAAAAAGCTTGTCAGATGATGGGGACGCGGTACTGTTATCACCTGCTTGCGCAAGCTTCGACCTTTTTAAGAACTATGTGGATCGAGGAGATCAATTCAGATCGGCAGTAAATGAATTACTGGAATATAAAACAGAAACGCTATGAATGTATTCAAAGACTGGGCACAACGTAATCTTAAGGGTGACCCTATAATATGGTTCATTGTGATTTTACTGTCAGTGTTTAGTATCATGGTAGTATACAGTGCTACCGGTAGTCTTGCTTACAAGATGGTGAGTGGCAATACTGAATTCTACTTACTTAAACATTCTGTTCTGGTTTTTTTGAGTCTTTTTGCGATGTGGTTAGCTCATCGAATTGACTATCGCTACTACTCGAGAGTTTCCAAGCTTTTGCTGTGGGTCTCTGTGCCACTTTTGATCATCGCATGGAAATTTGGCGTTAATATAAACGAAGCCTCTAGGTGGATAACCATCCCTATTATTAACCAGGCTTTTCAACCTTCCGATCTTGCAAAATTAGCGTTGCTTGTTACGCTAGCTAGTATGTTGTCAAAACGGCAAAGTAACATTGATGATTTCCGCCAAGCGATTACGCCCATGCTAATTTGGATTGGTATGATCTGTGGTTTGATTGCTATGACCAATATCTCCACTGGTCTTTTACTTTTCGCCACTTGTATGTTGGTACTATTCATCGGACGTGTACCAGTTAAGTATTTAGCAATACTTGTTTTTATCGGTTCAATTGCCGGTGCTAGTGCCCTGATGCTCGGTCAAAGAGGAGAGACGGCAATTAGTCGAATTGAAGACTTTATAAACGGAGAAGTTCCGTTTCAGGCAAAGCAAGCATATGTAGCCATTGCCAGTGGTGGAATTGTAGGTAAAGGCCCGGGGCAATCGGATCAAAGAAACTACCTGCCACATCCCTATTCAGATTTCATTTATGCAATAATCATTGAAGAGTATGGCCTGGCGGGAGGTGCATTTGTGCTTTTTTTATACCTCGCGCTACTGTATCGTGGAATGAAAGCTTCTATGCAGAGCGAGCGAGCATATGGTGGGTTGCTCTCCGCCGGATTAAGTTTTGCACTGGTACTTCAAGCACTTGTCAATATGGGGGTAGCAGTAGGCCTTGGTCCTATAACAGGCTTGCCCTTACCTCTTATCAGCATGGGGGGTACTTCTCAACTTTTCATGGGGATTTCGCTTGGAATTATCCTCAGTGTCAGTCGGGGAGAAATTGAAGACATTGGAAAACCGATTAGCAATCAATACAAAGAAGCTGCTTGATGCCTGAAAGCGCACATATCGTCCAACATGAGGAGAACAAACCTTTGAGAATAATGATAAGTGGAGGCGGTACCGGTGGTCATATCTATCCGGCTATATCCATAGCGCAAGCACTCAAAAGAACATTGGATCAGGTTCAGATCAAGTTTGTAGGAGCAAAAGGTAAGATGGAGATGAAAAAGGTGCCTGAGGCAGGTTTTGAGATTGAGGGTTTATGGATTAGCGGACTTCAAAGGAGATTGACAATTGATAATCTACTGTTCCCTGTCAAGTTGATTTCCTCAATTACGAAAAGTTTCAAATTGCTGAATCGATTCAAACCACATGCTGTGATCGGAGTTGGTGGCTATGCCAGCGGCCCATTGCTGATTGCTGCTGTCATACAAGGGATTCCTACTTTAATACAAGAGCAGAACTCATACGCAGGATTGACCAATAAATGGTTATCAAAGTATGTATGGAAGATTTGCGTTGCCCACGAAGGAATGGAAAAGTACTTTCCAGCAGAAAAGATAATTGTTACCGGTAATCCTGTTCGAACAAGTCTAAAACTAGCATTAGATAGGAGAACTGAAGCCTACAATCATTTTGGATTGAAAAGGGATAAAGCTACGCTTTTGGTCATAGGCGGTAGCCTTGGAGCACGTACCCTTAACGAAGCGATTATTCAACAACTGTATACGATAGCCTCCAACCAGCTTCAGCTGATTTGGCAATGTGGTGGGTTCTACTACGAGGAGATGATTGCTCGTACGCAGGATAAGTTACCGGAGGGTGTCCTTTTGAGAGACTTCATCAAAGAAATGGACTATGCATATGCCGCTGCTGATGTAGTAATTAGTCGTTCGGGCGCCTTATCAATAGCCGAGTTGATGCTTACCGGCAAACCGAGTGTGATGGTACCTTCACCAAACGTAGCGGAGGATCATCAAACCAAAAATGCAATGGCGCTTGTAGAGCGAGAAGCAGCTGTCATGGTAGAAGATAATAAGGCCAGAGAGCATATGATTGCAGCTGCTATTGAAATATTAGAAAACAAGGCACAGTGCAAAAAACTGAGTGAAAATATTGAAGCGATGGCTCATCCTAATGCATCTCAGGAAATCGCGAATGAAATCATAAAAATGGTTGCGTGAAGTTAGACGAAATACATAGCGCTTATTTTATAGGTATTGGTGGAATCGGGATGTCTGCTATTGCACGCTGGTTTAATCAAAGGGGAGCCACGGTGGCTGGTTATGACCGTGTTTCCACCGTTCTTACACAGACACTTGAGCAGGAGGGTATTTCCATTCATTATGAAGATGATGTAACGGCTATTCCAGATTGGGCAACGGATCCTAAAGGTTCGTTGATTGTCTACACCCCGGCAATCCCAGAGGATCACAGAGGATGGAATTTCCTTGAGAATATGGGACTTAACTTATACAAACGGTCGGAAGTGCTAGGTATTATATCAAAGGACCACTATACGCTTGCGATCGCTGGTACGCACGGTAAGACTACAACAAGTTCGATGTTAGCTCATACACTAAATGGTAGTGAAAAGGGTTGTTCTGCTTTTGTAGGCGGTATCATGACCAATTATCAGTCCAATCTAATTATTGGAGATGCGGATGCTCCTGTAGTGGTAGAAGCAGATGAATTTGATCGCTCGTTTATGCGCTTGCATCCAGACTTTACCGTAGTTACTTCGATCGATCCGGATCATCTAGATATTTATGGTGACCCTTCAGAAATGCAGGATACTTATATGTCTTTCATACAGTTGACAGATGCTGATGGGAAGATCATTTTACATGAGCAGGTTGCCAACCAGGTACAGGATCAATTAGCAAGAGCGTTTTCCTCCTATGGACTTGAGTCTGCTTCTATTCTTGCTACTAATATTCGTGTGGAGGGAAATCGATTTGTTTTCGACTATGAAGGAGGAGAGGTCATTCGGGACATTCAGCTAAAACTGCCCGGCTTTCATAATGTATTGAATGCCACAGCGGCCATCACTGCTGCATTGCATGTAGGCATGTCAGCTATTCAGGTTAAATCCCAAATAGAAACCTATGAAGGTGTTAAAAGGAGGTTCGAATACATTGTGGATCAGCCGAAATTCATATATATCGACGATTATGCACATCATCCGTCAGAGATAGAGGCATTAATGGCATCAGTAAAGAAGCTTTATCCCGGCAAAAAGATTACGGCCGTTTTCCAGCCCCACCTTTTTAGTAGAACGAATGATTTTCATAAAGGATTTGCCGAAAGCTTATCCATTGCAGATGCGGTTCTGCTACTTGATATTTATCCTGCGAGAGAGCAGCCAATTAAGGGTGTCTCCTCTGAAATGATTCATTGGTTGGTTACCGCTCCTAAAAAGTGGATGGTTACAAAGGAAGAACTTCTTTCGGTGTTAGATGGGATCGAGACAGATGTGCTGCTGACCATAGGTGCCGGAGATATAGACACTATGGTACCGAAAATAAAATCTTACTATGAAGCAAAGCTTGTGATATGAAGATCCGAGTGAAGACTATATTACTTTTTTCGATTGCGACTGTCTTGATTCTGGGATTAATTGCCACTACTTCAAGAACGCATGAGGATCGGCAGGTAAACGATTTATTTATTTCCATTGAGGGACAGGATGGTCAGTACTTTATTGAGCATTCTGAAGTGACGGCATTGATCAATGCAGAGAATACTGACTATGTATTAGGTCTTAATCTCGATCAACTCAATCTCCAAGAATTGGAACGCAGAGTGGAGGCCAATGCATTTGTAAAGGATGCACAGCTATACTTAGATATCAAAGGGAATTTGCATGTGAAGATAAAACAAGCAAAACCTTTGGCACGTGTCTTACAGCCGGGAGGTCATAGTACTTACATAGACGAGACAGGAGAGCTCCTTCCTCTAAATACTCGTTATACTGCTCGCGTACCTATTGTAGAGTTTGATGACAAGATAAAATGGGAGGCATCTGTATTAGAAAGTGATTTTGGATTCGAGTTGTTGTCCCTGTTGAAATACATTGAAGAAGACCCTTTCTGGAAAGCACAAATTGCACATGTAATTGTGGATAAAAATGAGGAACTGAGTTTTATTCCGCAGGTGACAAGACAAGAAGTCATTTTCGGAAAACCAAGCGATGTAACTGATAAATTTAATCGGTTGAAGCTGTTTTATACCAAAGTATTACCGGTAAAAGGCTGGAATACATACCGGGTAGTAAATGTGAAATATAGTAATCAAATCGTCTGTAAATAAATTTTTAGTAACATGGAAGAAGACAAAATAGTTGTCGGCTTGGATATCGGAACAACTAAGATTTGTGCGATTGTCGGAAGAAAGAATGAGTACGGCAAGCTGGAGATCCTGGGAATGGGCAAATCGATATCTGAAGGAGTGATCCGTGGAATCGTGACCAATATTGACAAAACGGTCATGGCCATTGAAAAAGCCATTAAAGAAGCCAGCGAACAGTCAGGTATTGATATTCGTGTGGTAAATGTTGGAATTGCCGGCCAACATATTAAAAGCAGTATGCATCACGGCTCCATTACGCGCGAAAGCAATGATGAAATCACGGTCGAGGATGTCAATCGCCTGGCCAGTGACATGTATCGGATCGTAATTCCTCCAGGAAGTCAGATCATTCACGTAATGCCACAAGATTACATCGTGGATTATGAAGACGGGATCATGGACCCAGTGGGTATGTCCGGTGTGAAATTGGAAGCGGATTTTCACATCATTACAGCACAGACTAACGCCATCAATAACATTAATAAATGTGTCAGAAGGGGAGGTTTGGAAGGAGAGAACCTGATCCTTGAACCCTTGGCATCAAGTCTTTCTGTTCTCAGTGATGAGGAAAGGGAAGCAGGAGTATGTCTAGTAGACATTGGGGGTGGTACGACAGATATTGCAGTTTTCTACGACAATATTATCAGACATACTGCTGTGATTCCTTTTGGAGGAAACATTATTACAGCAGACATCAAGCAAGGATGTATGGTAATGGAAACGCAAGCAGAACAGCTTAAAACTAAATTTGGTCGCGCAATTGCTGAAGAAGCGGCACCAAATGAGATCGTTTCGATAGCGGGACTTAAAAATAGACCTCCTAAGGAAATTTCGGTAAAGAACCTGGCGCATATCATACAAGCGCGAATGGAAGAGATCATTGAGATGGTTCATACTGAAATCATTGCATCCGGTTACCACAAGAAACTAGCTGCAGGTATCGTCGTAACTGGAGGAGGTTCTCAGATGATGAACTTGCGTCAGTTATTCGAATTCATGACGGGTCTAGATGCCCGAATTGGTTATCCGAATGAGCACCTGGGTAAGAGCAAAATAGACGATGCCAAGAGTCCGACTTTCGCAACAGCCGTTGGATTGGTTCTTTCCGGCTTTAAAGCACTGGACTTTAGGGATTCGCAGTACCTGGGGATCGGTCAACAACCTCGGCAAAAAGATAAGCCTGGAAATACATTTTTTGAAACCATTTTGAAGCGTACTAAGAGTCTATTAATAGACGACTTAGATGACAAACAAGAGTATTAATGGTGAAACCAAAACATTAGAAATCATGGGAGAAAATACATATGCTTTTGATTTACCCTCACATCATAAGTCGATAATTAAGGTGATCGGGGTAGGAGGAGGCGGAAGTAATGCCGTCAACCACATGTATAACATGGGTATCCGAGATGTGGAGTTTGTGGTCTGCAATACAGATCGACAAGCACTTGAAAACAGCCCGGTACCTAATAAGCTGCAGATAGGAGTTAACCTTACAAGCGGTTTAGGAGCAGGAGCCAATCCGGAAAAAGGTCGAAATGCCGCTATAGAAAGTAAGGAGGAGATTAAAGAACTGCTAGGAGACGAGACCCGGATGGTATTTGTCACTGCAGGTATGGGAGGCGGCACCGGTACAGGTGGAGCTCCTATCATTGCGCAGGTAGCAAAGGAATTGGATATTTTGACAGTAGGAATTGTTACGGCTCCTTTTCGTTTTGAAGGAAAAAAGAAGACCAATGCTGCACAGGAAGGTATTGATTTGCTAAAAGCGAATTGCGATACGGTGATTGTAATCTCTAACGATAAAATCAAAGAAATCTACGGTAATCTGTCTATCAGTGATGCATTTGCTGAAGCAGATAACGTACTGACAACGGCCGCGAAGGGTATAGCAGAGATCATTACCGTGCCTGGTTATGTCAATGTAGACTTCGAGGATGTGAAAACGGTAATGCTTAATGCCGGTGCTGCAGTGATGGGATCGGCACAGACATCAGGGGAAAATAGAGCTAGAAGAGCTGCTGAGGCTGCACTGAACTCCCCGCTATTGAATAATCATGAAGTGCATGGAGCAGAGAAAATTCTACTGAGTATCATGTCAGGGGAGCAAGCAGAGCTTCAGATGGATGAATTGGCAGATATCACTGACTACATGCAAGAGTTTGCAGGTGAAGATGCAGAGGTAATCTTCGGTCATGGTGTAGAGGCCGGATTAGGCGATGAAATACGTGTTACAGTGATTGCTACAGGATTTGATCCGGCTGAGAAAACTGCCGATTTAGAAGTTGAGTCTGAGCATGAAATGGAGTTGATTCAGCGAGGGATTGAACCGGTAATTGAAGAAAATGAGGCGCTTGATGCCTACGAAGAGTTAAAAGTGATTGACATGCAAGAAGAGGAGAGGAATGAAAAGCCTCAGGTCAATCTGGAAATCAACCCGTCATTTGATGAGCCGGCTTATGGTGAACACGATCAAGAAGAACAAGTAACGAGCATCTTTGATTTGGATAGTGGAAGAAGAGTTGAGAAAATAGAACATCAAGAGGAGAATGATGAGGAAGAGTTGGAGTTCTCGTCAAGTTTGTTTGATCAACCTACAACCCACAAGACGGGTGCCAAGGAGGAATCTTTTGAGTTTGAATTTGATTTTGAGGAAGAAGAACCTGGTAAGGAAGACACATTCACATATGACTTCAATGATGACGCTGAAGAAGAGGGCACCCTGAATCTGGATGAAGACGTCGAAGCGAAAGACTTTGACCTTGAAGAGCTCCAAGGCATGGCACATCAGCCATCGCAGAAACTAAGATTGATTGAAGAACGAAAAAAAAGAGAAGAAGCATTAAATCAGGCCAAGAGTCAGGAGCAGTATATCAACCCTGAAACGTTCAAGGAAAAATGGAATGTACCTGCTTATGAGCGCAAAAAGGTCAATTTATCCAGTCCACCACATAGTTCAGAGCGTAATGTATCTCGCTATAATCTGAATGATGACAATAAGATTTTAGGAAACAATAAGTTTTTGCATGACAATGTAGATTAGAATTCATCTGGTATTAAACGAGTAGTCACTTAGATCAAACAGGTGATTATTTACAGACGGGGACCCTCTGGTAATGAGGGTCCTTTTTTATTTAGAGTTTATTCCTGATCCACCTCAGTTTATATAATTAAAATCAACAGTAGGGTCAATAAATTCTCCAATTAAAAAGGATAGAACCTTCTCTACCTGTTCTTTCTTGCCTCTACTACTAGAAATCTTTGACTTTACACGGTGTATCATCCAAGCCTGTGGCAGATACTACTTTGACCTTTTTTAGTTCCATTGCTTTTCTGTATCATAGCTACCAAAACGTGGAAACCATGAGAAATACTTTTGCCTCTGTAGTGAGTGTAGTCTTACTGGTTCAATTTGCATTAGCTCAGCAAGTGGACCAAATTCTCTATCAGAACCTGGAATACCGGATGATAGGTCCTTTTCGAGCAAGTCGTACCGTAGGAGGAGTGGGTGTACCCTCTCAACCTAATGTCTTTTACATTGGAGTAAACAATGGGGGGGTATGGAAGACCGATGATTACGGGCGTACCTGGGATCCAATTTTTGACAGTGCGCCTACGGGTTCTGTGGGGGACATTGCTGTGTCACCCTCCAATCCGGTTATTCTATATGTTGGGAGTGGGGAAGGATTGCATCGTCCTGATCTTAGTATTGGGGACGGGATTTTCAAAAGTGAGGATGAAGGGAAGACATGGAAGCATGTAGGACTAGAAGATGTACAGCAAGTCGGTCGATTGATAGTACATCCGGAGAATCCTGATATTGTGTTTGTAGCAGGGTTAGGACATCCGTATGGCTCCAATGAACAGCGAGGTGTTTTCAGAACAATGAATGGAGGAGATTCCTGGGAAAAGGTGTTATACATTGATCAATACACGGGAGCTATCCAGGTGGAGTTTGATCCTAATAATCCCAATATTATTTATGCTGATCTTTGGGAACATCAAGAAGGTCCGTGGGAAAACGCGAAGTTTTCAGGCACGAACAGTGGCCTTTATAAGTCCGAAGATGGAGGTGATTCCTGGAGGAAATTAACAAAAGGTCTACCAACGGCTGCACAGGGACTTGGACGCATTGGAATTGGCATTGCACCTAGCAATTCTAATGTGATCTATGCGACAGTTGACGCCAAGGAAACGGGGGGCATATATAAAAGTACGGATGCCGGTGAGTCCTGGTCTTTTCTACACAGTGATTACCGATTATGGGGAAGAGGGGGTGACTTTGCAGAGATCAAAGTACACCCAACGAACCCTAATAAACTATATGTAGGTAACATAGCAGCTTACACTTCAGATGATGGTGGAAAGAGTTGGATGTCCATAAAAGGAGCACCTGGAGGAGACGATTACCATCGGATTTGGATCAATCCAAATAACCCGGATATCATGCTATTTGTAGCTGATCAGGGGGCTGTAGTCACTGTAAACGGAGGACGGACCTGGAGTTCCTGGTATAACCAACCCACTACGCAGATGTATCACGTTGCAACAGATAACCAGTTTCCTTACTGGGTATACGGAGGGCAGCAGGAGAGTGGGGCTATAGCCATTGCGAGCAGAGGGAACGGTGGCCAAATCAGTTTTAGAGAGTTTATAGGAGTAGGGGCAGATGAATATGCATACGTAGCACCTGATCCAAAAGATCCGAATATCGTCTACGGCGGACGTGTAATGCGCTTTAATAAAGCAACCGGTCAGGCACAGAACATAGCTCCTGAGGCCTTGCGATCTGGAGAATATCGATATGTGAGGACCATGCCGCTGATGTTTCATCCTGCCGATGATAATATGCTGCTTTTTGCTACCAACAAGCTATGGAAAACACTTGATGGTGGGCAAAACTGGAGTGTGATCAGCCCGGACTTGACGTATGAGCAACCAGTGGTTCCGTCAAGTGTAGGGAAGTACAAGACGAAACAGATGGATAAAATGGATCGACGAGGCGTGATTTATGCTTTGGCTCCTTCTCCATTAAATGTAGACTTAATCTGGGCGGGAACGGATGACGGTAGAGTACATGTTACCGAAGACGGTGGTAGCACTTGGAAGGAGGTCACCCCACCTCAAATGAGTTCATGGGACAAGGTATCTCAGATAGACGCTGGTCATTTCGATCAGGAGGTTGCCTACCTGGCGATCAATGCCATTCGGAAAGATGATATGACACCTTATGTTTATAAAACTTCAGACGCGGGAGCAACCTGGGAGCTGATCAATAACGGAATGCACCCGATGGGACCCGTCAATGTGGTGCGTGAAGATCCTAAAAAAGCAGGGCTATTGTATGCCGGTACGGAACGTGAAGTATACTTCTCCATAGATGATGGAGTCAACTGGCAATCGCTACGCAACAATATGCCGGCTACTTCTATCCGTGATTTTGTCATTAAAGACAATGACTTAGTGGTAGGAACTCACGGTCGTTCAGTTTGGGTATTAGATAACCTTGCTCCACTTAGGGAACTAGCTAAGGCTAAAGTGGAAGATGCTTATCTGTTCCAGCCGAGTCAAGCTGTAAGAGTACGTGATAATATGTTTTCAGATACCCCTTTACCCCCTGAGGAACCAACAGCAGCGAATCCTCCGGATGGCGCAATCATAGATTATTATCTCTCTGAAAATGCAGAGAAGGTTCAATTGGAAATTTTGGACCAGTTTGGTCAACTTATTCGCTCCTATTCAAGTGATGATCCAGCCGAATATTTCGATACCACGACACTCCCGCATCCGACCTATTGGATTCGACCTCACCAAAGCTTAGAAGCGCAATACGGACATCAGCGTTTTGTGTGGGACTTGCGATATGCTCCTCCCAAGGGTACGAAGCGTGAATTTTCGATTGCGGCTACCTACCGGAATACCCCTACCGGACCGCATGGGCCTTATGTTTTACCTGATGATTATTTCGTTCGGTTAACGGTAGATGGTGAGGTCATGCAGAAAACGCTTAGCGTAATTATGGACCCCAGGGTCAAGGTTGCTAGAGAGGTGTTAGTTCAACAGCATACCCTGAGCAAAGGATGCTACGACGCTTATCACGAATTGCAGATCATGAAGGAAGCTATTGAAGGGGACAAAAAGGCCTCCGGTAAACTTTTGTCTTTGAAAGGCAAGGGGGTAGCAGGAGTACAGGATATCCTCTATGGAAGTATTCGTCACGTGGAAGCTGATGAAGAAACGCTTGTAGGCCTTCAGGAAAAATACCTATATATGATCAGCTTACTACAGTCATCAGATGAACAGGTAACTCAGTCAATAAAAGAGGGTGTCAAGCGACTTGATCAAACGTTGGAGGTACTCAAGAGCCGATTCGATAAGCTGAGGTGAATCTGATCTTATTGATCCCTAAGTACGGTTCATTTAATGTGAAATTATGTTTTATAGAACGCATATTTTGGCTAGTTCTGCGAATGATTCTGTCCAAGTATTGCCCTTAAAATGAAATAGTTATGCTACTATGTTTCATATTGAATTATATGTGGCGATCATCATCGATCGAATCAGGTTCTACGGGTACCACGGCTATTTCCCCCTAGAGGAAACACAAACGCTCATTGATCGAAGGGAGGGTGTAAAAGTTACGGTTTCGCAGCAGATTCTGGGACGATTTGTGGATCGGTATCGGTAAAATAAAAGAGGTGTGATTCTAGCATACCGCACCTCTCTATACCATTTGAATGATTACCTGATCAATGATTATTCAAATAATCGAGCGTCAATCCCATCATAGCTTTCATGCCTAGTTTCATACCACTGTCATCCACAAAGAAGTCTGGGGTATGATGACCAGCTACCGTTTTTGGATCGGTTCCTTCAGGACATCCACCAATGAAGAAGAATAATCCTGGGATCTGCTCCTGGAAAAACGAGAAGTCTTCTGCTCCCGTGATGGGTCGAATGATCTGAACGTTTTCTTCGCCTGCAGCACGTCTCAAGGAAGGCATCATTTCCTCATATAGCGTTGCTTCGTTGAAGGTTACCGGATAGCCTTTATCAATGTCAATGGTGATTTCTGCATTATTTGACTCAGCCGTTTTAGTTGCTACTTCTCGAACCCTCCTAAGTACCATTTCACGCATTTCAGGATCAAGCGTTCTGATGGTTCCCAGCATGTAAAGGTCTTCTGGAATGATGTTCGAGCGTACACCCCCGTGAATAGCGCCAACGGTTACCACTGCTGGTGCTTTGGTCAACTCTGCATTTCGGCTGACGACCGTCTGTAGGTTGTTCACAATCTGAGCTGCTGTAACAATGGGGTCTGTTCCAGACCAGGGAGCTGAACCGTGTGCCTGCTTTCCTTTGATATCAATTCGGAATGAGTTTACTGCAGCCAGAATACCTTCAGGACGTACCTTTAGTGTGCCAACGGGAGTGTTTGCATTGATATGTAGACCGAAGATTACGTCAACATCTGGATTCTTCAACACCTGTTCTTTGACCATTAGCTCTGCTCCACCTTCTTCTCCTGCAGGAGCACCTTCTTCAGCAGGTTGGAAAATGAATTTCACGGTACCGGGTACCTGATCTTTTATTTCGTAGAGCATCTTGGCTACACCTAGCAAAATGCTCAAATGTGTGTCATGACCGCATGCATGCATGACGGGTACTTTCTGTCCATTGAATTCTCCCATTTGCTTAGAGGCCCATGGAATGTCTGCTCGCTCTTTGACCGGAAGACCGTCTATGTCGGCACGTAATCCTACGACTGGACCTGGTTTCCCACCTTTCAGAATCGCAACTACTCCTGTTTTGGCAATTCCAGTTTGTGGTTCGTAGCCGATCTCTTTTAAGATGGTGGCTATCTGCTCAGATGTTTTGAATTCCCGGTTGCTTAATTCCGCATTTTCATGGAACCAATGTCTCCATTCAATTACCTGGTCCTCGGTAGCAGCGGTCATCTTTGTAATCTGCTTGTCAAATTTTTGGCTAAAGGCAAAGAAGGTACACAACAGCATAGCGCTTGTAAGCAAGCTTTTCATAGTAATCTAGTTTGGTTATTTCCCCAATTTACTATGCAATCAATAAAAGTAATCAAGGCAACTATTCATTTCGTTGAGCGGTAATCCGTTCCTTTGATTTTTGAAATAATGGGCGCTTCAAAATAAGAGTAAAGACCCTTCATTGAAATTTTTTTTTAGCAAAAGAATATAGTCAGGCACAGCTCCTTAATTTCCACATCTTTTGATTGATTTGCGCTATGGGAAAACTACAGGCATTATTGTTTGATTTTGATGGGACGCTAGTCGATACTGAGAAGTTTCATTTTGAGATGATGAACGAGTTCCTGAAATCTTATGGAGGCCACATTTCTTGGGAGGAATACATTGAAGTCTTCATGGGGGTGCCATTTTCGAAAAATACGCCTATGTTGGTAGAGCGCTTCAAGCTGCCCATGACACCTACCGAGCTGGTAGACCAAAGCGCGGTATATATTGAGAAAGGAGCAAAATCACATCCCATTATGCCCATGCCCGGCGTACTTGACACACTGGAAGACTTAAAGCATTTACGAAAAGCGATCGTAACAGGGAGTGGTCGAGCAAGCGTAACTAAATCAATTCAAAAGCTGGGATGGTCCGATCAGTTTGAGTTTTGGGTCACCTTCGATGACGTGAAATATAGTAAGCCGCATCCCGAAAGTTATTTGCAAGCTTTGAATAAACTGGGGGTTAGTGAAGACCAAGTGGTAGTATTCGAGGATACCAAGAATGGAACTGCGTCTGCAAAAGCAGCTGGTTTGACTTGCTTGGCAATTCAGCAGCATAGTAGTTATCATCCTCAGCTAGCGGAAGCTGACCAAATTTTCATGACCATAAGCGAAGCGATATTGCATTTGAAGCAGATGGGTTTTTTGTAGTGATGCATTATCAGAGTAGTTAAGCTTGCAGAGAGCAAGCTGCCGGCTATCATTACCACTAAGATTTTGTCCCTGTAGAGATCAAGAAGCAGTACTCATTTGTGCAGATTTTAAATCTATAGATGCACATGTAGGTGTCAGCAAGGCTTGCTGATCAACCTAAAATAAAAGTGAAGATACCTAGTGCATAAAAACAATCATGTAACAGGATCATAAATCGTAGGTCGTGCTTAAGTTTGAAGAAGATGATCGATGACAAGGCATCCGTAGGGGCGGCTACCGACCGGCGATGCCTTGCTGCATGGTTGCATAGCAGTAAAGAGGAGTCCTTATAAAACGTATGCAGCAGGACTATGCAGAGAATTTTCTTTTAAGTTTTATTCTAAATTATTAATCCGGCACAAACCTCATCAGTTCCTTGTAAGGATCAATGACCATGGCGTTATTAAACGTTTTGCCACATTTTCATCTGCTGGGGGGTTACATTGCCACCACAAAGTATCGTACCAACACGCTGGCCTTGAAAACGGGAAAGATCATCCAGAAGTGCAGAGATGCCCACTGCTCCGGACGGTTCGCATACCAGACCCATTTCTTGGTGGATGATTTGCATGGCCTTAATCGTAGTGTCATCTGAAACAAGTAAAGTGTCGTCAATCAGTGGCGCAAGGTCTATCAAAGATTGCTTTACGGGGGTTCGCACCGCGATGCCATCGCAAATAGTATTGACAGCTTCATTTTCTATGTATGATTGCGTCCGGAGTGATGCTACCATGGCAGATGCTCCCTGAGCTTGAACTACAATAACTTTGGTGGTTGGGTTCTTTTCCTTGACGACTCTTGCGATTCCTGAAGCCAAGGCACCATTCCCTAAAGGTATCAAAAGGACATCTAATGGACGATCCAGTTCCAGTAATTCAAGCCCAATGGAGCCTGCCCCTTCTAAGGTTTCAATATCCAATCCATCCTCCACAAAGCGTGCCCCCACTCGTCCTGCTTCTGCTTTTGCATGCACTTTCGCCTCATCGAAATCCTCACCTGCGAGTATGACCTGCGCGCCGAAGGCGCGCATCATTTTCACTTTTAGTTTATTTGCGTGTTTACTTGCATAGATGGTGCATTGGATGTTTCTAGCTGAACAGGAGTAGGCCACTGCCTGACCAAAGTTTCCAGCGCTGGCGCAGATAATCTTTTCATCAGAACTGGCTCGTGCTGCCAGGATTTCCGCACCTCTTGCTTTGAAGGAACGGATTGGGTTGAGTGCCTCTATTTTAGCTACCAGTTCCACTCCAAGATGTTTACTTAGGCCTGGCACAACATACTGTGGACTGTGTTTGAAAGGTGCTCGGATTAGCTCGTAAGCGGATTGGATTTGGGGTAAGGAAAGGCGATGGTTTCTAAGACTCAAGATAAAAGTTTTTATTCCTTAAGATAATCTATTTGAACGGGATTACGCAGTCTCGTAGTTGGGCAAAGTACAGGCCGCCATGTCCGGGAAGAACTTATACATGGTTCCGGGACATAAGAGCAATCCTTTTTTGCGAATAGCGAGATAGCGCCTGCCCTCGAGTAGATACTTTTTTTATAATTTAGGTTTTGACTAATTCCAGACCATATTATGAAAAGGTTGGTGAACGCAGTTTTGACTATTCTGGTTATTACATGTCTAGGTTCATGTAATGAACTATCAAAAAAAGTGGCTGATGATGAAATTGGTGAACCAAAGTCTGAAATAGCGGTGACAGCATCTGATGCAGTGCTTCGACATGTTGTGTTGTTTAAATTCAAGGATGATACGGATTCTGCAGCTATTAAAAATGCAGAAGAGGCCTTCTTGGCCTTACCCAATAAAATTCCAGAAATATTGGCTTTTGAGTGGGGCATCAACAACAGTCCAGAAGGACTGAGTAAAGGTCTGACGCATTGCTATTTACTGACGTTTGCCACCGAAGAAGACCGAGCAGTTTACCTGCCACATCCTGACCATATAGCGTTTGGGAAGACACTGGATGGCATACTAGAAGATGTGACGGTGATAGATTATTGGGTCAAATAGTAAATGCGAAGTGTGTATCAGCCTCGTTCTTTATCTGTAAATGAAAGAAGTTTTGAAATACGTTTGTCCTCGCAGTTTCTCCTCCTAATTACGCTGCATACAAAAGTTTTTTTCTATCAGCAGATGATGTGATTTTTGCTCTACACAGGTTTGGATGCAGGTCTAGTTGCTTGTGCTTAGCCATCTTAGTATATTACAAAACGTAATGTCATTTGACATCTAATTTCACAGCCTTAAAAATCCATTTGTGGGAATAAGGTAGCAAAACGGAATATGAGGATAGTTGATTGATAACCACCTAATCGGACTTTTTCACCATGAGATCGACTTCTTTACTGGTGCTGTTTTTCTTCTTTTCAGTTCCTGTTCCAGGTCAGCAGGCGAGTTCCAAACAAATTAGAAAGCTCGCCGATCGGCATTTTTTGGAAGGAATAGAGACGCTAAGGACATTTTTGGAAATTCCCAACTTTGGTGGTGATCCTGAGCAAATTGAGGCTAATCTTGAGTGGTGTCGTACTGTCTTCACTTCCCTGGATTTTGAAACGAAGGTACTGATTTCAGATGGAGTCAAGCATCTACTGGCTGAAAGGGTATTTGGCAAGCGACTACACACCATGCTGTTTTACCTGCAGATAGACGGGCAACCCGTAGACTCGAGTAGATGGAATCAGGAAAGCCCCTTTATACCGACTCTCAAAGATTGTGGAGATGATGATTGCCTTACGATTGATTGGCATCAATTAGCTGATTATGATCCAGATTGGAAAGTCTTTGCGCGGTCAGCCTCCGATTCCAAAGGACCGGCAGTTGCTTTGATTCAGGCCCTTCGTGCGCTTCATGAGATCGGTCAAAAGCCAGCTTTTAACCTCAAAATCATTATGGATTTTCAGGAAGAACTCGGCTCGCCCACACTGCCAAAGCTGGTAGAGGAAAATAGAACGCAATTTGAGGCAGAAGCAATGCTGATTATGGACGGTACACGTCCGCCAGGCAACCTGCCGACCCTCATGTTTGGAGCTCGAGGAATTGCCACAATGAAGTTAACGGTGTTTGGTGCGCGACGAAATCTACATTCTGGTCAATACGGCAATTATGCCCCCAATCCTGTATTCGGTTTATCTCGCCTGCTAGCGGCCATGAAAGATGAAAATGGACAGGTCTTGATTCCTGGCTATTACGATGGAGTCGTAATGGACGAAGAAACTAGAAAAATTGTCAACAGTGTGCCAGAAGGACGAGAGACGCTATTGCGAAACTTGGGGATTTCAGTACCTGAGCAGCCGGGTTCGACCTATCAGGAATCCTTGCAGTATCCTTCATTAAATGTGAGGGGTTTGCGAGCAGGATGGGTGGAAAATGAGGTCAGGACCATTATCCCATCGGAGGCATTGGCGGAGATTGACATGCGTTTAGTGCCTGAGACTCCTGCAGAACGACAGATTCAGTTGATGACAGACTTCATTCGTTCGAAAGGCTACCATATAATTGATCACGATCCAACAGATGAAGAGCGTGCTCAGTATTCAAAGCTGATCCGAATTGACTACAGAGTGGGGTCTCGTCCGTTCCGTACGCCATTAGAATCAGAATTAGGTAATTGGTTAGGAGAGGCCATGACGCATGTTTTTGGTCAGGGTAACTTTATATCGATGCAATCTACCGGCGGTTCTCAGCCTATTGCTCCTTTTATCACAACCTTAGGGATTCCTGCCATCTCAGTCCGAATTCCCAATCCTGATAATAGCATTCATGCACCTAACGAAAACCTGAGATTAGGAAATTTTCATGAAGGATTGATGATGTGTTTAGCGATACTTACACAAGACTATGATGGAGAATAATCTGGAAGTAGTAGCAGTTGGAGTAGTTGTAGTCACAGTGCTTTTTGTCAGATGGATCGGAAGTTCAAATCAAAAAACTATAAAAGTTCTGCTAGATTGGTTTCCGGCCATTTTGTGTGCTTATGTGATTCCTGCAGGTGTCACGCATTTATTTTCGCTGGATTTGTCAAGTGTTCGTTTGCATGTTTTAAGTAAAGATTGGATCATTCCCTTTACCATCCTTACGGTAATGAGTGCCTTATCCTTTAGACAGTTGAGGATTGTGGGGATCAGACCCATTCTGGTTTTCGCGTCAGGATCAGCTGTGATTGCTACATTACCTGTTTTGTTGGTGCTGGTATTTGGATGGGTGGATATAGAGAACAATGCAGTTTTTATTGGGCAAGCTTATTGGAAAGGCCTAGTGCCGATTGTAGGCGGTTGGATAGGCGGAAGTACCAGTCAGCTGGTTTTGAAGGAATTAGCTCAGACACCGGAATCGTTGTTTCTTTCCATTTTGGTGCTGGATAACATCCTGGTAAATATCTGGACGATCCTGATGTTCCAGTTCATTAAAAAAAGTGATGTGCTCAATAAGAAATGGGGGATTGAGGCTGAAATTCCCTCTGTCTCCCATGATAGTCAGGTGAAAGCGCAAGACCGTACTAGAATGAATATTGTCACCATTGGGACCATTTTAAGTGTGATGGTTTTGATGTACTTTGTTCCGCTTAGTTTTTTGGTGAGTGTCGTCTTGCTCTCTGTTGTGGGATTGATACTAGGAAATATTATTCCTATTTGGAATCACCAACTCGTATTAAAAGTTGCCGGGATATCCATTGTCGTCATCATGGCCATACTAGGCTTGAAGCTCAATTTCTCAAATCTTTCGCTGCCTCTTAATCTGGTTTTGTTGGTCTTGATCTGGTTGGTGATGCATCTGTTGATAATGTTAGCTACTGCCCGGTTATTGCGAACCAACATTGCGTGGGTGGCCATTGGCAGTATGGCCAATTTAGGAGGAATATCCACTGCTCCTGCCGTCACTTCGGCTTATAAAAAGGAATTAATGCCTCATGCTATTGTATTGGCTATCCTTAGTATGGTGACGGGTACCAGCTGGGGAATGCTGACCATCTATTTATTTGGGTTGACCTTATAAGAACTGCAGCTATAAATTGATCGAGGTTAGACACTAGTTTTTTGATTCTACTATTTCGTCCAGGTTCTATTGCTGACTTCAATAGACGATGGAAAGTCTTCAGGAATTACTTGACTGACTTTTCCGGAGACTACCCATTCTGCGCCTCTTTGGAATGTAGTAATGAAACCTACACATTCCTGTGAATAATCGAAATGCCCCATCGCCGAGTGAAAAACCCTACCTTTCCCATATTCGATGGTCAGCAGCATTGGCTCATGTCTTCCTGTGCCTGTTATTGTAGTGTCCCAGGGAACGGTTTGCAAAATAGGGTCAGAGTAGGCGGTAGCCAATATCACTGCGTTTTTAAAAGGTCCTCGCATACGAGCGTACAACTCGTCTTGCGCATGCAGCCACGTTGTAGGAAGCCCCTTCATAATTGGATGATCTCCAGCTCTGGTTGTCACTAGATACTCAGATTCAGGTCCATGAGTCGCACAGACATCGTCTGCATTATTTTTTTGCAGTATGAGTTCCTGATCGAGGTAGACGGCGGGACCATTAGTACTATCTCGACCTCCCCATCCCCCTAGTCCTATCATCTCGTTGAAGGCCGGCCAGTCTCCCCAGGCATTATTTGCTGCATGTACTACCATCAGTCCACCGCCATTTTTCATGTAATCTTCAAAAGCTGTTTCAGTGGCAGCCGGCCATCTTGGGGTTTCATTACCTACGTTAAGTAGCACCAGGTCAAAGGAGCCAAAATCTGCATTAAACTCGATCTTTTGAAGAGGTCTTTTTACCACTACTTGATCAGCATTTGCAACCGGATGTGCAGCGAAATAGCCTTTATAAGGCATAGGTCGATTGGGGTTATATTTTTCTCCTAGCCAAACGGTATCCATACGTTGAATAGAGACATTAAATAATCCTGTTTCTTCTAGATAGCTTTTCATCATTTGAGTGGTCTTTGGCCACACGTAGTGATTATTAGAGCCATCAATTATAAGTGCTTTGTATTGCCCTAGAGGTTCTTCTTTTGCCGACTGACATGAGAAGCAGAGTAGCAGAAGGAGGGGAAGGAATTTTATCATTCAACTAAGTTATTGCAAATAGACGAAAGTTATTGACTCCTTTCTCTCACACAGTATGCCTTCTTTAAATGGTAAGTATCCTAGATAGCAGCTGGTTTTCCAATGCTGTCGATCGCTATCTCGGCGGCCTTCATTCCAATTTTGAGACCAGATTGTAACATGTAACTCATGAGGCGTTCGCATACCTTACAAAGGCCCCAAATACTGAATCCGATGACAGCGGTATCTTCCGGAATAGTTCTTCTTGTAGATTTTATTTCCTTAACGGGACCAATCGCTAGCAGGTCGGTCGAGGCAAATATGCTGTTTAAATTAGGGTTAACCTTAATCAATTTTGATCGATGAGGTGTCTCACGGTATCATACCCGTTTGAACTTTTAGTCACTTGCTGCTGTATACGATCTCAGGGGCAGTGAGTTGAGGCTCCCAAGTAGCAGCTGATAACTGCTCAGTTAAAATGTTGATATTTCGCCACTGGATGGTTTTACCTGCTTTTGCACTGTCACTTATCGAATGCACTTGTAAGGCGATGAATCCTTCGCTTGTAAGCGAGTCGATTAGATTCGCAGTATTTATACCGTTTACCCAGGTGCGTAGATTCGGTCCGATAGCTTCGATACGGTAGGCGTTCCATTCTCCATTTTTAAAAGCTGCTTTGCCTTCCGGATTTTGGTCGAGGTCGTAGAGCCAACCTCTGCGTTGTTCATCATAGATCCCGCCACTCCACGCTCGGGGACTGGGGTCGATTTCACATTGGTAGCCATGTACCACGCCGTTTCGGTACGTGCTCAGGCGATTACTTCTGAATTGAATCCCCGAATTGATGGTACTGTCTACCTTGACCTCTAACTCAAGGATGAAGTCACTGTAGCGAGCCTTAGTGGCTAGGAATGTATTAGGCGTGTCCCATTTGGTAACGCCTGTGATCACACCCTTGTCAAAGGAGTAGGTTGCAGCTCCATTCACGACTTTCCATTGCTGCTCGGAAGCAGGATCACTTAGAGAAATCCATGGGTTTACTTGCCCTTCTTTTTTGCTCTCTACCACTTGACAGCTACTAGCTAAGATGATGATTGCCAGACTAAAGGTTTTGATACTTTTCATTCAATTCATGTCCTGTGTACATCTTATCAGCTGCTCGATTGGCTTTTCTACTATCTAGAACCATCTCCCTAGTGATCGTTTGAGGTGAGGTGGTAAAGGCGTTTCGCACGTAGTTTGCAATCAGCTTAATGTCTTCATCACTAATTTTTTCATTGGATTTGAGACCCGGCATAGCTGTAATAAAATCATAAGTAGTACCTGCTACTGTAATTGGTCCCTCCAGACCGTACATCAAAATGTCAACTAAACGTTGAGAAGGTCCCGCTACGTATTCAGAAGCAAGGAGCGGTGGAGCAAGATCAGGAATACCCTTTCCATCAGGCCTATGACAGGTTGCACAATGCCTACGATAAAGCCCCAGACCCTTGGTTAGGTGGTCTTCACCAATGATAGGAGAATACGAGGTTTGCTCACTCAGGTCTTGAACACTGTCTATGAAGTTGAGCGATCGATCATACCCGTTAGTTGCTTCATGGAACTGAGTTAAATCGTCTTCCAATGCTATTGCAATGGGCTCTAGTATCCAGAGGGATTGATCGTATCGATCCAACAGTTGCGTAAGGTAGGTGATGGCACTACTATTGAAATTTTTTGCAAGAAGAAAAGCCGAATAGTAATCGATGGTAGAATCATTCTGGGCATAAAGCTTATCAAGTGCCTGGTTGGTAAGCCGAAGTCTGTTCTCACCCATCAACTTCATTACATGCGCTAGCAACCTCGGATGATGCAGCATGTTATTGATGTTTAATTGATTTTTGCTGAGTGTTTGTAGCCCTTCCAAACAGTAGAAGGCATGTATTCTAGCGATTTCATTCTCTGAAGAGTTCAGTAGCTCAACCAAGGGAGTAGTCAACGATTGATCCCCTGAGTAGACGATCATTTGTTGAACTCGATCTCTTATCCAGACATTGCTTGATTCCAAAGAGTCGATCAGTTGGTTCAGAGGATATATTGTGAGGTCGATCTCTTTCCATTTTGTGTCATTTTGTGTAGCACGTAGCACCCGTCCCATGCCCATCAAGCTGTCCAAGCCTCGCTGAATATACTGCTCTCTCAAGTAGCTGGTCATGTAGGTGCTGTGCTGGATGATGCCTCGGTGCATGTCTACTATGTACAGTGCCCCATCTGGACCGTTTTTGAGATTTACGGGACGAAAGCCTAGATCTGTAGAGGCGATGAATTCCTGATCTACCCATGCTTGTTTTCCTGTAAGTGAGAAAGCGTTTTGCGCTAAGACATTTCGTTTGATCAGATTAGCCTCTGGAGCGCAGACGAAGACATTGGATTGATAGTCATCTGTAAAGCTTGATCCTTGTAAATAGACGGGTCCACACGCACTGGTGAAATTTACCAGCTTGTCATCTTCATGTAGCATTCCAGGTATGTAACCACGATTGACGGCGGTTGCTTGCAATGGGTAGACGCGTTGATCGTTTACCACTGTTGTATTGATGACAAGGTCGGATTGATACCCTGGTTTGTACAGTAAGTTAGGTAGGACGTGATCCCCTCTCACCTGGCTAGAGTTGTGATTATAGATCAACCTTCCATAAGCATCTTTGGAGATGCCCCACTGCCCCCTGAAGGCCGTCTGCTGTGTCTCCCAAAACCCATTGACTCGGCGATAGCGCTTGCTGGATTTAGCATTGTAGATCCAGTTGTCCAGGTTGACTAATAACCCATTTGGTTGATGTTCGACGTTTCCTCCGGTCGCATAGGCTGAGTCGACCAATGTTCTTTTTCCAGGCGTGAGATCATTTTTGATCTCCACAAACCAGAGGTTCGGTGGTTCGGCATAAAGTAAACCGCGGTAAACATGAGTAAGAGCTCGAGCTAGTTTCAGGCTGTCGAGGAAGACTTTGGTATGATCAGCTTTACCATCGGCGTCCAGGTCTTCCATCACAACAATACGCCCAACAGGCGCTTCTTCATCGATGCCTTCCAGTGTCCGCATGTACCCTTGCATCTCCAATACCCATAGTCTTCCTTTATTGTCAAAGCTGATGTCCACGGGCGCTTCGATCAATGGTTCTGCCGCGATCGCTGAGAGATGAAGATTGTCTACAGTTTGGTATTGATCTAGTTTGAGGTTGGTTTCCTCATACGAAGGAGTACAAGAAACTAAAGTAGCCGCCCAAATAGTAATTATAGATAGGTGTCTGATGGTTTTACTGTACCGTATGGTGCTCATCACTCAATGCTACTAAAAATTCTTTAGTTATGACCCACGTGTTAATTTGAAGGTTGCCTGCTTGCTCCAAGTTCTCTGACCCTCGAGTAAACCGGCAAACGGTCCTAAGTCATTAATTCTTATTGCTTTTACGCTGTACGCAGCGGTCTTCATGGTAGCCGTGCTGCTTTACGCCATTTTTATTCATCGGTGTAGAGCCATCACGACATACTTTCCATTTTCTTCACTATTGCGTCAGCTTCTGCGTATTTGGCATCACTTGCTTGCCGATTGGAAGTTGACAATTTATGGGCTTCTTTCATCAATTTTTCATATTGTTTTTGAAGCTTTTCTTTTGGAGTTTTTTTACTGAATAATCCCATGCAAGCTTAACCTGAAAAACGATTGAATGGTTAAATACACTCTGTCTTGTATCGTTGACGTTCCAGGTTCAACTCATCCACCAGTGCCCTAAGGTCTTCCTCTTGCGTATTATAATTGGTAATACAAGCTCTAAAGCAGTTGATGCCATTTACAGGATACTGAGATATCCATGACGCTTTTTTAGCCAATATATTTCTGAGGACGGTGGGAACAAAATCAATATCTTTCTTAAGGGCTGAATCAGTGAAGCAGGTTACCGGAAGAGGAGTTGGATTTAAAATGCTCCATCCGGATTCCTTCAAAAGACTGTTCAGTTTTTGACCCATTTTCATATGATGATCAATAGCGTTCTGATAACCCTCCCAGCCATAGAAAAGTAGTGCCAGGTATACTTTAAGACCATTAAACCTCCTTGACCATTGAATGGAGTGAGCAAAAGGATCGTTGATGGTCAATTCACCTGCATCTTTCGGCATGTATGCTGTTGCGATTCGAAATGTTTTTGATAGTATTTCTTTGCTGGAAGTAATGAGCATACTTGTACCCATTGGAAGTGACATCCATTTGTGAGCATCAAAAGTGATAGAGTCTGCCTTTTCAATTCCTGCCAGAAGATGTTGATGACGGTCGCTGAGTATACTTCCTCCACCGAAAGCCGCATCTACATGGAACCACATTTCATGCTCTTTAGCTATATCAGATAAGGTCTTCAGATCGTCAATTACTCCCTGACCGGTAGTTCCTCCAGTGGCTACCAGTATTGCGGGATCTTCATTACTCAGTTTGCGTTCATTGATCAGGCGTTTGAGGGCTTCTTGATTCATGGTAAGTGCTTCGTTCACCGGGACATCTACCACAGATGCCGAACCAAGACCTGCTACTCTGGCTGCTTTGTGTATCGAATGGTGTGCTTCTTCAGAACAGAATATAACGGGCCGTTTTTTAAGTCCTAGTACTCCCTCGTCTGCGAATATTTCGTATCGGTTATTTAAAGCGCATAGAATAGCGCTGAGATTGGCTTCAGCACCTCCTGTACAAAAAACACCGTCTATGCTGTCATCCCTAAAGCCGAAACGTTTTCCAAATTCATGAATTACGTATTGCTCCAC
This sequence comes from Flammeovirgaceae bacterium, assembly GCA_038129245.1. Lineage (GTDB taxonomy): Bacteria > Bacteroidota > Bacteroidia > Cytophagales > Cyclobacteriaceae > JAYPLE01. Next base: position 117,921 of record JAYPLE010000005.1, on the reverse strand, counting down.
TTCTGCGGCAAAGGGAGCATGGCTCCACGCAGCCATTTGAGGGTTGTAGGTTGCTGTAATAAAATCAGCTAGGATACCTGCATAGTTGGCCCGAGGATTATAAAGACCAAAGTACTTAGGGTGTGGAGTGTGTACCGCATATTTTTCCAGACCCGCTGTCACTTTCTCCAGTGCTTCTATTTTTGAAAGGCCATTTGCAAGATTGGGATTGGAGATAAAAGAGCGAATTTCTTGGATGTTCAGTTCGGGTGAAGTGGAGAAGGTGCTGGTGTTTTGATAATAGGCTTCCAGTCTAGCGACCAACTCTTTTAGGAGAGTTGATCTTTCTTCGGCATCTAAGTCAAAATCAAATGATTTCATTTTTCAGCATTTATATTGAAAAATAATCATAGTCTATTAGGTTCCCAATAGATATTACTACTGATGGAACAAAGAGCCTGATTTATTGGTGTGTATGTCATAATTCTTTATACCCCTAATCTACGTTTCCAAGTTTTCTATTTTACACTGCGAACTCAGATAGCTGTAAGGGGCGCAGAGTGGATCACCACCAGTTTCATAACTGGTACTTGGCATTTTTTGCACTTCTTGGCGTTTAATATTTATAATTCTTGTTGAGTAGAATAGCTGTATCACTTTTTCCTTTTCCGGATACTGAAAAAGTTTATTAGATTCTTTAATTGTCTATTTTTTAAGGCTCAAGATTACCACCAGGAACAGGTACACTCAGAAAGAAATTCCTTATGATGAATGGTATTTTAGGATCTTGTGTGGGTGAATGAGTGCATCATAGTACATGCTGCGGATTGAATGGTTCCATAAAATAATTATGATAAAGATCGTGTGACAGATCAGAAATTAATCTCAATCCTGGAAGTTTTGGAACACCGGGTCATAAAACGGCAACCTTCTAGTCTCAAATCGAGTAACTTGCTTTAACAACTATTTAAATAAACTGATAATAGCAATGAGAAAATTTTTATCCTATGCAGTGGTTTCGGGACTACTGATAATAGCGTGTCAAGGTCCTGGTGCTGAGACAGCTGATCGGGAAATGCCTCCTGGATTGGATCTTAACTTCATGGATACCACCGTAAGCCCGAAAGAGGACTTTTACCGTTTTGCCAATGGTCAGTGGCTGGAAGTGACGGAGATTCCTGAAAAAGAGGGAAGATGGGGTGGCTTTGGCGAACTAGCTGAAAAAAATAACAAAATGGTCCTCGAGATCATGGAAGATGCGGCAGAGAACCCTGATTTTCAGGATGGTTCGGATGAACGTAAGGCTGTTGACTTTTTTGCTGTTGGAATGGACTCTACCCTCGCTGAACGTGCAGGTACCAAACCCATTGAGAAGTGGTTTACCAAAGTCAATGAGGTGGCTGATAGAGGCGACCTGATAGGGCTTCTTGCTGAGATGCACATGACAGGCTATGGGCCCTTTCATGGTGTCAACTCCTTTGCTGATCTGATGGACAGTAAGACCAATGCACTGTATGTGGGTGCAGGTGGTTTGGGTCTACCCAATAGAGATTACTATACCAAGACGGATGAGAAGTCGATCGAAATCAGAGAAAAATACATAGCTCATGTGAGTAAGATGCTTGGCTTGTCTGGGGAGAATGATACTGAAGCAAAAGCACAAGGCATTTTTGAACTGGAAAATGAGCTGGCACTCGCTTCATTGACGCCTATCGAGGCTCGAAACATTCCGGCATTGTACAATCCTATGACAGTCGACGGGTTGCAAGAGATGACACCTTCGATCGATTGGAATAGTTATCTAGCAACTGTCGGCGTGGACCTGAGCAAAGTCGATACATTGATCGTGCTACAACCTAAGTTTATGGCAGCAGTAGAAGGTATCCTGGCCTCTGGGAATCTGGAGAGAACCAAAGATTACCTCAAGTGGAATGTCATCAATCAAGCGGCCAATTATATAAACCATGAGATGGTCAAAGCTGATTTTGATTTCTACAGCGGGGTGATTCGTGGTACAAAAGAGATGCGTCCGAGATGGGAACGCGTGTTGCGATCGACAAATAATGTCATCGGAGAAGCCATCGGAAAAGTATACGTAGCAGAGACTTTCCCACCCGAAGCTAAAGCCAGCGCTGAGGAGATGGTGGCTAACCTGATGAAAGCATTCGATCAGCGAATTAGAAACTTGGAGTGGATGACTGAAGAGACGAAGCAACAAGCGCTTAGGAAGCTGAATAGTCTCGCCGTCAAGATCGGCTATCCAAATAAATGGAGAGATTACTCTACCCTGCAAGTGGCAAGCTCGGGAGAAGAATACAGCTACCTGGACAACATGGAAAATGCCTGGAGATGGCAGTTTGCTGAGAATATCAAAGAAGTTGGTGAACCGGTAGATAAAGAACGATGGGGAATGAATCCTCAAACGGTCAATGCTTATTTCAATCCACTGAATAATGAGATCGTATTTCCTGCTGCCATACTGCAGCCTCCTTTTTACAATTACACGGCTGATGCAGCTGTCAACTATGGCGGCATGGGTGCTGTGATTGGGCATGAGATTTCCCATGGGTTTGATGATCAGGGGAGTCGATTCGATAGCGAGGGTAACATGGTGAACTGGTGGACAGAGACGGATAAAGAGCAGTTTGAAGACAGAACTGCCAAATTGGTTGCTCAGTATGATGCCTATCAGCCGCTAGATAGCGTCAATGTCCAGGGGCAATTGACACTGGGTGAAAACATTGGTGACCTTGGTGGACTCAATGCAGCCTATGATGGTTTGCAGATTCACTTGAAAGAAAATGGTAATCCGGGATTGATCGACGGCTTCACGCCTGAGCAGCGCCTGTTTATATCCTGGGCCACCATTTGGAGGACCAAGTATAGAGACGAAACGTTGAGAACCCAGATTTTGACCGATCCTCACAGTCCAGGCATGTTCAGAGCGGTGGGGCCATTAGAGAACATGGAGACCTTTTATCAGGCATTTGATATTCAGGAGGAGGATGAGCTTTACAAAGCACCAGAAGATCGTGTGATCATCTGGTAGGCTTATCATATAATAGCAAGCTTAAGCCCTGCATGTGCATAATATGTGGGGCTTTTTTGTATTCAGACAGTTAAGAGAGATATAATTTTTTTTACGTGGGATTTCGAGTTATTTTCATGGCTCAATTTTAAAACAACATGAAATTTTTTTACACCCTTACAATTGTAATTTTGGCTTGGGCTTGTCAGCCAAACAAAGCCCCATTTGCGACTATGACTGCCGAGGAAGGTGGATATGCTTATGAATATGTAGTAGATGATCCGATGTCCACTCGGATTTACACACTGAAGAATGGATTGAAAGTCTATTTGAGTGATTATGAAAAAGCCCCCCGTGTTCATATTTTCATCCCAGTCAAAGCAGGCGGAAAAAATGACCCTGCTGATAATACAGGATTAGCACATTACCTCGAACACATGATGTTCAAAGGAACAGGTTCGTTTGGTACGTTGAATTACCAGGAGGAAAAGATGATGCTGGATAGTATTGAGCAAATGTTTAATTACTATGCGACCCTGACAGATGATGAAGAGCGCAAATCATACTACCAAAAAATAGATGCCTATTCGAATGAAGCAGCCAAGTACGCTATTCCCAACGAGTACGATAAGATGATCGCGATGTTGGGTGGTAAAGGTTTGAATGCTTACACTACGGATGACCGCACAGTTTACACGGTAGATATGCCGGCAAACGAATTACCTCGATTTTTAGCAGTAGAAGGAAATCGTTTTAGACAGATCGTCAATCGCTTGTTTCATACGGAATTAGAAGCAGTATATGAGGAGAAGAACAGATCGTTAGATAACGATTATTGGAAGGTCTATGAAACCATGGCCAAAGGTATTTTCGAAAAACACCCGTACGGAACCCAGACGGTGATTGGTACCATCGAACATTTGAAGAATCCATCAATTACAGAAATAAAAAATTATTTTGAGACATACTATAGACCGAACAATGTCGCGATCTGTATCAGTGGTGATATTGACTACACGGAGACCATTAGATTGATTGAGCAAAATTTTGGTGACTGGGAACCAAATGATCAGCTACCTGTCTGGGAAAAAGTAGAGGAAGAATCAATTGCAGCACCAGTAGTCAAGGAGGTATTTGGTCCTGATGCAGAGTTTTTAAATCTGGGCTTCCGTTTTGATGGGACAGGTTCAGAAGACTATATCATGGTCAAGTTGATTGATATGATTCTCAATAATGCAGAAGCAGGACTGATTGACCTCAATCTAAAGCAAAAGCAGGAAGTGCTTAATGCTGGATCTTATGTTAATGACATGAACGATTACTCCGTGCATGTGATCTATGGCAATGCAAAGCAAAACCAATCATTGGAAGAAGTAAGGGATTTGATTCTGGAGCAAATCGAGCTAGTTAAGAAAGGTGAATTTGAGGACTGGCTTTTGGATGCTGTCATTACAGATTTTAAGAAGTCTGCAATGAGTGGCCTGGAAAATAATTGGTCACGTGCCAATGATATGGTCATGGCGTTTACCAACGACATGGAGTGGGCTGACTACATTCAGCAAATTGACAAGATGGAAAAAGTGACCAAGGAGCAGCTGGTGGCTTTTGCCAATGCAAAGTATGGTGATAATTATGTGGCGGTGTTTAAGCGAACAGGTGAAGATCCAAACAAGCAGAAAGTAGAGAAGCCTGAGATCACCAAAGTGCCTCTCAATAGAGATGATAAGTCTGAATTTCATCAGGAAATCGCGGATATGGCTGTCGATAAGTTGAAGCCTTTATTCGTTGATTATCAGGCGGATATCAATGCCTTTGAAGTCAGTGAGGTAGGAGTGCTTGCCAAAGAAAACGATGAGAATGAGCTCTTCGATCTGACGTATATGCTCGACTTTGGGAAGAACGCAGATCCCAAACTTGCCATTGCGGTGCAATACCTGGAGTTTTTAGGCACAGAGGAGTATACAGCAGAAGAATTCAAAAAGGAATTATACAAAATAGGGTGCAGCTTCAGCGTATTTGCCTCCACAGAGCGTACGTATGTAACCTTGTCCGGGTTGGATGAGAACATGGAAAAGGCTACTAAACTCTTTGAGTCGCTCCTCGCAAATCCCGTAGCAGATCAGGAGGCACTTGACAAAATGGTAGACCGTATGTTTAAGTCCAGAGCAGATGCGAAGAAAAATAAAGGCACAATACTATGGAGCGGCTTGTACAACTATGGGATTTACGGAGAATCTAATCCATTTAATGACGTCCTATCAAATAGTCAGCTAGCTCAGCTGGAAGGAGAGGAATTGGTTGCTATCATTAAAGGCATTACGACCTTTCCTCACAGAATCCTCTACTATGGTCCACGTCCGCAAGCGGAAGTAGAAACATTCCTTGCTTCTTATCATCCCGTACCGGAAACCTTTGAATCTATACCTGAGGTGAAGAAATACGAGGAACAGCCGATCGAGCAGCCCAATGTCTATTGGGCGGATTACGATATGGTACAGACAGAGATCATCTTCTTATCAAAAAGCGTTGAGTATAACCCCGAAAATGCACCTTCCGTGCGCATGTTCAATCAGTATTTTGGTGGAGGAATGAACAGTATTGTGTTTCAGGAAATCAGAGAAGCTCAAGGGTTGGCCTATTCGGTATTTTCAAGCTATTCAGAAGCTAGAACGCAAGATCGATCCAACTACCTCTATGCTTACATTGGTACGCAAGCAGACAAGCAGTCAGAAGCTATGGATGCGATGGTAGATTTGATCAATGACATGCCAGCATCACAGGAAGCCTTTGATATTGCCAAGCTGGCCATACTCAATAAGATTGAAAGTGAACGCGTCACTGGATCCAGCGTGATCTGGAACTACATTTCTGCGCAGGACAGGGGGCTGGACTATGACGTTAGGAGTGATATCTATCAAGATGTACAAAATATGACCTTCGAAAACTTGCAGAGCTTCCATGAGAAGTACATCAAGGACAACACATACGTTACCGTATTGGTAGGCGCTCGTGACAAGATAGATTTTGAGGCATTGAAGTCTTATGGCAACATCAAAGAGCTTAGTTTGGATCAGCTTTTTGGTTACGAAGACAGTGAAGTGATTGAATCCATGTGATGTGGTGAAAGGTATCTGATAAAAAAGAGAGGCGGCCGAAGGCCGCCTCTCTTTTTTATGTGACATCATCAGGGACTGTGTTTCTAAAGATTATCTGGTAGATTATGAAAATTGTAATATAAAAATATTAGGAATAGATCCCATGATCATATCTGTGTGCCTTCTTTATGAGAACCATAATTCACCTAGTGGGATGCACATGCCTTCAGGCAATCCGAAAATAGAACCTTAAGCTTGATCATCTATTGATCGATTTTAGGAAGTAAGTGATACTAAATTATTTTTACCTCAGTATATAAGTTGAGTCCTTTTTAAAAGAATGTGAACAAGCGTCTTAAAACTAAGATTACCTATACCCAGCCCGAATATCCTTTGTGGGCTCGGTTCATTATGCAAGTGATTGAATATGCATGTGGTCGTAGACAGCTTGAAAGAAAAATAAATACTGTGCTGGATACTGATCCAACACCCCTGGCGCTATGGGGCTGCATGTTGGATTCATTGAATATAAAGTTAAATTTTGATGGGGAGAAACTGGATAAAGTAGGTGAGGGTCCTCTGGTTTTTATAGCTAATCACCCATACGGTGTCGTAGACGGACTAGCGTTGGGTTATTTAGCAAGTTTGGTGAGATCTGAGTTTAAATTTCTGGTGAATGCAGTATTATGTAAAGAGGAAAAGCTAAATCAATTTTTCCTTCCAGTAGATTTTGAGGAAAGTAAAGAAGCATTACAGACCAATATTGAGACACGCAAAAGGGCAATTCAACATTTGATGGCTGGTGAAGCGATTTTGCTATTTCCTTCAGGGGGTGTGGCGACGGCGCCACAGTTTTGGATGAAGGCAGAAGACCTTGAATGGAAGAAGTTTGTTCTAAAGCTTATAAAAAGATCGGGAGCTACAGTTGTTCCCATCCATTTTCCTGGTCAAAACTCGAGATTGTTTCACTTTGCAAGTCAGATCAATCTGCATTTAAGGCTGAGCCTTTTACTTCGAGAAGTAAAGAATAAACAGAATATGGAACTGAACATCGCAGTAGGTGATCCTATTCCGGAAGGGGAATGGAATAAAATACCAAAAAAGGAGCTGCTTAGTTATTTTAAGAAAAAAGTAGATCAGTTGGCGGTAACCGTAACTTGATTCGACTTTTAAGATTTACAGGCCTTGGGATCTTTATGAGCTGCAGCAAAGGAGTTTAATTCTTGGAGAAATGATCTGTTTTATGTCCTTGGGAAGTACAGTCCCGGGAATTCGATAGTAATTTCTATGAATTACCAATAAATTGTGACTTCGATCAGAAACTAAATGGATTCGAGTGCGAAGTAGTAAGACTACTCGATCAATCTGAGTAGTAAATAGGATAGAATGCTGGTAGAAATGGACATCTACTTAAAAAAATCTTCATCTATTTCAGTTTCCTACAGTTAAAATAGCTGAGTGGTTTGTGCGACTATTGCATTAGGAGGGAACATCTGGTCGAGCAAAATGACGCAGGCTAGTTCAGGTTATTCAGATATCAAATAATGTCGGAGCATCGCAACACGGTCATAATTGTTGGAGGAGGTGCTGCAGGATTCTTCACTGCTATCAGCATCGCTGAGAAGCGTAAGGATTTGAAGGTAATCATACTTGAAAAATCTTTGCATACCCTAAGTAAAGTCAAGGTTTCAGGTGGTGGCAGATGTAATGTGACCAATGATAGGAGTAAACCCTCAGAATTGGTTCCTTATTACCCTCGTGGAAACAAGAAGCTTTACAATGTTTTTAAAAAGTTTGGTACTCAAGACATGCGTGATTGGTTGGCCATGCGGAAAGTTCCAACAATTGCCGAAGAGGATCGAAGGGTATTCCCGGTATCCAATTCTTCCCAAACAATTATCGACTGCTTTTACAGGGAAGTTCGTCGACTTAATATTGATGTCAATGTCGGAGAAGGCGTTAAGCAGTTGAAAAGAGTGGAGGACCACTGGGAAGTACTCACTATTAAAAAGACGTACCTCACATCCTGCATTGTAATTGCTACTGGAGCATCACCAAGTACCTGGCAAATGCTTGGATCGGTTGGATTGAAGCTTATCGATCCGGTTCCATCTTTATTTACTTTTAAGATCAAAGATGAAAGAATATCAGGTTTACCTGGTGTTTCGTTTGAGCATGCAAGTGTCAAGATTGTGGGAACTAAGTTAACCGAAGTGGGTCCCATGCTGATAACGCATTGGGGATTGAGTGGTCCGGCAGTTTTGAAGCTTTCTAGTCTTGGGGCGCTTGAACTTTACGAAAAGAAGTATCAATTTGAGATTCTCGTCAATTATTTACATGGTTGGACAGAAGCTGATCTAAGGTCACAGTTTCAATCCTACATTGAGCAGCATCCTAGTAGGCTAATAGGTAAATATCCTTTGTGGGGATTGCCCAAAAGGTTTTGGGAGCAATTACTTCGATATTGTCACGTGAAAGAGTCGTGGAGATTTAAACAATTGAACAAGAAGCAGAAGAATAAACTGATTGAAGAGCTTTTGCAGGGCAGATACAACGTCACAGGAAAAAGTAGTTTCAAAGAGGAATTTGTGACAGCAGGAGGGGTGGATACCGGGGAAATCGATTTTAATGACTTTTCCGCCAAACGTTTTCCTGGAATGTATCTGGCAGGGGAAGTACTTAATATTGATGCGTTGACCGGAGGATTCAATTTTCAGGCTTGCTGGTCAGCTGGTTGGTTAATCTCGGATGGTATTTCCAAATCATATGGCTAACTTCATCTTCAGAAAAGGCAAGATATGAAGTTCCAAATTGACCCGGATATCAGAAAGGCGGAAACCCTACCCGCAAGTTTTTACAAGGATACAGCAGTATTTGAGGAAATGAGGGAAAAAGTCTTCTACCCGGCATGGCACTGGCTAGGAGATAAATCTCAGCTTACGATTGGCGCCGGAGTCACTCCATTTCAATTATTAGATGGCTTTCTTGACGAGCCGCTGATCATTACCAGAGATAAAGAAGAACGAACCTGTGCGTTAACTAACATCTGTACACACCGCGCTAACTTAATCTCACATAATCAGGAAGACTCTCATCAGCTTATTTGTAAATATCATGGGAGAAGGTTCGCTTTGGATGGCAGTTTTATGCATATGCCTGAGTTCAAAGAGGCTTCCGACTTCCCCAGGGCCTGTGATGACTTACATCAGTTTGACCTGGCCAGCTGGGGGCCTTTCTTATTCACTTCACTGCAGCAGGGATTCTCATTTGCTGAGATACAGAAGGAGTTAGACAAGCGTGTGGGATTTTTGCCTTTAAATGAATTCAAAGCATTACCTGAAATGGACAAAGACTACTTAGTCAATGCACATTGGGCTTTGTATTGCGATAATTACCTGGAAGGTTTTCATATCCCATTCGTACATGCTGATCTTAATAGTCTTCTTGATTACGGCGCCTATGAAACCCTGCTATTTGAGCATATGAACCTACAAGTTGGTTATTCTTCAGGAGGAGATGAGGTATTTAACTTACCAACAGGTCACATTGATTATGGTAAAAAAATCGCTGCTTATTATTTCTGGGTCTTCCCCAATTTGATGTTGAATTTCTATCCCTGGGGTTTGTCTGTCAATGTAGTCAAGCCGATCAATAAGAATAAAACAAAGGTCTCCTTTATCACCTATCTCTACGATGAATCAAAACTTCATAGTGGTGCAGAAGCTTTGATTGATAAGGTGGAGCGAGAGGATGAGTTTGTGGTAGAGGGAGTACATAAAGGTCTGAAATCTAAATTTTATAAAGCGGGGAGATTTTCTCCTACCAGGGAAAAAGGGGTGCATCATTTTCATCAATTATTAGCAAAGTTTATCAATGGGTAATTCAGGTGGCCATGTACTCTTTCTAGGTTTGCTTCTCAGCTTTATTGGTTGCTCAGTCCAGGAAACTGATAAACAGGAATCATGGCTATGGACTGGGTTTGTAAAGGTAGATTCATTAAACCCCATTCTAGAACCTGCCGGGATTCAAACATTTAAATGTCCAATTGAGAATCGAGAAATTGCCTGGGAATCTCGTAATGTTTTGAATCCAAGTGCTGTTATTAAAGACGGTAAGATCCATTTATTATATCGCGCGCAGGATCGCACGGGTACTTCTCGAATTGGTATGGCGATCAGTAAGGATGGACTAAATTTTGAACGATTACCTATGCCTGTATTTTATCCGTCAGAGGATGACATGAAAGAATATGAGTGGAATTATCTCAAGCGATCTGGTTCCGACTACGATCGTGAATGTGTGTCTTGTTTGTTTGATGGAGTGGAGGATCCTAGAGTAGTATCACATCCCGAAGGGGGGTATGTAATGACCTATACTGCTTATGATGGGAAAACTGCTCGCTTGGCACTTGCTACCTCACAAGATTTGATTAGTTGGACGAAGCATGGGCTTGTTTTGTCTGACTCGCTTTACAAGGATCATTGGTCAAAATCAGGAGCTATTATTACAGAACGGGTAGGGGATCAGATGATTGCCACCAAGATCAGCGGACAGTACTGGATGTACTTTGGAGATAAGCAATTTCATATGGCAGCTTCGTCGAATCTTATTCATTGGATTCCCCTTACTGACAAGGAATCCGGTAAACTAATTTCAGTACTACACCCAAGGCCTGGCTTTTTTGATAGTCGTCTAGTGGAGCCTGGTCCATATGCTCAGTTGAATGATAATGGAGTACGACTAATTTACAATGCCAGTAACGCCAGTAATCATAATGATCCTTCGCTACCGATTTACACGTATGCTGCTGGTCAGGCCTTATTTGATGCTTCCAACCCTTTAAAGTTGATTGATAGGACGCAAACGTATTTTATCAAACCGGATAAGTCTTATGAAAAGATTGGAGAGGTAAATGAAGTTTGCTTTGTGGAGGGTTTAGTTCCCCACGAGGATCGATGGTTTTTGTATTACGGGACGGCCGATACGCGTATAGCAGTCGCCGTAGCTGGACAATAAAAAAGCCGGCCTCGAAGAACCGACGTCAGTAACCCTTTTTGATTTTAAAATGTGGATGTCAGTAAGTCAAGTGGATGACTGAACCCGTGCCTAATTCCGTGCAAGAGACGATAAAGAAGTCGTTGTAGTCGCTTTCGTCTAGTTCCTCGAATCGATCATCACCAACTAATTGGTTGACAAGTCGAGGGATTGTGTTGGAATGTCCGGCAATTACGAAAAGGCCGCCCTTTGGATATTTCGAAAAAATAGTGGGAAGAAATTGTGGATCCATAGGCATATAAGATTCTATTGCAACAGTAGAAGCGTCAGATAGTGGGGTTACCGTAGCCTGTGTCCTTTTGTAGTCCGTCGAGTAGATAGCTGATATTGATTCTTGAGTAAGAAGCTGAGCTAATCGATTGGCACGCAGAGCACCTTCAGTGGTAAGACCAGGGTCTTCACCTGCTTCCTTCTCCGCGTGACGCATCAGTATAAATCGATAATCATGCGTTTGATTGTTTTCTTGACGGGAAGTTGAATCAACACAGGCAGCTGTTATCATAAGGATGAAAAAAAATAGATTGAATTTTCTATACATTGAATCAGAATCTGGATGTTTGAAGCTAATTTCACTACACAACTTACTACCAAAATGATAAAAAAGCTGATCTTTTCTTTTTTGCTTGCATTGTTTATACTCCTAGCCAGCGGTGGTCTTATTTACCGTCAGGAGATCTACCAATTATCGAAGGTCTTAACATTTTTTGAGCCGGATGTGATATCCGATAACTTTCGGTCGATCGTAGACATATTCCCAACCAAGAAAGTAGAAAAGAGCAACGTACCCAGCCTTTTACCATCACCTTCTGAACAACAATTGCCTGGATCATTTCGATTAGGTGATTCGATTGTAAATACTCGGGATTTCTTCGATCATACGTTGACCGATGGCTTCCTAGTCTACCAGGATGACAGTATCCGTCATGAATATTATGGGAATGGATTCAGCGAAGATGATGTACATATCTCTTGGTCAATGTCCAAGTCTGTCGTAAGTGCCTTGATAGGGATCGCATTAGATGAAGGTGCGATTTCATCCATACAGCAACTTGCCACTGATTATCTACCTGAGTTAGCAGGTACTGGCTACGATGGGGTCACAATCAAGAATCTTCTTCAGATGAGTTCCGGTGTTCGATTTAATGAAGATTACGGTGATTTCAATTCGGACATCAACCGGATGGGAAGGTATTTTGCCTTGGGCATGCCGATGGCTGAGTTTGCTGCCACTTTAGAAAATGAAAACCCACCCGGAACGGTAAATCACTATGTAAGTATAGATACACAAGTATTGGGTATGATCCTCATTAAGGCGACAGGACAGGGTATTACTGAATACATGAAAACAAAACTGTGGGATCCAATAGGAGCAACCTCAGATGCTTATTGGATAGCCGATAATACGGGGACGGAGTTTGCTTTAGGAGGATTGAATATCACCTTAAGAGATTATGCTCGTTTGGGGATCTTATTTCTGGACTCAGGAAGATGGAAAGGAAAGCAGGTGGTACCGGAAGAGTGGGTATTAAATTCAACTCGTCCTTTGGATCCGCATGTGCAGCCTAGGGTAAGTGGTGGAAATAAGTTGGATGGCTACGGCTACCAGTGGTGGATTCCATACGGAGCAAATGATGAATTTAATGCGCAAGGTATCTACGATCAATTCATATATGTTGACCCAGATAAAGATGCTGTGATCGTGAAGCTTTCGAGCAATCATCAGTTTAGAACTGACTACAAGCGAATCTACAAGCAGTTGTCAGTTGCCCTGTTTAGAGAAATCTTGGAGTAGATGAAAGTAGTTATCTATGATGATAAAGGTGGATTATCAATAAGTTCAGATGAAATTAAGTCGCCAGCAGCAAATGAAGTGCTGGTAAAGGTTATTGGATCAGGTATAAATAGAGCAGATCTTCTTCAACGTAAAGGTCTTTACCCTCCTCCTCCAGGAGCTTCAGACTTGCTTGGTTTGGAGGTTGCTGGAATGGTTGAAAAGGTCGGTAGTCAAGTTAATTCTTTAAAAGTCGGTGATAATGTGATGGGTTTGTTAGCCGGTGGCGGATATGCAGAATACGTTACGGATGATGCTGGACTCTTTATGCGCGTTCCTGACGCTATAGATTTACTGCAGGCAGCGGCAATTCCTGAGGTATTTCTAACTGCCTATCAGGTTCTTTTTCAATTGGCCGCTCTAAAGCCCAATGAAACTGTCCTCATTCACGCTGGGGCAAGTGGGCTGGGATCTGCAGCCATTCAGTTGGCAAAAACTGCTGGTGCTAAAGTCATAGTTACGGCTGGTTCTGAATCAAAACTTGCTTTTTGCCAAAAATTAGGCGCTGATTTAGGCATCAACTACAAAAAGGAAGATTTTGAAGTTATAATAAAGGAAGAAGGTGGAGTCGATGTAGTGCTGGATGTAGTTGGCGGTGGACATTTTCCTAAAAACCTATCAGTGTTAAATTCTGAAGGCCGGTACCTGGTTGTTGCTTTTATGGCCGGCAATAAGGCTGATCTGGATCTTAGCGCAGTTTTAAGAAAGCGGATAAGCATCATGGGTACTACGTTGCGATCCAGGTCCTTACCTTATAAACAAAAACTGATTCAGTCTTTTCTTTTCGAGTTTGGAGAAAGTTTTGCAAACGGCTCAATTATACCTGTTATTGATACCGTTTACACGTATCAAGAGGTTGAAAAGGCACATCAGTACATGGCGTCTAATCAGAATATGGGAAAACTTCTATTGAACTGGCGCTAACCATTGCTGTTCAATTTTTTTCCACCCAGTAATGGTAACGACAAGTACCATTACGATACCCGTTAATCGGTCTACTTCATGACGATTAAAATCATACTGGAATAGCCAATCAAGCATGTATTTTATGAAGGAATTGGGAAGATTTACTTCTCCCAAGGATCGCTTGAGGTCCCAGTGAAAATCAGTGATGGGACAGTAACCTATGGTTCCCAACCAGTAACCGATAACGAGCCAAGCGAATAATATGCACAGAACCGTCCAGAAATGAAACTTCCGGGTACTATCAAAAGCCCAGCCTGTTATTGCAAAAATCACTAAACTCGCATGAACGAATGTTAATATGTAATCCAGAAATAGCAGCATAACCTGATCTACACGAAGACCATGCCAAAAATATTTTGAGCATCCTCAAAAGCATATTTCTGAGTCAAATGGTTCATATCTTAAATCATCCGGACATACTGTATGATTTGCGAGCTATGATTATTCCCACAGCAGTCGGTGTTATGCAGGTGTAGTCGCTGACAGACTAGAATTCTATAAATGCTTCTATCTGCTCGTCGATTAATTGCTGATAAAGTGGGTTTGAGAAAACCTCTCCATCAAAGTGTTTTTCTATGTGTGCTAGTTTCGGCTTTTGAGCAAGAACGTGAGTGCCGCAATAGTTAAGGATATCCGTTAGATGACTTAGCGCGAGTCCAGCTCCCTGTACACCTGAAGACAATCCAACTAGTGCAGCTTTCTTATTTGAAAAGGCACCTGGGTATTCCATGCCGTCAATAAACGCCTTTAGAGCGCCGGGAAAACTTCCGTTGTACTCCGCTACGATAAAAATGAGCTTATCAGAATTTTTAACTTGGTCTCTAAAGTGCTGGGTCGTAGGATTCTTTCCTGCTTCTTCGTATAAAGCAGAGAATAAATAATCGTCTGGCAGGTCGTGAAGATCTATGATATCAGCGGTAACCCCTTTTTCCTTTAACGACTGCTGGTAATAGCTGCTTAGCATTTTTGATTTTGCATTTGATCGGTTGGTTCCGCTGATGATGGTGTATTGCAAAGTGTCTACTGATTGATTACTTAAGTAAATTAAACTACCAGAATGATATGAAGGTTCATTTCGTATTAGAAGGACTTTGGCAAAGAGAATAAAATGGATCAATATTGCGTTCTGAATATCAATCAATCGATTCTCATTTTCCTTACTTTATGTCGGTAAGAATAGCTCAATTATCAAAAAAATTCGGATCACAGAAAGCAGTCAATGAGATTTCTTTTGAAGCAAAGAAGGGAAAAATACTGGGCTTCTTAGGTCCAAACGGAGCGGGCAAATCTACCACAATGAAGATGGCTACAGGATATTTATTTCCTACTTCGGGAGATGTCTGGGTAGACGATGTTTCAGTGACTCAGGCACCATTGGCCGTCAAACAGAATGTGGGCTATTTACCGGAGCATAATCCAATGTACCTGGACATGTATGTCAGGGAGTTTTTATTGTTCATTGGAAAGGCATATCGCCTGTCAACTATAGATCGAAAACAAAGAGTTGAGGAACTCATTGCTATCTGTGGACTGAAGGTAGAGCAACATAAAAAACTGCATATGCTTTCTAAAGGATATCGCCAGCGAGTAGGACTTGCAAAAGCATTAATGGGAGACCCTAGTGTCTTGATTTTGGATGAACCTACGAGCGGTTTGGATCCAAATCAGCTCATTGAAGTGCGTAAAGTCATTAAAGATATTTCCCAGGAAAAGACAGTGATCTTATCTACTCATATCATGCAAGAAGTTGAAGCGCTGTGTGAAGATGTGGTGATCATAAACCGTGGGGAGATTGTTGCAGATAAACCCATCAGTGAACTGAAAAAGCAAACCGGAACGCGCAGAGTACGTGTCACATTTGAGCGTCCCGTAATGGAAGATTCTTTTGATTCGCTCAGAGAAGTTCAAACTGAAAAAATATCTGATACTGAATGGGTGTTTTCGTCTGGTGAAGACCAGCTGAGGAACCAGGTTTTAACGTTGATAACTACCCAGCAACTTCCACTTTCAACGATTCAGGATGTTGGGGGTAGTTTGGAGGAGATCTTTTACGATTTAACGCAAAGCAAGGAGGTGAAATCATGATGACGATTTTCACCAAAGAGTTCAATGATTTTTTGAATTCATTGATCGGCTACGTCGCAATCAGTGTATTCTTGACAGGAGTTGGTCTTATCATGTGGCTGTTTCCGGACACCAACGTTCTTGATTACGGATATGCAACATTGGAGCCTGTCTTTACGGTGGGCCCTTATCTGCTGTTATTTCTGGTTGCCGCGATTACCATGAAGTCCTTTGCTGAGGAAAAGCGTTCTGGTACACTTGAGTTACTGTATACTTTACCCTTTCATACTTTAGATATACTCTTAGGAAAATACTTAGCCGCCTTGTCTTTGGTGATGGTGGCATTGGTTCCCACCCTTCTATATTATGTATCCATTTACCAGCTTGGAAATCCAACCGGGAATTTGGATGCATCCGGAATATTGGGGTCTTATTTAGGAGTGCTGCTTTTAAGTAGCGTATTTATAGCAATAGGAATGTTTTGTAGTGCTTTGACCGAAAATCAAATTGTTTCGTTTGTTCTTTCTGCTTTCCTGAGCTTTCTTATTTATCAAGGGTTTGAGGCGATTGCGACCATCGACGTGTGGGGTTCTTGGAGTTATTATCTAGAGCAATTGGGGATCATGTTTCACTATGAAAACATAAGTAGAGGAGTACTGGACGCAAAGGACTTTGCCTATTTTATTGGCACAAGCTTCTTGTTTTTGTTAATGACCTTGCTAACGTTGGAAAGTAAACGCTAAATGGATCAAAGAAGGACCTCTAGAGCATTACTATTTGTGGTGGGATTGTTGTCGATCCTGTTGGTGAATCAATTAGCAAATCGCTATCGCTGGCTGGTAGATTTTACGGAAGAAGGTAGGTATACCCTGCACCCCGCTACACAAGCAGTGCTGGAGAAACTTGAGCAGCCAGTTTACATAACCGTCTACCTTGATGGTGAGCTTCCGGCGAATTTTAAAAGGCTACAGAAGTCCATCAGAGAAACACTGGAACAATTTACTGTTTATGCGGGAAGTAATCTGCAATATCGATTTGTTGACCCCTCCATTGCCAAAAGTACCACAGCTAGAAATCAATATTTCCGTTCCCTGATAGACAAAGGCTTGCAGCCAAGTAACGTAACGTATAACAAAGATGGAAATAAGACGGAGCGTCTGATCTTTCCAGGCGCAACCATAACCTATGGAGGCAGAGAGATTGCTGTAAATCTGTTGAAAAGTAATCGTTCGCTAGGTATTGATGAGATGCTAAACCAGTCGGTGGAGGCATTAGAATATGAGATAACACAAGGTCTATACCAGTTGCAAAAAACACGCAACTATCGCGTCGGCCTGTTACTGGGACATGGCGAACCTGATACCTCACTACTTGCAGGGTTGACCAATACAATCCTGCAAAAACATGAGTTTTATCGTATCAATCTGGTTGACAGGGACCGTCCTATTACCGGATATGATGCATTGATTATTGCTAAACCTCAAACTGCTTTTACGGAAAAAGAAAAGTATAGAATTGACCAGTTTGTCATGGGAGGAGGAACGCTGATGCTCTTCATGGACGCACTGTCAGTTGATCTTCGAGAAGCTGATGGTGAAGGTACTATTGCTATCCCTGTAGAGACCAACTTAGATGATTTACTATTCAAGTATGGGGTGAGAATCAATCGAGATTATGTAGCAGATGCTAATTGTGGTAATACTCCTGTTGTTTCAGGAATGGTAGGCAATCAACCCCGAATTGAATTACTACCCTGGCCGTATGCACCTATCGTTACCAATTATGCTGATCATCCCATTGTAAAGAATCTGGACGCAACCTGGATGCGGCATGTTTCCACCATTGATACGGTAAAAGCAGTCGGTATCAGGAAGACTTCTCTAATGAGGACGAGCGAGTTTACCAGAGTTTTCGGGCCACCAGTGCGAGTAAGTTATAACGATTTACGGGATAAACTGCGTCCTGAATATTTTACAGCAGGCGTCAAGAATGTTTCGTATCTATTGGAAGGAAAATTCAACTCTCTCTTTCAAAATCGAATTTTGCCTAGAGGAGTGGACCGTCGAAATTTTATTGAAAAAGGAAGACCGGCCAAGGTAATTGTAGTTTCGGATGGTGACTTTATTCGAAACGACTTCGATTTGGAATCGGATCAACCGCTGGAAATGGGAGTAGACCCGTATTCTCAGGCTAGTTATGCCAACGGAGCTTTTGTGACGCAGGTCCTGGACTATGCCTTTGATGCTGATGGGCTGATGCTGGCAAAGAATAAGGAAGTGATGATTCGACCACTAGATAAAGTAAAACTAGAGCGCTCAGCAGATTTCTATCGATGGTTAAACTTGCTACTTCCAATCAGTTTATTACTTGCTTTTGGCGTCGTAAGGTACCTATCACGTAGAAGAAAATTTGCAGTCCATGGGTAAGAAGATTACACAGCTATCAGCGATTTCGATCATCTTACTGATTGTAAACGGATGGTTGTTTTTTAGTCAACCTACAAACCAATCACTGTCTTATGATCCTAAGCTGTTCACGATATTAGATACTAGTGCGATTGCTACTGTCAAATTATCCTCTACTGAATTCACGAACAAGTTTGAAAAGTCATCCGGGTGGAAGTTGAACAACCGTTATGAAGTTGATCCGATGTTTATGAGTATTCTGATGAATGTGGTGTCTCAGGTCTCCATATCACGTTCACTTAGTGAAACGGAACTTCAAGAAATAAAGTCTGATATGTCACAGGCTATTCTGGTGGACATAGGGGGAGGTGAAGCTAAGAGCTTTTGGGTAATTGGTAATGTAAATAGGACACAAACCTATTTTCTAAGTCAGGATCAATCGAAGGGCTACATTGCTGAAATTGCTGGTTATTCGGACTACCTGGGAAGTATTTTTGAATTATCAACCCTGCAATGGAGGGATCGGGTAATACTTAACGGTAACTGGCGATCCATTCAGCATTTGCAGGTGGATTATATGAACTCTGAGGAAGATCTGGATATTCGGTTCAACCAGGATTTCTTCAAGGTAGGAGGCGTGGCGCAGTTGGATTCGAATACAGTGGTCAATTATCTTGGCTTGTTTGAAAAACTGCAAGCAAACGAACGGATCGACAGCAAACGATTTCCAAGACTGGACAGTCTATTACAAACTGAGCCAGCAGCCATCATTACGATGGAAGACATCTATTTCAAAGAGCCGCAGGTTATCTCAATTTACCCCCCAATCTCAGATTCAAATATCCAGTTAGTGTTAGATACACAGCAAGAACCTGTAATTTTCAATAGACGAAGGCTCGAAGAGATATTGCTGGCACCAAATGATTTTCGATATGAGAATTAAGGAACCTCTCATACTTTCGATTGCGCTTAGGAGGGGATTCTCATATGAAGTTTTGTTCGTAAATTTGTGGTCTGTAAAACGTTAATAAATACAATCGGATGAAATTTATTGTATCCTCTTCTTACCTACTGAAGCAGCTTTCTGCCATCAATGGTGTCATCACCACAAATCCAGTGGTGCCCATACTCGAAAATTTTCTTTTTGAGATTAGTGGAGGAACATTGACGGTGACTGCTTCAGACCTTCAGACCTCTATGATTACAGAGCTAGAGGTGGAAGCAAAGGAGGATGGAAGCATCGCCATTCCGGCAAAAATTTTATTAGAAACGCTTAGAAACCTTCCTGAGCAGCCGGTTACATTCTCTATCGATGAGGGAACCTATGGAATCGAAATCAGCTCAGACAATGGGCGATACAAACTGGCAGGAGAGAATGCGACAGATTTCCCCAAGGTACCTACAGTATCGGATGGGTACTCGGTTAATGTTTCTTCTGATGTGCTTGGTAAAGCGATAAATAACACAATTTTCGCTACCAGTAACGATGAGTTACGTCCAGCTATGACGGGTGTTTACGTGAAATTGGATGAAACTAATACGACTTTTGTCGCAACAGATTCACATCGATTGATTCGTTACAGAAGGGTGGATATAGCAGCAGACATGGGGCACAGCATGATTATACCTCGGAAAGCATTGAACCTATTAAAGGCTACGCTACCAGCAGAAAATACAAATGTGTCACTTGAGTTTAACGCCAGTAATGCATTTTTTGATTTTAATAATGTCAAAATGATTTGTCGATTGATTGATGAGCGTTTTCCTGATTACGAGAATGTGATCCCTGCAGATAATAGCAATGACATGACGATCGATAGAGGAGAGTTTCTGTCATCATTGAAACGTATCTCAATTTATGCAAATAAAACTACGCATCAGGTTAGATTGAAGATCACCGGCAGCGAATTAATGATTTCAGCCGAGGATTTAGATTTCTCAAATGAAGCAAATGAGCGCCTTGCCTGTGAGCATGATGGTGAAGACATCGAGATCGGATTCAATGCGAAGTTTTTAGTAGAAATGCTTAATAACCTGGACTCCAATGAAGTCACACTTAAACTGAGCGCTCCCAATCGGGCAGGCATACTGCTTCCCTCAGACAAAGACGAGAACGAAGATATCTTAATGCTCGTAATGCCTGTGATGCTAAATAATTACGTGTGATTGTTTTTAAAGAAGATTAAGTTGAGGGGCCAGCGTTAGCTGGCTTTTTCGTTTTTTGGTGTTTAGAGATTGAACGGTATCTTCTAGGTTTTTTTGTTCCAACATAAATCAAGATGTAGGGGAAATACATGATTCCGCCAAGAAGAACCACCTCCTCCTTGTCTACTCGTTTTTCTTGCGTGAGAAGGATACACTGCGTCAGGTTATACAAACGACTAGAAATTTGGACTTGTCCTTAAAGAATTGATAAGTACGTTACCCCTTTCAGAAGGCTTCTGGCATGAAGGCGATCTTTTAATGACCTTTTATTGCTCATATATTGCCGACAAATACGCGAGATGATCGACTTATTATGCACAGTGTACGGCTTGGAAAAGACCTAGGAAAAACTAGTATTGATTACTGTTTAAAAAGCATTGTTTATTTCAAAACATTAAGACTTTTTTGCGGCTTTTCTACGACCTTTTTTTTCTGGTGCTTTGTCAGCTAGTTCTCTACATTCATCAAACGTAAGATCCTCCGGCTTTTTGTCTTTAGGTATCTTTACGTTCTTCTTTCCAAACTTGATGTAAGGACCATACCGACCGTTCAATACGAAAACCTCGGAATCCTCATCGAACGTCTTGATGTATTTATTGGCGTCCTCCTCTCGCTTATTCAATATCAGCTCAATGGCTTCTTCTTCAGTGACTGTCATGGGGTCTTGCTCTTTTTTGAGGGAGACAAACTTACCTTTATGGCGGATGTAAGGCCCAAACCTGCCAATATTGGCTACCATTATGTCTTCTTCAAATTCTCCAACTTCTCTTGGCAATTTGAAAAGATCAAGCGCTTCTTCCAATGTGATGTTTTCAAGAAACTGTTCTTTTCTTAGGCTTGCATACTGGGGCTTGGGATCACTATCCTGTTCAGGAGATTCTCCCAGCTGAGCGTAAGCACCATATCGACCCATTCTGGCGTAGACATTTTTACCCGTCTTTGGGTCAACTCCCAGTTCCCTCGCAGCTGAGATATCCGCACGCTGCACGTCAGCAGAGGCTTCTACTTGACTGTGAAAGTTTCCATAGAAAGATTTAATCATCTCTTCCCACTTCTTGGATCCATGAGCAATGTCATCAAACTCTTTCTCAACTTCTGCTGTAAAGGAATAGTCCACCACATTTCTAAAATGATCGACAAGAAAGTCGTTTACGATCATCGCAATATTGGTCGGGAAAAGTTTATTTTTCTCTGCACCGGTTACCTCAGTTTTTGTAGCTTCCCGGACCTGGTCTCCCTTCAATGTCAATTCAGTATATGTTCTTTCGTGTCCTTCTCTGGATTCTTTGATCACGTATTCGCGCTTTTGTACCGTTGAGATAGTAGGTGCATAAGTGGATGGTCGACCGATACCCATTTCTTCAAGCTTTTTTACCAAACTGGCTTCGGTATAACGAGGTGGGTGTCTTGTGAAACCTTCTTTCGCTAACATATTTTCAAGCTCAAGCTGTTGACCAATATTCAAAGGGGGAAGCATTGACTGATTCTCCTCATCTTCCGACTCGTCATCAGTCGATTCCATGTAGACTTTCAGAAAACCTTCAAATTTGATAACCTCCCCTTTTGCTTGCAAGGTGTCTTGATTTGAAGAAATAATGATAGAAGCAGTCGTTTTCTCCAGCTGAGCATCCGCCATTTGAGAGGCAATGGCACGTTTCCAGATCAGTTCATAGAGTCTTCCTTCAGCACCATTTCCACCGATACTGTGCTGATTAAAGTTGGTAGGACGTATCGCTTCGTGCGCTTCCTGAGCACTAGATGATTTTGTTTTGAAGACTCTATTTTGAACAAAATCAGCGCCATAGGCCGCCTGTATCTCATTTGTTGCTCCATTAACTGCCTCTTGGGATAAGTTCACGGAGTCTGTTCTCATATAGGTGATCTTTCCTGATTCGTACAACTTCTGCGCGAGAGACATGGTGTAAGCTACAGAATAACCAAGCTTTCTACTTGCCTCCTGCTGGAGTGTAGAAGTAGTAAAGGGAGGTGCCGGGCTTTTCTTTGCCGGCTTCGTCTCTAGTTTTCCAATTTCATAGGTGGCGCCTACACATGAATTCAAGAAAGTTTCTGCCTCTTCTTTAGTGCTAAATTTTCTGGGTAATTCAGCTTTCAGGATTTTCCCACCGGCTAACAAAAACCGAGCACCTATCTTGAATGAAGACTGTGCCTCAAAGTTTTCGATTTCTCTTTCTCTCTCAACAACTAATCGAACGGCCACTGACTGCACTCGTCCTGCTGACAAGCCAAACTTTACTTTCTTCCAGAGGACAGGGGAGATTTCAAAACCAACCAGTCGATCCAGAATCCTTCGTGCCTGTTGTGCATTAACCAGGTCTGTATCAATACCTCGGGGATTCTGGATAGCGGATAAGATGGCATTTTTGGTAATTTCTCTAAAAACAATGCGTTTTGTTCGATCTTGGTCTAGTTTTAATGCTTCCTGCAAATGCCATGAAATGGCTTCTCCTTCACGGTCATCATCACTTGCCAGATAGACTGTTTCAGCATCCTTGGTGAGTTTTTTGAGCTCTTTGATGATATCTTTTTTGTCGCTTGAGATCTCATAGGTTGGCTTAAAGCCGTTTTCGATATCGATCGCCTTATCGCCTTTGGGAAGATCCCTAACATGTCCATAACTTGACTTCACAACATAATCTTTTCCAAGATATCCTTCGATGGTTTTAGCCTTCGCTGGCGACTCAACTATTACGAGATTTTTGCTCATTCGCTCACAATTAAAGGTCAAAGATGTCAGAAAAAAATTAATTCATGACATATGATTTGACTATCTACGTGCTTTTCATTTATTTGTTTGTAGACTTAACATCCACTGATGGCAAAAGTTAAATTTCATAAGAAAACCTTGTATTTAATGCGTCATGCAACGGCTAATATGGATGCGGATTCGGATTTTGAAAGGCCTTTGACAGCTACGGGGGAAAGAGATGCAAGACATATGGGGAGGTGGCTCCATGACAAATATCCAGCACCAGACCAGGTAGTAGCAAGTCCTGCGCTAAGAGCAAAGACTACAGCCAGTATAGTGATAGAAGAATTACATCAGCAGCATCCCATTCACTTTGAAGAGGAGTTGTATGAGGCTAGCGTTCGAACATTTTTGGAAATAGTCACTAGTTTATCTGATGACATGGAATGTGTGATCATTGTTGCTCACAATCCTGCTATCACCTATTTGGCTGATTATTTAACTACCGAGGGGTTGGAAGGTATGAGGCCCGGTGCCATTGTGGGTTTGGGTTTTGAATTGGAAAAATGGTGCGAAATCAGTCAGCATGATGGAGCTCTCTTATTCACTATGACACCAGACCAACTCTAGTGGTGAATTATAATCCAAGTAATGTCGGAATTTTGGGTTCCCTCTTTGGATATCCCTACAGCTTAAAAGAGGCTGATTTGGTGCTATTACCTGTCCCTTGGGATGTTACCGTTTCATATGGCGCGGGGACCTCTAAAGGCCCTTCAGCGATCCTAACTGCCTCTCCTCAGCTTGACTTGTCCCTTCATGATATTGTAGAACCTTGGAGGTATCCCTGCGCAATGCTTGACCCGAGTGAGTCGTTGGAAAAATTAAGCGATAGTCTCCGATTACCTGCGAGGCGGATAATTGATCAATTGGAAAAAGGGCAGGAAGCGGATCTTGAAGCTATACAATCAATCAATCAAGGATGTCAACGAATGGTTGACTTTGTCTACGACACAGCAAAGCACTGGATGGATATGGGCAAGACTGTAGGATTGGTGGGGGGTGACCACAGTACCCCACTGGGACTGATCAAAGCTTTAGCTGAGCGAGAGTCTTTTGGAATCCTTCAGATTGATGCGCATATGGACCTGAGGGAAGCCTACGAAGGATTTACATATTCTCATGCATCAATTATGTACAATGCGATTCAACTGGAAGGGGTAGAATCCGTTTCACAAGTGGGGATTAGAGACTTTTGCGAAGAAGAGGAAGCATTTAGAAATACATTTGATAAGAACATCTTTACCTATTTCGATGATCAAGTGAAAGAAGACTTAATGGCTGGGGAGAGCTGGTCGAATTGGGTAGAAAACATTGTGTCCCGTTTGCCTGCAAAGGTCTACGTTAGTTTTGATATAGACGGTCTCATTCCTTCACTATGCCCCAATACAGGCACACCGGTTCCGGGTGGTCTGAGTTTTGAATCGGTAAATTATCTCATAAGAAAAGTTGTTTCCTCTGGAAGAAAGATTGTCGGCTTTGACTTATGCGAAGTTTCGCCGGGTGATAATGATTGGGATGCCAACGTCGGAGCAAGGGTGCTGTATCGTCTGGTCACCATGACAGGGATTTCTCATGGCAAAATAAAAACCTTTTTCAAGTGAATATTTTGATTGCACCAAATGCTTTTAAGAACGCACTCGATGCCCAAAGTGTAGGAGAAGCTATTGCTGAAGGACTAAAGGAAAGTAAGCTCGTGGGTGAGTTTTTTGTGTTACCTATCGCAGATGGCGGTGACGGAAGTTTGGATATAGTTACACGCTATCATCAGGCTAAAATTTATCAGATAGAAGTACCAGGCCCGTTGGGCAGGCAGGTAGAGGCTAGGTATGGATTTAATGATGTGACTGCCACAGGAGTAGTAGAACTTGCCGAAGCCAGTGGGATACGCCGGTTGACAGCAGATGAATTAAACCCATGGAATGCCAACACAAAAGGAACTGGCACTATCATCAGACATTTAGTAAGCAACGGATGTAAACACATCATTCTTACCATTGGGGGCAGTGCTTCTATTGATGGTGGTCTGGGAATACTTGCGGGTTTAGGGGTGAAGTTTTTTTCTGAGGGAAAACCCTTCAACCCCGTAGGACCGTGTGATTTCCATAAAATCACGGCAATTGACACTTCTGATACACAACAGTTTCTAAAGGGTACGAAGTTTACAATTCTCTCTGATGTGGAGAATCTACTAATGGGACAGTTCGGCGCTGTTCGCGTTTATGGTTCCCAGAAGGGAGTGCAAGCAGATGAAATGGAGAAATTTGAGCATAGCATGGCACATTGGGTGGCTTTATTGGAAAAATACACCACAAAGGATATCAAATTGATGAAGTCCGGAGGGGCAAGTGGAGGAGTTCCAGTGGGCCTTGCTGCTTTTTTTGATGTGGAAATTTTGCAAGGGGCTGATGAAATTCTTCGTCTCGCAGACATGCAGTCATATTTAGATAAGTCTGAAGTGGTGATCACCACGGAAGGACAGATCGACGCACAAACCAGCTATGGTAAAGGTCCCGGTTTGGTAGCAAAAATTGCCTCGGATCAAGGCAAAAAAGTGATTGGGTTATGCGGCCAAATAGACGATGACTACAACCCTCACAAATCATATTTTGACATAGCATTGGCTATTAACACCAAGCTGTGCCCTTTGAACATCGCCATTGCCCGAACTAGCTCAAATCTACAGTATATGGGGATGCAGATTGGCAATCTACTTGCTGACTAGATTGTCCAGGTACTTTTTGAACTCATCTGTATCATATTTTGCTAAACCCTTTCTAGTCATTTTAATCTGTCCATTAGGTGCAACCACATAGGTTGTGGGAATGGAGTTGGAGCGAAGGGTGCCCGGTAAACCGTAGCTTGCTATGTAGACAGGAAATTCAAACCCTTTCCTATCTATGAAAGCGGCTGCCTTCTTTGGGTCATCATCTAAAGAGATCATTAGAAATTCTACTTTCTCCCCTTTTTCAAGGTACAGGTCATGTATATCGGGCATTTCAGCTATACAAGGTGGACACCATGTAGCCCATAGATTGATGAATAAGGTTTCTTGTCGGAAGTTACTCATGTGTATTTCCTGGCCCTCAAGCGTAGTGAGCCTGAAATCATAATCCATCGTTCTTCCCTCGGTTTCACCCAGGTCAGGTCTAATCAAACCGGTGGCTATAACGCCTCTTTGCAGCGTCCCCAGTACTTCCGTATGCCACCCTGTTAAATAGAGCCCTGCAAATACAAGAATCAACACACTCCATTCAATTATTTCTCTTCTCAATTTTTTAACAGGTTTAAGCGTTCGGCTATCACAGGATTAAAAACTTTTCAGATTTTAAGACAAAAAAGTGGCTTAAAAAATTCCATTGAACTCCTATTTTTGGTTCCCAATTTTTGCAAGATAAGATGAGGAACTTTTCTTTAAAGATTTCTGAAAAGCTAGGTATACCTGTCCGTCAAATTGGTGCCACCCAAAAACTTCTAGAAGAAGGTGCTACTATACCTTTCATTTCAAGATATCGAAAGGAGGTCACGGGTAGTTTAGATGAGGTGCAGGTAACGCAAATAAGAGACTTACTGACCAAGCTAAAAGAGTTGGATCAAAGACGAGCCGTTATTTTAAAGACAATCGAAGAACAAGGAAAGCTCAGCACTGAGTTAAAAGCTAAAATCGATGGAGCTGACACCCTATCGGTTTTAGAAGACCTTTATCTTCCTTATAAACCAAAGCGAAAGACCAAGGCTACGATTGCCAAGGAAAAGGGTCTGGAGCCGCTAGCAGATATTATTTGGAGACAAGGGAGCGATGATGTAGCTGCTTCTGCTCAAGCATTTATCAGCGATAAGAAACAGGTGAAGACAGCGGAAGAGGCCCTTCAAGGTGCCCGAGACATCATTGCAGAGCGTATTAATGAAGAGGCAAAGGTCAGAAAAAAGCTGAGAAGAATATTCTCCTTTGAATCCATGATTTACTCGAAGGTTATCAAGTCTAAGGAGGCTGAAGCGGTGAAATATAAGGATTATTTTGAATGGTCTGAAAGCCTAAAAAATATACCTTCTCACCGATTGTTGGCAATTCGTAGAGGTGAAAAGGAAATGATGCTGCGCATAGACATTGCACCAGAGGAGACTGCTTCCATAGATGCCATTGAGCGGCAGGTAATTACAGGTGTAGGGTCCTCTCTTGTTCACATGCAGCTGGCTGTAAAGGATGCTTACAAAAGGCTGCTTAAGCCTAGTATTGAAACGGAGATGCGTGTTGACAGCAAGCAGAAAGCAGATAAGGAAGCCATTGCCGTTTTTGCTGAGAACTTAAAGCAATTACTGATGGCGGCTCCACTTGGGCAGCGTGCTGTCCTTGCATTGGATCCTGGATTTCGAACAGGTTGTAAACTAGTATGTCTGAACCCTCAGGCAAAACTTATTTATAACACCACCATTTATCCCAATGCCCCGCAAAATCAAACAGAGCAGTCTTCAGTGATTATCAGGCAGCTGGTTGATACATATAAAATAGATGCTATTGTGATAGGAAATGGTACGGCGAGTAGGGAAACAGCGTCTTTTATAAAGAAAATTTCCTTTGACCAAAAGCCAATCATCGCGATTGTCAATGAAAGTGGTGCTTCAATTTATTCAGCCAGTGAAGTGGCAAGAAAAGAATTTCCAGATCATGATGTCACCGTCAGAGGTGCTGTTTCCATTGGAAGAAGGAGTATGAATCCACTTGCAGAGCTGGTAAAAATTGATCCTAAGTCTATCGGAGTAGGTCAGTATCAGCATGATGTGGATCAAAACGCACTACGTGCTGCGCTGGATGATGTCGTAATGAGCTGTGTAAACAACGTGGGCGTGGAGGTAAATACTGCAAGCAAACAGTTGCTTACCTATGTCTCTGGTCTTGGTCCTCAATTGGCAGAAAATATCGTAAAGTACAGAGAGGAGAATGGACCATTTAAAGATCGAGCGTCATTGAAGAAAGTGCCAAGACTGGGGGACAAAGCCTATGAACAAGCTGCAGGCTTTTTGAGAATTGGTGGTAGTTCAGATATTCTGGACCAAAGTGGAGTGCATCCTGAAAGGTACCGTCTTGTGAACCAAATGGCAGAGGATGTAGGATGTAGCGTAGAGGATTTGATTAAGGCTCCAAATTATCGAAGGATGATTGATCTCAAACGTTACATTTCGGATGAGGTAGGGATGCCTACTCTTAAGGATATTATTTCAGAACTGGAGAAGCCGGGAAGGGATCCTAGGGCACATTTTGAAGCATTTTCATTTGATGAGGGAGTAAACGAAATAAATGACCTGAAAATGGGAATGAAATTACCAGGTATTATTACGAATATTACAAAATTTGGAGCATTTGTTGACGTAGGAGTTCATCAGGACGGGCTTGTACATATCAGCCATCTTTCTGATCAATTTGTTAAAGATACGGCTGCGGTAGTAAAGCTAGGCGAGAGGGTAGAGGCTACAGTTCTACAGGTTGATGTTGCAAGAAGACGCATTTCATTGTCTTTAAAATCGGACCCTTTCGGATCTAACTCACAGCCCAGGCAGAAAAAAAGTCAGCGAAATACTCATAATGGATCCAATCAACCTGAAGGGGACTTACAAGCAGAGCTTGAAAGACTACGAAGGAACTTTAAGTAAGTAAATTGAAGTGACGCTATTCCATAATAGTTTTCCTTTTATCATCCTTCTGAAGTAATTATATACTTTTGAAGGATGAGTATTTTCCAAAGGAAGGCCTATTTTATTGCAATCTTCTGGGTTTGTTTCACCTGCTATTCTCAGGCTCAAAAAATTAAGTACAAAGATGTTTTTCCATTGCTTACCCCAAAGCAAACCGAGGAGGGAGTCGCTTTACTACGACAGTTCCTGCAGGATGAAAAGAATCAAGATGAAGCCAACGCCAACTATCAGTTGGGAGAGTACTACTATTTGACCTACAAAGGTGTAGATGTCTTAAACGATACCGTCAGCATGTTTGCTTTTGGTGATTCTGCTGTAGCGTATTATCAGAAGGCTTTACCTCTCATTACTGAAAAAGAATTAAAGAAGAATGATGCTTATTACCAGTCCTTCTACAGAAGAGACTTAAGAACAGGGGAATTTGGTATTAAAATTTCAGATGTCAAATTAGATCTTGAGAACAAGATTAGGGAAATAGGTGATAGGAATGCATCGGTAATAGCCATTCATCAGATGTTGCAATCCATGAACAGTACGCATGAGGCTACCGTCAAAACATATAATAATATCATCGGTCAATTTAGCTCCTTTGAATCCTATTTATTTCAGCTTGACCAGAAGCAGCTTCAGCAGCTATCTGCGCTGACGGAGTATCAGTATCAGCTGTTTGAAAAGTCGAAGCAACTCACTGAGTTGTTTGAGGAAATTACTGTTACCTCTCCATTTTCTGAGCTTGAATCAACAGAAGTACCCCTATTTGAAGAAATCAACCCGGTCTTTCTACCCTATGCTTTGAAGTATGAGGTA
This sequence comes from Flammeovirgaceae bacterium, assembly GCA_038129245.1. Lineage (GTDB taxonomy): Bacteria > Bacteroidota > Bacteroidia > Cytophagales > Cyclobacteriaceae > JAYPLE01. Next base: position 88,031 of record JAYPLE010000005.1, on the reverse strand, counting down.
TGGAATATGGAACAATGGGTTGATAAGGTGAATCAAGTGTATAGAACTGACATAGAAGAGTATAAGTTGGGATTGATACGATGGGATAAGTCACTTAATCTGGGCAGGGAAAGAATTTCTAACGGATCAACAGCCAAGATTAGTACGCAACCGGCTGATCATATAGCCGAGCTGCTTCTGAAGTATGATGAGAGAGCCGCAATGTCAAACTATCTGGAGATGAAAGCAAACATGCTGATACTTGAATCACTGACGGATACATTGATGAATCCTCAGTGGCTAGATAGCACTGATGTGCAATTAAACGTTGGCCTTTCTGATAGTGTTATCAATTTAATCGAAACCCTTGAACCCAGATTTGATGGCCTGGAAGAATCAATCAAGTTAGATGCTAATATTTATGAAGAACACATTGACGAGCTCTATGGGGGTGTATCTGCCATAACTTCTACGATAAAAAAGTGGCAGAAAAATTTAGGAGGTCAAAAAGCTATCTGGGAACAGCATAGAAATTTTTGGTCAGAAAGGAATAGACTCGTTGCGTGGGAGGGCCTAACTATTAACATCGATACCATGTCTGCAATCGACACTGCTTCATTTGTTTCCATTGCCAGAGCTGACATGCTAGAAGATGTAAATGTACTGTTGCAACAAACGAAAGATTCGTCTCTACATGTACTACAAACTGGGCCTGATAGGGTAGCACGGTGGTTGACAGATACAGGATTGAAGTCAAAACCGAATCAACGACATCTGTGGTTACCTTCACAGGTAGGTTTTGTGTCTTTACTCATGACACAAAGGGTAGATTCTGTAGACCTGTTATCTGTCATGAAACTATCCCCAACGGGAGAAAAGCTGTGGCAGTCCAGTGTACCTGATGTTCCGTCTGTGCATCATGTAAATTGGGATGAAGTGATCGATCAATACACTATTTATTTTCTCGCAGAAGATCAATATCCATTATCAGATGGATCTAACGGATATGTTATAATCGACAAAGATGGTCAGGTTAAGTAGCATCCTTTTTTTCAGTACTGTGCTGCTTTCATGTACTGATGATAATTTTCCTGAAGGGCTATATGATTACCAGGTAGTAAGATTACTTTCAAACGAAACCACGAAGACCTGGCAGTTGCTTAACATAGAGCCTGAGTCATGTGATAGCACTTATTATTACGAGATGAGTAATCAGGTAGATTCTATTGGTGTCGCTGGAATTAGGTGGAATTGTCAAAGTGGCGATTACACAGATACAATTTTTATTGATCATGCTACGCCCTCTTCATTGGGATTAACTTTTTCTGATTCACTAATATTTGATGATAAGACCTATTGGATCGTTGATGAGGTCACATCCACTTCACTAAAAATCAGGCAATACCCCGGAGAGCATCATGTTCGATTGGTAAGCTTAGATCAATGATTGATCAAGTTTACCGCAGCACAGGAAAAGAATCCGGCAGTTTCAGTACGAAGAACACCTTTACCTAAAGAAACTTCTTTTGCTCCTTTTTTTATCGCAAAGGCTACTTCCTGATCTGTGAAATCTCCCTCAGGACCAATGAAGATATCTACGTCTCTATTTGCTCGTACTGAAGCAACTATGTGATTTAATCCGGTTTTCAAAGTGGCTATCAGCTTGATTTCATTAGTACTTGTACTTAGCGCTGCTTTCATGTCTACCATCTCATAAATCTGCGTCATCCAGCCATTTTTCGATTGCTTTAGGGCAGAGAGTGATTTTTTTAATAGTCGATCTATTTTAATATGGGATCTCTCTGTATTTTTCGTTTTAATGAAGGTGATGGAGGTTACGCCAATTTCACAGCATTTTTCGACCATCCACTCCATCCGGTCCATTTGCTTTGTGGGAGCGATGAAGAGATTTGTTGTATAGGAAGGTGTTGAAATAAGCTTTTCAGACTGTTTGGAAGCGGATAAAATACCTTTGTCTATTTTATCGATTCTTGCTTCAATTATCTTACCATTGCCGTTTGTGATGTGAATCGTATCCCCTTCTAAATGTCTCAGTACTTTGACGCAGTGTCGGTATTCTTCATTACTTAATTCAACTGTTTTTTTTGATAAATCAGGATTGTAGAACAGGTGCATACTCAGGCGAAGCGGACTTCGCATTTGATCTTTGTTGTCACAATGATATCAAGGATTTGACTCTTCAGTAGAAGAATACTTTTTCTAAGTGCTTATTCGCTTCTTCTTTTACATGTTCCTTTTCCGGACTTTACAGAGTGGAGACCACGTTAGCTATTGATCAATACTCGATTGTTTCCGTAAGTCGACCTCTGCCGTTATAGTTTTCCCAGATACCTTTCTTGACATCTTCTTCGTAATAACCTTCAGAGGAAATAATCCCGTTATAATGATAGTAGGTCCATTTACCCACCTTTTTACTTTTCTTCATCCCGCCTGAATATTCAACTTGTCCATTGATAAAGTAGCCGGTATACCTGCCTTCAAAAAAACCATCTGAAACATTTGTCTCTAATTTAACATCTCCTTCCGGGTAATATTCGATGTAACTGCCTTCTCCAGATGTGAGTGAACCAGGGTCCAATTCTTGTCCTTTTATCGTATAGGCAGGAGAAACATCCATCAACCTGCCAAGTTCCCATTTTTGTTCTTGCTTTAACTGATCATTAGGATAAAAATAGCCCCACATGCCGTCCTTTTCGTCAGCTATGAAGCTACCAATACTTTCTGGTTTTGAGTTTTCGTAATAGAAGATCCACTGACCGTTTCTTAGGTCATTTTTGTAAGGCCCTTCCTCACTGATAGCCCCACTTTTCATAAAGTATTTCCAGAGACCGGTTCTCAGATCATTTTTAAAACCTCCAATACTGTAGAGTACCTCGTTTTCAAAAAAGCTCAGCCAATTTCCGGATTTCTGATCGTTTTTGTATTGTCCTAGGACACTTTTCTTTCCTGATGAATAGTACTCGCGATAGGGTCCATCGAGAAGCCCAGCTCTGAAATTCATGATTTTTTCTATTTCACCCGAAGCGTGGTAGTATACCCATTTTCCTGTGGCAAGACCATAGTTATATTCTTCTTCAGATCTTAGTTTCTGATTACTGTAATAGGTTTTCCAGCTTCCATTCGGCTTATCATTCAGGTATTTTTTGATTCCTGTCTTAGTACCGTAAGGATTGTACTCTATCCATGTGGAGTCTCGCTTGCCATTTTTGTAATATCCACGTAAGGCCATTTCACCGCTCTCGTAATACTCTGCATAAGGCCCTTCCAAAATTCCATTTTTGTACGTAGTAGCACTTAAAGGAATTCCTGCCTTATCACATAAAGTTTCAAGTCCGTTCTTTTTTCCATTGCTGAAGACTGTAATCAACTTGATATTTCCATTGGGATAGTAGACTCTCCATTCTCCATCTGGCTTCTTATCCACGACGGATCCCCGCAGAGCGAGTACTCCATTATCATAGCGTGCTTTTATCACCCCATTTTCAACATCTAGGGTATCTATTTGAAATAGTTCTATGTCAACTGGCTGAGCGAGTAGACCGATGGAGACAATCAGGAAAAATACGGTGAAAGGGAGTTTATTCATATGCACTAAAAGACACTGCAAAAATCAGACAAAAATGGTACCTAAACGAAAAATACTTTCACTTTGAGTATGCGTATTATTACGGCCGTTGATTTTTGTAATCGAAAAAATGAGCTATGCATCGAATACCAAAACGTCCTTATGGTAAGATAGTCCGGTGGTTTTCTCAACTACCTGACATTATGTTGAGATAAAATTTAAATACTTCGGAGGCATGCTTTGGGAGCATATTCACCTCACTAAGAGGGAAAGCTTGACTGATTTTAAGGAATGGTTTGGTGAATTGCTTCTTATACTCATCTTCTGAAAGCTCATCAATCAATCGATAGTTTGAAGGTTCAAAATGATGTTCCCACGGAGATGAATGAACGCAGATATAATCTTTTGCAAGCCGTATTTTTTCCGCTTTAATTTTTTCTTCAAACCGAATTTTATGGTGTCCCGCCAGATGTAGTGTGCAACTTATCTCATATCCCCATCGAATCATGGTACGGTATGCGAATACGTGCTCATTCGTGAATAGCCTGGGAAAATCTAGTACAAAATAGGGTAGGTCTCTGTAAGATTCTCCTTTACTGATTTTACCGGCTTTGGTGAAAGCATTCGGAGGGAACTCAAAGTCATCTTCTTCAATACTTTTCTTAATTGTTGTCTCTGCCTCCCCAAGGCATCGGATGAGCTGCCGGTTGATCCTTTTTTTTCCTAATAAAAACTCCCTGTCACTAAGTAGAACGAGTAGCTCTTGGGAAATATTTACCATTTGATAAGCGCTGACGCCCAAGTGAAGCCACTCCCGAAAGCTGCCAGACACACCAGGTTTCCTTTTTTTATTTTACCCTCCTGGTAGGCTTCACTTAAAGCGATCGGAATAGAGGCAGCAGTGGTATTTCCATAACGCATGATATTGTTATATACCTTATCATCTGTAAGCCCCATTTTCTTTTGGATGAATTGACTGATTCTCAGATTTGCCTGATGAGGAATTAGCATATCTATTTCACTGATCTGTTTCTGATTGGTCGTCAATGCCTCCATGATCACTTCTGAGAATCGGGTAACAGCATGTTTGAAGACGAAATTTCCATTCATGTAGGGGTAGTAGCTGGTATCCTCAGGATCATTTTCACCCATGATAGTATCTACCCATCTGCTAGTTGCCGGTCCTATCAGGGCTAGTTCTTCTGCATGCTTACCTTCGCTATGCAGATGAGTGCTCAATATTCCCCTGTCTTCTTCTGTTCTCTGAAGTACTACTGCACCGGCTCCATCTCCGAAGATCACTGTTACTCCGCGGCCTCTTGTACTTTTTTCCAAACCTCCACTGTGATATTCAGAACCTATCACAAGAATATTTTTATACATCCCCGTTTTGATGAATTGATCAGCTACGGAAAGCCCATAAACAAATCCTGAGCATTGGTTCCGTACGTCTAGTGCACCTATTTCCCTGATGCCGAGTTGGTCCTGTACTTGTACACCTGGTCCCGGGAAATAATAATCAGGACTTAAAGTGGCAAAAACAATAAAATCAATATCATCAGGGGTTAGCCCGGCGTCTTCTATTGCCAATCGAGCAGCTTTTGTTCCCATCGTGGAGGGTCTGTCATCAGATTCCGGGTCTATCCATCTTCTTTCTTGAATACCCGTCCTTTCTTGAATCCATTCATCACTGGTGTCCATAAAAGCTTTGAGATCTTCATTGGTTACGACGTGATCAGGGACATAATGTCCTATGCCAGCAATTCTTGAATTATACATGTAATGGGGGTTTAGCTGCTAAGATACTAAAGTGCTAAAAACAATGAAAGAGGGCTGCTAGTCTACTGCGTCAGCTCTACTCAATCACAAATATCTCTATTCGTCTGTTCAATTCTCTTCCATCCTCTTCATCGTCATTTGAGGCCAATGGCTGCGATTCACCATAGCCCTTGGCAACCAGACGGCTATCATTTACACCTTTTGAAATTAACCAATTTCTAACTGCCTCAGCTCTTTTCTGAGATAACCAAAGATTGGTAGACGTAGATCCAACATTATCACTATGACCACCAATCTCAACTCTTAACCGAGGGTTAGATTGTAGCACATTCAGCAATTCCGTAAGTACCCGATCACTTCCTACGCCGAGCCCTGAAGTTCCAAAATCAAAATATACATTTCTCAATACGGCTTTTCTACCCATGCTGTAGTTCGTAGGTAGATCCCGAATCGAAGTCACTTTTGCATTTTGAGCCGTGTTCTTGCCGGGTTGTCTCTTGGTATTTTCTGAAACCACAGTCCGGGGCTTTGGATCTTTCCTGGTAGGCGTAGTTCCCGTGGTAGGTTGTCGCCTCTGTTCTTTTTGAGCTCTTGCTTTGATTTGCTCTTGTACTACTTGCCTGTCAGCATCTTCAATACGACCGATGCCCCCGGTAGCTGACGTACCACTGCTAAACATGAAGTCTTTCAGGTAGGTAGTCGATAACCCTCCGGTTTCATGAATCTCGAACTCATCCGTGAATAATGTCTCACCGTCTTTGATGATCTCTACCAGATAAGTTTCATCTGCTATAATTTCGGTTTGGTATTTACCCTTCGCAGATAATTTTGAGCGGAAATGCTCATCCGTATATTGCGATGGTGTAAATCTAATCATACCATCTTCAATTGCCTGATTGATGGCTAAATCAAACACTCTTCCCTCTATCCTGATCTTTTCAATTTCCCAGAACGAATAGATATCAAAATCACCTGTGGTATGCAACCTATTGGAGCTAAAGTATCCGCCCTGACCGTCATCGTTCATCTTAAAGTTCATTTCATCATCCGGTGAGTTAATAGGAAAACCCATGTTAATGGGCTCCGTCCATTCAAGCGTTTTCGGGTTTAGTTCAGATTTGAAAATATCCATTCCACCAAACGATCCATGGCCATTAGAAGCAAAATACAGTGTTTTTTCATCCGGAGTTAAGTAGGGGCTATCTTCGTCTAATTTTGAATTGATCGTTAGGTTAAAAGGGGCTGGTCGGCTCCACTTTCCCGATTCTGGATCTTTAAAGGTTTGATAAAGGTCCAGGTCATCTCTGTTTTTCCCGTCAGCCAAAGTAGCGAAGATGATCCTGTCTTCATGTTCATTAATAAAAAAATGAGACTGGATGTGGGCAGCTTTCAGTTTTGTATCAAATTCAACCGGCCTTACCCATTTTCCATTTCTCGTTTCACTGTAAAATAGGTCCCCTTCCTCAGCATCAAATATGAAAAGTTTACCGTCTTCGCTGACGACTTCTACATTGGCGTTTTCTCTTGCAAAATCTCCCAGAATCGTAATTTCTGTTATATCTGCCCACCGATCACCCTCTTTGATTGCATGATAAATGCTAAAATCTTCCCCGGCTCCCTTGGCACTTCTATTACTAGCAAATAATAACTCGTCTTTCTCTGAAAAAAAAGCAGGAGTTAACTCGGCATTCACCGTGTTTATCGGAGCTTCTAATTGATGTATTTCGTAGTCAGAAGTATTGTCTAAAAATTGCATTTTTTGATCTGCTAATGCAATGAATTTCCTAGCTTCAGCTGTGATTTTGCCACTTTTGACATCGTTTTTATTCAAAAAGACTTGAAAGGCCTGCATGGCTTCCTCGAACATGTATGCGCTCACATAGACTCTGCCAAGCCAGTAATTGTAAAACCTATCTGTTTTACCGAAGCTCTCCTTGAATGAGACAAGCTTATCTAGTGGCTTCTCTCTGTGGGCGGTCAGGAGCGAGCAAATTTCCGCTTTGTATTCAGTATCTCTGTAACCGGGCTGTAGTTCACGCACAAGTTCATACTCGCCAAGTGCCTGCTCCAGCATCTCCTGATAAAATAACGCTTCGGCTCGCTGGTACACTTTCTCTGCCTTTTGTCCGAATGCACCGAATGCGAACAAAATCAACGCAACACTTCCAAATTGTTTAACACTACTCATACCCTGAAAAACGTTTTTAAGCAGATTCTATTGAATGAACCTCAAAGCTATTTAAAAGTTGAAATTTACTGGAACGCCACCAAATGAATCAGTTAGAATTTAGACCAATATGAAAAATTACTATCCAAACAAGGTGTAATTCCCATGTTGATCTGCGGGAAGAGATCTTTTGATGAGCCTTTCGTCATTCAAATCTACATGATTTATTGCAGGCGATACGGGGTATATTGACAAGGTGCCTGAAGGAGCATTCTCCATCCAACTGATGCATTCTTGCACATCAAAGCCAGGGTCTAACCAGTTTGAAATCTTATCGTGTGGGAGGATAAAAGGCATGTCCTGCTGGTATTCACTTATGTGGGAGTTGGCGGGTCTTGTCAGCATCATAAATGAGTCAGTAGAGTGCTCCACGAACTCATCTTTTTCTTCCCAAAACCCCGCGATCGCAAAGGGTTGCCCTGATTCAAAATGAGCATAATGTGGAGTGAGCATTTTCTTGCTAAGCAGTTTCCAAACATAAAAACCGGTAGCAAAAATGATACATCTGTCTCTTGAAAGGCTCTTTTTGATGGATGGTTTAGATAAGCCCTGCACAATATCTGCATTGAACAGACGATGACTCATCTTCTTATTGTTCGACAGTCCAGAGATAAATCCCCATCTAAAATTTTGAATTTTAGTAGGAGCCTGAAGGGTAGCTACCGGTAAATGTTTTGCAGGTGACGCATTGTATTGAACATCAAATACAGGCATTTCCGTCAGGAACGGGAATGTAGTCTTTAATTGGCCTGGAGAAGATGTGAGCGTATATCTATCGATCATTGGTGTAAAAATAACATAACGGGTATACTATTTCATCATGTAGTGCAAAGCTTGCTTTTCAGACCACAGTACTTTGTTTTGATAGCCGTAATACCCAACATGCCCACCTTGACTGGTAAGATGAAACTGCACATAATCCGTGTTTTTAAAAGGTTCAGGGCCACGTGCTATGCTCCCAATCATAGGATCATTTGCAGCGTTGATTACGAGCGTAGGAGTTTTGATTTGATCGATAAATCGGATGGAACTGTTCCGATAGTAGTAGTCACATGCTCCATTAAAGCCATGGATCCATGCAGTGTAAGTATCATCAAAATCATAGACTGTCGTGATGTCGTCAAGAGGAGTTAGGTCAATTTCATCAGGATATTGTTGTTGTTTTGCTACGACCTTTTGCTTTAGTGTTGACAAAAAACGCCTGACATACATCTTATTGAATCCGGTATCCAACCCTTTTACTCCATCATGCAAATCCAATGGAACGGAGAAAGCAACGGCTTTTTTGAAAACAGATTGAACACCTTTTTCTCCCAGGTATTTCAAAATCATATTTCCTCCCAAACTAAAACCTATTAGAAAAAGCTCCGAATAGGCAACAGCTGCATGTCCAACTATCAGGTCTAGATCATCGGTGGCACCTGAATGATACATTCTTTTGGCCTTGTTGATTTCTCCTGAGCAGCCTCGGTAGTTGACCGCCAAAACGTCAAAACCATGGTTAAAAAAATGTCTGGCCATTCCCTGCATGTAGGGTCTGTCACTTGAGCCCTCCAATCCATGGCAAAGAATTAATAGTTTTTTGCTGCCTCGTTTCAACCAATCCAAATCCAGAAAATCATGATCCGGTGTTGTTATGCGTTCTCTTACATAAGGTGTAGGTAGTACTACTCTTCTGGTTAACGCATGAACAATCGTTTGTAGATGTCCACCGGGAAGGTGCAGAGGTCTTCTGTAAGGAGAAATGGAATGTTTCAAGTAATTATTGGTTAAGAATGTGAATATCTGGAAGATTTTATTTTGCAGCCAAGTTCATGGAGAAAAAAGCGGTTAGACTTAACTTTGTTTTTTACAATTAGATCAAAATAAGAAATAAACGATAAAGAATGGCTGAAGTAATTCGAATGCCTAAGATGAGCGATACCATGGAAGAGGGTGTGATTGCATCTTGGTTGAAGAACGTGGGGGAAGAGGTGAGTTCAGGAGATGTGCTTGCCGAGGTGGAGACCGATAAAGCGACAATGGAGCTGGAGTCCTATCAGGATGGAGTATTGCTACACATTGGTGTAGAAGAGAAATCCTCTGTTCCGGTCGATGGTGTCATAGCGGTCATTGGAGAAAAAGGTGAAGACATATCAAGTTTGCTTGCTGAAATAGCGTCAGGCGGCGGAGGCTCGGATGATACTCCTGAAGAGACAGCTGCTCCGGCACCAGCAGCAGAAGTGATAGATACCTCCACTATCAATGCTTCGGTTATTCGCATGCCGCTGATGAGCGATACAATGGAAGAGGGTGTCATAGCTTCGTGGTTGAAAAATGTTGGAGATGCTGTAAGTGCAGGAGATATACTTGCAGAGGTGGAGACAGATAAGGCCACTATGGAATTGGAGGCCTATGAGGACGGTGTGCTACTCTATGTTGGGGCCGAAGCGGGGCAATCCGTGAAGGTTGATGGCGTACTCGCAGTGATAGGAGAGAAGGGGGCGGATTTCGAAGCACTTCTAAAGGCAGATACCGGAAAGCCGGTGGCAGCTCCTGCTCCCGATGATGCAGAGGCAATCGTTTCATCTCCGGCACCAGCTGCTGTGCCTGCTCCTGTGGCTCCTGCTGTAGAAAGTCAACCAGTTGCTTCCGCTAACGGTAGAATAAAAGCATCACCACTTGCAAAAAAGCTGGCACAGGACAGGGGACTTGATATTTCACAGATAAGCGGGACCGGTACGGGAGGAAGAATCATCAAGAAGGATGTTGAGAATTTCACTCCTGGTGTTGCTTCAGAACAATCGACTGGTTCAGCTGCTCCTCAGATAACATTCCCACCTGTAGTAGGAGAAGAAGGTTTTGAAGAAGTTGCTGCTTCTCAGATGAGAAAAGCGATTGCGAAAAGTCTGAGTACAAACCAATTTACTGCACCTCATTTTTATCTGACCATGGATATAGACATGGACAGGACCATCTCGGCCAGAAAAAGTATCAATGAGCTTTCGCCTGTGAAGATTTCTTTCAATGATATAGTGTTGAAAGCGGTGGCTGCAGCACTGAGAAAGCATCCACAGGTAAATACAACATGGATCGACGAAACCTCAACGATACGAACAAATCATCATATCCATGTCGGAGTCGCAATGGCGATCGATGATGGATTGGTAGTGCCCGTTGTGAAATTTGCAGATAACAAGTCGCTCGCCCAGATCAGCGCAGAAGTAAAGGACTTCGGTGTCAAAGCCAAGTCGAAGAAGCTACAGCTTGATGAAATGCAGGGTAACACCTTTACGGTATCAAATCTGGGCATGTTTGGTATTACGGAATTTACCTCCATCTTAAATGCTCCTGCCTCATGTATTTTGGCAGTGGGTGCTATTCAACAAGTTCCTGTTGTAAAGGACGGAGAAATTGCCCCCGGTAATGTAATGAAGATCACCTTGACGTGTGATCACAGGACTGTGGATGGCGCTGTAGGCTCAGCATTTTTGCAGACGTTAAAAGGTCTTATCGAAGATCCGGTCAGAATTTTGATTTAAAAATGAACGCTTAAATCCAAAGTCCCGTTGTTTGCACGGGACTTTTTTATTTGATAGAAATGAGTGAGATGAAAATACATGCTACCACCGTGCTCGCGGTAAAGCACAACGGCCATATTGCGATTGGAGCAGATGGGCAGGCGACCATGGGTAATACGGTAGCAAAAAGTCATGTGCGAAAAATCAGAAAATTAGCGGATGGCAAAATCGTTACGGGTTTTGCGGGTTCTACAGCGGACGCTTTTACACTGCTGGATCGATTTGATGAAAAGCTAAGTACCTATTCAGGGAATTTGAAAAGAGCTGCGGTCGAGTTGGCAAAGGACTGGAGAATGGATAAATACTTGCGTCAGTTAGAAGCCATGATGATCGTGGCAGATAAAGAGGAGATGTTGGTGATTTCAGGGACCGGGGATGTGCTGGAGCCGGATGAAGATGTGGCGTCCATTGGAAGTGGGTCCATGTATGCTAAGTCGGCTGCAATCGCCTTGAAAAAGCATGCCGGTCATTTATCTGCAAAAGAGATGGTTAAGGAAGGGTTGACCGTAGCGGCAGACATCTGTATCTATACCAATCACAACCACGTCATTGAAGAACTTTAGAGGATAAAAAGCCTCAAACTGTTGTTTGAGGCTCTGTATTACTATTCTTTTCTTTTTGGTCTTTCCCGCGGAGCTTTAATTTCAAAGCTTCCCTTTGCAACAGCATCTCCGCTACTTAATTCAATCGCGTATTTTCCTGGTCTAAGGTACCATTTGCCATTATCGGCCCCTACAAAATCGCCTTGGATCTTTTCGCCTCGTTCGCTTTCATAGGCCGCTCTATTTTTTTCTGCTACTGTGTAATCATAGGATAAGTAGTTCAAGCCTCGAGAGACGTTTGCCTTGCTCTCATTGATGATCACCTCATCAAGCTTTATGGTGATGTTAATTTCTCCCTCATTTTTGAAATAGCAGGGTAGGGTTAAGCTAGGTTCATAAGGATCCCCCCATGTCCATCCATTGGAGCCCCACCGGTTACTGTAAGTAATGGTCCTTAAATCAAATAGATGGGCAGTTTTTGCCATCAAGTCACTGGTCAACTGCTGGAGGTGAGAAACGTCCCCTGCATAGATTGATCTTCCATGAGTACCAACCACTAGCTCTTTGTCCCTTGGGTGCACGACCACATCATGTACCGCAACTTTTGGTAAATCCCCTAATACGGTAAAGCTTTTACCCCGATCCACAGAGGCATATAATCCATTATCCGTACCGAGGTACAGGACGTTTTCATTCTCAGGGTCTTCCTTCAGGACATTCACGGGTTCTAAAGGTAAGTTGCTTCCTATTTGAGACCAGTTAGCGCCAAAGTCCTCACTCACAAATACGTATGCTTCGAAATTATCCCACCTGTATCCATTTAGCGTCGCATAAACTCGACCTTCTCCGTAACGGGAAGCAACCACTCTACTTACCCATAGGTTTTTTGGTAAACCGCCACTTATGTCCCTCCACGTTTCGCCTGCATCCTTTGAGACATGTATCAAACCATCGTCAGTTCCCACATAGATCAACCCAAATTGATTGGGGGATTCATCGATAGTGGTCAATGTCCCAAAAGCGACATCTCCTATTTTCCCACCCTTGGTAAGGTCACCGGATAATGTCTCAAAATCATCTCCTTTGTTCATGGATCTATGAAAATGATTACTACCAAAATATACAATGTCCTGATTGTGAGAGGAGAGTAAGATTGGGGATTGCCAATTCCATCGGTAAGGGCTTTCTCCCAATTGATGAGAGGGTGTGATTCGTTTTCTTTTCCCACTATTGGTATTTATCCTGTAGTAGTTTCCGAATTGGAAGCCTGTGTAAACGGTAGCATTATCTCTCAGGTCAATTTGTACCTGCATGCCGTCTCCACCCATGATCTCTTCATAGGGATATTTCCCATCTCCCAGCCATGCGTTACTGTATTCGTAGTCGCTGGGGCCCTTCCATACCCCGTTATCTTGCAGGCCCCCGTAGACATTGTAGGGCTCTTCCATGTCAACGTTTACATAGTAAAATTGACCCAATGGGATGCTGTTGCACTTTATCCAGGTTTTTCCGTTATCCTTGCTGATGTGGATACCCCCGTCGTTTCCTAATATCAAATGACCCGCATCGTTTGGGTTAACCCATAAGGCATGGTGATCGACATGCACATTATCTCCGTTTATATTTTTCCAGTTTTCACCTCCGTCCTCGGAAGAAAGGACAGGCACTCCCAATATATACAGTTGATCAGGATTTGATGGGTCGTGCCTTATTTGACCAAAATAGTACCCATAGGAGAAAATGAAATCTTCGATACTTCCCTCATGGGTCTTCTTCCAGCTTGCCCCGCCATCATCGCTTCTATAAACTTCGCCTCCTATCACTTCCGTATCGAATAGCTGAGCATTAGCATCTGCCAAATAATTGACCAAATCAACAGGTTGTAATGCTCCGTTTTGAATGCTTTTCTTCAAGTCAACGGCATTTACAGCTTGTGGGAATCGATTCCGATCCAGGAAAGCATTGATGTCAGTGTTAGCTAACGTGTCAAATTCCGCTGAACTGATGGTTCGCAGTAGATTTTTTGTAACCCTATACGTTTCTTTTTCTTCTCTGTTCCGTCTGTCCTGATTATCTAATACTGCAAAAATGGTAGTATCGTCCACATAGGTAAGACCTATTCTCCCGGTTCCCTGGGTATCAGGAAAGCCACTATCACCTTCGCTGATGTTGATCCATGATTCACCCCCATCGGTGGACTTATATAGTCCTGATCCTTCTCCGGCCTCCGTAAAGTCCCACGCTTTTCGATCTTTCTGCCAGGCAGCGGCAATCAAATGATCCGGATTTTTGGGATTTATTACCAGCTCTATGATCCCTGTTTGATCGTTGATATACAATGTTTTCATCCAGGTGGCACCGCCGTCATTTGTTTTGAAGATCCCTCGCTCAGTATTTGATGAATAAAGCTTACCCAGGCTGGCAACCCAGAAGATGTTGGGATCTGAAGGGTGTAAGATTACCCTTCCGATATGCTGAGATTCCTCCAACCCCAGGTGAGTCCAGGACGCACCGTTATCACGTGACCTGTAGAGGCCATACCCTGCGTACGAGGACCTGCTACTGTTGTTTTCTCCTGTTCCAACGTAGAGGATACTGTTGGTCCAATCGACGGCAATATCGCCTATGGTCATCACGATTTCATTGTCGAACAAAGGCGTAAAGGAAGCCCCCTCATTGGTAGTCTCCCAAAGCCCTCCTGATGCATAGGCCACATAGAAATGCGTGGGATCATTAGGATTTACTTCAAGGTCGACTACTCGACCGCTCATGATCGTGGGTCCAACATTTCTAAATTTAATACCTCCCAGAATCGACTCTTTCTCCAGAGTTAGGCGCTGTTGATACCCTTCCCATCTAGCTACCGCAGTGGTAGCAGAAGGAGTGATGATTGCCTGTTTCTTCTTTCGCTGAGCGGATGCCGGTAGGGCAATGAGTAGTAAAATAAGTGCGCCTGATAGAAAGTGCGTAAGTGGATGGATAAATTTCCTGTGAGTTAGTATAAACATTAGTTTAGGTCGTGGATAGATGTTGGACTTATTTTCGAATGTAAATTAGCAAGAAAAAACCTCGACAAATAGCAAACAGAAAATGACGACCATCTATCATAATCCTCGATGTGGAAAAAGCAGGGATACTCTCAAAATACTACAAGAGAAGGGAGAAAATGTAAACGTTATCGAATACCTCAAGGATTGTCCTGATTACAACAAGGTCAAAGAACTAGTGACAATGCTTGGAATCCCGCCTATTGGATTGATTCGAAAGGGAGAAAAAGTCTTTAAGGAGCAATACAAAGGCAAAGAAATGTCGGAATCGGATTGGATTCAGGCAATGGTGGATTATCCGATTCTCATCGAACGTCCCATCGTCATCAAGAACCATAATGCGGTCATTGGGCGGCCGCCGGAGAAAGTTGATGAGATTTTGTAATACCCAATTCCGGGTATTTTTCTCATAAATATTCAAAACTTTGTGGATGTTATCATGCAAATCTTGTGCTATTACTTTCGACTTCTTTATTTTTAGGGTTTTCTCAAACTAACCAGGTTTCGAATGAGCAAGATTTACCAACGCATTGGCCTTTCTTCCATATTTCTAATCGCTTTACTCTTTCACTCCCGAGCACAGGCTGTTACAGGAGTGGAAGTCAACATTGTAGGGGATAACCTTCAAGTCACTTATGCGATGTCAGGATTAAGCATGGGTCAGAAGTTCGATGTAGAACTTTACAGTAGCATTGACAACTACTCCAGTCCGTTAGCTGATGAGATGATCGTCGGGGATCTGGGAAAAGACATTCCGCTCAAATCGTCCAACTTAATCACCATCGGAGATCCTTTGGAGACATTGGGAGCCATCACAGGAGACTTGAATTTTAAGATCAAGACGACCCTGATTTACAATCCTGTTTCGGTCACGCTACCTGCGACATTTTTCAAGCAAAAAAGAAAGAAGAAGTTTAACACGGTTTGGACCGGAGGCTTATCCGGAGAACTGGTGAATTTTGATTTATACCGGGATAATCAACTGATCTTGGATGATTTCCATACTACGGTAAATACACGATCAACGGAATTCAAATTTCCCAA
>JAYPLE010000005.1:36230-72167 GCA_038129245.1 Flammeovirgaceae bacterium | reverse complement strand
TTTTGCGATAGCACCTATTACCATCTTTTCATTCTAATTTTTCAATCAGCTTAAAGACTAAGAAATGTTAAAGACTATTTCATTACGTATGATCGCGTTCACGCTCATGATATGCAGTATTTCAGCGTTTGGACAAGCAGAAAAATTCAATGCAAGGGCTGCCATGGGCAGTATCACCGGGACTATTTCTGATGTGGAAGTGGTGGACTTCGATGGAGATGGAGACGAGGACGTATTTGTCGCATCTCAAAGTTCCAATTTGGTTTATTACATAGAAAATCAAGGCGGTGCTTTTCTCGCCCCCAGTAGTGTGCGCACGCTAGCAAGTGCACATGATTTGGAGCTGGCTGATCTGGATAACGACGACGACCTTGATCTGGTTGCTGCCGGAAACGGGGAAATCATCATCATCCGCAACGACCTCGGCCTAAGAACCTACATAGGCAACGTGTCAGCGACAGGAGTAGATTTTGAATCCATTTCACTCGGAGACATCGACGGCAATGGGTCGGTTGATTTACTGGCATCTAATTCCAGTAACACCACTGTTTCGTGGTGGTCCAACACGGGCTCTGGTAGTTTTTCTACTCAAACATCGGTTACCGTCGGAAGAGCAGAAGAAGTGAAACTTGCGGATATAGACGGAGATAATGATTTAGATGCCATCATAGCATTCAGTTCCGACATCACGTACGTAACCAACAATGGATCCGGATTTGATGCGACGGCAAATACGATATCGGCCTCGGATACACTCACTGCTATGGCGGTTGGCGATGTAGACGGCGACAATGACCTTGACATACTAACAGGCACGACGGAAACAGCACTTTACGTGAATTACAACGACAACCTGAATTTTACGGAGTCGCAACTGGTAACCAGCTTAAACAATGTTAGAGATATAGAAATCGGCGATGTAAACGGAGACGGTCATCAGGATTTTGTGGTCGCTTCTACTACTGGCGACGATATTTGGTATTTTGAAAACGACGGCAGTAACAACTGGACCGATGCGCTGCTAGACGGAAATTTGGGTTTGGTTGAAACGGTAGAGATCCATGACTTTGATAAGGATGGATACATGGACATTGTATCTGCCAGCTCACTCAGTGGCGGCAGTGAGGTCGTTTGGTACGAAAACAATACAGTGAATCCCTTACAGGCTCAATATGATTTTACTTCCGGTTCTTTGAATGATCTAAGCGGAAATGACCTCCATCTTACTGATACTGTGGGATTCGTGGTCGCTGCAGATCGTTTTGGGGTTGCTGATAATGCAGTGACATTAAACGGCGTCAATCAATCATTTACCGCGACGATCAGTGGAACTCCACAACTGACACTGGCGGTTTGGTTTAAGACTGAGGCATCCGTTCCGGCTAGTTCGGACTATTTCAACATTATGGAAATAGCCGGGGGGGCTGGTTTAGGTATAACTGAATCAAATCACCTGAGTGCTACGATGCAATTGGTTCCCGGATCATTTACTGGAATAAATTCGAATTCAGCTGTTAATGATGGATTGTGGCATTTTGCGGTGGCCACTTATGATGGTACAGCGATGGTCCTATACCTGGACGGTATTGAGATTGCCAGAGATGAATCAATTACCGGTCAGGTAAATTACTTCAATGACCCTACCAATATCACCATTGGCTATTCTCAATCCACTACTGATAAGTGGTACAGTGGCTCTGTGGATGACGTGAGATATTACAATTACGCACTTAGTTCGACAGAGATCAATGCACTCTACTCCGAAAATAACTGGCCTGCTCAGCAAGTCTCGGACATGAACGTGGTCATGGCGTCTGGAGAGCAGATTTCTATGTTTCAAAATATGAATGACAGGCCTGAAATTTGGACAAGGATTTTGAATATTGCAGAGGGGGGAGACAGTTTTACACTAGAAGTATTGGAGGGTTCGCAAGCGCGCACCTACGGGGATGCCGGTGATGGCGATCAGATAGCAGATTTGAACGCTAATGGAATAACAATCACGGATGCCGGCTACCATTACATTCGCTACAACGTAAATTCAAGAGAGTTTCTGGTCTACAAAGTGAATACCGTTGGGCTTTTGGGATCGGCCAGAGCAGATGGTTCGGGATGGGACGATCCGGATTCAGACCTGATCCAAGGAAGCAATGAGGGTATTTTTTATGCGCATGATATCCCTCTACTAGATGGAGAATGGAAACTCCGTGCAAACGACGACTGGGGTGTATTGAATTGGGGAGATGACAGTGCGAACCCTGACGGTTTTTTTGAGCTTTTTGGGGATAATATATCAGTTGCAGCGGGTACGTACGATATCGTAGCCAATATTATGAGCAACAATTATTGGATCACTCCGGCTATGGGAACGCCAGTTGTCTCGGTATTTCCACTTTCAACGAGTGAAATACAACTCAGCTGGCCAGATGTCGAGAACGAAACCGGCTATCGCATATTCCGAACAAATACTTACCCATCAGATTCATATGATTTAATTGCCGAATTAGGAGAAAATGTCACCTCCTATATTGACAATAACCTACCGGCAGGCACAGGTTATATCTATTACGTTGAATCGTTCAACGCTACTAATTTCAAATCCAACTTCGTTCACCCTACCTCCACCTTTACAACCAATACAGAGACGTTAAATACGCATTTTAAGCTGACAGGAGGAACCAACAACGACTACGGAAGGGCTATCACGACGGATGCAGATGGTAATTACTTCGTATTAGCAGAGATTGCCGGTTCCATGTCTGACGACTTGAATTCGTTTACTGTTACCAACTCAGGTTTGTACCTGGCAAGGTACAGTCCTGATCACATTTTGCAGTCTTCGCTTGTGATCGATCCTTATGAGTCTTCTGTTGGTGATGGAGAAATTTTCATGAACGACATGGTGTATACCCCTGACGGCAACTTGTACATTACGGGCTTCTGGAGGGGACGTACGCCTGAGGGTGGTATAACCTATCAGCCATCCTCCACTGAATTGCTAGCTAATATGTTTCTGATGAAGGTGGACGTGACAAGCGACTTGAGCGTAACCTACACTAAATTATTTACCAGTACAGGATTTAGTACCGGTCAGGGTCTTGCTTTTGATGAATTCTCAAATATCTACCTCGCAGGGCAAGTAACAGGTCAACTGAACTATGCCGGTGGTAGTTATCAGGACCCCGGAGCTGTGCTATTGAAAGTCCATGCAGATGGTTCTGAAGCCTGGTTGGTGCACGGTACTGCTTCCGATGGAACCGGAGATAGCAGAGGATACGGGGTGGCCTATGATGAAACAAATGACTGGGTTTATTTTACCGGACAGGCCCACACGTCTACCAATTTCGCATTCTCTACGATCGGCAATTCAGGTGGCAATGATGCATTCCTGGCAAAATATGATGCGAATGGAGGTTTCTTTTGGGTGCAGAGCATTGGTTCCGATGGAAACGATGTTGCGTGGGATGTAGTATTGGATAAAGACGAAAACCCCTATATCTCGGGTTATTTCAGTGGTGCAAACATCACGATTGGAGCGACTACTTACACCAACGCTTATGACGGTTTGTCAGAGATGTTTTTAGTCAAATATGACCAGAATGCAAACGTGCTGTGGAGTTTGGTGGGTACCAGTACATTGAGGGAACAGTCGATCGCAATGGCAAGTGACCAAAACGCGATTTATTTGACAGGGTGGACCGATGGGTTTGTGACAACCTTCGGTAACGCTACCATCCCGGCTGGAGAAGTATTCATCGCAAGTGTAGATCCCTCCGGATCCGTCAATTGGGTGGAAAACATAGAAGGAGAGGGATTTGCTAACGATATTCACGCTGACGGAGGCTATGTGTATTCCGCCGGGCGTGTCACGAACGTGGTTAATCTTGCCGGAACTGTATACACAACCAATAATGGCTCCGCAGATAGCTACCATGCCCTATTTAAGGTCAATGAATTTGCAGGTTCTGGTTTAGTAGGCTACTACACGTTTACGAGTGAATCAGTCGAAGACGTATCTGGTTTTGGAGGTCCTACTGGAAGCTGGTTTGGGGGCTACAATAGTATGGATCGGTATGGGAACCCTTCCTCATCATTAGAACTGTTCAATGACGGAGCATTTGTAGAATTAAACTTTTCCAGTATCACAGAATTCACAGTAGGAGGTTTTGGATTTGGTGGCTGGATAAGATCTAACAGTTTCCCTGAGGGTGAGGAAATTTGGGATATGATTATGGATTGTGTCGATTTTGGTGGTCTTTATATCAATCAGCAGGGAAATATTGATTTTCACTGGTATGATCCGGTCACAGAAACTTTCAAAACAGCATCCTCAGAGAGAAGCATTCAAAGAAATCAATACACCCATGTATTCTTCACAGTCGATGAAAACAAGGCCTTACGTATCTACATCGATGGGGTTCAAACCAATCTGAGTCTCGATGGAAGTCCTGCTTTTCAATCGAGTATTACCATAGAGACCGGTCAGCCTACCGAGAACATTGTTTATATCGGAAGCCCAAGTCTGAACCCGACAGACAACCGATGGTTTAATGGGAACATAGATGATGTCAGAATTTATTCCGGAGGAATACCTGATGCAAACACTATTTATGATCTCTACGCAAGTGAGGTGCCGGGAGGAGAAGATCGGTTGGTGGCAAGCTATACATGGGATAACGGAGAATTTGTTGACCAAGCAGAAAGTTTCAACCAAGTCTTCTTGTTTGATGTAGATTACAATTTTCTCGGCTCCTCTAATCCCAACACGGACATTGGATTTGATGGAACTCCGGCAGGTGCTATGTCCTTTTCTGGAATGGGAACATTTGTGAATGTTTTGCATGAGCGCGCACTAAACCTGCAGAATAATTTTTCAGTTAATTTTTGGTTTAAGCCTTATCAATTACCGGATAATACTTTCGGCGATATCCTCCTTTCAAACGGAGTTGCTGGAGTTTTAATGCTTAACCCGGAAGGGAAACTGTTCTACCATTACCACGATGGTGCTGAATATCCATCTGTTCTTGCAGACTTCCCTTCTATCGAGGCCGGAAAATGGCACATGATCACCTATTCGATAGACGATGCCGGTAACCTGACGGTCTACACTGATGGAGAAGTTGTGCTCAGTGCCGACGTCTCCAATGAACTACCTAATTCAGACCATACTATTTTTCAAATAGGTACCAATTCGACCGGCGTTGAGGGGGACCGCTACCTAAACGGCGCGGTAGATGAATTAGATGTCTACCAGCGCGTCCTTTCACCTTCGGAGGTCAGACAGAAGTTTGTTCAATCTGATGATCGACTGCTGGCCTATTTTCCTCTGGACGGCGATCCATTCGATTACAGTGGAAACGGAAACGATGGAAATCTAAATGGACCGATATTGACTTCTGATCGATTTGGTAATCAAGGCAATGCATACTTTTTTAACGGTGCCGATCAGGACATCAGTGGAACGCTAGGCAACCTGGCTACCGGAAATATCGATTTTACGATGATGGCATGGATCAAGCCTGAAGAGGACGGCTCGCCAGCCTCGGTATTTTCCATGGGCAGTGATGTTCCCTTTGGAAGAAACTCAATTTACTATGACTTAGGATCATTAAGATTCGTTGGTGAGAACAATGATCTCGTAGTAGGTGCTACTGTGAATCCTAATGAGTGGTCACATGTAGCCATCGCTAAAATAGGCGCAGTGATTGATATTTCAGTGAATGGTCAGTTTGCTGGTTCGGGTACACTTGCAAGTGATCAGAACGTGACCAGTAACTTATTTTCTATTGGTTCAACATTTGGGGGAAGAGAGCATTTCTTTGGAGCGATAGACGAAGTGCGAGTTTACAATCAGTTTCTCGATGCCAATGAGATTGAAGCCATTTACAATTCGGAAAAACCTGCCGGTGGCGCCTCACAGGTTGGGTACTTTCCATGGTCGGTGGATGCTAACGATTACAGTGGAAACGCATACAATGGAACGCTGCTGGGAGGTGCCAGTGTGAGCGGAACCTTAATGACCGGATTTAATGCGGAAGATGCGGTCACTGTTCCCGCTGAAATGATGCATGGTCTGGGTGATTTCACAGTGACCACTTACGTGAACTTTTCACAGCTAAATACGGGAGGTGGTTTTCCAAGTAATACGTTTTTGTCTGGAGCAAATAGTTCCACCGACAATGCGCTGGATCTATTTTATGACAAGAACTTTAATTCCTGGCGGATTGGCTTAAATGGAGTATTTACTGATGGCCAATTTTTCGATGACCAAGTCTTTGAAAATACATGGTACCACGTAGCCTACAGCAGACTTGGTGGAGAGGTTACCGTTTACGTTGACGGTAATCCGAGAGGTACGGTTTTCGTAAATGAAGAGCTTTTGAACATAGAGACTGGTGGACTCATCTTTGGTCAGGAACAAGATAATGTTGGTGGAGGGTTTCAGGCTGATCAGAGTATGAATGGTCAGTTATCTACGACCAGAATATTTAGTAGTGCCTTGAGTCAGGCGGAAGTGCAACAGTTAGCAGTTCAGGATGCGCCGGTACCTCCCCTTGCAGCATCTAATGTGCAGGCTAGGGTATTTGGTCCAACGGCGGTTAACCTAAGCTGGACGGATAATTCGGATAATGAATCCGGATTTGATATCCAGGTGAACGTCGGAGGTTCACAGTTCGCATACATGGAGGTACCCGCCAATTCAAACGTCATCTTTATATCCGGTCTGGAGACCGGCTTACAGTATGAATTCATTGTCATCGCTAAAAATGGATTTGGCACCAATGTGACCCCGGAGAGCCGTACCTATGCAACACCAATTCAGTTGATCACGCCGATCGTGACGGTAGAACCTGTCGCATTTTCACTTGACGACGCGATTACCATCACGGCCTATCCGGATCGAATGTATCCTGTAGGTGATTTGGTCAATGAAGATCGTATCTACATGCACTCAGGTTTGGTGTTTGCAGGAAATGAGAATCAAGGTGGATGGACTGCAGCTCCGGGTGATGTCTGGGGTACTGACAGTGGAATCGGTGAAATGACACGGAATCCGGATGGAAGCTTTAGTATCACGATTCAGGATCCAAGAAGCTACTACGGAGCAGTCGATACAGTAGATTATGCACAGATTGGTTTGCTGTTCAGAAACGTGGAAGGTTCCCGAATTGGATTGAGTGGATATAATCCAACTGCGGGTACGCAGGATATTTTCATAGACCTATTCAATTCTGAGGATATCCAAAAACCAGAAGGACGTTTTGCCACGTTTAACGGCGTCGATTATCTGGACCTTAGCCTGAATACGGAAGCGGCGACACCGACTGTTTTTACTTCTCCCACTACTTTCACCATTGAAGGATGGATTAATCTTACTTCTCTACCTGAATCAGCTGGTGCCTCTCTTTTTGGTCGTATATCTAATTCAAAAGATGTAGTTGATCTGGAAATATATCATAATGGTGGTACTTCCTACAGTTTAGATTTTGGCATAGGTGAAGCATCAGGAGCAGGCATTATTAATTGGTATACTTATGAACTGTCGCAACCAGAACAACTGGTTGGGAACTGGAATCATGTAGCTGCTGTGTATGATAATGGCGCTATTAGCGTATACCTGAACGGTGATTTGGTGCGGGAGGGCTCTGCTTCACCGCTGGTAGGTGTAGGGCTTGGAACGGATGATTTGATCTATGCCGGACAGGGTCTCAATGGCAAGATCGACGAGTTGCGTTTTTGGAATCAGGCGCAATCTGCCAGCGAAATTCGCTCGAAAATTGGTGTTACCTTATCTGGTAATGACTCCGGTCTTGCCGGTCACTGGCCAATGGACGATCTGTTTGATGATGGGGACGGATTAGGGGCATATACCCCTGATCTGACAAGCAATGGCAATAAATTATATGCTACAGGAGAGCAGGTAGTTTTCAATGCGCTTCCTGATATCATAGGTGAAGTGACAGCAGCCAATGGTACGGGTATCTATGACGGGGCAGAATTCCTGATCGGAAATACAAATAACGTAGAATACCGTATCACCAACAATGTGGACGCAGATACTACCGCATCAGGTACGCTGACAACCTTGTTTTACCTGTCTACTGACTTTGTATTGGATGGACTGGATCAGTTGATAGGAAGCGATCAGCAGACCCTGAACAACCTGGCGCAGGGACAATCTACCAGTTTCAATGCATTGGTTGACATACCGGGAGGTATCAATGCCGGAAACTACGTACTGGTAATTGCTGCGGACGCTTACAATGAGATTGACGAGGTAGACGACAATAACTTATTCGGGTATAACATCACCCTGATTGATTTACAGCCGTATGTCATCAACAGCGTGACGCTACAGGAAGCGACCGCCGAGTCGTTGACCTTCAACTGGAGCTATAACAATCCTTCTGACAATTCGGGGGTTAGCTACGAATGGCAGTTGATTTCGGGAGATTTTACGACCATCATCGCAACAGGATCCACCAATGAAACAACCGCCACGGTATCCGGATTAGCATACAACACAACGTATAACTTCAGCGTCAAAGCCTTGGCAAGCGGAGATTCACGTCAAAGTTTGTTTGAAACGATTCAGGTGATGACCCTAAACGATGAAGAAGATCCAATCGTGATCAATATTTCAGCTAACGAAAATACTGATCCTGCCGTGGAACAGACAGCTACCATTTTTGCGTCAGATGAGATTTCCGGAGTAAGCCGTGTTGAGATTTGGACAAAAAACCGTTCTACAAGTGATTTTGAACTTAAAGGAAACGCCGTTGAAGTAAATGTAAATGGTACTACAAAAGAGTACACCTACACGATCCCAGCTGGTGATATTCCTGCAGGTAGTTTAGCTGTTCAGATTCAGGCGATAGCCTTCGATAATGCGGGAAGGATGTCAAATCCTGTGACCAGGAACATCTCCATCAATCAGCAGACCATTACTGATATCGTACAGGTCGACAACCCTGATATAAAACCTGGAAGAACCGGAATTACGGATTACACCATTTTCGCATTTCCCTTCAAGGCAAAATCGCTGCGATCCATCATTACTGCAGATCAGGTGCGCGAAAACTGGGTGATAGAAGAGTGGACAGGGTTTACTTATAACGATTACCCTAGTGACCTCGAGTACGGTAAGGGCTACTGGATAATCGTGAACGACGCGTCAATTCTACCCATTAATTTCAGCGGTGTGGAAAGTGCACCGATTACGGGGGATCAAGGCTATGAGATTGACTTGAATGCCAATTGGACGCTGATTGGTAATCCAAGTACTGTAGGATCTTTGAACTGGGGTACCGTCTTGCAGCATAATGTGGACAGAGGGTTTATTACCTCTACCAATAGTGTGTCCCAGCTGTATGTGTATACGGGAACAGGATCTATCAATGGGTATGCTACTACCAATTCGCTTAGAACCTATCAGGGAGCTTTTGTGAAGAATGAGACGGGATCGCCGCTTACGTTGGAGATACCAATTAACGCTATTCAGGGTGCGCGAGTCGAGCAAGCAATTGCCGCACCAAGAGATTACATGCAGCCCGAAGGTGGTTGGGAGATCGTAATGGATATGAATGCGGAGAATAAGGTAGCATACGGAATCTCAGGGTTTGGTATGCACCCATCGGCAGTCAATGGTAAGGATAACTGGGACATGAGTACGCCTATTTTGTTTAATGAATACTTAAAAGCTGAGTTTATCGAGCACGAGCTGGAAGGCGAAGCAGTTGCCAGATCGATCCATGCACCTGCATTTAACGATGTGTGGACTACAGAGATTAGCACGCACTTGCCGAAAGGTACGGTGGTACGTATTGATTTCAATGGGAATCCTCTACTGAAAGAAGGACAGGAATTGGTCATGTTTGATCCTCAGACTGGAATGACACAGCGAGTCGATGAAAATGCTTCGTACAGTTTTACATACGAAGAAAATTACAAGCTCACTTTTATTCTAGGGGACCATGTCTTCATCGATGAGCAGACGCAGATCAACAAAGTCTTTGTTAATCAGTTGTATCCTAACCCGAGTCAAGGTGAATTCATGCTGAGTGTCGCAGTTCCTACTGAGTTCATGAAGTATGAATTGAGGGTCAAAGTCACGGATCTGGCAGGAAGGACGTTGCATCAGGTGCCTTTTGTCCCGGGCTCGTCAGGTCTCCAGCATATTAACTTGGATGTTCGTGCTTTAGGGCTTCAATCCGGACTCTATTTGTTTGAAATCGAGGTAAGGGACATAGAAAATGCAGCGAATAACTATAAAATCACCAAAAAAGGGTATTTGATTAATAGATAATAACCAATAAATTGCAGATAAACTAGAATAGAAAAGCCACCAAATTATGAAAAAGCTATCCTTCTTAATCATTTTGGCTCTCGTGGTGAGTCCTATTTTTGGACAAACCTCAGAGCGAGTAAGTAATTCCATTAACCTGGGTCCCTTGTTGCAGAAAGCTTATCTTGAGAAAACCAAGGAAGCCAAGCAAGCACAGCCGGTTGTTATTGAACAACCCGTGGCAGAGGAAGTCGCACCAGCTGTTGCTGAGATTGTACTGGAATCGGATGTTGATACGAATATCCCAACTTCCGTTAAGAAGCGCCCGAATGCCTTTGCCGTTGTGATTGGTAATGCGCAGTATGAGAACACATCCAACGTAGACTACGCTGTACATGATGCAAGAGCCGTAAAGGAATACCTGGTGAATGCAATGGGATTCCTGCCTGAGAACGTTTTCCTTGAAGAAAATGCTACACAAAGGGACTTCCTCAAATGGTTCGGAAACGAAAGAAGTCATAAAGGCCGTCTGTACAACATGGCCTATGAGAACGTAGAATCTGAAACAGATTTATTTATTTACTATGCCGGTCACGGTGCGCCAGATGTGAATACCAAGTCAGGTTATTTCCTTCCTGCGGATTGTGATCCTAACTTCATCGATGTTACTGCTTATTCAGGAGAATTACTGTTTGCCAATATCGGTAAAATCGGTGCAAAATCGACGACCATTGTGTTGGATGCTTGTTTCTCCGGAAATGGAGTCATTACAGGACTGTCAGCGGTAGCGATCAAGCCAAAGGACTTTGGAGAGATTCCTAATGGTGTGATTCTTTCTTCGTCTTCAGGAACGCAGCCATCTGCCTGGTACGAGGACAAAAATCATGGACTTTTCACTTACTATTTTCTAAAATCACTTCAGGATCAGGACAACTCAGATTTGAATGCGGATGGTGAGATTTCGATGAACGAAGTGTTTAGCTACGTAGATAAGTGGGTGCCCAGAAAAGCAAGGGGTTTGAGAAACTTAGATCAAAACCCTACAATTCGAGGACAGAACCAGGGAATTACGATGATTCCTTCAAGCGCTGGTTCTTCTGCTGTAGATACAGCGGAGGGAGACTTTTAGGGTTTACTCATAATTAACTATTATATTTTACGTTACTTCGAAAGCCCCTGTATCGGGGCTTTTTACTGAGATGATGATGAGAAATCTATTGATACTACTGTTTCTGTCGTTGGCAACAGTTACCTATTCACAGAAGATTCGTCGTGTGGAAGGAGAGTTCAGAATGAAAGTGGAGTCTTCTATGTCGATGAACGACGCAAAGCGAATGGCTGTCCAACAGGCACAGGTTGAAGCACTTGCAGCCGAATTTGGTACCCGCGTTGGGATGATGAATCAAACCCGTATGGAAAGTACGAACGGCTCTACCAATACCTCTTTTTCTAGTATTGCGAATAGTCTGGTGAAAGGTCTTTGGTTGAAGGATATCAATCCTCCTGAATTTGATTTCTTTTTTGAAGGAGAAGAACAGTGGTTAAATGTTAAGGTGGCAGGCCGTGCAAGAAGCCTTGATAAAGCGGGAATTTCATTCGATGTGAAGCCGGTCAAATGCGATAACATTAATTGTGAATCGCAAGAGTTTAAAAATCGTGAGGAAATGATGTTGTATTTTAGAAGTCCTGAGAGTGGCTATTTGACCGTCTTTATAGACGATAAGACAACCGCATTTCAAGTGCTTCCTTACAAATCGATGGATGTAAGTAATGTGCCGATACAAGCAGATAAGGAGTATTTTTTCTTCAAGGCAGATGACCGGTATAATTATTTTGAGCAGGATCTGACGGGTATAGATGAATTGCAGCTTTACACGGATTATGATTACGAGGTTGATCTGGTATATGTGTTCTTTTCAAAGGAACCTTTCAGCAAACCTATTTTGGATGATTATGGTCCTGATTACCCAAAAATGACAGAGTCAAAAAAGTTCAACGACTGGCTGGCTGAAATCATGAGTTACGAAAACATGTACATGGAGATTATTGATGTGTCCATCGCTAAATAAAGTTTATGAAGTACTTCTTATCACTACTCCTCTCCTTCTTTTTTACTTCCTCTTATGCGCAGGTCGATACTGATAAGTTTTTGGTGGTGGATCCGCAGGGACACAATGCAATCGTAAATGACATTGTCTTTAGTGAGTTAACCAATGAGTTGATATCTGTTAGCGATGACAAGACCATTCGGCTGTGGGAGTACGATGATCAACTACTGAACAGAACTTTCAGACCCTATTCTGAGCAAAACGGCCCTGAGGGTATGATATACACTGCGGACATTACCCCAGATGGACGCTATTTAGCGATTGCAGGCTACAGTGCACAAAATGACATAAAGATCATTGATCTACAGAGGGGTGAGATAGTGGATCAACTGATTCGTCACAAAAACGTGGTGACCTCTGTTTCGTTTTCTCCTGACGGAAAAATACTGGCCAGTGCAAGTGCCGATAAGGGAATTATTCTGTGGGATGCAATTAATGAGACGGGTGGTTATCAGTTCGGTTCTTCCTTGTATCAGCACCAGGAGCGAGTCAATGACCTGGACTTTTCGCCCGATGGAAAATACCTGGTTTCTGTCTCTGATGACGAAACCACCAGGATTTGGAATTCAGAAGGCTTCCAAAAAGACCCCATCGTACTTAGAAATCATCTGGGGGCAGTTAAGAAAGTTGCAGCGTCCAAGCTGGGTTTCGTTACCGGAGGCGCCGGTGGAATCATTAATTTCTGGGGTTACAACGGGAATTTAATTCAGCAGGTAGCACAGCAGCAAACACCTATCATATGTCTTTCGGCTTCACGCTATTCAGATCTGGTATTTGTTTCCGGCGATAATCAATATGTCCTCAACCTAAAGAACCCATCCCGACTGGTCTCATTATTCTCCACCAACAAGAATGTAACGGCGGGATATTTTACTTCTGATGAGAAACTGGTGCTGGGACAGGGTAGATCCGGGAATTTAATCGGTATCAATTTACGGCAGTTGGAGCCTGAGTTTGCATTGTCGGGAGAAGGCAAAAGTCTGTCAAGACTGTTTATAAATGGAAATAAACTAGGCTTTAATTCGGATAATAAGCGGGTAGCAGACGCCTATTTCGACCTGGAGCTGGAGCAGGTAATTAGAGATCAAAGTAAGCTGGCAGGATTCAAAGGTTCCACCGTCAGCAATGGCAATTTTACGGTTGCAGAGCTGGGGAGTGATCAGATTTCACTTGGAGCAAGTCTGACAGTCAAAAATTCATCGAGAGACGGTAGAATATTGAGCTATACCGTGCTGCCGGATGGAAGAATGGTTGTGGGTAGCGATCGAACCTTGAAAGTATACAATGTCGACGGTAGCCTTGCCAAGGAACTGGATGGACATACAGGACAGGTGCTCTCCATCGTGAATAATTCTCAGCTGTTTTTTACCTATGGAGGGGATCAGATAATCAAAATTTGGTCTATCGCAGATCTATCTCTCAAGTACAATATGTTCTTAACCAAGGATTTTGAATGGATCCTGTGGAACGCTTCCGGAAAATATTTAGCCAGTGCCGGCGGGGAGCAGTACCTAACCTGGCAGGTGAATAGAGAAGTAAATGAGTTTGCTGAGTTTTTCGATGTCAGTGCTTACAAGGACGCCTTCATGACGAGTTCGTTGGGAAAAGTGGATGAAGAGGCCAGAGAGACGGCTGTTGAGCTTCCGGACAAACCGCAAATCAAATGGAACGAACCGGAGGCTTTTCAGACAGTAACTGAAAATGGACGTGTGAGAATTAAGGCGACGGTATTTAGTGAAGCACCAGTCAAGAAGACTCGAATTTTAGTAAGAGGACAGGCGTTGCCCTCCAAAAGAGGTGTTTCTGAGGTCAAAGAAATAGACGAAATCATTGACTTAACAAGCTACAAAACAACAGTGCAGATATTTGTCAGTACTGAAGATGCTAAGATTATTTCGGAGAAACGGGTGTTCATCAATCCTAATCTGAAGGATAGTGATGAGAGCAGCAACGTTGTGATCGACTTCGACAAGAAGTCAAATCTATATTTTGTGGGGATAGGTATCAGTGAGTTTCAGAACAGCGAATGGAATTTGACTTATGCAGATGATGATGCCACCTCTCTACATGAAGTTTTTACTGACGGCAACAGCCCCGTTTACAATCAGGTAAACGGTCAACTACTATTAAATCAGGATGCTACGAGAGGAAATATTATAGAGGTCTTCGATTCATTAGCAAAAATTGTACATCCGAAAGATCAGGTAGTCTTGTTCATAGCGAGTCATGGTATTAATGAGAAAGGGTTTTATTACGTATTGACGCATGATGCGGATAAAACCAACCTAACCGGAACATGCTTAAATTGGTCAGATATAGCCGATCTACTAGGATCTTTACCGTGTAAGGTGTTGTTATTTTTGGATACTTGCCACAGTGGCGCCCTTGGTTCAAGTATTACCTCCAGTGAAAAATATCTTAAAAATACAGAGGCATTACGCGAGATGGGATCCAATGAAGTTGGGGTCGTGATCATGTCGGGATCAACGGGAGAAGAGTCCTCCCTGGAAAGTGAAGAATGGGAACATGGCGTCTTCACGCTATCGTTAATTGAAGGACTCAAAGAAAAGAAAGCAGACATAAAATCAGATGGGATAATCTTTCTTCGAGAGTTAGACTTTTTTGTTTCAAACAATGTCTACGAACTTACCCGTGGAAAACAAAACCCTACAACTCAAAAACCAAGTACAATCAGTAAACTCATTATTTATTAACTTATTTAAAAAAAAGCGATGAAAACAGTTAGAAACATATTCGTATTTGCTTTGGTGGCCATGGTAGCCATGCCTCTCTCAGCTCAGAAAGTGAAGAACCGTGACTTCAAGACCAAACTCAAATACGCTAAAAAAGAAGCCAAAGAGTATGAAAAAGATGGCTGGTATGTAGCGCCGGGTAGCCTTCCTTTAGAAAAGCAATTAGAAAAAGCTTACAGTAGAGCATTGGAGGTAGACGATTATGGTTATGAGAAATATGTCACTGCTGCGGGAAATGCCCTGGCCGGCACGCAGTCTGCTGCTAAGCTTCAGGCAACGGAACTGGCTAAGCTGGAAATAGCAAGTGCAATGGAGTCGCAAATAGCTGCAACTATTGACAACCAGGTAGCCAATAACCAAATCAATCAGGAAGAAGCGGCTACACTGCAGAAGACGGTAGCTGCTGCAAAGAGTATTATTGCCACTAAAATGGGTAGAACAATAGGTTTAGTGGAAATGTACCGAAAGAACGCAAAGACAAAGAATATAGAGTGCCAGGTGACCATCGGGTACAGTGCGGAGTTAGCTAAGCAAATGGCGTTAAATGCAATGAAAGAATCTCTGCAGGGTGAGGCCAACATTGCTGCAGATAAATTAGACAAGCTAATAGATTTCTAAACAGCTCTAGACTAGTAAAAAAAGGCCTTTTGACAATTTCAAAAGGCTTTTTTTTTATACGTGCTGTTGTACTAATTGTACAAGTTGATCCTTGGTGGGCACACCGGATTGTCTCCATAGTTGTTTGCTTTCCTTGAACAAGATCATCGTCGGGACGCTCTGAACCCGGTAGTTGCTGGCCAGCTGTTGGTTCTTGTCAACGTCAATCTTGATTATTTTGACTTTATTGCCCAGCGTGTTTTTAACTTCGTTTAGAATAGGTGCCAGCATTTTACAAGGTCCACACCATTCCGCAGAAAAATCAATCAGTACAGGGGTATTCCCTTTTATCAATTCACCAAAGCTGCTTTTACTCATGTTACTTTTGTTTTACTCCTGATTCTATTCACATCCAACCAGGAACCAGCGTTCACACAATCCAGGCCTTGTGCGGTGAGATATGCCTGTGCCTGTCCGGATCGACCTCCGGATTGACAGCAAACGGCAAACGGTTGATTTAATGCCTTGAATTCTTCTAGTCTGTTGGGAATTTCATTTAATGGGATGTTTCTTGTGTCGGACGCATTACCGGCAGCAAATTCACAAGGTGTTCTGACATCTATAACAGCGATCCCACTTAAGATTAATTGCTCGATATCCATTTCTTTTCGATTAAAGCCTTGTAAAGAAAAAACAGGAAGGAAAACGGTTTAGTAACCTGTGTTACACTAAATATTTTTTGGTAAGAAGAGTTAATAAATGTGAACAGCAAAATAAGTTATAGGATCACGATTAACTTTGCAAAATGGAGCATTTTCAGAAACTTACCATGATTCTTTTTTTGATTTTTTTGAGCTTGATATCCCGAGCGCAGGATCATGAGATAAGCATTACAGTTAATGGCCTCGCCGGTGAGGATGTCATCGTGGGTTATCATCTCGGTAAGCAACGGCTGGTCTATGATACCCTGCGGAGTAGTGAGTCAGGGGAGTTGCTCATCAAGGGTGAGGGAGCGCTACCTCCTGGTGTCTATTTCTTATATGCTAACACATTTTACTTCGAATTTTTAGTAAAGGAGCAGAGATTCAATCTGCTATTGGATAAAGAAACTGCCTATAGTTCCTTAGAAGTGGAGGGTTCAGTGGAGAATCAGCTCTTTGCAGATTTTCAGAGGCAGATGGGTGTCCTTCAACGGCAGCAACGTGAGTTAGCGGATTCCTTGAAGATTATGACCGGAGAAGACTCGGTACAGATCAGGGAGCGGTACATTGATTTGGTAAATGAGATGTCAGGTATTAGAAGCTCGATGGTGAGGACCCATCAGGGTACCTTTTTTGCTGATTTTTTAGGTCTTATGGTAGGCCTTGAGGTGCCTCCCATGGATTCGATTCAGGATGATACGGAGCGTAGAATCGCCCAATACCTATATTATCAAAACCACTATTTAGACCCTGTAAACAAACCGGAGGAGATCATTCGAACTCCTGTCATACACGATTATGTGATGAAGTATTTTATGGAAGTAGTGGTGCCACAACCAGACAGCATAAATGTTTCTATTGACCGATTTATGTCTCGTATGTCGACGGATCACGAAAGTTTTAGGTACTGGTT
Organism: Flammeovirgaceae bacterium; assembly: GCA_038129245.1. Classification (GTDB taxonomy): domain Bacteria; phylum Bacteroidota; class Bacteroidia; order Cytophagales; family Cyclobacteriaceae; genus JAYPLE01. The sequence goes on along the minus strand of JAYPLE010000005.1, from coordinate 54,810 downwards.
AGTTACACTCTTTAATCATTACCAGGATTCGAAGATCATGGGAATGGATGCTGTGACGGTTCATCTAGCTGAGAATTACTATTTATCGGGGAAAGCCAACTGGGTTACAGAGAAAGCCAAGACAGATATTCAAAAAGAAATGAGGTTCATGAAACCAAACCTCATTGGGCAACCTGCACCTGACATGATTCTGGTTGACTCGGCATTTTCACCATTTTTCATCAGTAAAATTCCAGATGATTACCTCGTCCTTTTTTTCTACGATCCGGAGTGTGGTACATGCAGAAAAAAAACACCTATACTGCTTGAAGCTTATGATGAACTAAAAGAAGAGGGAGCAGATGTAGTGGCAATTTGTACAATTACGGATACATCCAAATGGAAGGATTATATCAAAAAGAATAATATGCAGTGGTATAACGTCGGTGACCCACAAGGGAAAAGCAATTTTAGGGTGGATTATAATGTCAGAAGTGTTCCTCAGGTATATGTTTTGGATAAACAGCGAAAAATTATTGCCAAGAAGCTGGATGTTTCGCAAGTAGTTGGATTTATCAAGGATCATAGGTCCTTGCAGACACGATAGTCGTCTGACTCACCAGCGATGTCCGTAACTCAGCAGTGGTTGCTTGAGATTTCCACTACCAACGCATTGTCAAAAGAAGATAAATAGGACTTTAGCTTCTCAGGATTATTTTGAAAATGATCCTGAAATTTTGCTGCGGTCTTGATCTGCTTTTTCTTCAGTAAGTTTTTAAGACCCGTAGATATCTTGACCTTTTTCTTTTTCATGGCAAACTACCTTTAATTGATAAACTAGGGTTGATGCGCTTTATTGCCTTCCATTACTGTTTTTGCTCTCCCTTTACTAAAGCTTTAAATGGGACGTTTTGTTTTGAGCATCTACCGTAGTCCGGTTTCATTGTAGCGTGCTGAGGGTCGCCCGGTATAGCGACAAACTGGGATTGAAGAATTGGTATTGGAAATTCTCCGCAAAAATTACCACGACAAGGTTCTCTTGGGGCAGTACATAGAGTGCATCACCGGAATCTCCATTCATGTAGATATGTCCATCATCCTGCAAGTTGAAAATGTTGTTTTCAAAATCGGGGTTGAATTTATTCCAATAGTAGCCATAGCCAAATCGGCTTGAAACTAACGACTGCATTCCTGTGCTTTCAATGAACCAGTTAAATGGAATGATTTCCGCGCCCTTCCATATCCCTTGATTTAAGTAGAGCTGTCCGATTTTGAGGAGGTCAATGGGACCTATTTCTAATCCATCTGAGCCGTTAGTGGTACCGCTTGCATCCGTTATCCAAACATATTTTGTTATGTGAAGCGGAGCGAATACCTTCTCCTTCACGAAGGCTTCCAGTGTTTGACCTGAAACTTCCTCGATGATCTTTGAAACAATGAATCCGGTGCCGGAATTGAAATTGTACCTGGTTCCCGGGAGTGCTTCGAGAGGTTTATTGAGGATGAAAGCGGTCGCATCATCTGCATCTTTTAGCAGGTTGATGTCATTATTTGGAGATTCAGGAGCGATGACTGATTCATTCCAGGAAAAACCCGCATTGTGTAACAAGAGGTTTTCTACAGTTATCGCGCGTTTGGAAGCTTGTTCCTCGAAGGCGTTCTGATAACCGGGAAGTAGTTCATAAATAGGGGTTCTTACACTATCAATCAGCCCATTTTCCAGTGCTATTCCTATTGCCAGTTGAGAAAAAATAAGGGTCAGTTTGTCGACAGGTCTCAGTTCATTTCGGGAACCACCTACGAAGTGATTTTCGAACACCAGTTTATTATTTCTGACAATCATGTAAGATCGAATGAATTCAAACCTGCCCGTATTAATGAACGTATTGATGGCGAGTAAATCAGCCTGACTCATTTGTTGATTCCCCGGAAGATCATATTCCCATACATCCTGGTCCTCAAGGACTTCATCTGTCAGATAGCAGCTTGAAAAGAAGATGAAAAGACTAAGAAATATACATCTCATTTTTCAGGGCGTTTAGTGTACAATCCAAAACGGACGCCTGCTATTATTGATAGGCCTGAAAACTGCTTACTTTCTATTTCCGGAAGTTGGATTGAGGACATCTTTCGATAACTGAACTGCACCAAAGGTCGAATAAATCGGATAGGTGTTCCTTCTATTTCTAGCATGTAATGAATCATCGTAAATGTATCTCTGAAATAATTTTCAAAGGTCAAAGCTCGTTCCCAAAGCACGTCACCTCGCCCTATGGAAAGAGTCAAATTGCTTTGAAACCAACGATTCTGTAAGAAGGTGTAGCCCAAATAGTAGCCGCCATACAAGTAATTCAAGTCGAACTGATTAGGAAAGATTAGCATTTGTTGATAGGTTTCCTCGTACGTTGAGATGAATACGCCTGCCTGCCATCTCTTTACAAAGAGCCCGGAGCTCAGCCAGGCACCTTCCTGCATTCCTCCCGGTGTGGGCGAATAGTTTCTACCTATTTGTGCGTTGAGACCCAGGTTCGTCCAATCCACGCTTTCGTGCCACTTTACGACGACACTATCCGGCTCTTTTGTGTCTTGAGCATGTAACAATTTTACAGTTGCTACATGGAAAAAAACTAAAATCCAGATGCTTCGGATCATGGCTTAAAGCTACATTTCAATCGCTGATTATTAATAAATTCAAAAAATATTATCACCAATGCAACTTCTGGTGATACATTAAGTCATTAGTCTGAAAATTGGAAAGATTGGAAGGTTACATTGTTCCACTGCATAAAGAGCTGATTGAGGGTGCTCAGGGAGGAAACGCTACCGCTCAATACAAGTTGTACAATTTGTATCAGAAGGCGATGTTCAATGTCGCACTAAGAATTACGGGCGATGAAATGGATGCGGAGGATGCACTGCAAGAAGCATTTATTTCTGCCTTTAAAAACATCCGTCAATACCGTGCAGAAGCCTCATTTGGAGCATGGTTAAAACGGATCGTAGTCAATAAGGCATTAACGCTCGTGAAGAAACGGCAATACTTTGAATTAGAAGATGAAGAAGCAATTAACGAAAACTCGTATAATGACCTTGAACCAGTGGCAGAAGCAAATCTTCAAGTGGAGCATATTAGAAAAACGGTGCAACTATTGCCCGACGGATTTCGGACAGTGCTATCGCTCTATCTATTTGAAGGATATGATCACTCAGAGATCGCAGATATTATGGGTATTACAGTTTCCACCAGTAAATCTCAATTTAATAGAGCAAAAAAAAAGCTAAGGGAAATGATAAATCAGGAGGCAAAAAATGGATGATCAATTAGAGGAATTCATAAAGGAAAATAGAGCTGCTTTTGATGTAGCATCAAGTCGCTCAGCTGAGGCGCGCTGGGAAGCGATCCATGAAAAGGTGCAGAAGAAAAAGTATGGTCCTGTACTCTGGAAAGTTGCGGCAGTTTTGTTTCTGATGAGTACATCAGTGTTGCTGGTAGATCGATTTTTAGGTGATGCAGGCGATGAGGTTATTTCTAACAGGCATCAGGAGTTCTTGCAGGCTGAGGCTTTCTACACTTCCATGATTCAGGTAAAGAGATCCGAGATCGAAGCATATAGTTTGGACGGACTTCCCGAAGAATTTTTAGCAGAGGTCAGCCATTTGGACGAAATGTATGCCCGGCTTAAAGAAACCTTTGAGCAGCGTATGAACGATCAGCAAATTATGGATGCTATGACCCGAAATTTACAAATGCGAATTGAGATATTAAATCAACAACTCAAAATATTAGAGACTTTAAAAGCGATTGAAAATGAAGAAACACATAAGCTATAGTGTGCTGGCAGCACTGCTGTTCATTGCACTAAATGGATTTGCATCAGCCGATATCGAGCTTTCAGATAAAATAGATAAGACCTTTAAGGTGAACGTCGAGACCTTATTGTCGGTAAGAAACTCCTTTGGAAAAGTGGAAGTCACTAACTGGGATAAAAACGAATTTCATGTGGTCGTAGACATCATAGTAGAAGCAAATAACGAGGCAAAAGCTCAAAAGTTGATGGACGCAATCGATGTTACGTACAATGAATCAGGTCAGTCGGTTTACTTCAAAACTAGTTTGAGTAAAATGAACAATAATGGGAGTGCTTCTTTTGAGATTAATTACACCATCAAGATGCCTGCTACAAATCCGATAGAGATCAAAAACTCTTTTGGGGATGTTTACCTGAGTGAACGGGAGGGTCGGGCCGACCTTGATGTTTCATACGGCGCATTGAAAGCAGAAAGCCTATTAGGGGATAATGTAGTGGCGTTGGCTTTTGGAAAAGGATATTTTGATCGTTTTGCAAACGGTCAAATAGCGATTAAGTATAGTGATGTTGAGATTACTTCTTCTCAGACATTAGAAATGAACACACAGTTCTCAAAAGTGGAGCTGGAAAAAGTAGATAGACTTGCTTTGAAAGCAAAATATGGTTCAGTAGAATTAGGACACGTTGGAGATATCGAAGCAGATGCATCTTTTAATGGCCTAACAATAGAAACGTTGTCGGGGTCTTTAAGACTAGATGCCAGTTATGTGAGCGGTTTTGAGATAGATGAAGTAAAACCCTCGTTTCAGATCATCGATATAAAGGGGAAATTTAGTAGCTTCGAAATCAACCTTGCTTCAGATGTAGCTGCAAATTTTGATGCCAAGTTTAAGTTCAGCGATTTGAAGGATACAGGGGTCAATATTGACTACTCTTATCGAGTAAAAGATCATAACGAAAACGAATACAGGGGTACAATAAATGGTGGAGACAGTAACAAGAGAATACTCATCGACTCCAGCTATGGGAATTGTAAGCTGTATCAATAACTAGTACCAGCTACTTAATTCAAATTTTTGCTTAGAGGAGTCCAGCATGGATTCCTCTTCGCATTTAAGTACCCTCCCAGGGTATTTTTGAATAAACTGATGGTTATGAGTTGCCATCAATATTGCTGTTCCTGATTTGTTGATTTCGAGAAATAACTTAAAGATACCCTCGCTGACCGTTGGGTCAAGGTTTCCGGTTGGTTCGTCTGCCAACAGTATCTGAGGTTCATTGATCAATGCTCTGGCAATCACAACGCGTTGCTGCTCTCCTCCGGAAAGCTGATGTGGCATTTTATTATTTACTGCTCCTAAACCAACTTTCATGAGCACCTCAGCAAGTCGTTTTTTCATTTTGGATTTATCTTTCCACCCTGTGGCTTTCATGACAAATTGAAGGTTTTCTGCCACTGTTCGGTCATAGAAAAGCTCAAAATCTTGAAAAATGATCCCAACTTTTCTTCGTAGAAAAGGGATATCTTTTTCTTTGATTTTCCGAATAGCATAACCTGCCACTGTCATATCTCCTAATCGCAGGGCAAGATCCGCATACATTGTCTTCAGCAGAGAAGATTTACCACTACCCGTTCTACCTACCAAATAGACAAATTCTCCTTTTTGAATTTCAAAATTGACTTGGCTCAAAACAGATTTACTGTCCTGAAAGATGGATACATCTTTTCCTATTACAACCGGTTCTTCGTTGAAAGACATCAGCTTAGATCTCTAGTTTCTGTAATTTTCCAAAGGGTAATGTATCAATTAAAGCCCGCAGTTCATTTTCTTTTCCTTCTAAACCATATTTTTCGAGCTTCTTAAGAGGTCGATCGGCTCTGAAATAGGCAATCAAAATGAAATTATCATCGCGCAGTTGAATGTAGTCAGGAATTTTAGCTTTTCCTTTTACCTTAATGATGTACATATTTTGAAACCCTTCAATTAAGGAATGTAACCACCTATCTTGAGATTAGTTGCCTTTTTTGTAATCAGCTAAAAACTTTTCTAACCCGATATCAGTCAGTGGGTGCTTTAATAAGCCAGTGATGACGCCAAGAGGGCAGGTAGCTACATCTGCACCTGCCTCAGCACATTGTATCAAGTGCATGGTATGCCTAACCGAGGCAGCAAGTACTTCTGTTTCGTAACCGTAGTTGTCGTAGATATGGACGATTTGTTCTATCAGGGCCATCCCATCAGCGCTGATGTCATCTAATCTTCCAATGAATGGTGAAACATAGGAAGCACCGGCTTTTGCAGCAAGAATGGCTTGTCCGGCATTGAAGATTAAAGTACAGTTGGTCCGAATACCTTCAGAAGTAAATGCTTTTATGGCTTTGACACCCTCGCCGATCATGGGGACTTTCACGACTACCTTGTCGTCGATTTTCGCCAATGCTCTTCCTTCACTAATCATCCCATCGAAATCCGTCGCAATGACTTCAGCACTCACATTATCGTCGACAATATCACAAATAGCTTTATAGTGATTCGTGATATTATCTGCTCCCGTAACGCCCTCTTTCGCCATGAGAGAAGGGTTAGTCGTAACACCATCCAGCACCCCTAGATCGTAAGCCTCTTTGATTTCGTTCAGGTTTGCTGTGTCAATGAAGAATTTCATAAATAAATGAGTTTGAAAGGTAGGTAATAACTTCAGCGAAAATAAGGTATTTGCTCGACCTGCGATGTCCACGACTATGAAGATTTATGTTTTTGCTTGCATAGAATAGACAAAAAAAGCAAACAGATATCGCACCGCTACAACCGCCTGCCCTTGCTTCCTTCCGGACCTGGGGGATTCAACGGGAGCTGGTCGTACCCATTTGCCGAACCAAAGTTAAGACGAATTTTAGCTTATAAAAAAGATTGCTGATGAATTAAAGTTTTGATAAAATCCTGTTGGCAGCATAAGGGCCATTATGGAATTCATCATCCTCCTCATCTTCAAGATCATCTACATCGGATAGATCAGAATCATCCAGGCCATCGTCTAGCTCGTCGAAATCACTTTTCCATTGTTCACGAAACCCCATCTCTAGTAAATTTTTCAATATTCAATGCAACAAGTATATACTGATTGAATGAACAGTAAATATGATATAATGTTAAAAAATATTAAACTTAATACTATTTGTATTAGATAAATGTTAAAATCAAAAAATAGACTTTTAACCGATGCCTTTACACGGTAAAAGAAGGTTGAGGGTGGATGTTATGTTTAGTTTTGCGTTTTATATATGTCTGTAAATGGTTAGTTCATCACTGGGGTCACATTTTCTAAGTATAAGAGTAGCTATTCTTTGTGCTGTCTTAGCACTGTCAGTTGGGAATCTGTCTGCACAGCAGAATTATGTCGGTTTGAGTGGAGGAGCGCATCTCAATGGCGCCTGGGTGGAGCATACACTCAGAGGACAGGATTATGAGACCATCTTTGTACAGCAACCTATCGCAGGCTTTCATTCAGGCGTGCAATTCAAGCATTACAACGAAATAAAGTCCTACAGAAAACTGCATACAGGGATTCAATTCTCTGCTTATTATTTTCAAAGGGGATGGAAACAGGCCTATTTGTTGACGGATGGACCCGTCACCAGGATGAATTATGTTCAGCTACCAGTGGACGCCTTGATCTACTTTGGTACGGAGAGGAATCGAATTTTCACGTTGTTAGGAATCTATGGCGAGCGGTTAGTAGATTATACACTAGGGATCCAGCCTCCGGAAGAATTGACCAATATAGAAGACTTTTACACCTACGATGAATCTCGTGGGGATTCTAAGTATGCTTATGGATTTAATGGAGGTGCAGGATGGCATGCTACCAGAGGAAAGCATTCATTTGAGATTAGCGCTTTTATTTCATATTCACTTAGCAATTTCATCTACAATGCGCGAATTTCTGATCCAACTCCTGACGTTTCCAATCTTTGGTCATCGGGTATAAGAGTTGCCTACCTGCTGTCACTTGACAAAAATTAATGCTTGATTTATTGTGACTAACAGGGGATCATTACGATCAATGTGATTTCATCTGATGGAGGCTAAAGCACGGCATAAAAATGCAAACGATTGAATTTGAAATTACTGACAATAAAACACTATAATATTGTATGGATGAATAGTGTTTTATCTAATTTTGTATGAAATAATTAATATTATTCATTTTTGTTAAAATATCAGTTATGACAATCTCAAATCAAAAAGCTGAAAAAGTTTGTACAGAGGCGAAAGAAAAGATGATAGCACTTGGTATCGAAGAACAGTTGGTATCTGAGATTGAATGGTGCTTAGGTAGCTACGCTACAGACGGTAACCCGCAAGGGTTATTAGAGAAAGCTGGAGAAGCTTTTGCTGCTTTGCAGACATTCAAGAAGGAGAACCCCAGAAAGGTTACAAAGAAACTAATCGATGAGCTAGAGAAAGTATCGGCTTAATCATCTACTACTCAATCTAAAAACCCATTTTGCTATCAAAATGGGTTTTTTATTATAGGTTAAACCAGTAGGTAAGTTTAATAATTAGTGCCCTGTTTTTTACTTCGAACATAGAGGTGTCGTAATTGTCCGTATACACAATGAAGAAGTCAGAGACCGGTTTGAAGCGCCATTGCAACCTTGTATTGAGGCCTAGGTTTTCTATCTGACTGTTGTATTGGACAAATGTGGTCCAAAAAAGGTTATTGGTAAAAGTAAAATCCAATCTTGGGCCTATTAGCCATAAGTCAGCGTCGCTGTACGGTTGGGGCAGATTGATTTTGTTGTACTCTGCGTTTAAGGCAAGACTAAAGTACGGCTGATACCTGTAGTCAATACCTGTACTGATCCTAGTTCTGTTCCCATTGTAAAACTGCCCATAATTCCCACTTAGGCGTGCGCTTAGCAACTTTCTTCGATCAGAGCGCATAAAAAATCGATAATTGACCCAATTGTAGTTAATATTCTCCGGAAGCTTCTCGCCACCTGTTCTTGTGGGGTCGAAGGGGGCAAGAAGTAGAACCGCATTATAATTAGCACCAACTTCGAGATAGGCAGTATTAAGAAAATTGAATCCCCATTCAAATTGGGTTTCTACATCTAAGACTTCAAACTTATCATTACTTACCCTGTTTAGATCAATACTAGGGCCATGCCGTTGAATTGGACCCTTGCTTGGATAGAAATTTAGTTCCCCACCACCGCCTTGTCTAAACACGCCTTTACGCGGAACAAAACCCATTTCGGCATTATAGTTATCACCTACAAATGTGTGGTAATAGAATAACCTAAATTCCCGTACTTGATAACCTAGAAAAGCTCCCGTAGCAAACGCATCAGTTTTAGGGTCTGGATCAAGGGACTTATGAAGAAAGAAGTTGCCTTCCCATCGATTGTCAGCCGAGGCCAGGTTGTAGTCAAAACCAACTACACGATTAAACTCCGAATAGTCTGATGAGTCTCCTAGGATAGGGGTGGTAGATTCACGATTTACCACGATTGCACTCACATTGGATCTAGCGAAGATCTGCCGTTGTACAATACCGAGAGAATAGTTTTGACCAGGTGTAAAAGAAGTATCGTCTCTTTGAGTCTGCATGGTCAAAGCTCCGATACGCCAATCCCTTCCAATTTTTCCGCTTAATCTTGCGCCCCCTAAGATGGGCAGCTGTTGACTTAGACCGTCTTCATCCGTACCAATACCTATTCTTCGCGAGAAGAAGGGGCGTGCAATTGGAAATCCGTTCTGAGCAAATAGATCTTGATTTTCCAGAAAAAACTGACGTCTTTCCGGGAAGAATATTTCAAAACGGTTTAGGTTAGTTACTTGACGATCAACCTCGGCTTGAGAAAAGTCAGGGTTTACCGTCAGGTCAAGGTTTAAAGAATTTGTCACGCCGATTTTAGCATCGAAACCTGCTGCTGGTGTACGGTTAAAGGGACCATTTCCATCAAAGTCTCTTCCTTGATTATAAGCCATATAGGGAATCAAAGAAATATTGGCCCCTTGACCAGGAGGAGGATTGTCCCATTGCATTCTTGCAGTGTAAAGGAGGTCACTGGACCTGTATTGTAACGGTACCTGTACCATTGCAGATCTCTCGTTGATTTTCAGGTTATTTCTTATTACCTGTATTCCCCAGGAGGGAGTTTCATTGTAACGAATTGAGGTAAACGGAATCGCCATTTCGAGTGTCCAGTAGTCATCATAGATCTGCGTTGCTGAGTACCATTTATTGTCCCAGTCGTCAGCCACTTCTCCGCCAATTGTGACAAGCCCTTCTCTTTGCACGTTAAAAGGAGTGATTTGAAATGTGAATCCATTTGTCTGATCGTTATAGGGATCAAAGTAGACACTTAGGTTTTCGTTATTTTGCCACCTAAAATCTCGTCTCAAAGATTGAACAATCGCGTCTTTATGTTCAGATTCAAAACAGATACCCGCCACGTAAATGTTTTCGTCATCATAGCTAACCATGATAAAGGTATCATCTACTGCCATAAGGCTGTCCGTAGGGAATACTTGATGAAACCCCAAGCCTGCTCTTTGTTCAAGTGCAGACGAGGCTCCTAATTGGGACCAAATGTCTTCGTTTAGTTGCCCATCTACGGTTATAGAAGTGGACGTCCTCTTAATGGAGACATTTGTGGTAGTTTGAGCGAGTCCTGCTTTTGTCATCAAAACTGCCAGAAATGTATATAAGCCTAAGACCTTTCTAAAAATCATAGGTAACTAACAAAGAGGATTAATTCCTTGTTTTAGCTCTGAGGTATTAAATGTTGATCGGCAATTGACCTCAATATGCTGCGTTTGGTCATGATAGCCGGGTCAGAGTAGACATAGGCGGATAAGTCGGCTATTACACCGGGTTTATATCCCAGTTTGATTGCGATCCGCTCACAGAAATCAATTTCTTTCTGATGTACCTTTTTATCGCTTTTCATCAACTGCACTACGTTAAATAGGTAGTTGAATTTCTCATCAGGAGGTAGACCTCTCATATCTTTAGCAATAGGAAGAGGATTTTCAATGATACTCTCCACCTGATCAATCGAGAGACCATGCTTCGCACCAATTGTAAGTATCATTTGCTTTTCCTGCTCAGCAACGAAACTGTCAACTTTTGATAAATGTACAAGGATGCTTAACTGCTCTTCTACGGCTAACATTTGAGGACTGCTAATTTTGTGTAAATGTAATAAGGTAACGATTGATTAACGTTTGATCTTACCAAATAATTGAGTGAATGAAAAATCTGTCGAAAAATTTGTTTTATTGAAATTGTCGAAACTATTTTAGCATCATGAATCAAAACAAAACATATTGGTGGTGGTCACAACATAAAAATATGCTGTGAACCGTACTACTATGCAAAATATATAAGTAAGCCCGCTGTTCGCAGCGGGCTTTTTTTTTATAAACAAATTATGAAATACAATCTCAATATTCGGCAGAGGCAGTTCTTAGCTGATACGATCACTCCCGTGGGAGCCTTTCTCAGGCTTCGGGATAGGTATGCCAACTCCTTACTGTTAGAAAGCTCTGACTATCACGGAGAGGAAAACAGTTTCTCATATATCTGCTGTAACCCATTGTCAACGTTTGAAGCTTCGGGAAAACAGGTTACAAGAAAATTCCCCGAAAGCGTACAGGAACATGTCACAGTGGATAGTCCTTTGGAAGCATTAAAGGTATATTCCTCTTCTTTTACACACAGTAAGCAGCAAGTAAAGCATATCCAAACAGGCCTTTTTGGATACATATCATACGATGCTGTCCAGCATTTTGAAGAAATTGAAGTGCAGAAAGCGAGTGAGAAGATTCCTGAAATCAGGTATTCATTGTTCCAGTTTGTAGTTGCTTTTGACCATTTTCGAAATCAATGTTATGTCATTGAAACGTATCTGTCAAAGCCGGATGAGTCGGCAATGCAAGAGGTGATTGACTTGTTGCACAAGCAATCCACTCCACAATTTAAATTTGAAAAATTAGGCAACTCTACTTCAGATATAGACGATGAGGAATTTTTGGAAGTAGTGAAAAAAGGTATTCATCACTGTAATGTTGGAGACGTTTTTCAAGTAGTTTTTTCAAGAAAATTTGAAGCAAAGTTCAAGGGAGATGAATTTCAAGTATACCGTGCCTTGAGATCCATCAATCCCTCTCCTTACTTATTTTACTTCGACTACGGGTCGTACAAGATTTTTGGTTCCTCACCTGAGGCGCAAATAGTGATTAATCCCGAAGAAGCGGTCATTTATCCGATCGCAGGTACATTTCGCCGGACGGGGGACGATCAGGCAGACGCAGAATTGGCCAAGCAACTTCACCAAGACGAGAAAGAGAACTCAGAGCATATTATGCTGGTTGATTTAGCAAGAAATGATTTGAGTAGGTACACTTCTGAAGTGGAAGTTGAAACCTATAAAGAGATTCAATACTATTCTCATGTTATTCACTTAGTATCAAAAGTGACGGGTAAGCTGAGTACTGACGTTGAAATGCTTGACATCGTCGCAAGTACTTTTCCAGCAGGTACTTTATCGGGAGCACCCAAGTATCGTGCTATGGAGCTAATAGCTCAGAATGAAAACTCAGGTAGAGGTTTCTATGGGGGAGCAATCGGGTTTATGGATTTTGAGGGCAGCTTTAATCATGCCATTGCGATCAGAACTTTTCTCAGTCAAAGGAATACCCTGTATTTCAGAGCGGGTGCAGGAATTGTGGCAAAAAGTAACCCGGAAAATGAATTGCAAGAGGTTTATAATAAATTGGCAGCACTTGAGACTGCAATGGAAGCAGCACAAAAGCAGCCAGAGCAATGAGTAAAATATTAGTTCTGGACAACTACGATTCGTTTACCTACAATCTTGTGCACATCATCAGAGAATTGGGCTTTGGTGATCGCTTGGATATTTTTCGTAACGATAAGATCACGGTAGAGGAAGTAGTTGCTTATGATACAATTCTTCTTTCCCCTGGGCCAGGCATACCCAAGGATGCCGGCATCATGCCGGCATTGATCAAGAGGTATGCACCAAGTAAAAACATTTTGGGTGTTTGCTTAGGTCATCAAGCAATTGGAGAAGCTTTTGGAGGGACATTACTAAATCTGCCGATTGTGTATCATGGAATAACAAAACCGGTCAGAGTACTAGGTGATGGCCTACTTTATCAAGATATTCCTAAAAGTTTTACAGTATGCAGGTATCATTCGTGGGTAATTTCTTCGCAGGAATTCCCAGAGGAGTTGGAGGTCACGGCTGTAGACGAAGATGGACAGATTATGGGTATCAAGCATAATAGATTCAACGTAAGAGGTGTACAATATCACCCAGAGTCTATCATGACGGAGCATGGCAAGAAAATGATTAGTAACTGGTTAGCAATCACAGATTTAGATGAAAAACACACTCAATAAACTCTTCAAGTATCAGTCATTGACCAAAGAAGAGGCCAAAGAAATCCTTTCTGAAATAGCCAGTGGGAAGTACAACGGAAGTCAGATGGCTGCCTTTATGACGGTCTACATGATGCGTGACATCACGGTAGAAGAATTGTCAGGGTTTCGAGATGCCATGTTGGAACTGTGTGTACAAGTTCCCTCGCAGGATTACAATGCAATTGACCTCTGTGGTACTGGGGGTGATGGAAAAGATACCTTCAATATATCTACTCTGTCATCCTTCGTAACTGCAGGTGCAGGTCAAATTGTAGCCAAGCATGGTAATTATGGAGTTTCTTCTGTTTGTGGATCAAGCAATGTACTGGAGCATCTGGGCGCGAAGTTTAGCAATGATCAGGATACTTTGAAAAGAAGTTTTGAAGAGGCGGGAATTGCGTTCATGCATGCTCCACTGTTTCATCCAGCCATGAAGAATGTGGCGCCCATCCGCAGAGAATTAGGGGTAAAAACCTTCTTCAATATGCTTGGTCCAATGGTAAACCCTGCCTTTCCGGCTAATCAATTAGTAGGAGTATTTAGTCTGGAATTAGCACGGCTGTATGGTTATTTGTATCAAGAGACAGGCAAGAGGTTCATGGTACTTCATGCATTAGATGGATACGATGAAGTATCCCTTACCGGTCCTTTCAAATACATTACAATGGAGGAAGAAGCGATCATAGACCCAGGTGAACTCGGTCTTAAGACGCTTGCCGCCTCTTCTCTTGCAGGAGGTAGTACTGTGGAAGAATCAGCAGCACTCTTCACACAAATATTGAGCGGTCATGGGACAGAGGCTCAAAAGGAGGTAATCCTGGCAAATGCAGGACTGGCAATTTCAGTTGGAAAGCAGGTCAGCTTCGCGGAAGGGATCGATGATGCCCGCACAAGTTTGGAATCAGGAAAAGCAATGGAAGCGTTCAAAAAGTTTATTTCGATCAATCAATAATGAATATACTAGAGAAGATAGTTGCAGAAAAGCGGAAGGAAGTTGAAGAAAGGAAATCCCTTACACCAGTGAAAAGATTGGAAGGTAGTATATACTTCGAAAGCCCCACCGTTTCACTTCGAGAGTATGTAAAACGAGAAGATAAGATCGGTTTGATCGCCGAGATCAAGAGAAAGTCACCTTCCAAAGGAGTGATCAATGCCAATGTCTCTGTGGAAAGGACCTCGATCGGTTATATGCAGGCGGGCGCCTCTGGGCTGTCTGTGCTAACAGATGGTCCATTTTTTGGTGGAAAGACCGATGATTTGATCACCGCACGGAATTTTAACTACTGCCCAATTCTTCGAAAGGATTTCATGATTGATGAATATCAACTGATCGAGGCTAAGTCTATGGGGGCAGATGTGATCCTATTAATAGCTGCAGTGCTTAGTCCGGAAGAAATTAAGGCACTCTCCGAAGTGGCTCAGACGCTAGGATTGGAAGTACTTTTGGAGGTACATAGTCAAGAAGAGTTGCAGCGATCCATGATGCCTTCCATTGACTTACTTGGGGTAAATAATAGAGACTTAACGACATTTGTCACGGACATCCACACTTCAAAGGAACTTGCAGAACAGATTCCTGATGACTTCGTGAAAGTTTCAGAATCTGGTATCAGTGATCCAAATGTTGTCGTAGACCTTATGCACTATGGTTATAAGGGGTTTCTAATTGGTGAGCATTTCATGCAATTCGGACGACCTGAGAAAGCCTGTAGAGATTTTGTAAAGCAGGTTAAAAAGTTAGTAGGCTAGTTGTCATGAAGCTAAAGGTCTGCGGTATGAAGGAAATTACTAATATCCGGGCTTTGGCCGAGATAAAGCCGGATTGGATGGGCATGATATTTTACGATAAATCACCTCGATTTCCTTCAAACCTTACTCCGCAAGATATTCAGTCAATTAATATCCAAAAGGTTGGAGTTTTTGTTAAAGAAAAAAAAGAAAAGATTCAGGAGCTGGTATCGCGTTGGAAGTTGGATTATGTGCAGCTTCATGGAGATGAAACCGTGGAGGAGGTGAAGAGGCTGAAAGAAGCCGGTCTTAAGATTATAAAGGTATTCAGGGTCAGCAATAAGCTCCCTGACGATTGGGGTCAATATGTACCGTTTGTTGACTATTTCTTGTTTGATACGAAGAAAGCAGGGGCATATGGGGGAACTGGTGAGAAGTTCGATTGGACGCTATTGAAGGACTATAATGGTGAGGTACCATATCTACTAAGTGGTGGTGTCGAGTCGAACGATATCCCAGCTATTAAAGAGTTGAAATTGGCAAAATGTATTGGAATAGACGTTAACAGTAAAGTTGAGATTTCACCTGGTTTAAAGGATCTGAAAAAAATTAAAAATATTAAAAAGCAATTATGAGTACATCGGCCTTTGCAGTAGATGAGAGAGGGTATTACGGGAAGTTTGGAGGTGCTTACATTCCTGAGATGCTGTTTCCCAATATCGAGGAACTGAAGGAGAATTATCTGGAGATCATGAATCGTCCAGCCTTTCAGCGTCAGTTTAATCAGCTTCTTAAAGATTATGTAGGACGTCCTACACCACTCTATTTTGCAGAGCGACTTTCAGACCAATACAAAGCCAAGATTTATTTGAAAAGAGAAGACCTGTGTCATACGGGAGCTCACAAAGTAAATAACACAATTGGCCAAATTCTTTTAGCTAAGGCGCTTGGGAAAAAACGCATCATTGCTGAAACAGGTGCGGGCCAACATGGAGTCGCCACTGCCACTGTATGTGCACTGATGGGTATGGATTGCACAGTGTACATGGGGAAGCTGGATACGGAAAGGCAGAAGCCTAACGTCGAACGAATGAAAATCCTGGGTGCAAAAGTGGTTGCGGCGACATCAGGGAGCCAGACGCTAAAAGATGCAACCAACGAAGCGATGAGACACTGGATTAATAATCCGGTCGATACCCATTACATAATAGGCAGTGTGGTAGGACCCCATCCTTATCCGGATTTAGTAGCACGTTTTCAGTCAGTTATTAGCGAGG
The DNA here is from genome assembly GCA_038129245.1 of Flammeovirgaceae bacterium. GTDB lineage: Bacteria > Bacteroidota > Bacteroidia > Cytophagales > Cyclobacteriaceae > JAYPLE01. Next base: position 38,555 of record JAYPLE010000005.1, on the reverse strand, counting down.
AGATCAAATCCCAGTTATTGGAACAGGAAGGAATCGAAGATCCTGATATTGTCATGGCTTGTGTAGGTGGCGGTAGCAACGCTGCCGGGGCATTTTACCATTATCTGGATCGTAAGAATGTTGAGCTGGTCGCAGTTGAAGCTGCAGGAATGGGAAATGATACGGGAAGATCAGCCGCAACCACCACCTTAGGAACGGAAGGAATTTTACATGGTAGTAAGACCATTTTGATGCAAACAAAGGATGGTCAGGTAGTGGAACCATACAGTATTTCAGCGGGACTCGATTACCCCGGAATTGGTCCGATACATGCCCATCTTTTTGATTCAGGAAGAGGAACTTTTTACAGCGTGACCGATGAAGAAGCCATGCTGGCAGGGATCAAACTGAGCCGACTCGAAGGTATTATTCCTGCCATTGAGACAGCTCATGCATTCGCAGCTTTGGATCAGATAGCAGCAGAGGATCGAGTGATTGTCATCAATCTGTCAGGACGAGGAGATAAAGACCTGGAGACCTATATAAAATGGGGGAAATACTAAAGATGGAATCTAGGGCTAAAAATAGAATTACTCACCTTTTCGAGAAGAGGAAAGAGAAGTTGCTCAACGTCTATTTTACAGCGGGTTTTCCCGCCTTAGACGATACGGTTCGAATCGCAAAAGCATTGGAGGAGGCGGGTGCAGATCTTCTGGAGATTGGCATCCCTTACAGTGATCCTATTGCCGATGGGCCGACCATTCAGGAAAGTTCGACGCAGGCAATTGAAAATGGTATGTCTATCCAGGTGCTTTTTGATCAATTGGCGGCACTTAGAACCCAAGTACAGATACCCGTGCTGTTAATGGGCTATTTGAACCCCATGATACAGTACGGCGTGAAACAGTTTTGTCAGAAATGCCAGGAAGTTGGTGTTGATGGATTAATCCTTCCGGACCTTCCAATGCATGAATACGAGGAGGTATATGCTGAAACTTTTGAAGCATCCGGTATTCAAAATGTATTTCTTGTAACTCCTCAAACGGCAACATCTCGAATACGAACCATTGATGCTAACAGCGACGGGTTCATATACCTTGTTTCCTCTGCAAGTGTAACGGGAGCAAAAACTGGTATCAGTGAAGAACAGACAGCTTACTTTAAACGAATTAATGCTATGGAGCTGCAATCGCCTACTTTGATAGGGTTTGGGATTTCAAATAAAGAGACATTCGAAACGGCCTGTCAATATTCCAGGGGAGCTATCATTGGAAGTGCTTTCATTAAACAATTGGCAGATGACGCTTCAGACGAGGCTATACATCACTTCGTAAAAACCATCATTTCATAATTCATGATTGTCCAGTTCGATCCCACTATCAATCAGCAAAACAAAGAAGATGTCATTCGGCAGCTATCATCTTATGGATATAAAACCACGTTTGTAGAGACACAGGCCGGGCAGTACTTGGTAGGTATTGGAAAAGAGGCTTTTGATATTCGACAGGTAGGTCATCTTCCCGGCATCAAAGACATACACATTGTTTCTGATGACTATAAACTAGTCTCCAGAAAATGGAAAGTGGACCGAACCACCATCCACTTAGGTGATGGAGTAAATATCGGTGCAAATGATTTTGCTATCATGGCAGGACCCTGCAGCATCGAAGGAGAAGAGAATATTGAGCAAACGATCGAGCATCTCAAAGCTAATGGGGTTTCCTTGATGCGCGGTGGCGTATTCAAACCACGAAGTTCCCCTTACTCATTTAGAGGACTAGGAATTGACGGGTTAAAACTCTGGTACAAAAAAGCGCGAGAGGTTGGTATTAAAATCGTAACGGAAGTGATGCAAGTGTCCCAGATTGAAGAGATGTACGATTACGTGGATATCTATCAGGTGGGAGCTAGAAATACACAAAACTTCAATCTGTTGGATGAATTAGGGAAAGTGGACCGAGCGGTCATGATCAAACGGGGTATTTCGGGTACTATAGATGAGTTATTATACAGTGCTGAATACGTATTTTCAGGAGGAAATGAAAAACTGATTTTGTGTGAACGAGGTATTCGCACCTATGAGAGAGCGTCACGAAATACGTTTGATATCAATGCCATTCCCATCTTAAAGGAAAAGACACATTTGCCAATTGTGGCTGACCCTTCTCACGGAATAGGAATCAGAGACTATGTTGAGCCGATTGCATTAGCGGCTACAATGGCGGGAGCAGATGGTGTAATTTTTGAGATACACGACACGCCAGAAGAAGCATTTTCTGATGGGCAACAGACCTTGAGTTTCAGAGAATCGAGTCGTTTAATTGAGAAGCTGAAGCGAGTAGTTGC
>JAYPLE010000005.1:0-36130 GCA_038129245.1 Flammeovirgaceae bacterium | reverse complement strand
GGCACAACCTTTTCGTATCAAATGCAATTATATTTGTTAAAACAACTAACTATCAACCGATTATAATGAAGCAGATATATGGACACTACACCAAGGAGGATTTTGAAGTGTGGAAGGTCCTGTACGACCGTCAGATCCAAAATCTGCCAAGTGCTGCTAGCGATGATCATAGGAGAGGGTTAGATCTGGTGAATTTTGTCTCTTATGAGATTCCAAAGTTTGAGCAAACCAATGAAATACTTCAAGACACCACAGGTTGGCAGCTAGCTGTGGTACCAGGGATTGTACCGGACTATACTTTTTTTGAGTTAATGTCAAACAAGCGTTTTCCGGCTACTACATGGTTGAGAAAAATGAAGGAGCTTGATTATCTGGAAGAGCCCGACATGTTCCACGATGTCTTTGCACATGTTCCTTTACTAACGAATCAATCTTTTGTTGATTTTCTGGAAGAACTAAGTAGAATTGGTCTGCAGTATGTTGGAAATGCCTATGCAATAGAATTACTGGCAAGGATATATTGGTTTACAGTAGAATTTGGTTTAATTCAGGAGGAAGAAGGATTGCGTATTTATGGTGCAGGAATTCTAAGTTCGGCAGGAGAGACGAGCTTTTGCCTTTCTAAAGAGCCACCTAAATATGATTTTGATGTAAGTGTTATGGCAAAGACGCCTTTCAATAAAGATGTATTTCAGGACAGATATTTTGTAATCCAATCATATCAGCAGTTATTTGATTCGATCCCCGCGATAAAAGAGGTGATTGCTGAATACGTAGAATCTGGAGAGGCTCTAGTAGCTTAGTTCAGCTCAAGTAAAAACTAAAGAAATAGTTGAAACGGGGTGAGCATCCGATACCGGATCGCATCTGTAGTTTTTATTGGGAATCTACTAGATCCCCAGCTCCCTTCTGTTCTTCCTGAGCACTCCAATAATAAAATCGATGTGCTCTGTCAGGTCCACGCCAAGCAACTCTACTCCCTTGTTTATTTCATCTCTCTCGACCTTTGCAGCGAATGATTTTTGCTTGAGCTTTTTCTTTACTGACTTGGCTGTCAAAGATTCAATCCCATCCGGACGAACTTGACAACATGCCACTATAAAACCTGTGAGTTCATCACAGGCCAGTAATGCTTTATCCAACAATGAAACATACGGGACATTCCATTTTGTATAGTGAGCAGATATGGCATGCGCCATCTTTTCTTCGCCTTTCTCTTTGAGAAGATTCACAATTAACTTGGGGTGTTCCTTCGGGTACCTTTCATAATCAGCGTCATGTAGTAAGCCTGTATTGGCCCATTCTTCCTTATTTTCACCGAACCTTTCGGCGTAAGCTTCCATGACCAGTTCTACCGTACGCATGTGCCGTAAAAGGCTTTCTGACTTGGTCATGGAATTCAGTATCTCTAAAGCTTCTACTCTGGTCATACTTCCAATTTAGTCACAATAAGCATTTGTCTATCTCCTTTCTGAAGGTATTTCAGGTAAGCTCTCAAACTTTTTAGACTTTTGAAGGGTGTATCAACCGCCGCAGAATGTGCTACCCAGGCCGGTATTGAACCCCCAGGTTCAGCCAAAATCTGATAGGTAACCAAAGTTTCCTGAGCAGAGATTTCTTCTAACATCCAGAAGCCAGTGATGACAAGCACGCTGACCTTGCCAGTTTTTTGGAGCCCATAGTCAGGTACCGATTCGACGTCCATTCGTAGGGTATTTTCGGTATTTGTAGCATGAAAACTAGTGCACGAATCCTTGTTGGAAAAAAGGAATGGAGCATCATTTTCAGTATACTGATAATAGGAGCTGTTTGCTTCACCAACTGCTTTTGATTGAATGATACCAGGTGCCCTAATTTGTGGAAGCTTTTTGATGATGCTGGCAATGATTCTCAGCACCTATTCTAAAACTCTATTAAATTGAGCGATAATGGGTGAAATAAGTACTGAATACGATTATGTGATCATTGGAAGTGGTTTTGGCGGTTCAGTTAGTGCACTGCGTTTGGCTGAGAAAGGATATTCCGTATTGGTCATTGAAAAAGGGAAATGGTACAAGGCAGAGGATTTTCCAAAGAACAACTGGAAACTTAAAAAGTGGATTTGGGAACCCCGACTTGGGCTATTTGGCTTCTTTAAGATCACGTATCTAAATCATGTAACTGTACTCTCCGGAGTAGGAGTAGGAGGAGGGTCCTTGACCTATGCAAATACCCTACCTATACCCAAGAAAGAGTTTTTTACCTCGGGGAGTTGGTCCAATCTTAAAGATTGGGAAACGGAATTATCACCTCATTACCAGGAGGCTTACCGTATGCTGGGAGCAGAGGAAAACCCTCACCTGGGGCCAGCTGATGAGTTGGTTAGGGAGTTGGCAAAAGACTTGGGTCGGGCCGATCATTTTATTAAATCGAAGGTTGCAGTTCATTTCGGCAAGCCGGGAGAGACGATTCGCGACCCTTATTTTGATGGGAAAGGCCCTGATAGAACAGGGTGTATCCACTGCGGCGCTTGCATGACAGGTTGCAGGCACAATGCGAAAAATACCTTGGATAAAAACTATCTTCACCTAGCGCAGCAACTCGGTACGGAGATCCTGGCTGAACGTGAGGTGTACGACATAAAACCCTTTGGAGACGAAGGAGGAAAGGATGGTTACCATATCTTTTTTAAGAAGGCCATTGGTAGAGGAAGAAGGCAAAAAATAAAGGCAAAGCATGTGGTCTTTGCAGGAGGTGTATTAGGTACTGTTCCCTTACTGCTTAACCTGAAGCAAAAAGGGTCGTTACCACGGTTATCAAATGCGGTTGGGAGGAACATTAGAACCAATAACGAGTCGTTGTTTCTCCTTACTAATACCAAAAGAGATGCGCCGGACAATACCGAAGGCATTGCAATTGGATCGATTCTTGATCTAGACGAAAACAGCCATTTGGAACCCGTGAGATACGGTAGGGGTTCCAGCTTTTTTAGATTATTGACCATGCCCGCCTATCCGCATACTTCCACTTTCATCAGGGTTATTGGTGTCTTAGGAATACTGCTCAAGAAACCATTGCGATCTTTAAGAACTATTTTCGCTAACAACTATAGTGAGCGCTCGGTCGTGTTACTTTTCATGCAGTCGCTGGACAGTACCTTGAGTTTGAAATTGGGGAAGATCACGCGGTTGAAAACCTCTAAAGAGATGGGCACAGCACCAAGTGGTTTTATCCCCGAGGCTGCAGAAACAGCAAGGAAATTAAGCCGTAAGACAAAATCCATTCCCTATGCCAATATCACGGATGTCTTTCTAGGTACTCCCACCACAGCACATATTTTGGGAGGAGCAGTTATGGGCGCAACAGCAGAAGAGGGAGTAATTGATCACCGGAATCAGGTGTTCGGCTATGATAATATGATGGTATGTGATGGTTCTATGATTTCCGCTAATCCGGGTGTCAATCCTTCATTATCGATCACGGCTATCTCTGAACTCGCCATGTCAGCTATACCTGATAAAAAGGGTCAATCCAAAACGAAAAAGACATTAAAACAAGAATTGAACATTGAGTAAAAAACCACAATTAGATTCTCAGCTTAAGCTTCCGTGTGGCGCAGTATTGAAGAATAGACTTGCGAAGGCTGCTATGACTGAAAGATTAGCCACTAAAGGCATAGCGAATGATCATTTAGCCAATTTGTATCGACTATGGGCAGCTAATGGTGCCGGATTACTCATATCAGGGAATCTGATGGTAGACCATCGGTATAAAGAAGCTGGAGGAAACATCGTTTTAGAAGATGAAACAGGGTTGGAGCAGCTGCAAAAAGTTACGACTGCAGGGACATCGTACGGTACTCATTTTTGGGCTCAAATTTCTCACCCCGGAAGGCAAGCAACCATTTTTTCCACATTTAAACCCATTGCGCCTTCTCCTATTCAATTGCATAAAATGATGCTATTTGCTAAACCCCGAGATATGACTGTTGCTGACATTAAAGAAGTCGAGCATCGGTTTATTCGGTGCGGAGAACTTTGTAAGCTGGCAGGATACTCCGGCATTCAGCTTCATGCAGCACATGGTTATCTTCTGAGCCAGTTCCTTGCTCCAAAAACCAACCTCAGATCGGATAAATATGGGGGTTCAATAGAAAATAGAGCCCGATTGCTGCTTGATTTGGTCGACGGTCTTCGAGAAAAGCTTGGCTCATCGTATCCCATTTCTGTTAAGCTCAATAGTGCTGATTTCCAGAGAGGAGGAATGTCTGTGGAGGACTTTTTATATGTGCTGGAAGCATTGAAGAGTGCAGGAGTTGACTTATTAGAAATCTCAGGTGGTACCTATGAGGGTACTGATTTCCTTACAGATCGTTACAAAAAAGATTCAACGAGAAAGAGGGAGGCTTATTTCATGGATTTTGCATCTCAGGTCAGAGCTCACAGTAAGATGCCGCTTATGGTTACCGGGGGATTTAGGTCTTATTCATTTTGTCAGCAGGCACTTGCTGATGATGAACTGGATGTTGTAGGAATGGCTCGGCCATTCTTACAGCAAATAGATTTTCCAAAGGGGTTTATTGAGGGATCTATTGACCGTATACCAGATGCTGACTTTAAGGTGAGTATTAAAATGTTAGCTGATTTTGCTGAGGCAGGTTTCTACGATTTTCAAATTCATCAGCTTGCGAAAGGAAAATCACTTAAACCTCAGTACAATCCCTACTCAGCTGTAGTGAGACTAGTGAAAAATGAGATATCCAAAGGTTGGTTTAAAGGGTGACGTAAATAATGAAGCTGTTTTACTAACTATCTGAGGTACCTATACCTTGGTTCATTACCGACTCAATGGGTTTTTGTAGTAGCTTTGAAACAGGACATTTCTCTGCAATCAGCAGAAGTCTTTCAACCTGACTTTGATCCAGCTCATTACCAAATTCAATTTCCTTTACTATTCTCTGGCGAACGCCATCCGGCTTCAATGCTTCTTTTAATTCCGCGGATACCCTGATCTCCCCTGTATCCCAACCTTTTCTCTTAGAGTACATTTTGATGGTGATTGCTGTGCAGGCGACCAGGGAACCCAGTAAATGTTGTGTAGGATTTGCTGCCTGGTCACTACCACCCAGCTCTTTGGGCTCGTCCAGGAAAAATGAGTGATGATTTCCCTGCACCTGCGTGAGATAGTCTTGGTCTCCTAGCTTGCAAGTGACTATTTTTTTACTCATTTCAGTCGGATCAGTGTGATTTTGGGTTATTGACTTTCTGATAGCTTAAAGCTCCCCAGGGGCATATACTCATTTGGTTTAGCAATTCTTCTGAGCTGGCATTTTCAACTGTAACCGAGGACGTTTCCTTTGTTCTGGCCATGCTGGGAAACATTTTAACACATACTCCAGCATGCTGGCATAGCTCTGGCTTCCATATAACCTTAATCTCACTAGTTGAATTCTTCTCTTCCATAATTGACTTCGGTTGTACTGTAAACCAAGGAGTATTGAATAAGTTTTTCTAATGTTAAAATAATTATAGACTATCGTCATGTAAGAAGATACCACGGCTGTATAAATGGGAAATTGACGACCATAAGGCTTTTATTTTTACATGCTTGAGCAGTTGCTCATTCAAGAAGAATGTCTTCTAAGCATACTCCTTTTTAAATAAAGTATAGCTCTGGAGAAGGATTACCAATTCAGTATTTGGAAATGCTTCCCAGATAACCCGTGCATGTACTATAGCAAATGATTCTTTCCTTGATCTGATCTGGAAAAATTTTAGTGCTTTTATTCTTTACTTTATTTCCTTTATTTATGGTATTAGAAGCTGCAATAATGACAACTTCTACGCCTTTCCTGATAAAAGTACATGGGGATACTTTCGACAGTTACATCTCATCTCTTTCTACCAATTCCAAAAAGCATTACAGTAAAGCAAGGAATCGTAATCAAGATTTGAAATATGAACAAATAGCCTTTAATGAAGAATTGGTTGAGAGTTATATGGAGCTATGGTCAAGACAGATTGTGTGGGGGGAGAGGGTTCAATGGGAGATTAAGCTTGATTTTTTAACGATGTTAAACCGACAAAAGAAAATCAAGGTTTTTGCTGCTCGTAATATTGAGTTGGATGAAATCATATGCATACAATGGATCTACTACTATGACCAGTATGCATTCTGTGCCGCACCACTTTATGATAAAGAAAAGTATATTAATAGAAACTTAGCAAAGTACATGTGGTTTAAGCTTATCGATTTTGCTTTTTCTGACAATAAATTACGTTACATCGATCTTGGAGGAGGTCAGCATTATTCATGGAGAGACTGGATGAGGTTACATGGGAAGAAAGGTTATCAGGGGTATAAATTTCAGTTTGTTCCGAAGTACCTAAAAGATAATCCTGCTTTAGTTGAGGATTATGTTTTAAGAATCGCAGTTTTCAAAAATAAAATTTACCTGGCGCAGAAAAGTAATTTTATTGTCGAAAGGTATTATCGGTTGGTTTGGGTTTTGGGTCTGTTTCTTTACCGTTTTGAGGGGCAGAGAATAAACAGGTTAAAGCGTAGTATCATTGGGGTACTTAAAAATCAGGCTTAATTTCTTGTATTCGGATTTATCTCTATCTGAAATGATTAGTCAAAATAATTAGAAATTACTATCCTCTTAAGCTAGGGAACAGAACGGCATTATGTTTTTATTTTCAATATCCGGCAGCCATCCCGTCCTTTCGGGATTCACTGGCGCCGTAGTAGACACCTTCTTTTAGAAGGATGGCTTGATAACCCCCAAATGCACCATTGGTAGTCCGAATATCGTGTCCCATTTGTTCAAGATCCCGGATAACTTCGTAGCTAATCCCACTCTCCAGGTACAATATGCCGCCATTTGTCATCATCGATCCAGTTGGTTGCGAAGAGCCCATATGTCGCATTCTTGGTGCATCGCCGGCTTCCTGTGGGTTCATACCAAAGTCGATCATGTTCACAATGATTTGTGCGTGGCCTTGTGGTTGCATCGCACCACCCATAAGTCCAAAACTCATGTAAGGTTTTCCGTCCTTTGTTACAAAAGCGGGGATAATCGTGTGAAATGGTCTTTTGCCTTTTGTTAGGGAATTGAAGTGTTCCGGATCCTGTACATTAAACATTTGCCCCCTGTTTTGTAGAACAAATCCCAGTCCATCAGGCACCATTCCGGATGCAAATTGAGCATAAATACTTTGAATCAGAGAAACCATGTTTCCGTCCTTGTCTGCAACCGTCAGATAAATGGTATTTCCAGCTTCAATTTCTCCAGCCGGGTAATCATTAGCAGCTTTATTCTCATCTATGAGAGCCCTTCGTTCGGCAGCATATTCTTTTGAGATTAATGTCTCCACAGGGATTTCATTAAATGCCGGATCCGCATAATACTTGGCTCGATCCTCGTAAGCAAGTTTCTTGGCCTCTGTTAGCACATGTAAATACTCCTTCGACCCGAAGCCCATATTTCCGATATCGTATCCTTCCAGAATATTTAATATCTGCAAGGCCGCAATCCCTTGTCCGTTTGGAGGAAGTTCCCAAACGTCATAGCCTCTATAGTTTGCACTTACAGGCTCAATCCATTCAGAGGTATGGTCTTTGAGATCCTGATACGATAAAAAGCCACCGTGCTTTTTCATGTAGCTAGCGATGGTCTTTGCGATTTTCCCCTGGTAGAAAGCATCTCTTCCTCCATCTGCGATGATCTGATAGGTATTGGATAAATCAGGGTTTTTGAAGATATCGCCTTTGGCTGGTGTACTTACACCATTGGGCATGTACGTCTCCTTGAAACCTGGCAGGTCTTTACGTCTTTCATAATGCTGGCTCATTTGCCAGGCTATGATTTCTGAAACCGGGAAACCCTTTTTTCCGTAATCTATCGCCGGTTTGAGTATGTCTGACATCGGGAGTTTGCCAAATCTTTTATGAAGGGTGAACCAACCATCAACACATCCGGGCACAGATACGGGCAGGGGACCAAGTAAGGGGATATAGTCCATTTCCTTTTCTTTGAAATAGTCAATAGTGAGTTTGGAAGCTGCACGCCCACTTCCATTCAAGCCGTAAAGTTTTTCTGTTTTGGCATCCCAAACGATCGCAAAAACATCGCCGCCAATGCCACAAGAATTGGGTTCCACTAGTCCTAGTACAGCGTTGGCTGCGATCGCGGCATCCATAGCAGTCCCACCTTTTTTTAAGATATCGATCGCTGCCATAGTGGCTAAAGGTTGGCTGGTAGCAGCCATCCCCTCCGTGGCAATCACTTCTGACCTTGTAGTGAAATTTTTACCTGAAGAACGGTCTTGCGCAAACAAGATGCCATTTGTCAGAATCGTGAGAACTGTTAAGACGGATTTAAGTGAAAGACGCATGATGAAATTAGTTGTTGCAGCTGTAAAACTACCTTCCATGCATTTGGTTGCCATGAAACGATACACAAGCGGTATAGATTGGTGTCAGTTACTGATCAATGTTCTGTAGGATATACGTGGTATTTTATTGTTATGACAATCATTTAGGTCGCTGCAGTTGTGTAATCTTCCTATTTTCAGCAATTTCGAGGCTGGAAAGAATTTCAATCTGAGGAACTACTTTTATGTTTACTCAGTTAACCCTCGAATGATGAATCAATTGCTCAAATCAGTAGGGAACACGCCTCTGGTGAAATTAGAAAAAATCAATCCTTATCCCCACGTAGCGATCTATGTGAAACTCGAGTTTTTTAACCCCAGTGGGAGCATAAAAGATCGAATAGTTAACCACATCATTGCGGATGCCGAAGAACAAGGGTTACTGCAGCCAGGAGGAACAATTGTGGAGAATACCTCTGGGAATACAGGTGCAGCAGCAGCCATGATCGCTGCCAAGAAGGGTTATAAAGCCATTCTCACCATGCCAGATAAGGTTAGTATCGAAAAGCAAAATGCGCTGAAGGCTTTTGGGGCAGAAATTGTTGTGACCCCGACAGCAGCACCCCCTGATGCTCCGGATCATTATGTAAATACCGCAAAGAGAATAGCGGCCGACACGCCTAATAGTTTTCGAATCAATCAGTACGATAATCCCAAGAACCCTGAAGCACATTACTTGAGCACTGGTCCGGAGATTTGGAAGCAGACAGAAGGAAAAATTACACATTTTGTGGCAGCGGGAAGTACAGGGGGAACTATAAGTGGAACAGGTCGTTTTTTGAAAGAGCAAAACCCCGCCATCAAACTAGTGATGCCTGACCCCTTCGGTTCTATTTACTACCATTACTTCAAAACCGGCAAGGTAAACATGGAGGAGAGCGGCACCTATCATGTAGAAGGAGTGGGAGAGGATCACATTGTAAAGGCAATGGATTTTTCCCTGTTAGACGACATGTATCAGTTCAACGATCAAAATGCTTTCTCAGTCGCAAGACAACTGGCAGAAGAAGAAGGTATCTTTGGAGGAGGTACAGGCGGGGCAAATGTATGGGGAGCCCTGAAGTTGGCGGGGAGTATCCCAAGCGATCAGAAAGCGGTAATTGTTACCATAATCCCTGATAATGGGGCTAAGTACTTGAGTAAGATTTACAACGATGAGTGGATGAAGTCGCATGATTTCACACTCTAAATAAAAAGACAGTAAGATGAAATTTTCAACTAAAGCGATCCATGTAGGACAAGAGCCGGATAAAGAGACAGGAGCGATGATTCCGCCAGTTTACCTTACGTCTACTTATAAGCAAGAAGCACCAGATCAACATAAAGGATATGATTATACGCGTGCTGGAAATCCAAATTTCACCAATCTTGAACAGACACTTGCTTCTATCGAAAATGCCACGTTTGCTACTGTTTTCTCGTCGGGTTTAGGGGCCAATACAGCCATGATTTCCTTGCTTGAGAAGGGTGATCATGTGATCGCAGGTAATGATTTATATGGTGGTACCTTCCGTTTGTTTGATAAGATCTTTAAGAATTTCGGGGTAGAGCTGAAGATTATCAATACACTGGATCTCGAAGAGGTCGAAGCAGCTCTAGCAGAAAAGCCGAAACTAATTTACCTGGAGTCACCTACCAATCCCTTGCTAAGAATATCTGATCTGGAATCCATTACTACCTTGGCAAGAAAATACGGGGCTATGACGGTAGTAGATAATACGTTTGCAACGCCGTATTTTCAAAACCCGCTTGATCTGGGTGCCGATATGGTGCTGCATAGTACGACAAAATACATTGGGGGTCATTCGGATTTAATTGGTGGAACGATCGCAACCAACAATCCGGAGCTAAAGCAAAAGCTAGACTTTGCCAGAATGGGTATGGGCCTCAATCCAAGCCCATTTGATGTTTGGCTGACAAGCAGAAGTTTGAAGACCTTGGGTGTTCGAATGGAAAAACATGCAGCAAATGCAATGAAAGTGGCAACCTTTTTAGAGTCTCACCCGAAAGTGAAGAAAGTGTATTATCCAGGTTTGCCTTCGCACCCTCAGCATGAGATGGCTAAGAAGCAAATGAGAGGTTTCAGTGGAATTGTTTCGGTAGAATTTGATTTTGATTTAGAGCAAACGAAGCAGCTGATTTCTTCTCTTAAGGTCTTCTCTTTGGCAGAAAGCCTCGGAGGAGTAGAATCTTTGGTGGATCATCCTGCCTTAATGACGCATGCTTCCATTCCACGAGAAGAGCGAATCAAGCACGGATTAAGTGACGGGTTAGTACGTTTCTCCGTAGGGATAGAGGATGAGGAAGATTTGATAGCTGATCTAGCTAACCAGCTTGAGTTGATCAAACTAGAGAGTAGTCTAGCCGGATAGGTTTAGCAGAGTAGCTTTGACTAGGTAAGTCCGTGAGATATGGCATGAGAAAATAAAGAGAAGAGCGGCAGGCTGCCCTCCTTTTTATTTTTTTATAGCCAAGGATTACAATCGTATTCGGAAAAACTAAAGCCAAAAGGTGAACGATTAGCTTTGCGTTAGCATCTCCACGCGGGGCATCCTATTGTATCCGGCTTATCGCCTTTCAAGCCATTTGTCTTTTGGTTTTACCTTTTCTTCGATTGTGGATCTTGTCAAATTCTTTCGTGTAGTCCTTGAACTCCGTACCCATCAGCCTATCCCAAAGACGGAAGTACAACCCGTAGTTCCCATTAAATTTCTGATGATGCAGGTTATGATGTACCGATGTGTTGATTAATTCAAAAAGCCAGGTTTTTCTTAACCACATTGGCATCACCTCAAAACCGAGATGGCCGTATACATTTATTAAGAATGCCAAGGTGGTGAAAGCCAAAAATGACATAGGGTGCATTGGCAATAAAAAGAGTAAAATAGGTGCAATAAGTGCTTCCAGTATTCCTTCCGTAAAATGAAAGGAGTATGAGGCCCACGGCGATGGATTGATGGACTTGTGATGCAGCAAATGAACAGTCTTAAATATTCTTGGATGATGTACAATGCGGTGCATCCAATAGAAATAAGTATCGTGAATGACCAGAGCAAACAAGATGCTCAAAGGTGCATACCAAACGGGATATACATCCCAATTATCGTAAACAACTGTGTAGGACCTTAAAGGTGATCGTAGTATTATTAAGCCGACAGCAGCAAGAATCAATGTGGTTTGACTTGAATGCACAATCTCTCTGATAAAATCTTTCTTGGAAGCCCAGCTATGTTGAATTTTACTTTTCAAAAAAGAGGTGGGAAATAAAATGTAGAAGACGAGAAAGAATGAGCCCGCTATCACAAAATAACGTGTTAGGCTAATAATCAGAGGTCGCAGATATAGAATCAAGTCATCCATTTTCACTCTTTTTTCCAAATTAGTAAACCCTTTCCGTCTACCTGAATGTTTTGACTTTTTCTGCCCGTAATTCTAGTGATAGCTTTTTCAGCTTTTACTCCATTGACGTGATCAATTCGTTCGGTTGTCCCTATCAACTTCCATTTTCCTTGAGGAAATCGTACGTTCTCGAATGTTTTGGATGAAGAATTTGCATTTAAGAGCACTGCTATTTTTTCATCCACGACGTATCCCAACATGCTTTCATCTTCTGGTAGTATCCATTGGTAGTAGTGATCAGGGACAGCTTTACTTTGTCTAAATACCTTACCTAATGCTGACAGCCTAAAGGCATTCATTCCCCTCCAAAATGCAAACATGTTCGCATAGTCATTCTGATTCTTTGAGGTCGGTGTTTGACCTACCAGTTCCCATTTGAATTGATTGGCGTATCGGTGGTTATAGGTATCACGATAACCATGCATGTAAGTACTGTAACCTGCTTTCGTAGTCTTTACTACTTCCTTCAGGGGAGCATCGGCTTTGCTGCGCATTATTTCAGAGCCACCATGTGTTACGAGTGGTCCCAGTGTTGTATACAGCAGTGTAACGGCCATTTTATAGGTGTCTTCCAATACATTAGTACGTCCATCAAATCCTTCTCCAAACTGATCTGCCAAGGCGAAATTATCATGTATATCTAAGTAGGAAATACCGCTAACGGGTGTTTTATCTGTAGGGAATCTGGCTGATAAGCCCTTCATTACATTAGTTCTATCTTCGAATTTACCACCAGGCCACCCTCTGTCCATAAGTGGGTCTTTTAATTCGAAAACCGGTCCTTTGTAGGCATTACGGGAGTCGTCCTGGAAGAACGTAATAGGAGCGTCTTCTTTGTACCAGTCCCATTCCGGGTTCTCTTCATAGTTGGGATCATTGGAACCAATCCATGCCTCACCGTACACAATCTTGTCATGACCGATCGCGTCCTTTAGTGCTTTTAGCGTTTGCTCGTCAATCTGTCCCGCAAGGTCAATTCGGAAACCATCAATCCCAAACTCATCAATCCAATGTTTGCATTGGTCAATGATCCAGCGTTGCGTCATTGGACGATTTTCCATTTTTACTTCGTTTCCATATGCACCTATGTGCTCAAAGTTCTTTGTTCGATAATAGTATTGTTTATCGATCGCATTGAAATTGAAATACCACTCGTTGGCGTCCATGTTTTCTGCTGTATGGTTAGGAACGATGTCGATAATTACTGCTATACCTTTGTCGTGGAAGGCTTGAACCAAGTCTCTGAATTCCTCTCGTTCATATCCCGGCTCTTTGCCCAATGAGCGATAGCGGGCTTCTACTGCCATGGCAAAAGATGTGCGGTATCCCCATTGGTAGTTTTCATCACTGACTCCTTGCATAATCATGTATTCATCTTCGTGAAAGCTTGCTTTCCAGTCATCTGTTGGAAAATGGACATACTCTTGTACCGGCATGAGGTGCACCACGTTGATTCCCAGGTCAACTAAGTAGTCAAATCCTATTTTCTGACCTCTTTTATTTTTCAGACCTGTAGCAGTCATACCCGGAATACGCCCCTTATAGGCTTTTGGAATAGGGAGCTGGTCGGTAAAATCTTGAATATGTACCTCGTAGGCGATTACATCCTCCATTTTTGGGATACCGTTTGCAAGTGGTGTGGCAGGGGTAGTGTACCGCCAGATCCTTGCTTTCCCCCAGGTATCATCACTCACTCGAGCATAGGGATCATTTATGTGTTGCGGTACTGTTCTATAAAAGTGATTGCCGGGATCGTCGGCTCCGTGGATTGTAAAGTCATAATAAGTTCCATGTAAGTCCTCATCAAAAAAAGCTTCCCAGACGCCTAGGTCATCCTCTTTCATCTCAATGGTCTCAGTAGGGTTTTCATCGTCCTTTTCATTGTAGAGGTAAAGTTTCACCAAGTCGGCCCTTGGGGCAAATAGGCGTACAGAGGTCCTTCCACCTTTGATATTGGCTCCCAGTTCTTTTGTGGAATAATTTTCCCTAAACCAGCCGTCAAAGGAACAGTGCGCCTTTAATCCTTTATCGGGTATCTCTAGAAAATAGACCCGTTTTTTATTCAAGGGTTCTGCCGGTGTAATAAGGGTGCTTGCTGCGCCATTGGGTAATACACCTGCCACTTTGATCTCGTTTCCCAAAGCATCTGTTATACGATAAGCAGAGGGTGACAGCGGGCGATCAACGTTTATTTCTGCCCAAATTAAGTATTCGCTCCTAAGCTCAGCTATGAAAGGGGGTTTATTGTCTGACATAAGAAATACCAAATCCGTTCCCTTGACATTTTCCGAAGCAGTTGGTGGGTCTAACCATTTGCCATCGTCCATGCGAAACTTAAATTTGGTATTGGGTTGAATAATAGAAAAATCAATGTTTTCGATAGTGAGTGCCCACACAGTACCCGTTTGACTAAGTTCCCATGCTTTGGTATCTGTTTTGGTATCCCATCCTCTGAATTCACCTGTAACAAATACTTTTTTTGGTTTAACCTCGTAGAGCGTCTGATCAAATAAGAAGGTTACTTG
This sequence comes from Flammeovirgaceae bacterium, assembly GCA_038129245.1. Classification (GTDB taxonomy): domain Bacteria; phylum Bacteroidota; class Bacteroidia; order Cytophagales; family Cyclobacteriaceae; genus JAYPLE01. The sequence continues at coordinate 21,792 of JAYPLE010000005.1, read as the reverse complement.
ATCTCCGAACTGTGCATATCCTTGCTTGATCTGGTCTCCGGTGTAGGATTGACTGAAGCTTACCTGAACAAGGAGTAGCACGACGAAAGAAATTGTCAATTTCATATTAAGTTATCATTGATTTTACCTTTAATCTATTCCATGCGAAGTAACAAAAAAGACACTGCATTGTGATAGCGGCCCCGTTAGATCCTAACTACCTTCCTCCTTTGCCTCCTTGTATAGCCGCTTGACTTGAAGATCACCGTATCCGTAGATTGCCTCACGCGTACAGAATTCTTGAAAAATACTTTGAAAATTCTCATCTTCTTGCGATGCTATAATTTCCTGGAGAACTCGAGATGGTCGACTGAGTGAATCTTCCGAGGGAATGCTGTCAAGTAGCGCATGTATAGCAACAGTTAAGAAAGGGTAAGTCCTGTTTAGTTTCTTACCAGTATCCTCAAGAATGGTGACCTGTTTTTGCTGAAAGCTTTTCCAAAGCTGTCCCCATAGCAGCAATTCTGAGATCGGTATACTGTCACGATACAAATCCAGTAATTCTTCCTCTGAGTACCCTGAAAATGCATAAGGTGATTTTTGATTGGTTATCACAAGTTGGATAGAGCCAACAAAATCTGATTGTGCCAATAAATAGAGGATAAACCATAAGTTCACTTGACAAAAGACATCTTGCTCAAACCAGAGATAAATATCGCTCCCATTGGGAATCCGACGGATCTTTTCAAATTCAGAAGAAATGTCTGATGAATAGTGCAAGTGGTCGATCTCCGGGTAGGTAGTGGATAGATAGTTCTCCCGTTCAAGATAGAGCTCATTCAAACTCTCTTTTCCAACAGGACCTTCACAAAGACATTCTCTGCAAACGATCAGATTGCCTTCTAGTTCGGGAGGGAACCTTTCAGCCAATGCATCACCGTTCAAGATGTGAAAAGTTGAATGCATTGCATTATCTTATTTTTTGGGATAATTCGAAGAGCTCTTCAATGACAGTAGTTGGACTTTCGAGGTGTATTTGATACCCGATTTGGTCAAGCGTGTAATGCTTGATTCCCCCTGGAGATAAACTGACTACTAAGCTTTTATGCGCCGCAAAACGTCTTTCCAATGATGTTACGGGACCGAAAGCTGTGATCAATGTGACGGGTTTATCTGGGAGTATGCCCAACGTGTCAAGTACCAGCAAATTATCATTGAATGCATCAATTTCTGCTTGACTTGCCTGATTCACATTAGCAAAATACCAAGATGGAAGTGCTCGGTTGAGATCATCCTCAAATTGATCTTCGTGGATGGGGTCCAGCATAAGTATTCCCGCAACTTTCTCCGGATATTGCACAGTAAAAACTCTTGCGATTGTGGCCCCCCACGCATGTCCAATCAAGATAACGCGATCCTGATTCGCTATCTTTTCAATAAGCTTATTTAGTTCATGCGCCAAACTTATTAAAGTGGGAGGGTTTTGGCTAAAAGAGGACTTACCATAGCCGGGTCTGTTATAAGCAATCACTTGGTTGGTAGCCGCTAGTTCCTTTGCAATATTGGAGCGAACCCAATCATCCAGGTCTGCTCCGATATCATGTACGAAAACAAATGTTCTGTTGCCCTCGCCTACATTCACTAATTCCACATTTCGCGATCCAATCACTTCTATAGTGGGTGATAATTGCTGCGTGGGAGAAACAGGTTCCTGATTACAAGAGATGAAAGAAATGAACATTCCTAATACGAGTAATAAGCCAAGTTCTTTCATGTGAATCGGTTGATTATCTGAACTCCACTATGTTCAAACTGACCCATAGAGGGGAGTGCCATGGCTGCCTCTTCTATTGAAATTGTTTTTTGCACCAACATTTGAGGACTCAGCTTGCCGGATTCAATCATCTTTAACATCTCAGGATATCGATGTGCTTGCATTCCGTGACTTCCCAGTATTTCCAATTCTTTGGCGATGACCTGATCCATGGGAATCCTAGGATGCTGGTGATCGTCAGTCATCAGACCGGTCTGGAGATGTTTACCTTGTTTTCTTAATGAAGCTATCGAGTTGAAGCAGGTTGCTTGACTTCCTAGTGCATCCATGGATACATCGACTCCCCCTTTGCTCCACTCTATGATTTCACTTACGGGGTCCTTTACATCTACTGCATTAATAGTAGAACTGGCACCTATTTTCTTAGCTAGTGCTAACCTGTCTTCCTTGATGTCGATGGCTATAACTTCAGCACCCAATGCATTTGCGATCATGATAGCAGAAAGTCCTACTCCTCCACAACCATGAATGGCAACTTTTTGCTCTTCTCGCACCTTGCCTTGATCCACAATTGCGCGGTAAGAAGTGATGAACCTACACCCCAAAGTTGCCGCTGTCTCATCAGCGATAGAAGTAGGCAGCTTTACAATATTGACGTCTGCATGTTCAATAGCCACATACTCGGCAAAAGATCCCCAGTGTGTGAAACCTGGCTGCGATTGGTGATCACAGATCTGTTGGTTTCCATTTCGGCACGGATCACATGTGCCACACCCGCAAACAAAAGGAGTGGTTACCCGTTCCCCAATCGCAATGGACTTAACATCTTTTCCCACTTCTACCACAACCCCTGCTAATTCATGTCCCGGAACATGTGGTAATGATATGCCAGTATCATGTCCTATCCAACCGTGCCAGTCACTCCGACACAAACCTGTTGCTAGCACTTTAACAATAACCCCGTCAGCAGGTACATGTGGCGATGGAACGTCTTGAACAGATAACTCAGCTCCGAAATGCTCAAATACTAGTGCTCTCATTCAATGGGTATTTGCCAACTATCTGTCTTCACGTCAATGACCCCTCCTAATTCTTCTTCTACCATCCTGTTGACGATTGATATGCCTGTTCTAGCCATATTTTCGAATGAATCGATGCCATCATTTGAGAAATTCTGGCGAGTTCGGTGGATGTTGAATTGACTCGAAAACTTCTTCCTAAAGATTTTTTCAATTTCTCTCCTACCTAAGATAAATCCTAACATACCTCCCCATGTGGCGGTTGGATTATCAGAGTCCCAGCCAGCCAGGGTTCCTATTTTGATGGTTTCTTTGAAATCTCCCTCCCCGTAAAACAAGCTGACCAGACTAGCTGCGAAATTGATACCTGCAGCAAAGCAGCCATTGCAATAAAGTTGTTGGTCAGTGATTTTATATTCATCCAGCTGATTGACCTGGTATCGGTAATAGATAGAGTCTCTCGTTGCTTCCCATGGAATACCTGATAGATATAAACCATAGACGTAGTCGAACATCTTTCTACTGTAACTATTGTCAGGTAAAATGATTTTTGCTTGTAAAGCATTTGAAATTAGTTGCTCACCGATGGGTTGTTTTACATCTACCATTGCAGCCAATGAATACATGGTTACGTAGAATTCTGATATCCATTGGGCGTTCTCGCGAGCCGTCGTTTGAATAGGTAGTCTGGCCATTCGTCGGGCATTTGCAGGTCTTCCAGGCGCAAAAAGTCCAAATATCTCAGTGGTTAACTGTGCATCAATCATCTCGAAATGCTCGTTTTTTTCAGGATTACTGGTTTCGGGCGGTAGTATCCCTTCTTGCATTAAGTCAAATGCTTTTTGATTGGAAACCCATAGATAGTTTTCCTCTTCCTTTTTGATATGCTCAAGCCAGCCATTTCTGATCTGTGTGGGCGTTAAGGAAGTAGTTTGATGCTTATTCAAGAGGTATTGATAAAGGTATTCGATGTCTGTATCATCATCTGCTCCCCAAACTTCCCCTTCGAGACGTAAGACAAAGTCAATCGTCGGTGACAAATCGCTGGCTACCCCTTCTTCCCATATATTGGGTTCATCCGGTTTCCCCCAATTTTCACGCGTGTAGAAATCACCTGTTTTGATCTCACCAATATCTCCAATTTTGTCCATCTCTGTGACCAGCCCAGTCCAGTTGGCAATGCATTGCCCCAACCAAAAGCCTTCCATTTTGTCCTGATAACTTGCTCGAGAAACTTCGAAGTATGGCGTGTCTTCCTTTGTGCTTTTTGGCATGGAGCAACTCATGCTCATAGCAAGACTCAGGCCTACAAGTAATCGGGTCGTATAAGTGGTTGGATTCTCCATCAGCACTAATATGGTAAAAATGTTTCACTCTTAGGTAGTACATGGAGCTTTCCATATCATTAATGATATATTCCTGTAAAAAGCTGTACAACCCTTCTGAATACATCGTTTATTTGCAGCGTGAAAATTGCAGTAGTCAAGTACAATGCCGGTAACACTCAGTCTCTGGGGTTTGCTTTGGATCGGTTGGGTGTCTCTTATGAGATTACGGATGATAGAGAACGGTTGGCTTCAGCTGATAAAGTTATCTTTCCCGGTCAAGGTGAGGCTAGCTCAGCTATGAGCTATCTAAAGGAACGTCAGCTTGATTTGCTCTTAACCAATCTGCGGCAGCCTTTTCTCGGCATCTGTTTAGGAATGCAGTTAATGTGCAGACATTCGGAGGAGAACAATACTCGAGGTTTGGGCATTATTGATGCAGAGGTACGTCGATTTGATGATTCTCAAAAAGTACCTCATATGGGCTGGAATACGATTAATGATTTAAAGGGTCCCCTCTTTCAGCAAATTCAAGAGAATAGTTATATGTACTTCGTTCACAGTTACTATGTTGAGATGTGTGAAGAAACGGTAGCAAGCTGCCAATACAATGAAAATTTTAGTGTGGCACTTCAGAAAGAGAATTATTACGCTGTACAACCTCATCCAGAGAAAAGTGCAGAAGCTGGAATGCAAGTACTCGAGAATTTCTTAAACCTTTAACATGGAAATTATCCCAGCGATCGACCTTATTGGCGGCAAATGTGTGAGATTAGAGAATGGAGACTACAGGAGGCAGACAACCTACCATGAAGATCCGCTTAAGGTTGCAAAATCTTTTGAGCAGGCAGGTATCAAAAGGCTACATTTAGTGGATTTGGACGGAGCTAAGGCAAAAGAGGTAGTGAACCTTCCCGTCCTTGAAAGTATCTCCTTGAATACAGAACTCAAAGTAGATTTTGGTGGAGGAATAAAAAATAGAGATCAGGTAGAAAGAGTGCTTGCGGCAGGTGCTCAGCAGGTAACAGGAGGGTCAATAGCAGCTAAAAATCCGGAAGAGATGGAAGCATGGTTAGCCTCCTTTGGTGCTGAACAGATCATACTGGGTGCGGACGTTATCAATATGAAAATCATGGTGTCCGGGTGGCAGGAAGCTACTTCCTTGCATATTTATGATTTTCTAACGTACTACCAGGAAAAAGGTGCCAAACACGTTATTTGCACCGATATCTCAAAAGATGGTATGCTGTCTGGACCAGCTTTTTCCCTCTATGAAGAACTGATGAAACGCTTTCCGTCGATGAATTTTATTGCTAGCGGGGGAGTAAGCAAGATAGAGGATGTGTGGGATCTGCAAAGGCTGGGTATGTTTGGTGCGATCATAGGAAAGGCGATTTATGAGGGAAGAGTCTCACTTGAAGAATTAGCTGAATTATGCTGACAAAAAGAATAATTCCATGTCTGGATGTAAAAGACGGTAGAACTGTCAAAGGGGTGAACTTCGTAAACCTTCGCGATGCAGGAGATCCAGTCGAGTTAGCACAAAGGTACGCAGAAGAGGGGGCTGATGAGTTGGTTTTTTTGGATATCACCGCCACATTAGAGAAAAGAAAGACATTAATTGACCTAGTCCATGCAGTTGCCCGAGAGGTGCATATACCGTTCACAGTCGGGGGTGGTATCAGTACCTTGGAGGACGTTTCTATGCTATTAGAAGCGGGAGCCGACAAGGTTTCAATTAATTCTGCCGCAGTTAGAAGGCCTGAATTAATCAATGAGTTGAGTACTAATTTTGGTTCTCAATGTATCGTAGTAGCTATCGATTCAAGATCTGTAGAGGCAGTGGATTTGGTTCATACGCATGGGGGGTCAAAAGCTACTTCGATTGAGACAATCGCCTGGGCACAGGAGATGGAGCGTCGAGGTGCTGGTGAATTACTCCTGACCAGTATGGATCATGACGGAACGAAAGCTGGTTTTGCGGTAGACCTTACCCAGCGCGTTTCAACCGCAGTAAACATTCCCGTTATTGCTTCTGGTGGGGGAGGTGCAATCAATCATTTTAATGATATTTTTGTGCCGGGAAAAGCTGATGCTGCTTTGGCAGCAAGTATTTTTCATTTCAAAGAGATCAAAATACCAGATCTCAAGATTTGTTTAAAGAACGACGATATACCCACTAGAATTTGATGGAAGTAGTTGACTTTGCGGAAGGGAACAGCCTGGTTCCTGCAATCATTCAAGATTACAGTACTAGAAAAGTACTGATGTTAGGCTACATGAATCAGGAGGCTTATGATCAAACAATGGCAAGTGGAAAGGTGACATTTTGGAGTAGATCCAAGAAACGCCTATGGGCGAAGGGAGAGACATCTGGTAATTACCTTTTGGTGAAAAAGATCATGATTGATTGTGATCAGGACGCTTTATTAGTTTTTGCTGAACCTCAAGGACCTACTTGCCACACTGGAGCAGACACGTGTTTTAAAGAAGAAAATACTAGTGAGGAGATTGTCTTTCTTCAGCGTCTCTATGAGATCATAGATGATCGTTACAAAGAACGTATTGGAGGCTCTTACACCTCCTCGTTGTTTGACAAAGGCATCAACAAGATTGCACAAAAAGTTGGGGAAGAAGCCGTTGAACTTGTGATTGAGGCCAAGGATGATGATCACACGCTATTCAAAGAAGAAGCAGCCGATCTTATGTATCACTACCTGGTACTTCTGAGAGCAAAAGGGTTTACTCCTGCAGATATCGTTGAAGTATTGAAGCAACGTCATTCCAAATGATAATGAGATCATGTTTCTATATTCCGATTATTCGGTAATAGCTTCCACTAGACTGTTAATGCTCTATTTTTATAGTTAGAATAAGCAGATGAACTTCAATAACCTTTGCTGATAAAAAAGTACGACGTAATAGTTATCGGTGGTGGCCTGTTGGATATACTGCAGCCGTAAGACCCGGATACTATCACAAAAAAGTTGCACTAATTGAAAACGCCATATAATTGATAGGGAGCATTCCGTAATATGAAAACTACTTTGATCAAATCATTTGTGTATTTCAAGCGTTTCGTTTGTATCTGCATATGCCTTCAGCTTTAGAAGAAAAGTGCCGAATGAACAGCACGATTAAAGGACTTAGCCAAGCTTGTGTGCCGGTTATTTAACGTCTCTGCTACTTTACTTTTTTCTTGCCATAAAAAAACCCTGACAAAAGTGTCAGGGTCCCAACCAGCTATAGAAAAAAGTCCTCTTCGCAGAGGAGTAATTATAATCTTAATGATCTTTTTCAAATGTAGGAAGAATCAGAGGCTTAGATGAGTATCAAAAGTCAAATAATCTGCCAATAATCATAAAATTCTTACAACATTGACGTTCAAGCATGATTGTTACAGGTAGAAAGTACTGACTTGCTCCAGTGGCTTTCGATGTAAATCCGGAACATATACTTCATTTTTTGGATACCCTACAGGAAGTAACAGGTAGGGGCGTTCATTTTCAGGTCGATCGAGTATTTTGGATAAAAAATTCATCGGACTAGGCGTATGCGTTAAGGTAACGAGTCCCGCATTATGTATTGCGGAGATCATCAGTCCACAAGCAATCCCAACGCTCTCGTTAACATAATAATTGTTTTTCTTATGCCCGCCTTCTAACTCATAGATTTTTTTGAATACAATGATCAGCCATGGGGCCTCTTCTAAAAAGGGCTTTTCCCAATTAGTGCCGATTGGCTCTAGATCTTTTAACCAGCGTTCTGACATTCTACCATTGTAGGAATCGTACTCTTCTTTCTCTGCTGCCTCACGAATTTTCTTTTTTATGACTGGATTGGATACAGCACAGAATGTCCAGGGTTGTTTATGCGCCCCTGATGGTGCAGTACTCGCTGCAAGAATTAACGAATCGATAACTAATTTTGAAATTGGTTTGTCGGAAATGTCGCGAACTGTTCTTCTTGTGTTAGCCCATTCAAAATACGAATCCACTCGTTCCTGAAGTTCCACTGCGCTATATACTGTTCTTTGATATGGTACATGAGGGTGACCATTTATTTCCTTAATGTTGCTCATAGTAGACAAAAATATATAGGCAGATGCTAATAAGACCAGGTCGAGATCGATTGAATAATTTTTGATTTATTTTCATTTTACGCGGTATTCATCAAAAAGAGCTATTCGGTGTAGAAATTATTGAGCATTTTCACAGATTTAAAAACCTATTATCAAATGAATAGATACACATTATTCAGTATCGTATTGATACCACTGTTCACAAGTTGCGATGCGCCTCAGAATTCGAGCACTGTGGTTTCTGTTGACACTGTTACCATCGCGCGTCACATTGTCGAACTATCATCAGACGCCTATTTGGGTAGAAAACCATTTACCGAAGGAGAGACTAAGACCGTCTCATACCTGACGGAACAGATGAAATCAATTGGATTGGCGCCTGGGAATGGGGAAAGCTACCTGCAAGAGGTTCCTCTGGTTTCGATTACCAGTACTTCGGATCCTACCATGAGCATAAAGGGCTCCGAAGGGGAATTGATATTGAAAAATGGTAAAGACTATGTGGTATATACAGAAAGAGGAGAAGAGACTACCTATTTAGATAATTCTGAATTTGTGTTTGCAGGCTATGGAGTAGTGGCACCAGAATACGGGTGGAATGATTATGAAGGGCTTGATGTGGAAGGAAAAACGGTCATTGTGATGGTAAATGATCCTGGCTTTGAAAAAGGTGATCCCAATTTCTTCAAAGGGGAGACCATGACCTATTATGGTAGATGGACATATAAATATGAAGAGGCAGCCAGACAAGGAGCTGCGGGGGTTTTGATTATCCATGAAACAGTACCTGCAGGATACCCTTGGATTGTTGTTCAGGGTTCCTGGTCCGGTAGTAAACTTCAGTTAGCCAAGTCTTCTGGTTACAAATGTGCAGTTCAAGGGTGGATTACAAGAGATGCGGCCATTAAGATCTTCAAAATGTCGTCCACAGATTTTACAAATTATAAAAAGAAGGCATTAGACGATTTTCAACCTGTTCCTCTGGGAGTGAGTACAAGTCTGACTTTACAGAATGAAGTAAGATTGGACGTTTCTCAAAATGTAGTAGGAATGCTCAGGGGATCAGAAAGCCCTGAAGATGTCATCATATATAGTGCGCACTGGGATCATCTTGGTGTTGGCGAGCCGATTAATGGCGATAGTATCTTCAATGGCGCGCATGACAATGCATCGGGAACAGCCATGTTGTTAGCATTGGCAGAGTCTATGATAAAGGTACCTAAGCCTAAACGATCTATTGTATTTCTTGCTGTTACGGCAGAGGAGGAGGGTTTGTTAGGCTCTGCTCATTATGCTGCCAACCCAATTTTTGACCCTAAAAATTCAGTGGCTAATATCAACATAGACGGTATTGGGGCATACGGGGCCATGAAAGACTTTACATTGGTGGGTTACGGTCAATCGGAATTAGATGACTTAGCTGCAAAAATTGCAGAAACTCAGGGTCGGTATGTTTATCCGGACCCAGATCCGGGAAAAGGGTACTTCTTCAGATCTGATCATTTTAACTTTGCTAAAATTGGAATCCCAGCCATGTTTGGCTCGGGCACATATGAAGCAGTTGACGGCGGAGTGGAACGTGTGAAAGAAGAAAATCAGGAATACCTAAAGAATCGTTATCACAGACCCGGGGATGAATTTGATAAAGCAACTTGGAAGTTTGGGGGTATGTTGCAAGATGGAGATCTTATGATGAAACTTGGAATTGAATTGGCTAATTCAGAAAAGTGGCCAAAGTGGAAGGAAGGATCGGAGTTTAAAGCAATCCGTGAAAATTAATTAGCTGGAAGTTGATCGGTTTCCTAATTCGATCACTTCCATGTTGAAAATTCGACCATGTTCTATTTCAAAGCGAATCAGGGTCTTTTTTTTATGAAAGCCGTGCTTTCCCGCTGCGCCCGGATTCACAAACAATAACTTATTCTGAGTATCGTGCGCGATTTTTAGAATGTGTGAATGTCCACATATCAGTACATCGGGATGATGCGCTTCAATCAACGAACGTACTTGTTTCGTGTAATGGGGTGGTTTTCCTGCGATATGTATCAAAAGAAATCTCTTATCCTCAAGCGTGAAAACTAATGCCTCCTCAGTTCTGATTCTAATATTGTATCCGTCAATGTTTCCAAAGACCGTTCGAAGCTTGAACGTTTCCTGTAATTTGTCAAGTAGCAGGGATGATCCAACATCACCAAGGTGCCAGACCTCGTCGCATGTTGAAAAGTGTGTATAGATCGATTCTTCTAAATATCCATGGGTATCTGAAATAAGTCCAATTTTCATAATGAATCAATGTTTTCATGTGATTGATGACATTCAGTTATCGACAAAAAATGTTGATTTATAGAAAAATATCTTTTAATTAACAGCATACTTTCTTCTTTTGTTGAAACCATATGCGTGGAATTATCTTTACGGAGTATCTGGATTTCGTGGAAACAAAATTTGGCTATGCGACAGTAGATCAAATTCTGACTATTGATGGATTGACGGATGAAGGTGCCTATACCTCTGTTGGCAAGTATCCTTTTGAAGAGATTGTGGCTTTGTTAGTTGAGACTTCTTCCAAAACGAGCGTTGCACTTCCCAATCTTATGTCCTCTTTTGGAGAGCATGTTATGGGGGTTTTTTATAAGGGTTATCCAGACTTTTTTCATTCCTCTCAAGATGCTTTCACATTTCTTTCGTCTATAGAAGACGTCATTCATCCACAAGTTCTGAAGCTGTACCCTGATGCTGAGCTACCTTCCTTTGACATCAAAAGAGTATCTGAGGATCATCTAGAGATGACCTATCATTCTGTCAGGCGTATGGGTGATTTTGCTCACGGTTTAATAGTTGGTTGTTTGGAGCATTACCAGGAAAAGGCAAAAATAACACAGGAAAATCTGTCAGAAGATGGCACCAAAATCCGATTCAAAATCAAAAGATGACCTTAGCGCTCAAGTAGCGCTCTATCAGCGACGTTATGAAAGAGAACGTCGAGCTAGAAAGAGCGCGGAACAATTACTGGAACATAAGTCTTTAGAGCTTTTTGATGCATACAAGGAACTTAAAGGTCTCAATTCATCTTTGGAACAGAAAGTGTTGCAGCGAAACGAAACGCTGACAACACTTATTAAAAATTTAAGTACAGGAATTATGCTTGAGGATGAGCATCGGTTTATCCTGCTTACTAACGACCTTTTCAGAGACCTTTTTAAGTTGAATCGTTCCGCTGATGAGTTAATTGGACTCAATTGCACACAGGTTATGAAGGTCATTTCGAGCTATTTTAAAGATCCGGAGCTGTACATAGAAAGTACGGAAAGGATCATAAATGAGGGGGTTGAGGTCTTTGGAGAAGTGCTGGAAATGAAGAATGGGACGGTACTGGAGAGAGATGCAGTAAGGATCGACTCGGGTGATCAGTTCTATGGTTTTCTATGGCAGTACAAAGACATTACCGAGCAGCAACGAACACAGCAGAAGATAAGAGATTCGGAGGAGAAATACAGAGGGATCATAGAAAATATGGAGCTTGGTATGCTAGAGGTGGATCTGAATCATAATATTGTCAGAGCATACGATTGGTTTTGTGACATGTTAGGTTATCAGGAGCATGAGCTGATCGGAAAGAATGCCAAACAGCTTTTTTTACCGGATAACTATGATGACCTGATGAACAATCAGGATACCTTACGATCGGAAGGACAACAATCTGTATACGAAGTGCAGATGAAAAGAAAAAATGGTTCATTGATTTGGGTGCTGATAAGTGGTGCACCTTTTTATGATAACAAGGGAAATGTTATAGGATCGGTGGGTATTCATTACGATATAACTGACAGAAAACAGTTAGAAGATGATTTGCTTACGGCAAGGAATCAGGCAGAAAATGCCAGAGAAGCTGAGAAGCAGTTTCTAGCTAACATGAGCCATGAAATTAGGAATCCAATTAATGCGATAACCGGATTGACTAACCTGCTCTATGACACCAAACCAACGAAAGAGCAGTTGGAGCATCTCGACAACATTAAGTATTCGGCAGATATTTTATTAGGACTAATTTCAGGGATCCTTGACTTGAGTAAGATAGAGTCTGGCAACCTTGACTTTGTCGAAAGTTCTACCAATCTTAAGGATGTCATTGACGCCCTAATACAAATTATTGGTTTTAAGCTAGAAGATAAACCCGTAAAAGTACTTCAGGAATTTGACCCAAATATAGATTTCGAAGTTATGGCTGATTCGACCGTCCTGAATCAGATTTTCTTGAATTTATTGAGCAATGCTTCTAAATTCACGGAAGAAGGAGAGATCAAAATCACGTCTAAGCTTTTAGAGATTGAAGACGAGGAGGCACTGATACATTTCGAATTTTCCGACACTGGCATAGGCATTCCAGAGGATAAATTAGAGACTATTTTTCAAAGCTTTAGGCAAGCAGACAAAGAAACTAAGTTGAAATATGGAGGTACTGGTCTGGGCCTGTCTATTTGTAGAAATCTCGTATCGGCATACGGAGGAGAAATCCATGCAAGCTCTATGATAGGTAAAGGATCTATTTTTTACTTTGATCTGAGACTCAAAATCAGTCAAAGTTCAGCAGCAGTAATCAAGCAACTTGAAATCACATCAACCGCCAGTAAGAAATTATTGGTAGTGGAAGATAATAAGATCAATCAGCAGTACCTGGCTGGTTTATTGAGGAAATGGGGGTTTGAGTACGATTTAGCTGAAAATGGGCAGATCGCATTAGACCTGCTGGATAAAAATGAATATGAGTTGATTTTAATGGATATTCGAATGCCTGTTATGGATGGATATGAGGCAACCATCAGGCTTAGGAATACGCATCAAAATGTTAACCATAATACGCCAATTATTGCGCTCACGGCATCTGCTTTGGTTGACGAAAAAGAGAGAGCCCTGGCTGCTGGCATGAATTATCATATAACAAAGCCCTTCACTCCAGAGCAACTAGCCGATGCGTTGGGCAATTTCGATCTGGTGCATCAAGAAGAGATAGAGCAACTAGTTGACTTTACCTTTTCTGAAGAGCTGGATAATGAGTATTTAGACGAATTTTATCAAGGAGATTTTGAGAGGGCAGAAATGATGTTTCAAATTTTCCTTAGGGTCATGGATAAGGAAATTGAGGAATTAGCGGCACTCAAGAATAACGAAGATTGGGATGCCTTTGGATCTCAAGCGCATAAAATCAAACCTAACTTTTCAATGGTCGGACTCACCGAAATATCTGAAATCATGAAAGAATTTGAGTCTGCACCTACAAATGCTGATTTACGTCGAGATATAGAGGCCAAATTCAATTATTTTTCAAATAAATTTGAAAAACGAAGAAAAATTGTCGAAACTGAGGTTGCAAAACTCTCTCATTTTATTCACCTAGTATGAATTGTATAATAGTCGATGACGATGAAATGGCTCGTACCTCTCTTCAGATGCTGTGCGATAAAATCACAGATCTGGAAATAGATGAAATTTTTGAAAATGGTATTGACGCCATTAACTGGCTAAAGAACCACTCCACGGACGTTATTCTCTTAGATATTGAGATGCCGGATTTGACAGGAATGGATCTAGTGAAGAGTGTTGATGATCTACCTCAAATTGTCTTCATAACCGGCCACACGGAATATGCATTGGAAGCATTCGAACATCAGGTGACGGATTTTGTTCCCAAGCCGGTGCAATATGCTCGGCTTTTGAAAGCCGTAGATCGTGTCAAGGAACTCATCGATAATGTAAGGAACGAAGATCAGAATGAAATTTTTGTAAGGGAGGAAGGGCGTTATGTACGACTTCATCTTGATGACATCTTGTTCATTGAGTCACTAGGTGATTACGTGAAATTCATCACAAGTGAGAAAAACCACATTGTCCACTCTACTCTTAAAAACATCGATGATAAAATTGAGAGTAACAAGTTTTTGAAGGTGCATCGTTCTTTTATTGTCAACCTAACTAAGATTGTTGATATAGAAGAAAACAACTTGGTAATAAAAGACAAGGTTATACCTGTAAGTCGTGCTCATCGCCCCGTTTTGATGAAGAAGATCAAAACTATTTAAAAGACAATCATCGACAGAACTTGTCGGTTTACCGAATACTTTATTTTCTGGCATATTTGCTGATTTAGCTTCGAGATGAAATAATTGGAAATGAAAGCATTCGAAGTTTTACTCCTCCTATCAGCCTTGATATTGTTCTACTCTTACATAGGATATGGTTTGATTATTTGGCTGATGGCCAAGGTCAAGGGTAGACAGATTATACCCGAACTAGCAACTGAAGATCTTCCGGAGATCACACATGTGATTGCAGCTTACAATGAAGAAGATTGTATCGAGAATAAGATCCAGAACTGCCTTATGATGGACTATCCCAATGAAAAAATAAAGACCGTCATCGTCGCGGATGGTTCTAATGATCGTACAGTTGAGATTATAAAAGGACATCCGGAAGTACACTTGTATTATTCATCCGAGAGAAAAGGAAAGCTCAATGCAGTCGATAGGGTGATGAGGGAAGTTTCATCCCCCATCACCATTTTTTCTGATGCCAATGCAATGATCAATTCTGGAGCCTTCAAAAAGATGGTAAAACATTTCCAGTATAACTCAGTGGGAGCTGTAGCAGGAGAGAAAGTGGTGCTTAACGAAGAAAAAGAGGATGCAGCAGGAGCGGGAGAAGGAATCTACTGGAAATATGAGTCTGCGCTGAAGCGCTTTGATTACAGAGTGCACAGCGTTGTAGGTGCTGCTGGAGAATTGTTTGCTATACGCACGCATTTATTCGAGACGCCGCAGCGAGACACTTTGATTGAGGACTTTGTCATCACCTTAAACGTTGCGAGACAAGGCTATAAGGTTGCTTATGAATCAACCGCGCAAGCAAAAGAGTATGCCAGTGCTTCTGTCAATGAGGAATTGAAAAGAAAAGTGAGAATTAGCGCAGGTGGTTTACAAGCAGTTTGGAGGCTTAAATCTCTTCTTAATCCATTTAAGCATGGAATATTGACCTTTCAATACGTTTCGCACAGAGTGCTTAGGTGGACGTTAGCTCCTCTCTCGATTTTGGTTTTTTTCATCTCTTCTATCTTCTTAGCAAAGACAGGGGTATTGCTTTATCAGATATTATTGGCTCTTCAGATACTATTTTATCTGGTTGCATGGGCAGGTTACTACGCTGAGACCTACAAAATTCATTTTAAGGTATTCTTTATTCCTTTCTACTTTATGTTCATGAATGTTAGCGTTTACCTTGGACTTGCAAAATTAGTGGCAGGTGACTATCAGGTGACTTGGGATAAGGCAAAAAGAAGATAGCAATGGCCAAGGTTTCCATTATTACGGTTAATTTCCGACAAGGAGCTTATACCCTTGATTTTTTAAAATCTCTTCGTTCTACACGCTATCAGGATCTGGAGGTGATCGTAGTAGAAAATGGGTGGATAGAGGATATGGACAGTTTGTATGAGGAAGCATACCCTTCTACAAAGATCATCCACTCAAAGGAAAATCTTGGTTTTGCCGGAGGCAATAATTTAGGAATCCAAGAGGCTACAGGGGATTATATATTCTTTTTGAATAATGATACGGAGGTACATCCCGATACCGTGAATCATCTGGTGGAAGAGATGAAAAAGGACAAAAGTCTGGGAGTAATTTGCCCGAGAATTTACTATTATGATCAGCCTGAAATGCTTCAGTATGCGGGTTACACACCAATGAATTGGTTTACAGCGCAAAATCAGGTAAACCATCACAAGAAAGCTGTCGAACTGGAAGATCGCGTAGAAGTGACAGCTTTTGCGCATGGTGCTGCGATGATGATCTCTAGGGATGCTATCAACAAAACAGGCCTAATGCATGAAAACTATTTCTTGTATTATGAGGAGTTGGACTGGGTTCACAGAATTAATAAGAATGGGTATGGTGTTAAGGTGCATCATGGGGCTTATGTACTTCATAAAGAGTCCGTCAGTACGGGAAAGGGATCTCCTTTAAAAACCTATTTTCAAACTAGAAATAGAATTCTCTTCATGCGCCGAAATGCAGGTGCTAGGAGGTGGATATTTTTCCTTTTTTTTCTTGTTGCAGTATTACCCAAGCATTTACTAACTTATCTATTGGCTAAGAAGTGGGAACATGCTAAATCTTTACTCGCCGGTGCGTGCTGGAATCTTCGGCATTCGACAACCAGCAATGAGATAGGCTATCTTTACGATAAACTTCGCTTTAGCTAAAATTGGCTACTCGCGACAAAGATTTTCTCAAAAAGATTTTCGTCCTTCCACACCTCTTCTTTATTTTCAGAAGAAACAATCGTCCATCCAACAACTTCTTTATAAGCAGATAACTGCTTTTCTGAACCATTAGCGAAACGATAAGTAATATTCAAATCTGGTTTTGATCTTGCTGGAGGTGCGGTGAAGTTTCTACTAGAAACAATATTGAGCGTGTTCAGGTATCCTGCGACAGCGGCGCTGTCAGCAACTCTATCATTTTTCATCCATAGCTCGTCAGCTTTTCTAATTACAAGCGCAGAATCGGGATAATTAAAGGATATCTCCGTGATAGAATCCTTGTTCATCCTTGCCATCACATTATTCCTAAAATCATTCACTGATGTCGAAATGCTCATTTTCATAAACTCTGCAGCAACGTAAACATCCTCATCTTCCGACAGCCTCACGTAGGTATAAAAGGATCGTTGACCTTCCACTCCAAATCTACCCAATATAATATCCGTGAGTGTTTTACCCTTACCGTATACTGTTACTTTTGTTCCTGTTGAATCAACAGAAAAGTCTTTCCATTTTGAACTACTTCTAGCAGCCAGGCGTGAAGGTCTGATGGTGTTTAGTGTACTTAGTAAGCTACGGACATTCGCTTCCATTGCTGCTTTGACACCCTGATCAGTTTCAACCGACCAGGTTCCTTCTGATTTAGTGAGCTGTACATTCTCGGTTAAGCTGCTTATTTCAATTTTATCTGCTTCTTCTACCGAGAAGTTCACCAATTCCGTTCTGAAAGATGTGCTACGACTGTTGTTGCGAGTCAGTTTTACTATCGCAAAAACACCAATTAAAACGGCTAGGACAATCAATAATCGGGTTGTATTATTTTTCATGATGATCTGCTATGTTTCTCAATAATTTCCCTGGGCCCATTTGGTTCTTTTTCTTGCCAAGTTGGATCTTCTTATAAATCCATAGATCAATATGATAAGAATAGGAGCAAATACATTACCATATTTAAGTAGCTCTTTGCTTGTGTCTTCCACACTTTCCAGGGGGCGATTGGTGATAGCTTTGGTACGTAACTCGATTAAACCTGTATCGTCAGACAACCAATCGACTGCGTTCGAAGCAAAGTTTACATTATCTGCATTTAATTGTTGCATCGTTTGCCCTGCACCATTGATTACAAATTGACCGTTTGTTACCACCACCAGCTTCCCAAGTCCTCCAATACCTTCTACAGATGCGGCTAAGATCTGTTCAGGTGCAGCAAAGTCTCTTTCGGTCCATCGCTTATTGATATCAATACGGATGGGTGGAGACTGAATGCCTGACAACTCCGAGGAATAGATCAGTGGAGTGATTATTCTGGAGGTATCTGTATTGATGATTGATAACGGACTTGCAAAAGGTAGCATGATCGCCTCAAGACCGCCGGTTACAGGGTGATTCTCAAAATTGTTTAATTGTGGAAAATAGGGGAACTGGACTTGATTATTAATAGTAAAGAAGCCAGACCGCTGTTGTACGGTGACGGAAGCGCACTTAGAATCTATAACAAATTGAGCCCCCATTTGCAGTCCCATCGACCCAACCCATGAAGAGATACCGATATCATTACCTGCGGCAAGCATTGCGGTAGAAAGATCACCTTGCACGTTCGCATGTGCCAGGAAGACATTTCCGCCTTGATTCAGGTATTGGTCCAACTTACCAAAATCTATTGCAGATACCGTATCCATTGGTCTCAACCAAATCAAAGATCGGTAGTATGCGGGAATTCGTAAGGAATCAGACAAGCTGATGGGTTCGACATCATACAAAACCGATAACTGCTCCATCAATTGAGGCAGTTCCTGCATGGTCGGCTCCCCATGACCTTGAATCAGCCCAATTTTTGGCTTGTCCGTAATGGCCAGCTTTTTGATCGCGGTGGTTAGGTCGTATTCCATCGCAGCTCCCGGCTGAATGATTGGAATGACTTCTTTATCATCTCCGGCCTGGAATAATAAGCCCATAAAGGCTTGAAGTTGTTGCCTTTGATCGTTTTCTACCACGTTGATAGAAACAGGTGCTATCCCATTCTGAAGTGCTTCCTGCTTCAGTTCATCGCTTTCATTGGGACTGATGAATTCAAATACGATATTGCCTTGCGAACGGTTTTCATATTCGACCAATTGATCCCTCAAGTCATTCCTCACATATGCTAATTGTGGCGGTAGTTCTTCGGTGAAGTATGCCTTGATGGTGATCACTTCGTCAAGATCAGAGACAATTTCTTTTGTAGCATCGCTCAAGGTGTAACGATTATCCCCGGTGAAGTCCAGTCTAAAATACAGGCTTTCAGATAACAGGTTGAGCACCAATAAGATGGCAATGATTAACCCAATTTGTATAAAAAGTGAAGATTTTTTCATCTCATAATAAAATTAAGATTGCCAATTTCTTTTTGATAGCATTAGTTGTGATAGCAGTAATCCAATGGTTACGATGGATCCGAAATATATCAAATCCCTACTGTCAAGCACACCTCTACTTATGGAATCAAAATGTGCTCGTATGCTTAAGTAATTAAAGATCTTACCGGCAGCACCCGTTAAGGTGGAGGATATTACATCGAAAAGAAGTTGAAAAAAGACGCCAATGAATAGTGCTATCAGAAACGCAACTATTTGATTAGTTGTCAAGCTGCTCGCAAATAGACCAATGGAAATATATGCAGAGGATAAAAGAATTAGTCCAATGTAGCCTCCAATCACTGCTCCATCGTCAATATTTCCAAGCTGACTGATGGTGATGTAGTAGGGTAGTGTACACACCAATGCTATCAGTACTAAAATCAAACAAGCCAGGAATTTTCCTATTACAATTTGACCGTCAGTAAGCGCTTTCGTTGTCAGCAACTCAATCGTGCCTGCACGGTTTTCTTCTGCGATCATTCTCATTGTGATAGCAGGAATAAAAAAGAACAAAGACCAGAATGCAATTCCAAAGAATACATTAAGGCTTGCCTGACCCATCACAAAAATATTTGAACCTACTAACCAGGTAAAAAGACCACTCAGTCCTAAGAAAAGAATGATCATCACATATGCTGTCAAAGAATCAAAAAAAGACGACAGCTCTCGTTTTGTAATTATCCAGATCTTCTTCATTATTAGTTTGTTAGTTCTCTAAATACATCTTCCAATCTTGTTTCAATTCCGGTGAGCTCTGTGAGATACCATTTCTCTTTAACACATAAATCGAAGACAGCTTTTCGGGAGCTAATATCGGGTTTGGATTGCAATCTGAAGTGGTTAGGTTTCCCTTCCGTCAAACTCACCTTTTCCACCGATGCTAATCCTCTTAAAGCTTTTTCCACATCTGATTTTTTTGAAGCCTCAATTCCGACCGTCAATAATTCTTGGCCTTGGGCTTGCGTGCGAAGCGTATCTGAAGAACCATCGGCGACAATCCGTCCCCTGTTAATAATTAAAATCCTATCACAGGTTGCCTCGACTTCTGATAATATATGAGAGGAAAGTATCACGGTCTTCTGCTTACCCAGCTCTTTTATTAGCTTTCGAATCTCCACGATCTGATTGGGATCCAAACCGGTAGTAGGTTCATCCAGTATCAGAATCTCCGGATCATGAATCATTGCCTGTGCCAATCCTACTCGCTGACGGTATCCTTTGGACAATTCATTTATATTTTTCTGCTTTTCGCGATCCAAACCACAGAGTTCTATCATTTCCCCGATTCGTGTTGTGATTTTTGATTTTTCCACACCTTGAATCTCTGCTGTAAAGCGGAGGTATTCAACGATTGGCATGTCCATGTACAAAGGATTGTTTTCAGGCAGATAACCAATCTTTCTTTTAATCGATTCGGCATCTTTATGAATGGACATTTCATCCAACCTCACATCCCCTTCCGTTGGCGCCATATAGCAGGTGATCATCTTCATGGTTGTACTCTTTCCGGCACCATTTGGTCCCAAAAAGCCCACCACTTCACCTGTCTTGATCTCAAAAGAGATATCATTCACGGCTTTTTGTTCTCCGTACTTCTTGGTGAGGTTCTCTACGACAATTGACATATTAATGTATTTTGAAAATGCTATTAACCAATACTCTGATATTCTAGCTAAGCATGCAAGTATAGAGCTATCCAAAAATATTATCAAGATCAGTACTGTCAGGATGCTTGTTAAAAGAAGTTAAATCCATCCGTAAGGAGAAGATATTCATTCGTCGGCTGAATGCTGTCAGTCATCTAAAACATGACTTACTACCTCTTCATCTGCTCTACTTTAGAAACATAGAAAAATGACAAATGTGTATTTGTAACAAACCCAAACAATTATGAAACCACAAATATTTATTGTTGATGACAATGAGATGATGAGAGAATTTCTCTCATCTTACTTAGATGCTGAGTATGACGTTACCTCTTTTAGTTCTGCTGAAGAAGTATTAAGCACGCTTACACCAGGGTTCCAACCAGACTTACTAATCGCCGACTATTCCATGGATGGATTGGATGGTCTCGAACTACTAAAGAACCTCAAGACCTCAGGTTATTATCATAAGATCCCTGTACTTTTTGTATCAGGTCAGCAGAAGAGCGACACGCGTATCAAGTGTTTAGAGGAGGGTGCTGAGGATTTTGTAACCAAGCCTTTTAATCCTAAGGAATTAGCGTTGAAGGTGAAGCGTATTGTTAAAACCAACCAGATTGCATCATGATACGTCGAGATTCCAAAGAAATTATGATCATAGGATATGATTCTCTGGCACGTGATTTATTGAAAGATGGATTTCATGTCACAGAGTACAAGAAAAGCACGGAAGCCGAGGAGGGTCTTATGTATCGTATGAGCAATCAGTTCCCTATGCCAGCGGTGATCGTCTGTAATTTCGGAGAAAAAAAGCCTCAATTTGAAAAAATTCAGCGATTAGCAAAGCCAAAGGATATTCCCGTAATCGTCCTCGATGATACGTCGACTGTGAAAAGAAGGGATATCGTCTTGGATAGTGAAGCGTATGATTACATAAACACAAAAGTGGGCCATGATCGTTTGGTCTTTCGTATTGCAACGATTGCCGGGGTAGATAGAGCAGTTTCAGAAAATAAATACAAAAGGGCAAATTATACGGTCCCGTTCTCCAAACGATTATTTGATATTTCAATTTCTGCATTATTACTACTGATTTTGGCTCCTTTGTTTTTGATAGTCATGGTCGCTATCCGAATAGAAAGCAAAGGTCCTGTCTTTTATTGGCAGCCACGAGTTGGATCAGGTTACCGGGTGTTCAAGTTCCATAAGTTTAGGTCTATGCTGGTTAATGCGGATCAATTGGTGGATAAGATGAAAG